>NZ_JBHSAF010000004.1:0-3532 GCF_042649925.1 Pseudaeromonas sharmana
ATACCTGCCTGTCACGCAGGGGGTCGCGGGTTCGAGTCCCGTCCGTTCCGCCACTACACAGCAAAGCCCAGACTTCCGTCTGGGCTTTTTGCTTTGCGTTTGATTGCCATTGTTTCTAATTAGGAACTGTTCTGGTACCTGAAACGTTTATCATGGCTGCGGCTACGTGACAGGCGCTACTCCCCCAGAGCTACCGATCTACGCTCTGAGCACCTGCTTGGCGCTGTGTAATGATCGTAGGGTTTATTAGTTATGGGCAACGCCCGTCGCGTAATCAGCGACGGATTTGCTCATTGATAGAAGCATACCTCATGCCTGGCAATCATACAGGTCTATTGCAACCCATGTCTGAGATCTTCACTCGTGCCTTGGTATGACCTGAGCAGGATTTCAGTGATTCATCGCACATCATATTAAAAGAAGAACTTGTCATATTGCTTAATGATGGTACTGTAAATTGACAAGACCAAGTTAAGCTCCTTTCTAGAGCTATAATCAGATTTTCCCTGATAATTCAAGATATAAAAAATTTTATTTAGGGCTTCTATTGGGAATAATATGTGCCATACTGCACATGCTTGCCTTTATCTTGCAAGTTACAGGGAGTTATTCATGAACAAATATCAAGTTTTACTGGGCACTGTTGCACTGAGCGCTTCTCTGCTGGCTGGTTGTGCTAACACCGACCAACTGAGCGCCGATGTTCAAGGCCTGACCACCAAGGTTGACCAACTGGCTGGCGAAGTGAGCGCACTGCGTTCCGAGCAAAGCAAGCTGGCTGCTGACGTTCAAGAAGCTAAGTCAGAAGCTCTGCGCGCTAACCAGCGTCTGGACAACATGGCTACTCATTACAAGAAGTAATGATGTAAAAATGGCGCAGTATCTGCGCCATTTTTTTCTTGTTTATACTAATGCATGCTACTTTTTCCTATCCGCATACCCAGTTATGCTGCTGTATTATGATTTGAAGAATTTTTATAATTACCTTCAATTTCAAAGCTGTCGCTTGGCTTTGTCCCATCGATAAACCATGTTTGAATACCTCTTTTTTCCTATATTCTCGCGTTAGCGAGACTTGCAATGGCTCTGCGTTTCCTACACAACTAAGCGGCTTGGGCTTAGGCCAGCACCGGGCTTTTCATCTTCAGCGCCTGATGAGGGCGCTTCTGATTGTAAAACTGGATCCAGTTGCCAATCACTCGACTGGCATGTTGTAACATCTCGAACCGCTGCCGATGCACACATTGTTCTTTCAGTGTTCTGATCACCCGCTCAACCATGCCGCTTTGCTCTGACGTGTGCGGCGTGATGAACTCATCTTGTAGCCCATGGCCTTTAACGAGCGTGGTCTAGTTGCGACTGGTAAACACCAACCCATTTGTAACAAGAACGGCGTAGTTATCCGTCCCAGGCATCCGAACCGGGTTATCAAGGCCTGCTCCAGAGTCTTGGATTTACCACTGCGCGATAGATGCCAACCCAACAATTCTCGGGTATGACAACCAATCACCAGAGCCAACGAACACCAGCCATCACGTCCGGCCCAGAACCGACATAAGCCGGTCGCCCAACGTCGGTTTGGGGCAGATGCCGCCGATGGCAAGCACTGGATCCGCAGGCGAAACCCGACCGGACGTTTGCGGACTTGCCAACCCTTGAGCGCGAAGATGCGCTGTACTGTGTTCTTGTTGAAGCCCAGCAGTGCCGCCACGGTTCGATAACCGAAGGATGGATTCTCCTCGATCATGGCCTTGATCGGCGTAACCAGATGCTCCTGAACCTTGGGTGCAGCCTTGACGCTGCGGTAATACCAGCTGCGCCGTGGCAAGCCAAACCAACGACAGATTTTACTGACGGAGACCTCGGTACCCTCGGCGCGTAATCCCTGCTGAACATCGGCGACTATCTGTCGTCCTCGCCGAGCAGGGAGGCCAACTTTTTTCTGGCACGTAACTCCAGCATGGCTTCGCCATAGGCCTCTTGAAGCTTTCTCGTACTGCTCGCGGATATCCAACGGCTTGGCGCGCAGAGCGTTCTCCATGCCCTGTTTGGCGTCATTAACCCACTCCTCAATTTCAGAGGGAGCTAAATCGAAGCCGCGAGCCGCCTCGGATACTGTGGTCTTGCCCTGGATGATGTCCATGACCAAAGCGGTCTTGCGCTTGGCGGTCCAACGTTTGATTTCTTCGTCCCCATCGTAATGCTCATGTCTGTGATCTCCACTCATTATGACCAAAGCAGGATCTCAGTCGTTCATTACAAGTCTGGGTATGATTGTTGATAGTAATAAATCGATTGACTTTAAAATGTTAGAAATAGATTATTACTGGACATTTAGACGTCTAAATGTCTATGGACGCGTTTCAATTATGAGGGACGAGCAATGAGTTTTGAAAGTGCACGACAAGTCGAAGCGTTAAATCAAGGTCTTGCAGATTTAAATGGGAAAATAAGTGTTTCATTTGAGTTTTTCCCGCCTACGACTGAGTTCATGGAGCAAACTTTATGGAACTCAATTGCTCGCTTAAGTACATTAGCACCCAAGTTTGTATCCGTAACTTATGGCGCAAACTCTGGTACACGCGATCGGACCCATAATGTTATAAAAGATATAAAAGAACGAACTGGGCTCGTCGCGGCACCTCATCTTACATGCATCGATGCTACGCCTTCTGAGCTAAGAACTATTGCTCTGGATTATTGGAATAGCGGGATTCGCCACATTGTTGCACTCAGAGGTGACTTACCGCCTAACGCCAATGAGCTACCTAAGATGTATGCATCTGATCTTGTTGCATTATTGCGTGATGTTGCAGACTTTGATATCTCTGTAGCTGCCTATCCAGAGACGCACCCAGAAGCAAAGAGTGCTCAAGCAGATCTTTTAAATCTGAAAAGAAAGATTGATGCGGGTGCAAGCAGGGCGATAACGCAATTTTTCTTTGACGTGGAGAGCTACCTGAGATTTAGAGACCGCTGTGCAGCAATTGGGATCGAAGCCGAAATCGTTCCTGGAATCTTGCCTGTTTCAAATTATAAGACACTGCAGAAATTTGCCGGATTCACCAATGTGAAAATTCCTCACTGGCTGCATCAGAGATTTCAGGGGATCGCTGATGATGATCAGACAACACGTAATTTGCTTGGTGCCAGTATTGCGATAGATATGGTACGGGTGTTGTCACGCGAGGGTGTCAAAGACTTTCATTTTTATACACTGAATCGTTCCGAACTAACATATGCCATTTGCCATACTTTAGGCGTGCGTCCAGTGTAATATCCTTGCCTGATATCGTGTGTTTTTTGCTCATAAAGATAGATAATCGTCTTTTTTGCTTGCCAGCGATGCTGATATCCCTATAATGCCGCCTCGCTGACACGGCAAGGCCCGCACTCCTCGGAGCAGGCGCCACGCGGTATCAGCCGGGCCGAAACGCCCCGGAGCGAACACGGTAAAATGTGCTTGACTCCGAACCGGGAAAGCGTAAGATGCGCATCCCACGACGACACGGTCGTCACGCTCTTTAACAAT
>NZ_JBHSAF010000005.1:0-100920 GCF_042649925.1 Pseudaeromonas sharmana
AGGGAGGCTTTTCCGTCACTCAAGTACTTTTTACCTCACAATGGTGCGTTCGCTGCGGAAATGAGCAATGTGATTCCCAAATAGGCATCAGCCATGGTGAGTGCTCACTTATTACCCCAAAAATTGCTTGGCAAAGATGGCAACCTTATTCCAGTCGGTATATTCCACATCCCGGGAGGTATCACGACTGCCACCGGTCATCCACATGATGAATTTGATAATGCTACGCTGCCAAAAATTGTAACGGGAATAACATAGTGCTCCGGCAAATACAGCGCAGTGCTTCGGCCGCCATGGCGATGTGTGCAACCACTTACGAACGTAGGCATTGGTATCCGGAGTATCTTTGCCTGCCTTACGTGCAGTTAGACATACCGCTATAAATGCCGCCTCGCTACTTGCCAAAGCTTTAAAATGATGTCGCACCTGATTGCGCAAGGCCGATGGAAAATGTCCATATCGGATTGAGGCTGCAACCAATATCCGATCATAGCTATCGAGCGCAGCCTCAGGGGTCTCGTCCAGTCGACACCAATCCACTCGATAATCAGGCTCCTGATTACATATGTATTCTGCGATCTTGCGAGTTTGACCCTCATAGCTGGAATACCACACCAGCAGCGAGCGCTGCTTTGAATCCTGCACACGTGCCTCTGTCATGCTAACTCCGACTCCACAGCCCATTCGACCTGCAACCGCCCTTGACTATGCTCCAATAAAAGCCGACTAAATTGCTCACACTGATGCGCCGGACAACGCCCCATCAACCTGACCTCCTGTAGATACTCCACGGCAATTATCTCGGCGCCACATTGCGACATGCCCCATTCCAACAGCAGGGTCTCATCATACTTGTGGCTTAAATTGAATGTCCTCATGGGAACATGGATACGCGTTGGTATGTCACGCAGTAGCTTCGAAACCCCTTGGCCATACGCTCGGACCAACCCACCCGTGCCCAGCTTGATACCGCCATAATACCGTACGACAACCGCCGTCACCTCGCCAAGCCCACTACCCAGCAGTTGTGCCAAGATGGGCTTTCCTGCTGTGCCTGATGGCTCACCATCATCACTGAAACCATAGCCTTGTCCCTGCCATGGTTCCCGACAGACCATTGCCCAGCAATGGTGTCGCGCTTGTGGATGTGCATAACGCACTTCATCCAGCCAGCGCCGCGCGGCATCACGCCCAGGCGTATGCCGTAACAGTGTAATAAAGCGACTCTTTTGAATTTCTTCGCTGTCACTTAATTCGCTAGCAGGAACCGGGTAACTGCCCTCAATGTCGACCACGTCTACTCACTCTCGATAATGATTCTGAACGTCTAAAATGTTAAACAAATGTTTAAAACAGCGTTGAAAAACCTGTTGCTGATTTCCATAGTTGTAAGCAAGCCCACCGTTTCTCCCTGCGTAAGGGGAAGCCTATGTCATATGACGGCACATCACTACACTTGGAACAGGACAACGCCGGGTTTGCGACACTGACGTTTTCTGCAGCCAGCTCAGTCAACAAGCTAGATAGACGAACACTCACCGAATTGGAAGATGTCATCCAGATGCTGGAGCATTCCCCCGATACGCAGGGGTTAATTATCCGCTCTGGCAAATCACATTTCATCGTTGGTGCAGACGTGCATGAGTTTCTCGGTTTGTTTGCACTACCAGAATCAGAACTCGAGCTCTGGCTTACCCAGGTCAATCGGCTTTTTTGTCGTCTCGAGACGCTACCGTTTCCGACTATCAGTGTCTTAAATGGCCATGTCCTCGGTGGCGGATGTGAGCTGGCGCTGAGCACCGATTTTCGTCTCGCCGAGCCATCGGTACGTATCGGTTTACCGGAGACTCGGCTCGGCATCATGCCCGGTTGGGGGGGATCAGTACGCCTGCCTCGACTGATCGGTCTGGAACCAGCACTCGACCTGATCATTGGGGGGGAAGAGGTGAACCCTGACCAGGCGTTAAGCCTTGGGTGGATCGATGCCATTTCACCGCCCGATCACATCTTGACTGAGGCGAAAAAAATGCTGACTGCGGCGGTGAATGGCACCTTGAACTGGCATCAGCATCGGCAGCGGAAACAACAACCCCTCTCTTACCCCGAGCCCGAGCTCAGCCTCATCATGCAACTGGTGACCGCCAGACTCAAGCAGCGAGTCAGCGCCCACTATCCTGCTCCGTTCCACGCCATGCAGTCGATGCTCAGCAGCCACCAGCAGTCTTTTGCGCAGGCACTGGAGACAGAGCGCGCTCATTTTCTCATCCTGACCCGAACTCCCCAGGCCGAGGCCTTGGTCGGCAATTTCCTGAATGAGCAGCACGTCAAAAATAAGGCTCGCTCCCTGTCCGCGCCGACGGCCGTTCACCGCGTCAGCATCATCGGCGCCGGCATCATGGGAGCCGGTATTGCCTACCAATGCCTGCGCCAGCAGTGTGAGGTCTGGATTAAAGACATTCGCCCCGACGCCTTGCAACAATGTTGTCATCAGGTGGGGGAACTGCTGGAGCGCGATTTAGCCAAAGCACGCCTCACCGCAGCTCAGATGGCGCAATGCCTATCCCGGCTCCATGGCACCCTGGATGACAGAACATTGGCTGACAGCGATATCACGATTGAAGCGGTCAGCGAAAATGTCAGCCTCAAGCAGAGGCTGTTACAAGAAACCGAGCGCCAGCTCACTCCAGGTGCTCTGATGACCACGAACACCTCGGCAATTCCCATTACTCAGCTGGCTTCTGGCCTAACGGCAGCGGACAGATTCTGCGGCCTGCACTTTTTCAATCCGGTACCGCGCATGCCGCTGATTGAAATTATCCGCGGGCCACACACCAGCCAGGCCGCGCTTTCCGAGGTGGTGGCCTTCGCGCTAGCCTTGGGAAAAACGCCAATCATCGTCAATGACTGTCCGGGCTTCTTCGTCAACCGCGTTCTATTCGCCTACCTGAGCGCTTTCCGGCACTTACTCAGCCAAGGGATCAGCCCTTATCAGATTGATGCCGTGATGGAACAGTATTTTGGCTGGCCAATGGGACCGGCAAGGCTACTTGATACCATAGGCCTGGATACAGCGCAGCATGCCACGCAGATCCTGGCGGCCGGCTATCCGGAGCGCATGGGACTACCCGCAGCGGATGGGATGGAGGCGCTGATCAAACTGGGATGGCATGGCAAGAAGAATGGCGGCGGCTTCTATCTTTATCCTGATGATGGCAAGGCGCACTACCCCAATCCGGAGTGGCCTCAGATCCAGGACACACCGACGATGGGAGCCATCACCGAACAAGAACTGAGTGAGCGCATGATGATTCCCCTGCTCAATGAGGCGGTGCGCTGCCTGCAAGAAGGCATTATCGCGACCCCGGCCGAGGGAGATATGGCGTTGCTGTTGGGGTTGGGCTTTCCGGCCTTCCGTGGTGGTCCATTCCGGTATCTGCAGCAATGGGGGCTAGCGCACTACATCGCAGCGGCAGAGCACCGTGCCGCGCAGGGAGCGCTGTACATCGTACCTGAAACACTGCATCGCATGGTGCAACAGGGAGCCCACTTCTATTAGGAGGCGTCATGTGTGATGTGGTCATTATCGATGCAGTGCGTACACCCATGGGGCGCTCACGGCATGGTGCATTTCGCCATATTCGTGCCGAAACACTCTCTGCCCATCTGATGCAGGTCCTGCTACAACGTCACCCCGAGCTACCCGCCAAAGAGATTGATGACGTCTATTGGGGATGCGTACAGCAGACTCAAGAACAGGGGTTCAATCTGGCGCGCAACAGCCTGCTGTTAGCCGGGCTACCTACGTCGGTGCCAGGTGTCACCGTCAACCGGCTATGCGGCTCGTCCATGCAGGCAGTGCACGATGCCAGTCGGGCTATCCGGGTTGGCGATGCCCGAGTCTGTCTGGTCGGCGGTGTCGAACACATGGGCCATCTGCCGATGCAACAGGGGATCGACTTCCACCCCGGACTGTATCGTCGCATGGCACAAGGATCCACCCTGATGGGTATCACGGCCGAATTGCTGGGCAGGCAATATCATATTAGTCGCGATGAGCAGGACGCATTTGCCCTGCGCTCACATCAGTTGGCCTCTCAGGCCTGCGAGCGAGGCGATCTGGCGGAAGAAATAGTGCCGCTGGAGGGACACAACATGGAGGGCGGCCTGACATTAATATCTCAGGATGAGGTGATCCGGCGCGATGCCAGACTGGAAAACCTGGCCAGTTTAAAGCCGGTGTTCGATCCACAGCATGGCACTATTACGGCGGGCAATGCCTCCGCCCTATCCGATGGTGCCGCGGCCTTGTTGCTGATGTCCGCAGACGCGGCTCGGGAGTATGGGTTACAGCCGTTAGCCAGAATCACGGCCTTGAGTGTGGTCGGATGCGATCCGGCATGCATGGGGTTGGGTCCCGTCCCGGCGATCAAGAAAATACTGTCGCAGCGCGGAGTGGCACTGACCGATATTCCACTGCTGGAAATCAATGAGGCATTTGCCGTACAAACCCTGGCGTGTCTACGCGCACTCAACATCGGTGAGCACTGGCAAGATCGGCTCAATCTGAATGGGGGTGCCATTGCGTTGGGTCACCCATTAGGGTGCTCCGGGGCTCGGTTACTCACCACGCTCTGCCACCAGATGCGCAAGCGACAACTCCCCCTGGGGTTAGCCAGCATGTGTATCGGGCTCGGGCAGGGCATTGCCACCTTATTGGAACAACCAAGCTAAGCGGCTTGATTTTACTGTCTAGCCGAGCTGAGTCCGTAATGAGAGTGTCGAACCGGACCTTCAGTTGCCAACTGCACGCTGTATGAGGTCGCAAGCGATCGAATAATCACAACTACCCGGCCTGTTCCTTGCATTTTTGTCAACAAATGTGTTCAATCTGCGCACTTATCCGCTGGGATTGAGACGAGATGGCGAAAGGAAAACAAATCCTCATCGTTGATGATGATCAGGAGATCCGTGAACTGTTGCAAGAATACCTGCAACGGGCTGGATTTGAAGTGCTGGCCGCCTCTGAAGGCGGGGAGATGTACCGCCTGCTCGCCGATAACCAGCCTGACCTGATTATCCTGGATATCATGATGCCGGGCGATGATGGTTTCAGTCTGTGCCAACAGATTCGACGCACCTCACAGGTTCCAATCATCATGCTGACTGCAGCATCGGATGAGGCCGACAGAGTGATCGGTCTGGAGCTGGGCGCCGATGATTACATCGCCAAGCCATTCAGCCCCCGCGAATTGATGGCGCGCATCAAGGCCTTGCTGCGCCGTGCCGAGTTCCGGCAGCCCGAGCGTGAGAGCGGACGCCGCATCCGCTTTGCTGACTGGGTTCTCGACACCCTGAGTCAGCATCTGATTAATGACGACGGTGGTGAGATGGATTTGACCGGCAGTGACTTCCTGCTGCTGTCGCTGTTCTTGCAGCACCCGGGACAAGTGCTGGACCGCGATAGCATCAGTGACGCCACCCGCGGACGGGAAACACTGCCGATGGAGCGTGGCATTGATGTACAGATCAGCCGCTTGCGCCAAAAGCTGGGTGACAACGGCAAGAGCCCGCGCATCATCAAGACGATACGTGGCAGCGGCTATATGCTGATTGCCGAAGTCAGTCATGAAGATTAAGCGACTGCTGAATCTCTTCTACCCCCGTTCCTTGCTGTCGCGGATGCTATGGTTGCTACTGCTGGCCATCGTCCTGGCACAAAGTCTGATCTCCGGACTCTGGCGACAGCAGCTGCAAAAACATGAGCTGGATGGCATGCTCACCGCGACGCGCAATCTGGCACAGTCTGCAGCCTCCACAGTGACCTTCTTCCAGTCTCTGCCCTCTCAATACCGCCAGCTTGCCCTCGAGCAACTGCGCAATATGGGCGGCAGTCGCTTTTTTGTCTCGTTGAATCCGGCGCCTATCCATGTCACCAGTATCGCCGACTCGATGCGCAAGCATCTGGTGGTCAACGAGGTACGCAACGTCCTGCATCATAAACTGGGCTACAACCTCGCACTCCAGGCAGACTTCGCCTCTCCGGATACCTTGCGCGTCTTCAACGATCAGACCGCCCTGAAAGATTTGCCGCTGTCTTGGGCGCAACACACCTTGCTGATCGAGCCCTTGAATCCCCCGGTATTGGTCATCCAGACGCAGATCAGCAAGGGAGAATGGCTCTACCTGGCTGCCCTGCTGCCTGCTCCCTATATGACGCTGGAAGATGGCAACCTGCCACCGCATCAATTTCGTTTCATCGTGTTACTGACCGCGATCCTGTTTCTGTTCACCTTCGCACTCATCCGCTGGCAAACCCGCCCGCTACGCCGCTTGGCATCCGCAGCCGTCATGCTCGGTAAGGACATAGACCAACCGCCTCTCCCGGAAGAGGGCGCCAGTGAAATCGTGGCTGTAACCCGTGCCATCAACGTCATGCAACACCGGATCCGTCGTTATATTGATGATCGGGAGCGGCTGTTCAGCTCCATTTCCCACGATCTCAAGACACCGATCACCCGGTTACGACTGCGCGTCGAGCTGCTGGAAGATGAGGAGCAAATTGTCAAATTCAGCAAGGATCTCGATGATTTGGAGATGATGGTCAAAGGGGCCTTGCAGACGGTAAAAGACACCGACATTCATGAGAACATCGAAGTCATCGACTTGAATCAGCTGCTGGAGCAGATTGCCGAAGGGTACAACCTGCGGGGTGAGGCAAAGATGCTGATAGAAGGGCGCTGCAAGAAACCTTACCGCGGCAAACCGCTGGCACTTAAACGCTGCATCGGCAACCTCGCTGAAAATGCGATCAAATATGGTGACCGGGTGCGAGTCATCGTCATGGATGACATAGAAGAGCAGCTCGAGGCGGAAGTGGTCATTCTTTATTTCATTGATGAGGGGCCCGGACTGCCAGCCGATCAGCTGGAAAAGATTTTCGAACCCTACTACCGACTGAATCACGATCTGCCCGGTACAGGCCTCGGCCTTGGGATTGCACGCAGTATTGCCCATGCCCATGGCGGCGACCTGGTGTTGGAAAACCGTCCGCAAGGTGGCCTGCAGGCTGTTCTGTCGCTGCCGAGGCACTGATGAGATATTTATCGGCACTGCTGTTGTGCGCGCTCGCACTCCCCCGGGCTCAGGCCGCCGGTCACTCGATTGAAGTGCTGCACTGGTGGACGGCCGGAGGGGAAGCCAAGGCGGCCAATGTCCTCAAGCAGCGCTGGCAGGCCCAGGGAAACCGCTGGGTTGACGCCGCCATCGACGGTGGTGGCGGCGGTTCGGCCATGCTGGTGCTACGCAGCCGCACGTTGGCCGGTCACCCGCCACAGGCAGCCCACCTCAAGGGGGTAGAACTGCATGAGTGGGCCCGGCTGGGCTTCTTGCGCCCGGTCAGCGATCTGGCACGTCGCGGCCAGTGGGACATGCGGCTGTATCCGTTTGTCAGTTCCACCCTGAATCATCAGGGCCAGATGATCGCGGTACCGGTGGGCATTCACCGCATTAATTGGTTATGGCTGAATCAACCGATTTTCGATCGACACAAGCTGACCCCGCCCCGAACCTGGTCTGAACTGTTGCTCGTCGCCAGCAAACTCAAAGCTGCGGGTATCACGCCGTTGGCGATGGGCGATGATCCCTGGCAACTGGCGATCCTGTTCGAATCGATTGCTCTGGGCGAAGGCGGCAGCGACTTCTATCGCCGGGCCTTCGTCAATCTCGAGCCCAAGGTACTGACTGGCGAACAGATGCAGCAAGTACTGCGCCGCTTTCATAGCCTGAGAACCTTCCTGCCGGCAAACCACGTTGGCCTGAAATGGAATCAGGCCACCCAGATGTTGATAGACGGCCAGGCGGCGATGCAATTGATGGGCGACTGGACCAAGGGAGAGCTGATCGCCGCCGGAGAAATCCCGGGGCAACGTATCCGCTGTCTGCCGGCACCTGGCACGGCCGGCCGCTTCAGTTACAACCTCGATTCGCTGGCGCTGTTCAGGCAACCGCAAAGCCGTCAAGATCAGGCGCAACAGCGTCTTGCCGAGCTCTTGATGACTCCGGAGTTCCAGCGCGATTTCAACCGCCTCAAGGGCTCGATCCCGGTCCTGGCTGACATGGAGCTGAACGGGTTCGATCGCTGTGGCAAAGACGCAGCACAAGCACTGCAACGGGCAGAGCGGGATGGCAGCCTGGTCCCCAGTGTTGCCGAAGGCATGGCGACGCCACCTCGCGTGCAGCAGGCCCTCCAGGAGGTGTTAGCCAACTATTTTGCCGATGCCAACGGCGACGCGGCAGAAACGGCACAACGTCTGGCCCAGGCGATTCGGGCCGTTCAGGCCGAGTGGCAACCGGGCGCGGAGCACTGATATCAGCTCTCCGGATAGTCAGCCAACTCCCACCAGACAGCGATGCCGATTAACAATAACGCCGCCAACCAGCCGCCTGGCGATCCGATCGGGCTTTGCAACATCAAGAGTACAAATACCGACACAGCCAACCAGGCATAGGCCTTTAACCGCCCCCAATATCCCAGCCACATACCTCACCCTCCCTGGTGTATGCCTATTTTCGTCATTCATGACAGTGCCGATTAATTCGCCAACCACGCAGCGACCGTCGGTATTCAGTCACGACATCACCTGTGCAATATATTGATTGACACGCTGGAAGCAGATTTCATATCCATATGAAATACAAAGATAAATATATTATTTCCTGCTCCGGAAACAGGGCCGTGCCCCCATTACCGCATCGAGTAATATCACGCACAGGCGCCCTGATGCGCGACCGAAAAATAACGCACTGTCAGCGATGACAGGTTATTTATCGACCATATCACGCCGGCAGTGACGGTCAAGTCGTGATGCAGCGATGCGAACGCGCGACGCTATCACGCGGCATTCGCCCCTGCGGGACCGGATAGCACTCAGCCGCGCTGCGCGCCGACAATCCAGTGGCGAAGCCCCTTGGCCGGGTGCTCGGTCTGTCCGTCTGCTGCCTTGTCGAGGTAGCATAATCAGGATCGGATCTTTAGACTGGTGGCATACCCGCTAACGGAAAGAGGAATACGCTATGTCAGGACAGGGCTCTGCCGGCAATGTCATCGCCGCACTGTGCAGTTTCTTTATCCCGGGACTTGGACAACTGGTGCAGGGGCGTCTGTTGATGGCGGTGGTTCAGTTTCTACTGGCCGGACTGTTGTGGCTGGTCTGGCTGGGCTGGATCATCCACCTGTGGTCGATCCTGGATGCCGCCCTGTGGAAACCCGCGACCAATCCGGCTTGATCCCATCCGACAGCGGAGTATCATGGCCGCCCCTGCTGTCGGAGGATAAAAAATGGCCTATGACTTCACCTCTGCCACCCATCATCTAGATGCGCTTGGCTTGCGCTGTCCAGAGCCGGTCATGATGGTACGCAAGACGGTCCGCGGCATGCAGCCCGGAGAAACGCTGCTGATTCTGGCTGATGATCCGGCAACCGTCCGCGACATTCCCAGCTTCTGCCGCCATATGGACCACACCTTGCTGGCCAGCCAGACGGATGCCACACCGTATCGTTACCTGATCCGCAAAGGTGCCTGACCCCTCACAACCAGCGATGACGCCAGAGCCAGATGCCAAGCGCTATGATGAGGCCCACCAGGATCAGGACAAAGGTAGCAAATCCCTGGGCAGACTCGCCTCCCGGGATCCCTCCCAGATTCACCCCAAAAAGCCCGGTCAAGAATGTCGCCGGCAAAAACACCATCGCCAGCATCGACATGACATAGGTCCGCCGCGTCATCAACTCGGCAGTGCGAGCATGCAGTTCATCGGCCAATAAGGCACAGCGGGCGCTGCTGGCATCCAGATCATCCAGCCACCGACTGAGGCGGCCAGCAATTTCGCCGAGGTGGCGCTGATCGTCGGCCTCCAGCCAGGCAATCTTCTCATTCGACAGGCGACTGAACAGATCACGCTGCGGCGCCAGGTAACGGCGCAGCACGATCAGCTGCTGCCGAATGGTCGTCAATTCAGCCCGCTCGATGCTTCGCTCCGCCAGTAGACTCTGTTCCAGCTTGGTAATCTGCTCCTGGAAGTCGTCCAGCAGATCGCCAGCCTGCGCCGTGATGTGCTCACACAGGTCAACCAGCCAGTCGGCACAATTCAGCGGGCCGGCATGGCGTGCCAGATCCTGCACTATCTCTTCGGCTGCCTGGATGTGCCGGCGACGCGTCGAAATGATCAGTTGGGGCGTGACGAAGATACGGATGGCCTCCATATGCGCACGCTGGCTGCCATGCTGCCGGTACAAGCAGCGCAGCGTCAGCAACAGGCCGCCGTCAACTTTGACCAGCTTGGGGCGATTGCTCTCCCCCTGCAGCGACTCACGCACCTCCTCCGGCAGCAAGGTGGTGGTTTTCAGCCACTGATACGCCTCCGGAGCCGAATAATCCAGATGCAACCAGGTGGCACTATCCGGGAACGGCCACCCTGACTGCAATGTCTCGGCGCCGCCCTTACCATCCAGCTTGAGGGCCAGGATCCGCGCATGGGGCACCAGGATGCTGGTCATAACCGTCCCTCCACCCGCGCCGCCTCAATGCACGCCTGATGGCAGGGACAACCCAGCTCATGGTCATTCACCATGCCGACAGCTTGCATGAACGCGTAGCAGATGGTGGTCCCGACAAAGCTGAATCCGCGTTTTTTCAGTGCCTTGGACATCGCATCCGATTCCGGAGTCGACGTCGGAGCTTCGCGCATACTGGCCCAGCGATTGACTCGAGTCCTGCCACCGACGAACTGCCATAGAAACTCGGCAAAATCGATACCCTCCTGCTGCATCGCCAGGTAGGCGCGCGCATTCTTGATGATCGCCTCAACTTTCAGCCGGTTGCGAATAATCCCGGTATCCTGCAACAGACGTTCAACGTCCGCCGGGCCAAAGGCCGCGATAATATGTGGATCGAAGTCGGCAAAAGCCCGACGGTAACCGTCGGTACGTTTGAGGATGGAGATCCAGGACAAGCCCGCCTGCTGGCCATCCAGACACAGTTTCTCGAACAGCTCACGGCTGTCATTGACCGGACGCCCCCACTGAGTGTCGTGATAGGCAATGTACTCCGCATCCTGGGTTACCCAGGGACAACGACCTTGCATTCAACCCTCCCATTCCGGCTGTCAGGCCCGATTTTGCCCACAAACTGCGGCACTTTGCCGCCAGATAGCCATTTCAGCCTATATTCCGGCCAATGCAGGCGTTATACTCTGGCGGTTTCATTTCCGCTCAGTATGCACTGAACCCAACGCGCGAACAAAATCATGCAGAAATTCGATATCAAGACCTTTCAGGGACTGATCCTGACCCTTCAAGACTACTGGGCCAGGCAAGGTTGCGTTATCGTGCAGCCCCTCGATATGGAGGTGGGTGCCGGTACTTCCCATCCAATGACATTCCTGCGCGCCATTGGCCCGGAGCCGATGAACTGCGCCTATGTCCAGCCATCACGCCGTCCGACCGATGGTCGTTACGGTGAAAACCCGAACCGCCTGCAACACTACTATCAGTTCCAGGTGATTCTGAAGCCGTCGCCTGCCAACATTCAGGAGCTCTATCTGGGCTCACTGCGCGAGCTGGGCTTCGATCCGCAGATCCACGATATTCGTTTCGTCGAAGACAACTGGGAAAACCCGACGCTCGGCGCCTGGGGCCTGGGCTGGGAAGTCTGGCTCAACGGCATGGAAGTCACCCAGTTTACCTACTTCCAGCAAGTAGGTGGCCTGGAGTGTGCGCCTGTGACCGGCGAGATCACCTATGGCCTCGAACGTCTGGCCATGTATATCCAGGGCGTTAACAGCATTTATGATCTGGTCTGGGCGGATGGCCCGCTGGGCAAGATTACCTATGGCGACGTTTTCCATCAAAATGAAGTGGAACAATCCGCCTACAACTTTGAGCATGCCGATGTCCCCTTCCTGTTCCAGATGTTTGAACAGTGTGAAAAGGAGTGCCAGCACTTGCTGGGCCTGGAGACACCGCTGCCACTCCCTGCTTATGAGCGCATCCTGAAAGCGGCTCATGCTTTCAACCTGTTGGACGCGCGCCATGCCATTTCGGTTACCGAGCGTCAGCGCTACATCCTGCGTATTCGCGCCCTGTCCAAGGCGGTGGCCGAGGCCTATTTTGCCGCCCGTGAAGCGCTGGGTTTCCCGATGTGCAAGGAGAAGGTGTAAGCATGGTTACTGAGAATCTATTGATTGAACTCGGCACCGAGGAGCTGCCGCCAAAAGCATTGCGCAAGCTGGCAGAAGCCTTCGCCGAGAATTTCACTCAGGAATTGACCAAGGCCGAGCTGGCCTTTGAGCGAGTCGAATGGTTTGCCGCTCCGCGCCGTCTGGCGCTGAAAATTCATCAACTGGCAACTACACAAAACGACAAGCAGGTCGAAAAACGTGGTCCGGCTGTCAGTGCCGCCTTTGTTGATGGCAAGCCAACTCAGGCCGCTGCCGGCTGGGCCCGCTCAAATGGCATCGAAGTCGAACAGGCTGAACGCCTGGTTACCGATAAAGGCGAGTGGCTGGTGTATCGTGCCACGGTCGCCGGTCAACCGACCCGCACCCTGATCGCCGAGATGACCGCCACCGCGTTGGCCAATCTGCCGATTCCGAAGCTGATGCGCTGGGGCGCCAGCCGTACCCAGTTCGTTCGTCCGGTACACACGCTTTGTATGCTGTTCGGAAGCGAATTGATCGAGGGTGAGGTTCTGAGTCTGAGCTCGGCACGGACGATCCGCGGCCACCGCTTCATGGGAGAAGCCGCGTTCGAAATCAGTCATGCCGACCAATACCCCGCCCTGCTGGAGGAGCGCGGTAAGGTCATCGCCGACTTTGCCCGCCGCAAGGCCTTCATCCAGAGCGGAGCCGAGGCCGCGGCAGCAAAATTGGGCGGTATTGCAGACATTGATGAGTCTCTGCTTGAGGAAGTCACGTCCCTGGTCGAGTGGCCAGTGATCCTGACAGCCACCTTCGAAGAACGCTTCCTTGATGTTCCGGCAGAAGCGCTGGTTTACACCATGAAGGGTGACCAGAAATACTTCCCGGTCTACGATGCGGCTGGCAAGTTGATGCCGAATTTTATCTTCGTCAGCAACATCGACTCCAAGGATCCGACCCAGATTATCGCCGGTAACGAACGGGTAGTTCGTCCACGCTTGTCTGATGCCGAGTTCTTCTTCAAAACCGACAAGAAGCAACCGCTCTCTGCACGCCTGGAAACGCTGGAAACCGTCTTGTTCCAGCAACAACTCGGAACGCTCAAGGATAAATCCGTGCGCATTGCCGAGCTCAGTGCCTTCATCGCCGCCCAGATTGGTGCCGACGTCGAGCATGCCACCCGTGCCGGTCTGCTCTCCAAGTGTGACTTGATGACCCAGATGGTGATGGAATTCACCGATACACAGGGCGTCATGGGGATGCACTATGCTCGCCACGATGGCGAGGCCGAGGACGTCGCTGTTGCGCTCAACGAGCAATACATGCCGCGCTTTGCTGGTGACGCCCTCCCTCAGGGGCTGGTCGCCTGTGCGGTTGCCATCGCGGACAAGCTGGATACCCTGGTTGGTATCTTTGGTATTGGCCAGGCTCCGAAGGGGGATAAAGATCCGTTTGCCCTCCGTCGCGCCGCCATCGGCACCCTGCGCATCATTGTCGAGAAGCAACTGGATCTGGACTTGAATACTCTGGTCGCCAAGGCTGCCGAGCTGTATGGCAGCAAGCTGACGAACGCCAAGGTGGCCGACGAGGTCATCGACTTCATGCTGGCACGCTTCCGTGCCGCCTATCAAGACGAGGGCATTGAGGTTGATGTGATTCAAGCCGTTCTGGCACGTCGCCCAACCCGTCCAGCCGATTTTGACCGTCGCGTGAAAGCGGTCAGTCATTTCCGCACTCTGGATGCGGCCGAGGCGCTGGCAGCGGCTAACAAGCGTGTCTCCAACATCCTGGCCAAGTTCGATGGCA
Organism: Pseudaeromonas sharmana; assembly: GCF_042649925.1. Classification (NCBI taxonomy): domain Bacteria; kingdom Pseudomonadati; phylum Pseudomonadota; class Gammaproteobacteria; order Aeromonadales; family Aeromonadaceae; genus Pseudaeromonas; species Pseudaeromonas sharmana. The sequence continues at coordinate 14,003 of NZ_JBHSAF010000005.1, forward strand.
CCCTGAACGATGCCGTCGACAGCCAGTTGTTGCACGACAGTGCCGAACAGGCGTTGGCCGCCAAGGTTGCCGAGATGGAAGCCGAACTGGCCCCGGTGTTTGCCAAGGGTGACTATCAGCAGGCGCTGACCGCATTGGCCGCGTTGCGCGATGTTGTCGATATCTTCTTCGAACAGGTCATGGTCATGGCCGACGATGCCGCTCTGCGTCTGAATCGCCTGACACTGCTGGCGCGTCTGCGCAATCTGTTCCTGGAAGTTGCCGATATCTCGCTACTACAGAAGTAATAGGTTAAAACCCCAAAAAACCCGGATTTACTCCGGGTTTTTTATTTTTTGCAGCTGATAACACCAGGAAATGTAGACCCCTTGGCATCAATAACCAGCAGATCGATTGTGGCGGACGCCCTGTTTCACGTGAAACAACCGCTTTGTTGCAGACGGGGGTTGACACCTCGGCTCAGCAAGCTAAAACAGTGCCTTTTATTGTGTCTTCACCACTGGACCCGCCTGTTATGGATTACTCGCTTTTCGGTCAAAAGTTCACTCGCCACGCCGGTATTACCCAATTAATGGATGACTTGAACCAGGGGCTGCTGAATCCCGATGCCATCATGCTCGGGGGTGGCAATCCTGCCGCCATACCGGAGATGCAGACGGCATTCAGCCAACAGATGGCACAGCAGCTGGCCGATGGCGACCTGCTGCAGGCGCTGGCGAACTATGACGGTCCCAAGGGTAAAGACAGTTTTACAACCGCGTTGGCCGGCTTGTTGCAACGCGAATATGGCTGGCCCATCAGCGCTGACAACATTGCCCTGACCAACGGCAGTCAGACCGCCTTTTTTTATCTGTTCAATCTCCTGGCCGGGGATTTCGCGACGCAGAAGAAAAAAGTGCTGTTTCCTCTGGCCCCCGAATACATAGGTTATGCCGATTCGGCGCTCTGTGAAGAGATGTTTGTTGCTGGCAAACCCAGCATCAGTCTGTTGGACGATGGCCTATTCAAATATCACATCGATTTCGACACCCTCGACGTGACTGACGACATAGGTTTGATCTGTGTATCACGGCCCACCAATCCGACGGGAAATGTGCTGACTGATGAGGAGATCCTGCACCTGGATGAAATTGCGCGGGCCAAAGGCATTCCGCTGCTGATTGACAACGCATACGGTACCCCCTTTCCCAACATCATCTTCAGCGATGTCACACCGTTCTGGAACGACAACACCATCTTGTGCATGAGCCTATCCAAGCTCGGGTTGCCCGGCGCACGCTGTGGCATCGTCATTGCCCCGCCGACCGTGATTCAGGCACTCGGTAACCTGTCGGGAATTATCAACCTGGCACCCGGTGGAATAGGACCCACCTTGATGCGTCCGTGGGTCGACAATGGCGAAATCATTCGCCTCAGCCGCGACATCATCCGTCCTTTCTATGAGCAGCGGGCCTGGCAGACGGTCGACCTGTTACAGCAGGCCATTCCGGCACCGCGCCTGCGCATTCACAAACCGGAAGGTGCCCTGTTTTTGTGGCTCTGGTTTGAAGGTCTGCCAATCCACAGCCAGGAGCTGTATCAACGACTGAAAGAGCGAGGCTTGATTCTGGTACCCGGTCATTACTTCTTCGCTGGAATCCAAGACCCGCAGTGGCGACATCAGCAGGAGTGCATGCGTCTGAATTACGCCCAGCATCCAGATAATGTTGCGGCAGGAATTCAAATCCTCGCGCAAACCATCGACGAACTGGCCGATACGTGGCGTAATTAGATGCGGCACTCACTTCACCGCCTGAAGGATTGTTTTCACTTGCAACCGTGACACAATAGAAACTTGTATCCATTTTGAACAATGCCTATGTTGGACTCCGTTATAGTCTGTGATGATTCGCGTTTTGCGCGGCAACAGCTGATCCGCAGCTTGCCGGCCGGGTTGTCGCGCGAAATTCTCACTGCCAGCCATGGAGAGGAGGCATTGCAACTGTTACGCCAGGGGCATGGCGAACTGTTGTTCCTCGATCTCAATATGCCAGGCATCGATGGTTATCAGGTTCTGGAGGCGATCCGCAACGAACAACTCAACACCCTGGTAATTGTCGTGTCGGGTGATATTCAGGTTCAGGCTCATCAGCGAATTCTCTCCCTCGGCGCCCTCGCCTTTTTACAAAAACCTTTACAGCAGGACCAACTGCTGTCGACGCTGCGTCAATGTGGCGTCTTCAACGCCAGCATGGATCACAGCGCCCACGTTGTCTCTCGCCCCACGGAAGAGAAAATTGGGTATGAAGAGAGCCTGCAAGAGATCGTCAACATCGCCATGGGCCAAGCGGCTCGCCAATTGGCCGATCTGCTGAATCTGTTTATTCATCTGCCAATTCCGCAAGTTAGGCTGATCAGCACAGCGCAGCTGCAGCAGAAGATGGGTCAGTGGCTAGAGGAGGAAGGCAACATGGTCGTCAGCCAAGGCTTTATCGGCTCGTCCATCTCCGGTGAATGCCTGATCCACTTTTTGCAGGATGACATCAGCCGCATTGCGCCATTGATGGGATTTGATGAAGAGGTTGGCGAGGATCGCCAGTCGTTGTTGATCGAGCTCTCAAGCATGCTGTCGGGTACCTTATTGCTTGGCTTGTCCGATTTACTGGGCCTCAGGTTTAGCCGTAGTCACCCGGCGCTGGTTAAACCGTCCGAGAGCAGTCTGCTCAATCAGGAGCAGCCGCAACAAGCTCTCAGCGTCAGCCTGGCCTACACCATACCGTCACAGCAGATTCAGTGTACGCTGCTGTTACTGTTCACCGATGCTTCTCTTTCGCCGTTACAACGACGATTGAGTTTGATTGCCGAGTAACTGCTTATGAATCTGATGGAACTGGACGACTTCCACTGGTTGATGGACATACTACAGACGATTGATGTCGGTCTGGTGGTCATCGACCGTCACTATCATGTGCAACTGTGGAATGGCTTCATGGAAAACCACAGTGGTCATCTAGCCAGTCACATCCGCGGCCAGAGCCTGATCGAGCAGTTCCCGGACCTGCCGGAGGGCTGGCTGCGACGTAAGGTTGAAGAGGTTTTTGCCCTGCGCAGCCCGGTGTTCAGCTCCTGGGAACAGCGCCCCCGGCTGTTCGATTTTGTCAGCACTCGTCCCTTCACCGGCCACAGTGTACTGATGTATCAAAACATCACGCTGATGCCGCTTCTGTCACGCAGTGGCAACTGTGACCATATCTGCATCATTCTCTATGATGTGACGGACGCCGCTATCGGTAAGCTGGGATTACAACAGGCCAACCAACAGCTCAAGGCATTGTCGATTACCGATCGGTTGACCGGGTTGTATAACCGTGGCCACTGGGAAGAGTGTCTACGGCTGGAGTACCAGCGCTATCAGCGCACCAGCTCGCCGGTGACCCTGATGATGTTTGACATCGACTTTTTCAAGAAGATTAATGATACCTATGGTCACCCTGCCGGTGACGCTGTGTTACGACGAGTATCCGCCACGCTGCGCCACGAGTTGCGCAATACCGATATTGCCGGGCGCTATGGTGGCGAGGAGTTCGGTGTCTTGTTGCTTGATACCGACACTACCACGGCCCATGCCGTTGCTGAGCGGCTGCGTATCGCGATATCCAATCTGCTGATTGAACACGAAGGTCAACAGATCACCTTGACCATCAGTCTTGGTCTCGCCTGTTTGGCCAAATCGATGGCCAATGCGGCCGACTGGTTAGTCGAAGCCGACAATGCGCTGTACCACTCCAAGCGCAATGGCCGCAACCAGGTGACGTTGGCCCGTCCGGCCATACCATTGCGGGAGATGAACGCAGGCCATCTTACCCATTGTTGAATCATGGTGCCGGTTGTTCCACGTGAAACGCTGATACAAAAAAAGCCAGCCCGCAGACTGGCTTTTTATTTGTAACCTCAAACCTCATTAATCAGATATCGAGGTTGGCCACCTTCAACGCATTAGTTTCAATGAACTCGCGACGCGGCTCAACGGCATCGCCCATCAAGGTCGCGAACAATTGATCAGCCGCGATAGCATCATCAATGGTCACCCTCAGCATGCGACGTGTACTCGGATCCATGGTGGTTTCCCACAACTGATCCGGGTTCATTTCACCCAGTCCTTTATAGCGCTGGATATAGACACCGCGTTTGCCTTCGTCCACCAACCAGTTCAACGCCTCGACAAAGCTGCCAACCGGCTTCACCTTCTCGCCACGCTTCACGAAACCACCCTCTTCGATCAAGTTGCCGATCTGCTCACCGAGCGTGACTATCTGCCGATACTCGCCAGAAACGAGGAAATCATGGCTCAGAAGATATTGGTGATCGATACCGTGTTGACGCAGGCTGATCTGCGGCAGATAGAGCTGACGTTCGACATTGTGCTGTACTGACAGCGCAAAGTGCGAACCGTTGGTCCCCTGATCCTGCAACGCCTGCTGCAGACTGGCCACCCACGCTTCGACGACGGCCTGATCGCGCGCCATCTCCAACGTCAGGGCCGGTTGATACACCAGCTGCGACAGCACCGCTTCAGGCAGGCGACGCGACAAGCGCGAAATCAGCCCCTCAACCGCACGGTACTGCATGACCAGACGTTCCAGCTGTTCGCCGCCAATGCCCGGTGCGGATTCATTGACGTGCAGGCTGGCACCATCCAGCGCTAGCGTAGTCTGGTACTGATTGAGCACATCTTCATCCTTGATGTACTGTTCCTGCTTACCCTTCTTGACCTTATACAGTGGCGGTTGGGCGATATAGATATAACCGCGCTCAATCAGCTCGGGCATTTGACGATAGAAGAACGTCAACAGCAGCGTACGGATGTGTGCACCGTCGACGTCGGCATCGGTCATGATGATGACGTTATGGTAGCGCATCTTGTCCGGGTCGTACTCGTCACGGCCAATACCACAGCCCAGCGCGGTGATCAGGGTGGCGACTTCCTGTGACGAGAGCATCTTGTCAAAGCGCGCCTTTTCGACGTTCAGAATCTTACCCTTCAGTGGCAAGATCGCCTGGAATTTGCGATTCCGCCCCTGCTTGGCGGAACCACCCGCCGAGTCACCTTCCACTATGTACAATTCAGACAGCGCAGGGTCGCGCTCCTGGCAGTCCGCCAACTTGCCGGGCAAGCCAGCCAGATCCAGAGCCCCCTTGCGACGGGTCATTTCACGCGCCTTGCGTGCAGCTTCACGCGCCCGAGCCGCATCGATGATCTTGGTCACAACGGTCTTGGCATCCGCCGGGTTTTCCAGCAAATACTCGTCCAGTTTCTCGCCCATGCACTGCTCGACAGCGGTTTTCACCTCTGATGACACCAGCTTGTCTTTGGTCTGTGACGAAAACTTCGGATCCGGAACCTTGACCGAAATGACCGCCGTCAGACCTTCCCGCGCATCATCACCAGATGTCGCTGTCTTGGCCTTCTTGCTGTAGCCTTCCTTGTCCATGTAGTTGTTCAAGGTACGGGTCAAGGCCGCGCGGAAACCGGCAAGGTGTGTGCCGCCATCCCGTTGTGGAATGTTATTGGTGAAGCAGTAGACGTTTTCCTGATAGGAATCATTCCACTGCATGGCCACTTCCACCGTGATGCCATCATCACGCTCTTGCGCGAAGTAGAAGGCTTTGGGGTGAATCGGCGTCTTGTTCTGGTTCAAGAACTCGACGAAGGCACGGATCCCGCCTTCATAGTGAAAATGCTGCTCCCGGTTATCCCGCTCATCCTCCAGGTGAATCGCCACACCAGAGTTGAGGAAAGACAGCTCGCGCAGACGCTTAACCAGAATTTCGTAATGGAACAAGGTATCCGAGAAGATGGTCGGGCTCGGCCAGAAACGAATTTCGGTACCCGTCTGATCGGAGTCACCAATCTGCTTCAGCGGCGCCTCAGGCTCACCCAGGAAATAGGTCTGCTCGTAAACATGGCCTTGACGACGGATGGTCAACAACAGTTTGTCAGAGAGCGCATTGACGACCGAGACACCGACGCCGTGCAGACCGCCAGATACCTTGTAGGAGTTGTCATCGAACTTTCCGCCGGCGTGCAACACCGTCATGATGACTTCAGCGGCGGAGACGCCCTCTTCTTCGTGGATGTCGACCGGAATCCCGCGGCCGTTATCACGAACGGAAACGGAACCGTCGGCGTGGATCTTGACCTGGATGGCCGTGCAATAACCCGCCAGAGCCTCGTCGATGGAGTTGTCCACTACTTCGAACACCATGTGGTGCAGGCCTGAACCGTCATCGGTATCACCGATGTACATGCCGGGACGTTTGCGAACCGCGTCCAGCCCCTTCAGAACCTTGATACTCGAAGAGTCGTAAGTGTTTTCACTCATGTCTTACTCTCGCTCTCTCGTGCTTGATATCCGGTGATTGTACCCTGTTCCACGTGAAACAGATGGCACTCTAGTTCCGACATCATGTCGGCTAGCGGCGCCTCGTCGATTGCGGTGATAAACACCTGACTGGCACATTGCTTTAAGCGCTGGGCCAGACGACGCCGCTTCTCCGAGTCGAGCTCGGAGGCAAAATCATCTATCAGGAAGAGGCATTCTCTTCCGCTGCAACGATTCAGATAAAGCCCTTGCGCCAAACGCATGGCGCACACCAGCAACTTTAACTGTCCCCGCGACAACACATCTTGAACCGGGACACCATTCGCCTTGAGTCGCAAGTCGGCTTTATGCGGTCCCACGGCGGTGTGCCCCATCGCCTTGTCACGCTCAAATCCTTCGGCCAGCAGGGTGGTCAACTCACGCTGGCGATCCCAGCCTGGGTAGAACCCAACCCGGAACTCATACTCCGGCAGAAAGTCCTGCGTGATCTCCTGTAACAACGGCAACCAAGCGGCGCAATAAGCCGACCTTAAATCAGCCAACTGGGCGCCAAGACGCGCCAACTCCAGATCCCAGAAGGCCAACGGATCATAGTGCTGGCTCTGCCTGAGCAGTGCATTACGCTGCTTTAGCAGCCGCCGAACCCGGCTCCACAACGGATAAAACCCCATGTCGACGTGGAAAACACCCCAGTCGATGAAGGCTCGCCGTTGTTGTGGCCCGGCGGTCAGCAAACCAAATCCTTCAGGATGAATTAACTGCAGAGGCAACAACTCAGCCAATTGCGCCAGCCGGTCCGCCGCGCGGCCGGCCACTTTCAACTGACTCTCACCATTACGGTTCTTGGAGAGGCCCAGCGGAATGGTGCCTTGCTGGGCAAGCTCGATCTGGGCAAACAGGGTGAATGCTTTCGCCTCATGGGCGATGACCCTGTTCGTCAAATGGGTACGAAACGAACGCCCCAACCCCAGATAGTGAATGGCTTCCAGCAGGCTGGTTTTGCCGCTCCCATTGCGCCCCAGCAGCACGTTGAGCCCTCTGCCAGGGAGCAACTCAGCCTGTTGGATATTGCGAAAATCGTGAAGCTGTAACCTGAGCAATGCCATTGGTCAAAGCCGCATCGGCATCACCACATACATGGCCGCATCACTGCTGGCATCCTCCAGTAGCGCACTGCTATTGGCATCAGTCAGACTGATTTTAATCTGGTCACATTTTAACGTATTCAGCACGTCGAGCACATAGGAGACGTTAAATCCGATCTCCAATTCGGGACCTGCGTACACCACATCCAGCAACTCTTCAGCTTCTTCCTGTTCCGGGTTGTTGGCTGTGATACGCAACAGGTTCGGTTGCAAGAAGAGACGGACACCGCGCAGCTTGTCATTCGACAAAATGGCTGCCCGGGCAAACGCCTGACGCATTGCTTCACGATCGGCCAGAACCGTCTTGTCACTGTTGCGTGGCAGTACCCGTCGATAATCCGGGAACCGGCCGTCGACCAGCTTGGAGGTGAAAATGAAGCCCTCGGAGACGGCACGCAGGTTATTGCGGCCCATTTGCAGGCGAATGGTCTTGTCGTCGTTATCCAGCAGGCGAACCAGCTCGAGCACCCCCTTGCGCGGCAGAATTAACTGCTGTTCCGGCAAGGCCTGCTCTACGACATCACGACGACAGGTAGCCAGGCGGTGACCATCCGTCGACACAGTTCGCAGGCTGCAACCTTGCGCCTCAAACAGCATACCGTTGAGGTAATAACGCACATCCTGGCTCGCCATCGAGAACTGGGTCGACTCGATCAGACGTTTGAGCTCTTGCTGGCTGATATCGAACTCGAGCAGGGACTCCCAATCCTCGATATTGGGAAACTCTTCTGCCGGCAGGGTCGACAGCGAGAAACGGCTGCGCCCCGAACGCAGAATGACCCGATCGCCATCCAGTTGGAAACTGATGTCGGCACTGTCTGGCAGACCACGACAGATATCCAGCAACTTGCGGGCAGGCACTGTGGTACGCCCGCCCAGGCTCTGTTCGACAGGAACCCGGCCGATCATCTCGACTTCAAGATCGGTCCCCGTCATCGACAGTCGACCATCGCTGACATCCAGCAACACATTTGACAGGATTGGCAGCGTCGGACGCCCCCCCAGAGAGCCCGATACCAGCTGCAGCGGGCGGAGCAACGTCTCACGTGAAATGACAAATTGCATCTGAAAGCTCCGTTATCAGGATGAGAGGGTGCGGATCAGGTTGGAGTAGTCTTCCTTGATGTCATGACTCTCCTCGCGCAGCTCGGCAATCTTGCGACAGGCATGCAGCACTGTGGTGTGGTCGCGGCCGCCAAATGCATCGCCGATCTCCGGCAGGCTGTGGTTAGTCAGCTCCTTGGCCAGCGCCATCGCGAGCTGCCTGGGGCGGGCAACCGAACGTGAGCGCCGCTTCGACAGCAGATCCGCCACCTTGATCTTGTAGTACTCGGCAACCGTCTTCTGGATATTGTCGATGGTGACCAGCTTCTCCTGTAACGCCAGCAGGTCACGCAATGCTTCGCGCACAAAATCTATATTGATGGCGCGGCCGGTAAAATTGGCATTGGCAATCACACGATTCAGCGCCCCCTCCAACTCCCGCACGTTGGAACGCAGACGCTTGGCGATAAAGAACGCCACCTCATCAGGCAGGTGAATCTTGCTCTCTTCGGCCTTGCGCATCAGGATGGCGACGCGGGTTTCCAACTCCGGCGGCTCGATGGCCACCGTCAAACCCCAACCAAAACGGGATTTCAGACGATCCTCAACCCCATCGATCTCCTTGGGATAGCGATCTGAGGTCAGGATAATCTGTTGATTGCCCTCCAACAGCGCATTGAAGGTGTGGAAAAACTCCTCCTGCGAGCGCTCCTTGTTGGCAAAAAACTGAATGTCATCGATGAGCAGGGCATCAACGCTGCGGTAGTAGCGTTTGAACTCTTCGATGGCGTTGGTCTGCAGAGCCTTGACCATGTCCTGGACGAAGCGCTCCGAATGCATGTACACCACTTTCGCATCCGGGTTGCGATCCTTGATCGCGTTGCCAACCGCGTGCAGCAGGTGAGTCTTACCCAGGCCTGTGCCACCGTACAGAAACAGGGGGTTGTAGGCGCTGCCAGGATTATCCGCCACCTGGCTGGCCGCCGCGCGCGCCAACTGGTTCGACTTACCCTCGACAAAGTTATCGAAGGTGTAAGTCACGTTGACGTTGCTCTTGTGATTGATTTCCGGCTTCGGTTCACTCTTTTCCGCCCAGCTTGGGGAGGCTGGCGTTGCGGTGATACGGCCCGTAGCCGGTTTATGCACAGGGGATGCCGCCTGACTGCGGCTGCCGATATCAAAACGCAGCTGGGGTGCATCCGTACCACAAAACTCGGCGATCAGACCGTTGATCCGCAGTAGATATTTATCACGGACCCAATCGAGAATGAAGCGATTCGGGGCATAAAGGGTGAGGGATCGTTCACCTGACTCCGCCTGTAGAGGCCTGATCCACATGCTGAATTCGCCGGAAGGCAATTCATCTTGCAGCCGGTTCAGGCATTGCTGCCAAAGCGAAGCTGTCACGATATTCTCCCCAAGAAATGTCTCGACCAAAGATCCGATATTCTACGATTTTGGCCCCGGGATCACCAGATCAAGACGCGGGATCGCCGTCAAATAAGCCGCTTGACATTTACCATCCCTGTGAATAAGAACCGGGGTTAAGCGCAGAATAGCCACAACTTATCCACAAAATAACCACAATTTAGCCCACAAAACGGCAGATCCAGGCATGGGATCCGTTGCCCGGGCCCCACAGATCCTCGTGACACGCCTCCTGGATCCGCGGCGCTTGCCTGCGCCCCTTCCACAGGTATAATGCATGCCCTTGATCCGCGAGGATCCTGGAAAAACACGGCCGGTCCAACGTCGGTTCGGATCCGAACCGACGTTGGACCGGCCTGTCTGTGGATTGACGCCCACAGCTATTCTGTTTAGAATTCGCCCTCTTTATCAGGGGCTGTTCGGCAGTAAGCCGGCGCGTCGGTTCGCAGAACATCCCAAACTGTACAGTTAAAACCAACGGATAATGCTATGAAACGTACTTTTCAACCTTCTGTGCTGAAGCGCAATCGCACTCACGGTTTCCGCAGCCGTATGGCCACCAAGAATGGCCGTCAAGTTCTGGCTCGCCGTCGTGCCAAGGGTCGTGCCCGCCTGACCACTGTGAATGGCTAATCACACCTTTCCCCGGGAGTTACGTCTGTTAACTCCCGAAAATTTCAAGCGTGTCTTCAATGAGCCTGTCCGGGCTGCCTCCCCTCAACTGACGTTACTTGCCAAACCCAACGAACTCGGTCATCCACGGCTGGGCCTGACTGTACCGAAGAAAGTCCTCAAGCGCGCCGTATGGCGTAACCGGGTAAAACGACTGGTTCGGGAGAGTTTTCGTCACAAGCAGCATGAGCTGCCGGCCATCGACATCGTCGTGATCGCCAAGTCCGGGATCGGCGAACTGGATAATGGTGAGCTTTCTCTTTTGGTAACCAAGCTATGGCGCACCCTGTCACGCCGTTGCAATGGCTAGCCGTCAAACTGATACGCCTGTATCAGTTGCTGATTAGTCCGCTGATTGGGCCCCGCTGTCGGTTCCATCCGAGCTGCTCGCACTACATGATTGAAGCAATCTGCCTGCACGGTCTCATAAAAGGCGTTTGGTTAGGTACCAAACGTCTATTAAAATGTCACCCCTTACACTCTGGGGGCTATGACCCGGTCCCGCAACCCAAGCCGAAGAAGCGAAGAAACTAACTATGGATTCTCAACGTAACCTACTTGTCATCGGATTGCTGGTCGTCAGCTTTCTGCTGTGGCAACAGTGGCAAGCCGACAAGGCGCCAAAGCCACAGCCCGTGGCTGTGACCCAAACTGACTCTTCTGTGCCGCAAGCCTCTGCCGCCAGCACAGACGTTCCTGCTGACCAGGCGCCCATGGCCAATCGCCAGTTGATCAAGCTGGTTTCCGACCAGCTGGAACTGCTGGTGGATACGCAAGGGGGTGACATCGTCGATGCCAAGCTGCTGAACCATACGGTCGCTCAAGGCTCCAATGAGCCCTTCGAACTGCTGATGGACAAGCCGGGACGCCTCTACATCGCCCAGAGTGGTCTGATTGGCCGTGATGGCCCGGACAGCCGCACCGAGGGTCGCCCCGTCTACACGAGCGCGCAAAACGAGTATCGCCTGGCTGATGGTCAGGACAAGCTGGTCGTGCCGTTCACCTGGACCAATGCCGATGGCGTGACCTTCAGCAAAGAGTTCACGCTGACCCGAGGCAAATACACGGTCGGGGTCGACTACAAGGTCACCAACACCAGCAGCAAGCCGCTGGAACTGCAATTTTACGGCCAGCTGAAACAGACCATCGAAGCACCGGCGGATCAGCAAAGCCATGCCATGATGGCCAGCGCCTACCGTGGTGCCGCCTACTCCACCACCGAAAACCGCTACCAGAAAGAAAAATTCGACACCATCAAGGAAAACAACCTGAACGTCACAACGGCAGGTGGTTGGGTCGGAATGCTGCAACACTATTTCGTTGCCGCCTGGGCGGGTGAGGAAAACGGCAAGAACACCCTGTACACCCGTTCCGTCAGCAATAATCAGGATGCCATCATCGGTCTGAAAGAGCCGCTGCAAAGTGTGGCCGCCGGTGCCTCCGCCTCGCTGGGCGCCACCCTGTGGGTCGGGCCCAAGCTGCAAGATGAGATGGCGACGGTGGCCAAGCATCTGGATCTGACCGTTGACTACGGCTGGTTGTGGTTCATCGCCCAGCCGCTGTTCAAGCTGCTGAAGTTCCTGCACAGCCTGGTCGGTAACTGGGGCGTGGCCATCATCCTGATCACCCTGATTGTGCGCGGAGCCATGTATCCGCTGACCAAGGCGCAATACACCTCCATGGCCAAGATGCGCATGCTGCAACCCAAGCTGCAGGCACTGCGCGAGCGCTTTGGTGACGATCGCCAGAAGATGTCCCAAGGCATGATGGAGCTGTACAAGCAGGAGAAAGTCAATCCGCTAGGCGGCTGCTTCCCGATCCTGATCCAGATGCCGATTTTTATCGCCCTGTACTGGACGCTGATGGAATCCGTTGAACTGCGTCATGCGCCGTTCGCATTGTGGCTGACGGACCTGTCGGTCAAGGATCCGTTCTTCGTGCTGCCGCTGCTGATGGGTGCCACCATGTGGTGGATCCAGAAGATGAGCCCGACCACGGTGACCGACCCGATGCAGCAGAAGGTGATGCAGTTCATGCCGATCATCTTCACCTTCATGTTCCTGTGGTTCCCGGCCGGTCTGACCCTGTACTGGCTGGTCTCCAACATCGTCACTATCTGCCAGCAGACCCTGATCTACCGTCAGCTGGAGAAGAAGGGGCTGCACAGCCGCGAGAAGAAGAGCTGATAACCCGGCTTCTCTTGCTCTTCTGCCAGAGGCGACCCCAGGGTCGCCTCTGTGTTTTCAGCGCCCACCGTCTCCCGACGACGAACGGATGTCATCCTGGCGCAGCAAACCAGACCCCCACTGACAGGGATCGGCGGCACACACCAGGGGCGGCTCATTGCCCGCAATCCATATGGAATGCAGATAGATACATGCTGCTAAGTATCAAAATTAATGATAGATACCCACATTGACTGCACAACGAAGCCGATCCCTGGCACCAGACGCTGACACGACACAATCAGCATCCCGCCCACGGCCATTTTTTATTAGAATGTCACCATCTCCGCCCAGCTGAGCGACTCACATGTACCATTCAGATACCATCGTGGCACAAGCCACCCCGCCCGGACGCGGTGGCGTCGGCATCCTGCGCGTCTCCGGCCCGCTGGCCTGCGCCGTCGCCGAAGCCGTACTCGGCAAGGTGCCGGCGGTGCGCCACGCCGATTATTTACCCTTCCGCGACAGTCAGGGACAGACCCTGGATCAGGGCATAGCCCTGCTGTTCAAGGCCCCGCACAGCTTTACCGGGGAAGATGTGCTCGAACTGCAAGGGCACGGCGGCCCGGTGGTGATGGACATGCTGTTGCGCCGCATCCTCGAGATCCCCGGCCTGCGCACCGCCCGCCCCGGCGAGTTTTCCGAGCGCGCCTTCCTCAATGACAAGCTGGATCTGGCTCAGGCCGAGGCTATCGCCGATCTGATCGAGGCCACCAGCGAGCAGGCTGCACGTTCCGCACTGCATTCGCTGCAAGGTGACTTTTCGCAACGCATTACCGCGCTGGTGGAACAACTGACCCGCTTGCGCATCTATGTCGAGGCGGCCATCGATTTTCCGGATGAGGAGATCGACTTCCTCTCCGATGGCAAGGTGGCGGGTGACCTGTATGCCATCATCGACAGCCTGCACCGAGTGCAGCAGGAGGCGCGACAGGGCGCCCTGTTGCGTGAAGGGATGAAGGTCGTCATTGCCGGCCGCCCGAATGCCGGCAAGTCGAGCCTGTTGAATGCACTGGCCGGTCGCGAGTCGGCGATTGTCACCGAAATTGCCGGCACCACGCGCGATGTGCTGCGCGAGCACATTCATATCGATGGCATGCCGCTACACATTATCGATACCGCTGGCCTGCGTGACACCGAGGACACCGTCGAACGTATTGGTATCGAGCGCGCCTGGACCGAGATCGCTCAGGCCGATCGGGTGCTGTTCATGGTCGATGGCACCACGACCGCGGCCACCGATCCCGCTGAAATCTGGCCGGATTTCATTGATCGCCTGCCGGTCGGCATGGGGCTGACCGTGGTCCGCAACAAGGCGGATTTGACCGGTGAACCCCTGGCAACCACCGATGAGGCAGGCCATCCGGTGTTCCGCATTTCCGCCAAGACCGGGGTTGGCCTCGACGGTTTACGTCAGCACCTCAAGCAGTGCATGGGCTATCAAGGCAATGTTGAAGGGGGCTTCATGGCACGGCGGCGCCATCTCGAGGCCATCCACCACGCCGATGCGCACCTGCAATCGGCCAAAGAACAGCTGGAAGTCTACGCCGCCGGCGAACTGGTGGCCGAGGAGTTGCGGCTGGCGCAGGAGCAGCTGAGCGAAATCACCGGCGCTTTCAGCTCCGATGATCTGTTGGGTCGCATCTTCAGCTCGTTCTGCATCGGCAAATGAACGTTGATTTCCTGGGCATCGGCTGGGATGTCGGCGGCTGGAGCGGCAGCAAGCAGGCGGTGGCCATCGTTGGCTGGTCGGAAGGGGATAGCGAGCTGAACTGGTTCGGTGTGTCACCGCCCTTCAGCCTCTCCCGGCGGCGACCGCTGTCCCTGGAAAGCCTGCTGGCTCCGGCGCTGCAGGGCCAATCTTGCTTGCCCAACTGTCAGCGTCAGGCCATTGCCATCGACACCTCGCTGGCGTTTCCCCGGGCCTTCTGCCAGCTGTTGCAGGGACAGGGTGGGCAACAGAGCATGGTGCCGGCGGCAGAGATCGACAATCCGCTGGCCTACCGCGACTGCGAGCGCTGGCTGTATCGCGAATATGGCAAGAAGCCCCTCTCTGCCAGCTTCGACAAGCTCGGCAACAACAGCTCCCTGGCGCTAAGCCTGCTGCCGGCCTTGCGGGCACAGGGTTACCGTCTGGTCCCGCAGCAGCAGGGCGACGCCACGCTGGCCATCATTGAGGGCTATCCCGCCTTGTTGAAGCAGGGCTTTCGCGCCAACCAGCCGGTTCGGCCGGCGCTAGCCAGCAGGTTGCCACCCGCAGTACAGCCCGGAGAGGATCGCTATGATGCCGCCCTGTGTGCGCTGATGGCACTCGGGTTTGCCAGCCAGAACCGCTGTCCGTTGCTGCCAGCGCTGATAGCGCCCCCCCCGGCAATGAAACCGGATGAGGGCTGGATCTATCACTTTGCCCCGGAGTCGTGATCGCTGAGCCGTTGCATGATGGCGGCCAACTCGCCGGAGAGGCGATGCAGCTCGGCACTGGTCTGTTCGGTGCGACTCGAGGTCTGTGCCGTGTCGCCGGCAACCGTCTTGATGTCGACCAGATGATGGGTCATGTCCTCCACCGCCGCCGTCTGTTGCTCGGCAGCCGTGGCGATCTGCTGGTTCATGCGATGAATGTCACCCACGGCTGAGGCAATACGCTGCAGCATGCCCCCTGCGGCCGTCACCTGACTGACGCCATCTCCGCCCAGTTGCTGACTGGCACTGATGGCGTCCACCGCCGCACGGGTTCCTGTCAGAACCATATCGATGATCTTGTTGATTTCAGAGGTTGAATCCGCAGTCCGACGCGCCAAAGTGCGCACCTCGTCAGCGACCACGGCAAACCCGCGCCCCTGATCCCCGGCTCGCGCCGCCTCAATCGCCGCGTTCAGGGCCAGCAAATTGGTTTGTTCGGCAATGTTGCGAATGACCTCCAACACGGTACCGATACGGCGGCTGTCCTCATCCAGCTGCTGAATCACCCGCGCGGTATTTTCTATCTCGCCACTCATGCGGGTAATGGTTTGTATCGTCTGCTGCATGACCTGCTCGCCACCGCTGACCTCACGATCGGCGTCATCCGCCGCCGAAGCCGCCTGCGCCGCATTCGCTGCCACATGCTGCGCCGTCACGGCCATCTCATGCATCGCCGTCGCCACCATATCGGTTCGCGACAGCTGATCCTGGGTTCCGGCGGTCAGCAAACTGCTCACCTGACGCAATTCACTGCTCGCTTCGTCGAGTTGATCATGACTGGTTCTGAGCTGGCTGAAGGTATCGGCCAGGAAATCGCGCAACGTATTTGCCGCTGACATCAGTTGTCCCAGCTCATCACGACGGTTGAGCGCCAGTCGCTGATGAAACTCGCCGCGGCTTAGCAGGGTTAGCTGTTGGGTCAGCCGCTGTAACGGCGTCACAATGTGGCGGTTGATCAGCCAGCCACTTAACAGGGTGACCAGCAGGGCCGCCATCAACAACAGGCCAAAACCCAGCCGCGATGCCCAGGCCGCCTGCGCGTTAATCGCCTGCGCGTGTTGCTGTGCCTCAGTGTGCAGCTTGGCAACCAGTGCCGACATCTGCTCACTGGCCTCCCGGTCGATCCCCTTCAC
The DNA here is from genome assembly GCF_042649925.1 of Pseudaeromonas sharmana. Lineage (NCBI taxonomy): Bacteria > Pseudomonadati > Pseudomonadota > Gammaproteobacteria > Aeromonadales > Aeromonadaceae > Pseudaeromonas > Pseudaeromonas sharmana. The sequence continues at coordinate 30,472 of NZ_JBHSAF010000005.1, forward strand.
CGCTTTGTCACCGGCGAACGGGTCGGCGCCAGCCGCCACGAAGGCCTCCTTGCCACGACGATACGCCTGCCCCAACTCGCCATGCTCCTGCTGCAGACGCCGAATTTGAGTGACCAGCTCCTGAGACTGCATCTCATCGGCCAGCTTGGTCAACGATGTCAGCGTCGCCGCCACCTGGCTTTCCTGCTGCTCAAATTGCTGCCAGTATTTGGCCAGGTTGGCCGGATCCTTGCCACGCAGTAGCACATTCTTCCATTCCTGAACCTGGATCTTGAACTGCAGATTGGCGTCGTCAACCAACTTCAAGGCCTGTACCGGCTGGGCCAGTAGACGTTGATAGTCATCAAGCGAGGCGGTCAGATAGCGAAAACCCACTCCGGCCACGAGGATGACCAACACCATGCCCCCCACCAGCAGACCCAGTAATTGCCTGCGTAAAGAATCCTTGATCGACATACAGCCTCCTTGATGGCCACGCAATGTCATGAAAGTGTCACCTGTTTGTCATCTGCCTTTTACGTCAGTCATGTGACAGATTAATGACAACCACTCTCAGTTCTATACCCTGATGGCATCAGTGTAGTCGCTCTCAACCCGAAGCTATCTCTTCAGATTTGGCCGCCTGGCCGCCAAAACTCGATCCAGCCCGCCTATTTGGTCTTTTTCCCAACACGCCGAGGGGCAGTTGCTACGCTTTATTACGTATAGCAGGGGAGATTGTTATGACCGAATTTACCGCTCCGGATTCACTACTCAAGCGCAGCCGGCTGGATGCCCAGCGCCGGGCGCTGCATATGGCCAGCCTGTCTCAGGATGACTACCGGCGCATATTGCGTCTATTGCAACTGCTGTGTGACGCCAATTGCGCCTGGATCAGCTTGCTCGGCGAGCAGGAAGACACGCTGCTCGAGGGGCTCGATATCCCGGCCGGAGCCCCGCCTTCTCTCGCCGAACGCATCATTGCCAGCGAAGGTTTGTTTGAATGCGCGTCAGCAGATTGTGATGGCCAGCTACGCAGCCACCCCTGGTGTAGCGAACATGAGCTGGGTTGGCTGGCCGCCTACCCGCTATTCAGTCCGGAAGGGCACGCCATCGGCTATGTCGCCGTGGCCGCCAATCAGCCTCGCAGCATGGATATTCGTCATCGCCTGGCATTTGTCGATCTGGTCAGTATGCTGGAAACCGAGATGCAGCTGCGTTTCCTGCTCTCGACACAAGCTCCGGCACTACGTGCGCTGATGCAGCGCCCCCTGCGAGAAACCGGCCACCTGATGGAGCCGGATGGCATGGCCGATCTACTGCATTACAGTTATACCCGTTGCCGGCTGGAGGGGCGCCCCTATGCCTTGGCATTGGTAGAGCTGGATCCGCTGGCTCAGGCCGAACTGGATATCGAGCAGCGTGATGAGCTGCAACAAGCGGCTGCCAGCCGCCTGCTGCGCACACTCAGAGCCGGTGATTTGATTGGCGCCTGGCAAGACCATGGCTTGCTGGTGTTGCTCCCCGGCGTCGATGCCGAAGAGCTATACAGCATTGGTGATAAATTGGTGCAGTCGCTGTACGACAAGGTAGAGATTGGCTCGCGGCAGATTGATCTCTCGGCCTCACTGGGCCTGGTCGGACTCGCCGTGCTGACGCCCCGGCAGTCCACCGATATGCTGCTCACTGCGGCGCGCCATGCGCTGGAACAGGCGATTGAGGCGGGTCGCAATCGCGCTCGCATCCAGCGGTTGCCGTAATCCCCTCGCCCGAAACCATCGCGACCCGGCCACTGGCCGGGTTTTTTTCAGCTCTCTGCCAACAGGGGATTCGCCCTGCTGCGGCGCGGATAAAAAATCAGATTATGAAAGCGCACGATCTGAGTGTCGTCATTACGGTAGCCGTGCGCACGATCCGCCGCAAAGCGCAATGCCTGGGACGGCAAGAGTGAATGCCACGCCTCGTCATACCACAACGACATCTGGCCCGATAACGGCAGTATCTGTTCGATGGCCCCCTCTTCATGGGCCACGGAAAAATAACAGCAGCCGACAGGCAGCTCAACCAGTAACAACTCATACCCCAATGCGGCCTCATACGGCAACAGCGTAGTCACCTGGATGCCATCACCCAGGGTGCTGGCCGGCGATATCGGCCCCCGCCACCAGACGTTCCAATCTGTTGCACCGGGTTCCTGATCGGCAAGCAACTCGGAGAAACTCACACCAAAGCCGGATGCAATACGCCACAGGGTGACAACGGTCGGGCTCGATTCGCCGCGCTCGATCTGCCCCAGCATCGCCTTGCTGACCTGACACTGCTGTGCGGTGCGATCCAGACTCCAGCCACGCTGCTGCCGTAATGCCTTCAGCCGTATACCAAGGAGCCGGTTCAACTCATCCATACTGCCATTTCCATCCTGTCGGTAACCTGTTACGCTGCTTGTGCGTTATAACGCACAAATGGATTTTACACTCGGCCAGGGAGTCTGCCACATGTCATTCCACTTTCCTGTTCGTCTGCACCATCTCAGCAGCGGACTCGTTGCAGTGCTGGTTGGCTATACCAGCTCGGCGGCGATCATCTTCCAGGCCGCCAGTAGCGCCGGGGCCACACCGGCACAACTTGGTTCCTGGATGACGGCTCTGGGTCTCGGTATGGGGGCCACCACGCTGGGACTCTCCTGGTATTACCGCGCCCCCATCCTGACGGCCTGGTCCACCCCTGGAGCGGCCTTGCTGATCACCAGCCTGCACCAGGTCACCATGGCTGAGGCAATCGGGGCCTTTATCCTCTGTGCCATGCTGCTGATGGTGGCGGGTTTCAGCGGTCTGTTTGCCAGGCTGATGCACCGGCTGCCACTGAGCCTGGCGGCGGCCATGCTGGCCGGCATCTTGTTACGTTTTGGTCTGGATCTGTTTCATGCCCTGGAACAGGCCCCCTGGCTGGTGGGCAGCATGCTGCTGTTGTTCCTGTTGCTGAAACGCCGTATGCCCCGTTACACCCTCGCGCTGGTGCTGCTGCTGGGAATCGCATTGGCGGCGGCCAGCCGGCAGCTACAACCCTTGCCGACCATGCAGTGGTTGCAACTGCAATGGACCGCGCCGGTGTTCAGCTGGCAGGCCCTGCTGGGTGTGGCTCTACCGCTGTTCGTCGTGACCATGAGTTCGCAGAATCTGCCCGGTATCGCCGTATTACGCAGTCATGGCTACGGCGATGTCCCGATATCACCCCTGATTGGCTGCAGCGGCCTTGCCAATTTACTGCTGGCGCCGTTCGGTTGTTTCGCACTCAATCTGGCCGCCATCACCGCTGCCCTGTGCATGACCGAGCAGGCAGACATAGAACCACGCCGCCGTTATCTGGCGGCCTGTTGTGCTGGCGGGCTCTATCTGTTGACCGGCGTGCTGGGTGCCTCGGTTGCCGGCATCCTCGCCAGTCTGCCGGCGCCACTCATCATGGCCATTGCCGGCATGGCGCTGCTGACCACCCTGGGCAACAGCCTGCTGCAGTCACTGCAGCAGGAGCCCGAACGCGAAGCGGCACTGTTGACCTTTCTGGTCACCGCCTCCGGCATTCAGTTTGCCGGCATCGGCTCACCATTCTGGGGGCTGCTCGGTGGCAGTGCTGTGCTGATGGCATCCCGTTATCATCGCCGTCACTCGACCACGGGTTGAACGATGGCAGTTTGTAACTGTCCGGCCAGCGAGACGACTTCCTGCTGCCAGCCTTGACGCAGGGCTCGCACCAGCGCCGGATACCCCTCATCCGATAACGCCACCTTATGTTGGAACGCCTCGCTGAACGTCTGATCACCACGCTTGAGCAACCAGCGTCCCGCCACTATGGCTTGTCCATCATAACGGCCCTGAAAACCGCTGACCTCCAGTGACAGGTGCCAGGCCTCGCTGACCATGTCCGGTCCTTCGAGCACCTGAACCTGTTGCAGATGCTGTGACAACCCCTGAATCAGACTGCGTGTCAGCTGCTTGTCCAGAGACTCCGCCCAACGCGCCTGATTGGCGGTCACGATCTGCACATCATCCAATTGGAAAGCGATACCCAGATCATTGAGGTATTCAGGCAGCGTCACCCGATCCACGATCAGGCGCGGCCCCTGAGTCACCTGGCGAGCGGGGGCCTCTGTCTGCGGTAGCAGCAATGCATAGTAGGCCGGAGCCTCACTGGTGGCACAGGCGGTCAGATTAGCCAGCAACAGGGCTACAAGCAGGGTTCTCATCAGTGGGCTCTCCTTGGCACGGGATCCGGCTCTGGTGTCTGGTTGAATATCAATGAGTTGGGCTTATCGTTGACCTTGCGAGCCACGGGACGCAGTTCACGCAACAGCTGATTCAGCGACTCAATGGAGCGATTCAAATCACCGTACATCGGCGATGAGCTGGAGAAGGATTGCAGAGTCCGTTGCAACTCCTGCATCGACTTGGTCAGCTCGGCCGGTAAGTGTTGAGCATCCGGCTGACTGGCCAGCTTGTTCAGATTGCTACTCAATGCACGCATCGCCGCAAAACTCTGCTTGCTCTCGGCGAGCATGGCGTCAAGGTTGCCAAGCGTGGTTTCCAATGGCAACGCATTGAGTTTGGCCAGCAGACGGTTGGCCTGTTGTTCAATGCGGGCCAAGCCGCCAGGAATCGTCGGAATCGTCGGGTACTGTCCAAATTTGCCATAGCCTGCGGCTTTAGGCCCATCCGGCAGAAAATTGAAATCGACAAACAGCGCACCAGTCAGCAGGCTGCCGGTTTTTAATGTTGCTCTGAGCCCTTTCCGGATCTGTTGTTCCAGATCGCGGTATAGCTGGCCCAACGCCCGCTCGCTGTCATCCGAATCGAAACGATCCTGTTCGATCCGAATCAGTACCGGGATCTGCCCGGGGCTGCTTCCGAGCAGCTTGCCATCATCCATTTGATAGGGTACTGCCTGTACGGTACCGATGCGAATACCGCGATACTCCACCGGGGCCCCTTCTGCCAACCCGCGTACCGAATCATCAAACAACAGAACATATTCAAGGAAACGCTCGTAGTCGCGATTGCTGCTGCTTGCCTGATCGGTATACAACTTGAATTGATGCCGCGATGCCGCCGGTTTGCCGAGATCCCAGCCCTTGGGCACATCAAAACTGATTCCACCCTTGATGATGTTCTCCAGCGAACCGGTTTCAAATTTAACCCCTTCCGTGGAGGCTTCAAAACGTAAGCCGCCATTCAGCCAGAAGCGCACATTGGTGGTCACCAGGCTGTCATAAGGTGCGCTAATGAACAGCTGATACTCCATCTTGCGGCTGCCTGTGGAGAAGTGACTCTGCTCCACTCGTCCGACCGTGAACCCCCGGTACATCACAGGATCGCCAATGTTCAAGCCACGGCTTTCATCGCTCAACAACTGGATGCGCAACCCCTTCTCGTCCGGTTGCGCCACCGGCGGCGTATCCATCACCGAAAAGTGATCCGCGTGTTTATTGGCCTTACCAGGCTGCAGTTCAATATAAGCGCCCGACAGCAGGGTCCCCAGACCGGAGATCCCCTGGCGCTCTATCCGCGGCTTGACCACCCACATCTGACTGTCCTGACGCAACAGATCCTCGGTATCCACCGCCATGCGCGCAGTGACAATGACATGGCTCAAATCCTCGCTGAGGCGCACGCTCTGCACGGTGCCGACCTCGACACTGCGTGCCTTGATCATCGTCTTGCCTGCTTCGATGCCTTCAGCATTAATCATCGTCATCGTAATCAATGGCCCCTGATTGGACAGGGTGGCATATACCAGCCAAAGCCCGATAAACGCCGCCACTATCGGTACCAGCCAGATCGGAGAGAGGTGGCGCAGCTGACTCACGCGGGCCGTTATCGGTATGTGTCTAGAGGTCACGTCTTGTATCCTTGTGGGGTTGCGCAGCATCCCAAATCAGTCGGGGATCGAACAGCATGGCGGCGATCATGGTAACCACGACCACGCCGGCGAATGCCACGGCGGCCGTTCCCGGATAGATGGACATCAACTTGCCCATCCGTATCAATGCCGCCAGCACGGCGACGACAAACACATCAACCATCGACCAGCGACCAATAAACTCGGTCAATCGATAAAGTCGGGTCCGTCCGCGTCTATGATGACCATCCTGCCGGTAGACGGTATAACACAACCAGAACAAGGCAAGGATTTTGGTGATCGGCACCAGCACGCTAGCGATGAAAATCACCAGTGCGATGGGATAGGAGCCCATATTCCACAGCAGCACCACACCGCCCAGTATGGTCGAATAGTGCGTCTGGCCAAGAGACTCGGTCACCATAATGGGTAACAGGTTGGCGGGCAGATAGAGAATACAGGCGGTGATCAACAGCGCGAAACAGTACTCGATGCTGTGAGGAGTGCGCGGATGCACCTTGTGCTGACAGCGCGGGCAACGCTCGGACTGGATATCGATAATGCCGTGACAGCCGTGGCAGAGAGTCACCCCCTGCGACAACCCCTCTTTCCCCTGCAACAACAGCCCGACCGATGGCATAGGCCCGGCAATACGTGACCAGATCCAGGCGCGATCCAGATGCACCATGCTCTTGATATACATGACGCTGAACAGGCAGAAACACCAGAATCCGGCACCGATAAATATATCGGCCAAGGAGGCAATTTTAATCAGGCTTACCAGCACCGCCACCATGAACACCTCGGCCATGGTCCAGGGCAGCAGACGAAACAGCCAACGCGTCACCGTGGTCGCCCCCGGGACGACCCGGCCGCGCAAGAAGCCGTAATAGAGGTAACTCACCAGTAACAGGCAACAGGCCGGGAGCAACTGCATGCACAGATAAATGGCGATGGAGAGCAGACGATAATCTTCACTGAAGAGGACTGATGCCGCCTGATACAGATTCATGCTATTCGCCATCCCTTTGGCATTGATTGCCAAAAAGGGCAGCACGTTCGCGCACAACAACATAATCAGACTGGTCAACGCATAGACCAGGGGGCGCTGCAACGGAGCTTTGGGTAACAACATCAAACTGTTGCCACAGCGCGGGCACAAGGCCTGCTCCCCTTCCTCCAGTCGCGGCACCTGCACCAGCAGATCGCACTCGTGGCAGATCACCTCATGGCTGGCGATATGTTCGGTGTAGGCATGTGAAGGGACTGGCAACCGAGAACTCCATCCGCAATGGATTTGGAACACCATGATCGGCGAATTTGCCACTGCTCACAAGAGCATCGACCAGGCTTGTTACTGTTTATTGAATGAATCAGTTCCGGTATATAGGGCAGGCATCAAAACAACAAAGGGTAATAACATGACTGCACATCGCATACTGATAACCGCGTTGGCCGCCGCCATTACGGTCACGGGCTGTACCACCATCAATCCGTATACCGGTGAAGAACAGACCTCCAGCGCGGTCAAGGGTGGAGCCATCGGCGCAGCAACCGGGGCCTTGGTGGGCGTATTGTCATCCTCAAAGAAAGATCGGGGCAAGGGCGCCCTGATTGGCGCTGCATCCGGCGCGGCACTGGGTGGCGGCATCGGTTACTACATGGATGTTCAGGAAGCCAAACTTCGGCAAAAGATGAAAGGTACCGGCGTAACCGTCAGCCGAAATGGCGATCAGATCGTGCTGAACATGCCGAACAACGTCACCTTCGACAGCAACTCCAGTCAGTTGAAGCCCGCAGGGGCCCAAACGCTGAGCGGCGTGGCCATGGTCCTGAAAGAGTACGAAGAGACTCGAGTCAATATCGTCGGACACACCGACAGCAGCGGAACACGGCAACTGAACATGCGTCTGTCACAACAAAGAGCCGACAGTGTGGGCACCAACTTGATCACGCAAGGGGTCGACGCATCACGCCTGAGCATGACGGGGGTTGGCCCGGATCAACCAGTCGCCAGCAATACGACCGAAAGTGGCAAGGCGCAAAACCGTCGCGTCACCATCACACTCAGCCCTATGGGTTAAATAATCAACCGGCCGGGAGATCCCGGCCGACATCCCGCCGTTGCCAGGTTAGATCAGTCGCTGACCATCCGCTCCCACTACAGGCTCACCATCCTCTTTGGCAAATGCCCCCAGCTGTTGCTGCGGCAGTATATCCAGCACCTTTTCGGATGGGCGACACAGCCGTGTTCCTATCGGGGTAACCACGATCGGCCGATTGATCAGTAGCGGATGAGCCAGCATGGCATCGATGAGCTGTTCGTCCTGCCACTGGGGATCATCCAAACCCAATTCGGCATAGGGTGCCACATTGGTACGAAGCAGTTCGCGCACCGAGATTCCCATCGCCGCAATCAAGGCGACTAACTCCTCCCGCGATGGAGGCGTCTGCAGGTAAAGAATAACCTTGGGCTCTTCCCCACTATTGCGAATCATCTCCAATGTGTTGCGCGACGTGCCGCACTCGGGGTTGTGGTAAATGGTCACGTTAGACATGCAAGCTCCTTGTGGTCATGCCAGTGTTCAGGCCAGCATCATATCAGCATGGTTGCCTTAAAAAACAAGGCTGCCAACAGGCAGCCTTGTTTCATCATGTTTCGTCTGGCAGTTTTGCCGGCTCTGGCGGCACACTGGCTAGCTGTTCGCGCGTCGACTGACGCACCCAGTTTCGAACCAGCGTATAAAAAAGTGCCAATAGCGTCGGCCCCAGGAACACACCAAGCATGCCGAAACTGACCGCACCACCGATGACACCAAACAGAATCAATGTGAGTGGTAACGGACTATTGCGGCCGATCACCAGAGATTTGACGACATTGTCAATCGTACCGACGGCGAACAGGAACCAGACCACCAAAAACCCGGCCCACACAGTCGCTCCCTGCTTATACAACCAATAGGCGGCGATGAAGCCGATCAGCGGGGGACCTCCCGGAATCACCGATACCAGACAGACTAGCAAGCCGACACTCAGTGCATTCGGCACGCCCGCAATCGCCAGACCAAACCAGGCCAACGCCCCTTGCGCAACTGCGGCACCGATAAACCCGTATACGACGCCACGGATGGTGCTGTTGCTGATGGTCAGCAGGTTTTCACCTGCTGCACCGGCAATACGGCGACTGAACTGCACCACCCAGGCATGCAGTTTCTCCCCTTCGGCATACAGCACTCCGGCGATCAAAATACTCAACAACAACATCACCAGACCACCACCTATGGCACCCGCCATGCTCAGCATGATTTTAGCCGTCGGCGCAACCAGACCCTTGAGCTGGGAAAGAATCTGGAAATCCTGATTCTGCAATGCCAGCCACTGCTCGCTAGCCCAGGAGCCCACCAACGGCAAGCCGCCGATCCATTGTGGTAGCTCGGGCAAGCCGGCTTGAACGTGCTCGGGAATGGCTCGTGCCAGATGGTTCAACTGTTGGGCAAAATCCACTGAAGCCAATAACAGGGGGACCAGAATGAACAACAACATCGCTGACACGATCAGGGTCGCGGCCAGTGCATCACGCCCGCCGAGACGATCAGACAACCACTGGAACGGTGCCCAGGTCGCGGAGACCAGAATAATGGCCCAGGTAATCGCCGCCAAAAACGGCGCCATGATAGCCCCCACGGAGATCACCAGCGCAATCAGCAATATTAACCCCAGCAACGGCTGAACCAGATCGCTCAACCGCCAGACTGCTTTTGCATCACCCATTACTGCACTCTCCCGTTGTAGCAACCGAAGCGGATTGCCACTTGACCTGCGATAACAACATGCCCGCCAACATCAGACTGCAACCAATCCAGGCGCGCAGACTAAGGCTTTCATCTAGCAGCCAGACACCGCCGATAGCGGCAAAGACAGACTCCAGACTCAGTATAATCGCCGCATGGGCCGGATTGGCACTCTTCTGTCCAACCACCTGCAATGTATAGGCCACGCCCACACTGACCAAGCCAGCATACAGTACCGGTTGCCACCCGGCAGCTACAGCGGCCCATGTTGGCGACTCGATACAGAAAGAGACCGCAACACTCAGCAAGCCACACACCAGAAACTGCACGGCCGACAAGGGCAACGGACTGATACGACCGCTGTAGTGGCCGATCACCAGAATGTGCATGGCCCAGAACAAGGCGCCAATAAATTGCAGCAGGTCACCGAATGACATGCTGAAATCCTCATTGATACTGAGCAGGTACAGACCGACCACGGCCAGCACGGCACCCAGCCAGGTCATCAGGCCACTGCTGTGACGCAGCAATAACCCCAGAATGGGCACCAGAATCAAATACAGTCCGGTAATAAAGCCCGCCTTTGCAGCCGTGGTATACAACAAGCCGACCTGTTGCAGTGTCGCAGCCACAAACAACAAGCCACCGGCGATGCAGCCCGCCTTGATGAGGGATCCCTGGCGATCATCCTGAGCGCCGGATGGCCGTCTTGAAAACCACCAGATTAGCGGCAACAGCGACAGGCTGCCGAGCAAAAAACGTACGCCATTGAAGGCAAAAGGCTCGAGAAAATCCATCCCGAGACGTTGGGCGACAAACCCGAATCCCCAAATCGCGGCGGCAGCTAACAGCATCAGATTGGCTTGCATGACAGATCCATTGACAACAGAACAACATCGAGGGCGTGCATTATAGCTGAGAAAGTAACCATCTAGCGATGGATGCGATACTGGTCACCGGGGCATCCATAAGGTATAAACGCCGCCAATCCACGTTCGCGAGATACGGCATGTCAGCAGTCAGACTCTGGGATATTTTCTGCACCGTTGTAGATAACTATGGTGACATAGGTGTCACTTGGCGGCTGGCACGTCAGTTGGTGGATGAACACGATCAACAGGTCCGCCTTTGGGTCGACGACCTGAACAGTTTTGCCCGAATTTGTCGCGCTCTGGATCCGACGCGCCCACAGCAAGTGTGCCAAGGGGTAGACATCCGGCTCTGGCCGCTCGATTTCCATGCCGATCCCCAGTTGGCAGACATCGTCATCGAGGCGTTCGCCTGTACTTTGCCGAGCCGCCAAATCGAGGCCATGCAGCAACGTCAGCAGCCTCCACTGTGGATCAACCTAGAATACTTGACTGCCGAAGCGTGGATTGATGACTGTCACGGCTTACCTTCTCGTCAGCAGGGACTGAACAAGTTCTTCTTCTTTCCCGGGTTCAGTGAGCGTAGCGGCGGGCTGATATGTGAGCGTTCACTGCGTCTCCAGCGCGAACGATGGCAAGCAGCGACCAGCCTCCGCCAACAGTGGCTGGCGGAGCTCGGTTTGCCCCCCGCCGCCGAGAACAGCCTGTTCTTGAGTCTCTTTACTTATGAAAGTACCGCCTTGCCAGCCTTGATCCAGCACTGGCAGCAAGCAGCACAGCCCATCGTCTGCCTGATACCACAGGGACGATCATTGATTTCATTGGCAGATCTGATCCCCAACGCCGCTCCCGGACTGCATTGGCAACAGGGTGCCCTGACGATCCATATTCTGCCGATGACAGATCAACCCGGTTATGACCAGTTACTCTGGAGCTGCGATCTGAATCTGGTTCGGGGAGAGGATTCATTCCTTCGGGCCCAGTGGGCCGCCAGGCCTTTTATCTGGCACATCTATCCACAACAGGAAGCGGCACACCTGGATAAACTCGATGCCTTCTTGCAGCGTTACTGTGCAACGCTGAGCGCCCCGTGCCGGCAGGCGATCACAGCGCTCAGCCATGCCTACGATGCTGGAGACGGAGAATCCGCCGTTTCTGCCTGGAAAGAAGTGATGTCCTGCTGGCCAGAATGGCAAAAACACGCCGCCGAGTGGCCGCGGCAGGCGCTGGCTGGAGGAGATTTAGCCAGCCGACTGGTGATTTTCTGCGAAAACCGGCTAAAATAGCCCGTTTTTTACGAAATCACTGTTCAATACAGGAAACGATCCAAATGAAAACCGCTCAGGAAATCCGCGCAGGCAACGTTATTATGTTCGGTAACGACCCTATGGTCGTTCTGAAGACCGAATTCAACAAATCCGGTCGTAATGCCGCTGTAGTAAAAATGAAGCTGAAGAACCTGCTGTCCGGCGCTGGTACCGAAACGGTATTCAAGGCCGATGACAAGATGGAAGTCGTTCAACTCGAACGCAAGGAGTGCACCTACTCCTACTTCGCCGATCCGATGTTTGTCTTCATGGACACCGAATACAACCAGTATGACGTCGAGAAGGAAAACCTGGGCGATGTTCTGAACTTCATCGTTGATGGTATGGAAGATGTCTGCGAAGTCACCTTCTATAACGGCAAGGCCATCTCTGTTGAACTGCCAACCACGATCGTCCGTGAAGTCGAATACACTGAACCGGCTGTTCGCGGCGACACTTCTGGCAAGGTCACCAAGCCAGCCAAGCTCAAGGGCACCGATTACACCATCTCTGTCTCTGACTTCGTCAAGATCGGCGACAAGATCGAAATCGACAGCCGTACCGGCGAATTCAAGCGTCGCGTATAGTTCCTGTCGGTGCCACCGATTGGATACCCCAAAAAGGAGCCCACAAGGCTCCTTTTTCTTTTGATGCGATTGCCTTTACCCCCATAAACAGGAGAGACACGTTCATGGCGCAGATTCACCTTATCGTCGGATCAACGCTGGGCGCAGCCGAATATGTTGCCGAGCATATCGCCAGCCAAGTGACCACCGCCGGCCACCGCTGTCAGATCCACAATCCGGCAAACCTTGACGATCTGACATTCCTCCAAGACGACGTCTTGCTGGTGGTCACCTCGACTCACGGAGCAGGCGAGGTGCCTGATAATCTGAAGCCCTTTGCGGATCAGCTGGCAAGCCAGCATCCGGATTTCAGCCATGGCTTTTTCAGCGTCGTCGCCTTAGGTGACAGTAACTACGATACCTTCTGTGAAGGGGGAAAACAGATGGAACGCTTGCTGGCACAGTGTCATGCGCAACCTCTGGGCGCACGCTTTGACATCGATGTGACCCGGCACGACATCCCGGAAGATGCCGCAGATCTCTGGTTACAGGAGTGGTTACCTCTGTTAGCCAGCTAGCCGCGCTGAATCTCTCTCTACACCGGCAGCTTGGTGGGCTGCCGGCTTATCCACATATCGCAAACAGGATCCTGACGCTTCCCCCATGTTACCAACAGGAGATGAACAACAAACACAATAATGTTGATAAGTTATCTTAAAACCTCTGTTTAACCATTAGTTATCCTCTTGATGAGATTTACCGCCGCGAAGCCCTGTGTATAACAAGCCGAGTTATCTTCGGGTTCCCGGCGCTGGATCCCGTGAAGATCACAGGAATCGATCGTCCCTAAGATCCTGATCATTCAGATCAAAAAAGGCTTACTCACAGGATCGACGGATCCTAATAGCAGATCCAATAAAAGATCGATCCAAAGATCTCATGATCTATAAGCGCGGATCATCTCGTTTCCCTTATAAACAAGATCCCGTTTTCCTTCTCGTCGCTAGCCGTTAGAATGATCCGCCTTTTGGCCATTGATCCATGCGTTCGTTTTGAGGTGATCCTATGCAATACCATGAGCAGTTTGATGTGATCGTTGTCGGTGGAGGCCATGCCGGAACCGAAGCGGCGACGGCAGCTGCGCGCATGGGAATGAAGACCATGCTGTTGACCCACAACATAGAGACATTAGGCCAGATGTCCTGTAATCCGGCGATTGGCGGGATCGGGAAAGGTCACCTGGTCAAGGAAGTGGATGCTCTGGGCGGCGTGATGGCGCAGGCTATCGATCTGGCCGGGATCCAATTTCGGACACTGAATTCATCCAAAGGGCCGGCAGTACGTGCCACCCGAGCGCAAGCGGATCGTCTGTTGTACAAGCAGGTGATCCGCAACATGCTGGAAAACTATCCCAATCTGACACTGTTCCAGCAGGCCTGCGATGACTTGATCCTGGATGGATCGCGTGTCTGTGGGGTGATCACCCAAGCTGGCATTCGCATTCAATCCAAGACTGTGGTTTTGACTGCCGGAACCTTCCTGAATGGTCTGATTCACATTGGCATGGAGAATTACCGCGGTGGACGAGCCGGAGATCCGGCTTCAGTGACGCTTGCCGAGCGTCTGCGTGAACTCCCATTACGGATTGGCCGTCTGAAAACCGGGACACCGCCACGCATTGATGGCCGCAGTGTCAACTTCTCTGTACTGCAGCAACAACCCGGAGATACTCCGGTCCCTGTGTTTTCATTTTTGGGCAAGGCAGAACAACATCCCCGCCAGGTTCCCTGTTTTATTACCCATACCAATGAACAGACGCACGATGTGATTCGTCAGAATTTGCATCGCAGCCCCATGTACGCCGGAGTCATCGAAGGGATTGGTCCACGCTATTGCCCCTCCATCGAAGACAAGGTGATGCGATTTGCTGATCGTTCTTCGCATCAGATATTCATCGAACCGGAGAGCCTCAGTTCTCATGAGCTTTATCCAAACGGGGTCTCCACCAGTTTGCCGTTTGACGTCCAGGTGCAGATCATCCGCTCGATGAAGGGATTCGAACAGGCTCACATTGTTCGTCCTGGCTATGCCATTGAATATGACTACTTCGATCCTCGCGATCTGCAGCCAAACATGGAAAACCGCCACTTGCAGAACCTGTTTTTTGCCGGTCAGATCAATGGCACCACGGGATACGAGGAAGCGGCCGCGCAAGGTCTGCTGGCAGGGATCAATGCTGCGTTGCGAGCGCAGGACAAGGATCCTTGGTCGCCGCGTCGTGATCAGGCCTACATCGGCGTCATGATGGACGATCTCTCGACGCTGGGGACCAAAGAGCCCTACCGCATGTTCACCAGCCGTGCCGAATACCGGTTGCTGTTGCGGGAAGACAACGCCGATCTGCGATTGACTGCTTTGGGACGGGAATTGGGTCTGGTTGATGATGTCCGCTGGGCTCACTTCAACACCAAGCTGGAACAGATTGAGCAGGAACAACAGCGCCTGCGTACCACCTGGGTTAATCCCTCGTCCGATTGCATTGCAGCCGTCAATGCCTTGGTGCAGACCCCGTTGACGCGGGAACATTGCCTTGAAGAGCTGTTGCGTCGTCCTGAGGTCACCTACGATGCGCTGATGCAGATCGAGGCGCTCGGCCCGCGGATCCCGATGGATCAAGCGGCAGAACAGGTTGAAATCCAGGTCAAATATGCCGGTTATATCGATCGTCAACAGGATGAGATCGACAAACAGCTGCGCAACGAGAACACCTTGTTGCCAGCGGATCTGGATTACGCCGATGTTCCCGGGCTGTCCAACGAGGTGCGCATCAAGTTGAACGATGCGCGTCCTGCGACCATAGGTCAGGCCAGCCGCATCTCCGGCATAACCCCGGCGGCTATATCCATCCTGTTGGTTTATTTGAAAAAGCGCGGTTTGCTGCGCAAGAGTGCTTAAGATGTCTCTGGAAAACCGTTTTAATACGCTGTTGGCGCAGACCTCGATTGCGTTGTCCGTTCAGCAGAAACAACAACTGCTCGGGCTCGTCGGGTTGCTGCACAAGTGGAACAAGGCTTACAATCTGACGTCGGTCAGAGAGCCGGAGGCCATGCTGGTCAAGCATATCCTCGATAGTCTGGTGGTCTCTCCCTTCCTCCAGGGGCGGCGGTTTATCGATGTGGGTACCGGGCCTGGGTTACCGGGTCTACCGCTCGCCATAGCCAATCCGGACAAACAGTTTGTTCTGCTCGATAGCCTCGGCAAGCGCATCCGTTTTATCCGCCAGGCCATCCTCGAACTCGGCATCTCCAATGTCACTCCCGTTCAATCTCGCGTTGAGGATTATCAGGATGACGCAGGTTTTGACGGCGTACTGAGCCGGGCCTTTGCTTCGTTGAATGACATGTTACAGTGGTGCCATCATCTACCAGCCCCTCAAGGTTGTTTCCTGGCACTCAAGGGGGTTTACCCCGCAGAGGAGCTCACCCGGTTGCCGGATGGTTTTTCCATGCTGAACAGCCACGCCTTGCATGTGCCGGAGCTTGAGGGTGAACGACACCTTATTATCATTAGTAAACAATAAGTTAAGTAATTCAGGGGAGTTTTGTGGGTAAGATTATCGCCATTGCAAACCAGAAAGGCGGGGTAGGAAAAACCACTACTTGTGTCAATCTGGCCGCCTCCATGGCCGCAACGCGGCGCAGGGTTCTGGTGATCGATCTGGATCCGCAGGGCAATGCCACCATGGCCAGCGGTGTCGACAAGTATGATGTCGAACGGACGGCATATGAGCTGCTGGTTGATGAGATACCCG
The DNA here is from genome assembly GCF_042649925.1 of Pseudaeromonas sharmana. Lineage (NCBI taxonomy): Bacteria > Pseudomonadati > Pseudomonadota > Gammaproteobacteria > Aeromonadales > Aeromonadaceae > Pseudaeromonas > Pseudaeromonas sharmana. The sequence goes on from NZ_JBHSAF010000005.1 coordinate 46,684, forward strand.
CTCGCGAGGTGATCATCACCGAGACTGCCGGGGGATATCATCTGGTGGCTGCCAACCAGGATGTCACCGCGGCCGAAATTCGACTGCTGGAATTTTTTGCGCGCGAAATCCGTTTGCGCAACGCTCTGGCCGCTATTCGCGAACAGTATGATTACATCTTCATCGATTGTCCGCCGTCACTGAATCTGCTAACGGTCAATGCCATGTCCGCCGCGGACTCCGTCATTGTGCCGATGCAGTGCGAATATTTTGCCCTTGAAGGGCTGACGGCCCTGGTTGATACCATCAGTAAGCTGGTTGCTGTCGTCAATCCGAATCTGAAGATAGAGGGCATATTGCGTACCATGTTCGATCACCGAAATCGGTTATCGAATGATGTGTCCGATCAGCTGAAACAACATTTTGGCGATAAGGTGTATCGCACCGTAATCCCGCGCAATGTGCGTCTGGCCGAGGCCCCGAGTTTCGGTACGCCTGCCATGTATTACGACAAGAGTTCTGTCGGAGCCAAGGCTTATTTGGCTCTGGCGGGTGAAATTCTGCGGCGCGAAGAGCAGAGCGCTCACGCATCGGCTTGAGTTCGGGAAGCATCATGACACCAAAAAAACGCGGACTCGGTAAAGGTTTGGAGGCGTTGCTGGGAACCAGCACTGCTGCCCGTCAGAAACAGTTACTGAACGATATGCGCGATGAGCAAGCCCTGGATCACGACCAGCACGGTGAGTTACGCCAGTTGCCGTTGAACACCTTGCAGCCCGGCAAATACCAGCCACGCAAAGATATGTCCCAGGAGGCGCTTGAGGAACTTGCCAGTTCGATTCGTGCCCAGGGCGTGATTCAGCCTATCGTGGTCCGCAAGGTTGCCGAGCAACGCTACGAGATCATTGCCGGTGAACGTCGTTGGCGTGCCAGTCAGTTGGCCAAGTTGGAAACCGTACCTTGTCTGGTCAAGGACGTTGAAGATAATGCCGCTGTTGCTATCGCGCTGATCGAGAATATCCAGCGCGAGGATTTGAATGCGATTGAGGAAGCGGCCGCGTTGCAGCGGCTGATGATGGAGTTTGAACTCACGCATCAGCAGGTGGCCGAGGCGGTAGGCAAATCCCGTAGTGCAGTGTCCAACCTGTTGCGGTTGAATCAGCTCAATGAGGATGTCAAACGACTGGTCGAGCACGGTGATCTGGAGATGGGCCATGCTCGAGCGCTATTGGCACTGGATGGCGCGGTACAGACAGAACTCGCCCGCCAGGTGGCCCAGAAAGCGATGACGGTGCGTGAGACGGAGCGCTTGGTGCAGAAGTTACTGCATCCCAAGCCGCCCGTTGCAGACAAGCCTCAATCACCTACGTTGCAGCATTGGGAGCAGGCTGTTGCCTCGCGATTGGGGATGGCGACCCGAATTGTCACCTCTGGTCAGGATAAGGGCAAAATCACCGTCTCATTTGAGAACAAAGATCAACTGCAGCAGCTTTTGAAGTGTTTCGGGCTGCAGTAAAAAAGAAGAAGGGGAATCCGTGGATTCCCCGTTTTTTTAGCTACGCTGAGGTGGAAACGGATCTCTGAACCAGATGCCTGGTTTGTTGTTAGGTACTTTTCCCGAAATAGAACGCTGAATAAAGCGTCAACACAGCATGAGCCAGCTCACAATTTGCTGGTTTTTAGCTGGTGGTTGGGCTATGTTGATTCATCATAAAAAACCATTACACAGCAAATAGTTACATCTATTTAACACCTTATAATCGCGGTTATTGAGGGGCTGTGAAATTGTTATTTTTATGTTATTAAAGCGCCTGTTTTGCAAGCGCGTCGAAGAATCGGAGAAAGCTGATGGGCAGCAGTTCATCTATGAGTGTGCAAACGCTGGCATGGACTGTCCTTGTCGTTCAGCTTTTTTTGATAGCCCTCATCTCACTGGCCTGGTGGTTACTGGGTAGTGGTGTGGCGGCTTATTCTGCCCTCGTTGGGGGTGGAATTTACTGGGTGCCCCAACTTCTTTACAGCTGGATAGGCAGTGCGCGTAAAGCGGACGACCTGAATGTTGGATTGGTGTTGTGGGACATCTACTGTGGCGCCGGTGCCAAGCTGGTGGCTACCCTGGTATTGTTTGGGGTGACCTTCAAGTTTCTGGAGGTACAGCATGTTCCCATGTTTGTCACCTACGGATTGGCCCTGTGTTCACAGTGGATTATTTCGTTAACACTCAACAACCGTTACTAGGAAAACTCATGGCTGCAACAGGAGAACTGCTTACTCCGCAGGAGTATATCTCCCACCACTTGCACCATCTGCAAGTAGGCTCGGGCTTCTGGGCGGTAAATATCGACTCCATGGTATTTTCCGTGGTCTTGGGTGCCTTATTTATCTGGTTGTTCCGCCGTGTTGCCGTTAAAGCAACCAGCGGTGTGCCAGGTAAGTTGCAGTGCTTTGTTGAGCTGGTTGTCGAATTCGTGGATGACACCGTAAAAGGGATCTTTCACGGCAAGAGCAAGTTGATTGCCCCATTGGCGTTGACCATCTTTGTTTGGGTCTTCCTGATGAACGTGATGGACTTGTGGCCTATCGACTATCTGCCTCATACAGCACAAATATTGGGCATTCCGTATCTGAGAGTGGTCCCTTCCGCTGACGTTAATATCACCTTGTCCATGGCTCTGGGTGTCTTCTTCCTGATCTTTTTCTACAGCATCAAGATGAAAGGCGTATCCGGTTTCGTTAAGGAACTGACGATGACCCCGTTCAACCATTGGGCGTTTGTGCCAATTAACTTCATTCTGGAAACCGTAACCCTGTTGGCCAAACCGGTCTCGCTGGGTCTGCGGTTGTTCGGCAACATGTATGCTGGTGAGATGATTTTCATCCTTATCGCTGCGATGTTGCCGTGGTGGTCGCAATGGTTCCTCAACGTACCCTGGGCCATCTTCCACATTCTGGTGATCACACTTCAAGCGTTCATTTTCATGGTATTGACGATCGTATATCTGTCGATGGCCTATGAAGAACATTGATTCCTTTTACTGATATTTAGCGTTTTTTTCTGAAATTTGGAGATAAATCATGGAGATGCTGTTTATTGCTGCTGGTCTGATGATGGGTTTGGCTGCTATCGGTGCTGCTATCGGTATCGGTGTGCTGGGTGGTAAGTTCCTTGAGGGTGCGGCTCGCCAGCCGGATCTGCTGCCGCTGCTGCGTACCCAATTCTTTATCGTCATGGGCCTGGTCGATGCGATCCCGATGATCGCGGTCGGTCTGGGCATGTACGTGATGTTCGCTGTCGCCAAGTAAGACCGACTCCTGAACACTGTGTGTCAATTTATTCCACTTAGAGGAGTTGTGTCGTGGATATCAATATGACCATCCTCGGCCAGACCTTGGCATTCATCCTCTTTGTCTGGTTCTGCATGAAATTTGTATGGCCGCCGTTGCTGGCTGTCATCGAGAAACGTCAGAAAGAAATTGCTGACGGTCTCTCATCTGCAGAACGGGCAAAGAAAGATCTGGATTTGGCTCAGAACAAGGCCATGGAACAGATCAAGGAAGCCAAGCAACAGGCTGCAGAGATCATTGAGCAGGCGAACAAGCGCCGTGCCCAGATTATCGATGAGGCCAATCAGGAAGCCATGGGCGAGCGCGAGAAAATCCTCAAGCAAGCTCAGGCCGAGATTGAAGCCGAACGCAATCGTGCCAGAGAAGATCTGCGCAAGCATGTGGCCGCGTTGGCCGTTGCCGGTGCCGAAAAAATCCTGGAGCGTCAGATCGACAAGGCTGCCAACAGCGAGCTGGTCGATAAACTGGTTGCAGAACTGTAAGGGGGCTTGGGGCTATGTCTGAAGTGACTACCATTGCTCGCCCCTACGCCAAAGCGGCGTTCGATTTTGCCGTCGAGCACAAGGCTCTGGACAAGTGGCTGGGCATGTTGCTGTTCGCTGCCGAAGTGGCTAAGAACGACACCATGCAAAGTCTGTTTCAGGGCTCACTGGCGGCGCGTGAACTGGGTGACCTGTTCGTGCGCATCTGTGGTGACGAGCTGGATGAAAAGGGTCAGAACCTGATGAGGGTGATGGCTGAAAACGGACGCTTGAGTGTATTGCCTGCGGTGCTGGCAGAGTTTGTTGCCCTGAAGTCCGAGCTCGACAAGCAGCTCGATGCAGAGGTGACCTCCGCTAGCCCGTTGAGTGATGCGGACATGGCCAAAATTCAGGCTTCTCTGGAGAAGCGTTACGGTCGCACCGTGAAACTGAATTGCACCGTGGATCCGGCCTTGATGGCTGGATTGGTGATCAAGGCCGGTGACGAGATTATCGACGCCAGTGTCCGTAGCAAACTCAACCGCTTGGCGGAAGCGCTGCAATCTTGATTGGGGATTAGAGCATGCAACTGAATTCCACTGAAATTGCCGAGCTGATTAAAAAGCGTATCGAGCAATTTGAAGTTGTAACCGAAGCGCGGAACGAAGGTACCATCGTTTCCGTCAGCGACGGTATCGTCCGCATCCACGGCCTGGCCGATGTCATGCAGGGCGAAATGATTGAACTGCCGGGAAACCGTTATGGCCTGGCGTTAAACCTGGAACGTGACTCCGTCGGCGCCATCGTCATGGGGCCGTACGCCGATCTGGCTGAAGGCCAGAAGGTGACGGGAACCGGACGTATTCTGGAAGTGCCGGTCGGCCGTGGTCTGCTGGGTCGCGTGGTCAACACGCTGGGCCAGCCGATTGATGGTAAGGGTCCGGTCGATAACGACGGCTTTTCACCGATCGAGGTGATTGCACCGGGCGTTATCGCGCGGAAGTCGGTGTCCCAGCCAGTCCAGACCGGTTACAAGGCAGTTGACGCCATGATCCCGATCGGTCGTGGTCAGCGTGAACTGGTGATCGGTGACCGTCAGACCGGTAAGACCGCTCTGGCGATCGATGCGATCATTAACCAGAAAGACTCTGGTATCAAATGTATCTATGTGGCCATCGGTCAGAAGGCTTCCACCATTGCTAACGTGGTGCGCAAGCTGGAAGAACACGGGGCGCTGCAGAACACCATCGTCGTGGTAGCGTCTGCCTCCGAGTCCGCCTCGCTGCAATACCTGGCGCCGTATGCCGGTTGTGCCATGGGCGAATACTTCCGTGACCGCGGTGAAGATGCATTGATCATCTATGATGACCTCTCCAAGCACGCCGTCGCGTATCGCCAGATCTCGTTGCTGCTGCGTCGTCCGCCAGGACGTGAGGCCTTCCCGGGTGACGTCTTCTATCTGCACTCCCGTCTGCTTGAACGTGCCGCTCGTGTCAACGAAGAGTATGTTGAGGCTTTCACCAAGGGGGCAGTCAAAGGCCAGACCGGTTCTCTGACCGCATTGCCGATCATTGAAACTCAGGCCGGTGACGTGTCAGCGTTCGTTCCGACCAACGTTATCTCCATCACCGATGGCCAGATCTTCCTGACGACCCAGCTGTTCAACGCGGGTATCCGCCCGGCAGTTGATCCGGGTATTTCCGTATCGCGGGTTGGTGGTGCGGCGCAGACCAAGATCATCAAGAAGCTGTCCGGCGGTATCCGTACTGCTCTGGCTCAGTATCGTGAACTGGCAGCATTTGCCCAGTTCTCTTCCGATCTGGATGATGCGACCCGTAACCAGCTGAACCATGGTCAGAAAGTTACCGAGCTGATGAAGCAGAAGCAGTATGCGCCGATGAGCGTGGCCAACCAGGCCCTGGTACTGTTCGCTGCCGAGCGCGGTTATCTTGCCGACGTGGAATTGAACAAGATTGGTGATTTCGAAGCCGCTCTGCTCTCCTATGCCAGCACCGAGCATGCCGACCTGATGGCTGAGATCAATGCCCAGGCTGACTACAACGATGATGTTGTAGCCAAGCTGACGGCACTGCTCGACAGCTTCAAGGCAACTCAGACCTGGTAAGTCATAGTGGCTGCAAGGTGCAGCCACCTGGAATGGAGAGTTTGAGATGGCCGGCGCGAAAGAAATACGCAACAAGATCGGGAGTGTGAAGAACACTCAGAAGATCACCAGCGCGATGCAGATGGTCGCCGCGTCCAAGATGCGGAAAGTACAGGAGCGGATGGGTTCCAGCCGCCCTTACGCCGTCAGCATGCGCAAGGTGATCGGTCATATTGCCCTGGGGAACCTGGAATACAAGCATCCCTACCTTGAAGAGCGTGAAGCCAAGCGAGTGGGCTACATCATCATATCGACAGACCGCGGTCTGTGCGGTGGTCTGAACATCAACCTGTTCAAGGCCACACTCGGTTCGATGAAGCAGTGGAAAGATCAGGGGGCCGACGCCAGTCTGGCTCTGCTGGGTTCCAAGGCGAGTGGCTTCTTTGGTCGCTTTGGCTACAAGGTGCTTGCCCAGGCCTCCGGTTTTGGTGACAACCCGACCGTCAACGATCTGATCGGCTCGGTGCGCGTCATGCTGCAGGCCTATGACAACGGGGAAATCGATCGTCTGTATCTGGTGTACAACAAGTTTGTAAACACCATGGTGCAGCAACCTGTTGTTGACCAGCTGCTGCCGCTGCCGAAGGCTAAAGATGACAAGATGGCCAAGCGCCATTGGGACTACCTGTACGAGCCGGATCCAAAAGCACTGCTGGATCAACTGCTCAGCCGTTACATCGAGTCCCAGGTGTACCAGGGGGTTGTCGAGAACCTGGCCAGCGAGCAAGCGGCCCGGATGGTCGCGATGAAGTCAGCTACCGAAAACGCCGACACACTGATCAACGATCTGCAACTGGTGTACAACAAGGCCCGTCAGGCCGGTATCACTCAGGAGCTGACCGAAATCGTGTCCGGTGCGGCAGCGGTCTAGGGCTAAGGTATTCATAGGTTTAGAGGATTTGACATGAGTAACGGTATCATCGTTCAAGTCATCGGTGCTGTTGTGGACGTTCAGTTCCCGCAGGATTCCGTACCTCAGGTGTACGATGCACTGAAGATTGTGAGCGAAGGCCAGACCCAGGGTCTGGTACTGGAAGTGCAACAACAAATCGGCGGCGGTGTAGTCCGTTGTATCGCCATGGGTACCTCAGACGGTCTGCGCCGCGGTGCAGAAGTCGTCAACACCGGTGCGGGCATCAAGGTGCCGGTCGGTAAGGCGACCCTCGGCCGTATCATGAACGTGCTGGGCGAACCGGTAGACGAACAGGGTCCGATCGGTGAGGAAGAGCGTATGGTGATTCACCGTGCTGCGCCGAGCTATGAAGATCAATCCAATACCACTGAACTGCTGGAAACCGGCATCAAGGTTATCGACCTGATTTGCCCGTTCGCCAAGGGCGGCAAGGTCGGTCTGTTCGGTGGTGCCGGTGTCGGCAAGACCGTTAACATGATGGAGTTGATCAACAACATCGCCAAGGCCCACTCCGGTCTGTCAGTATTCGCCGGTGTCGGTGAGCGGACCCGTGAAGGTAACGACTTCTACTATGAAATGAAGGAGTCTAACGTTCTGGACAAGGTTGCCATGGTGTACGGTCAGATGAACGAACCGCCTGGAAACCGTCTGCGCGTGGCGCTGACCGGCCTGACCATGGCCGAGAAGTTCCGTGACGAGGGGCGTGACGTTCTGTTGTTCATCGACAACATCTATCGTTACACGCTGGCGGGCACCGAAGTCTCGGCATTGCTGGGTCGTATGCCATCTGCGGTAGGTTATCAACCGACGCTGGCCGAGGAAATGGGTGCGTTGCAAGAGCGTATCACCTCTACCAAGAGCGGCTCTATCACCTCGATCCAGGCCGTCTACGTGCCTGCGGACGACTTGACTGACCCGTCGCCGGCGACCACCTTTGCTCACTTGGACTCTACCGTCACGCTGAGCCGTCAAATCGCAGCGCTGGGTATCTACCCGGCCGTTGATCCGCTGGACTCCACCTCTCGTCAGCTGGATCCGCTGGTGGTTGGTCAGGAGCACTATGATGTGGCTCGTGGTGTGCAGTCCGTACTGCAGCGCTACAAGGAGCTGAAGGACATCATTGCGATTCTGGGGATGGACGAACTGTCCGAGAACGACAAGCTGGTTGTGGCGCGTGCGCGTAAGATCGAGCGTTTCCTGTCCCAGCCGTTTAGCGTGGCAGAAGTGTTCACCGGTTCTCCGGGCAAGTATGTTCCATTGAAGGACACTATCCGTGGCTTCAAGGGCATTCTGGACGGCGAGTTCGACGATCTGCCGGAGCAGGCGTTCTACATGGTTGGTTCCATCGACGAAGTTGTCGAGAAGGCCAAGAAACTGTAATCCTGGGCAGGAGGATCTATGGCTGAGATTACCTTCCACCTGGATGTGGTCAGCGCCGAGGAGATGCTGTTCTCCGGTCGCGTTGAATCCGTTCAGGTCACAGGTGCGGAAGGGGAGCTGGGCATCCGTCATGGTCACGCGCCGCTCCTGACATCCATCAAGCCTGGTCTGGTGCGTCTGATCAAGCTGCACGGTGTCGAGGAAGTGATGTACATCTCCGGCGGTATGCTGGAAGTACAACCCGAGACGGTGACAGTACTGGCGGACACCGCTATCCGTGCTGCGGATATCGATGAAGCCAAGGCTCAGGAAGCCAAGCGTGCAGCCGAAGACAAGATGAACGGCAAGTCCGGCGATGTCGACTATGCCGAAGCCATCGCCGAATTGGCGAAGGCCATGGCACAGTTGCGCGTGGTGGAGCTCACCCGCAAAAACTATCGCTAACTCTTCTGCTGACATCAAAGCGGCCTGCGGGCCGCTTTTTTTGTCTCTGCGCGCCTCATTTTTTGTAGAATGGCGCGATTGGCCACATCGCCGTTGAATCAGGAAGTTGTCATGTCTCTGCACGTCGTCATTCTCGCCGCGGGTAAGGGTACCCGCATGCGCTCATCACTGCCGAAAGTCCTGCACCCGGTGGCCGGTCGTCCCATGGTCAGCCATGTCATCGCCACTGCCGAGGCGCTGGGTGCGGCCGCGGTCCATCTGGTGTATGGCCACGGCGGAGAACTGCTGCAACAGCGGCTGGCCGCCAGTGCCGTGCACTGGGTGCTGCAGGAACAGCAACTCGGCACCGGTCATGCCGTCGCACAAGCAATGCCGGCGATCCCGGACGAGGCCAAGATACTGGTGCTGTACGGTGATACGCCGCTGATTACTCCGGCAACGCTGCAACGTCTGCTGGCGATACAGCCGGAGGGCGGCATTGGCTTGCTGACGGTGACGCTGGACGACCCGACCGGCTATGGCCGCATCGTGCGCGAGCAGGGGGCCGTGGTCGGCATCGTCGAACAGAAGGATGCCAGCGTCGAGCAACAGGCGATCCGCGAGGTGAATACCGGCGTACTGGTGGCGCCGGCCGGCAAGCTGAAGGCGTGGTTGGCCGGGTTGACCTGCCAGAACGCCCAGGGCGAGTATTACCTGACCGATGTCATTGCCGCCGCTCATCATGCCGGTGCCGCCATCGTCACCGCCCAGGCCAGCGATGCCCGCGAGACCGAAGGGGCGAATAACCGGGTCCAGCTGGCGGCGCTGGAGCGCTTCTATCAGCAGCGTGCGGCCCAGCAGTTGATGCTCGATGGCGTGACACTGCTCGATCCGGCGCGTTTCGACCTGCGCGGTGAGCTGAGCTGTGGTGAAGATGTAATCATCGATGCCAACGTCATCATCGAAGGCGAGGTGACCCTCGGCCATCGCGTGCAGATCGGTGCCGGCTGCGTGCTCAAGAGCTGTTCCATTGCCGATGACAGCATCATCAGCCCCTATACCGTGATTGAGGCGTCGACGCTGGCCCGTGGTACCACCATTGGTCCGTTTGCCCGTCTGCGTCCCGGCTGCGAACTGGCCGACGGTGTGCACGTCGGTAACTTTGTCGAGGTGAAGAATGCCCGTCTCGGCGTCGGTACCAAGGCCGGCCATCTCTCCTATCTGGGCGATAGCGACATTGGCGCCGACGTCAACATTGGCGCCGGCACCATCACCTGCAACTATGACGGTGCCAACAAGCACAAGACGGTGATCGAGGATAACGTCTTCGTCGGCTCCGACACCCAGCTGGTGGCGCCGGTGACAGTGCGTAAAGGGGCGACCATCGGCGCTGGCACCACGGTCACGCGGGAAGTGGGCGAGAATGAGCTGGTCATCACCCGGGTGCCACAACGCCATGTCGCCAACTGGCAGCGACCGGTGAAAATCAAGAAGTAAATCGCACGTACACAAGGGGCACCGCTAGGTGCCCCGGTTGTTTCCGGCCCGGAATCAGACAGCGGGTGGATTATCCTGGTTGTCCGTGGCCGTCTCCTGGCGTCGTCCCAGGCGGTACCAGTCGACATGCCGGGTGATCACCATCACCAGCGCCAGAGCGACAAACAGCAGTGCCGAGCCAAGCAACAGTGCCAAGTCTTCGGCCTGCATCAGGCCATACAGAATGGCGTAGAGCAGACCCAGCAGGCAGGCGAAGCCGAGACCACGCAGCAGGCTGCCAAGCAGGAAGCAGGCGTAGAAGCTCAGCAGGCCGACACAGGCGATGCTGGCCAGCAGATAAGCCAGGCTGAAGCCAATCTGCTCCGACAGCGCCAGCAGCACCAGATAGAAGACGATCTGCGCCAGACTGACCAACGCATACTGAATCGGGTGCAGCCGCAGCCGCTTCACCAGTTCGAACAGGAAGAAACTGAGGAAGGTCAGGCCGATAAACAGCTCGGCATACTTCAGTGCCCGGCTATTTTGCTGATAGTGATCCACCGGCTCTATCAGGCTGACCGTGAAGGCAGGCAAGCTGCCGCTGCCCTGTTCATCCAGTTCCTGAATCCGCTCCTGCAGGTTGTTGGCAAACCAGCTGCTGTCCCAATGGGCGGTAAATCCCTGGTTGTCGATCTGACGTTCGCGGGGCAGAAATTGGCCGATGAAGCTGGGGTGCGGCCAGTTGCTGCGCAGCGACAGGCTGCTGCTGGCACCGACGGGCACCAATTCGAAGCTGCCACTGCCCTGTAAGGTCAGTTCGAAGGCGAAGGGCTGGCTCTGGCCAAGCTGCAGTGCTGCCAGTGATACTGCCGCATGGATCCCCTGTTCGCGGCTGCCGAGGCGTGCTCCCGGCTGGAATGGCAGGCTGGCATCCCCCCACTTCAGGCGTGGCACCTGCAACAGGCCGCGGGCGTCGGCCACCAGCACGCTCAGATAGGGGGCACCGATCTGAACCTGTTCATCCTGCAGCAGGGGAGCCAGACCATCGGCAGAGAATTGGCCACTCAGCTGCAGTGGTCCATTGAAGAGTTGCGCCTGAAAGATACCGAGTTGGCGGCTCTCCACCTGCAGTGTGCTGTTGACGGTCAGTTGCTCGGGTAACAGCAGCAACTGGCGCTGGTGGGTAATGAGGTGATATTTACCCTCTTCTTCGTTGTATTGGTTTTCCTGTTGCTGATAGGGGATCACCAGGATCGGCCCAACCAGGCGCTGTGGTCCGCTGCTGCTGGCACTGATCTGTTCCAGCGCCTGATTGCGGTAGGACTGGCGCTCGTAGGTCAGCGACAGCAGGCTGTGGAGCGGAAGCTGGAGCAGCAGAAACAGCATGAGCAGTATCGTGATTTTGTGGCTGATGAGTGACTTGAACATGATTCCCTCCTTGAGTTCGACCCAGCCAGCTTGCCGTGGTGATGTGCAGGCGTGATGAGGCCATGTGAAGGGAGTGTGAAGTCATCAGGAATATTGACCTGTCAACGATGTCAGGTGGCCGAAAATAAGCATCCCAGGCAGCAACGGAGCGTGAAAACAGGATAAAACCGTGGTGGAAACAGTTAATTCACGGGTTGATTGTTTTTTGTTATCCATATGAAAAATAAAATTAATTTTATTTAATCAAGCCGATGAATCTCTATTGCCCGGCCAGCGAACGGCTGAGGAATATCTCGGGGCTGTTAAGCAAAAAATATAGGCTGTGCTGGCGAACAGCATTACGTCGCCAGCGGTAACCAGAGACGGGCACAGGCTCCGCTATGACCATCTGGCCGGTTATCGAGTTGAATACGGCCCTGGTGACGTTCGACGACCTCACGGACGAAACTCAGCCCCAGGCCGCTGCTTTTGCCACGTTGCGGGCGGGGCAGCGAGTAGAAGCGTTCAAACAGCCGGCACAAGGCGTAATCCGGGATGCCAGGGCCATCATCGGTAATGGTTAACAGGTAGCCGCCATCCTGAAGCTGTCCGGCTATCTGGATCGTTCCCTGCTCGGGGGCGAAGTCGAGGGCATTATCCAGCAGGCTGGCGATGGCCTGTCCCAGCAGCAGACCATCCGCGGCCACAGTGGCCTCCGCCAGTCGGCAGGCGATCTGTTGCTGGCGACGCGTGGCGGCGGCCTGAGCCAGTGCGACCTGGGCCTCGACCAGCGTCGCCACAGGCTGCGGGGTCAACGTCAGCGCCGGCCTGGACTCCAGACTGGCCAGTTGTAACAGCCGATCGATCAGGTGCTGCATGCGCGCTACCTGCTCGCCGATGCTGAGCACAAAGCGTTGCGCCACGGCAGGGGGCGGATTCTCCAGCAGCAGCTCGCCGGCGGCGCGCGCCGCGGCTAGCGGGCTTTTCAGCTCATGGGTCAGACTGTGCACATACTGTTCGACATACGCCTTGCCATCGAGCTGGCGGCGCATCTGCTCCAGCGCGGAGCCCAGGCGCGCCAGCTCCGGGCTGTCCAGTTCAGGTAGGCTGACCGCCTCGCCGCGGCGTACCGCATGGGCATAAGCCTCCAGGCGGTGGATCGAACGGTTCAGCCACCAGACCAGGATGGTGCCGACCAGCAGCGCTGTGGCCAGCAAGCCAAAGGCGGTCCATTGCAGTTTGCGTTCGCTGCGGGTGATCACCGGTGCCAACGCGCGATTCGGTTTGGCCACCGTCAGTACGCCAACGATGGCACCGTGCTGGCGCAGCGGGGCGGCGACATACATCACCGAGCTGCTCTCGTCATCCGGGTCGTCACGGCTGCTACGGGCACCATACTGACCCCGCAGCGTCAGATAGACATCGTTCCAGCGTGAGAAATCGGCGCCGAGATGGCGACCACTGGAGTCGAAGATGACGATGCCCTGGGCGTCGGTGACGTAGACTCGGGTATCCAGCGTCTGTTTGCGTAGATGATCGATCTGGGCCGTCATCGGGGCGGCATGTACCTGGGCAAAGGCCTGCGCCAGCGCGCTGTCTGCCAACGCGGAGCGGCTCGGAGGGCGAACACCGAGATCGGCGCTGACTAACTCGGCCAGCAGCCTGGCCTGATCGACCATGCCCTCTTCGGTGGCACGACGCACACCGGGTTTGACCTCCTGTACGACAATGGCCAGCAGGCACCAGCCGCCGATGGCCACCAGCAGGAAAAAGCCGAGCAGAACCCGCACTCCCAGGCTCACGCGCATAGACTGTACCCCAGCCCTCTATGGGTCTGGATCGGATTGGCGTCGCCATCGATCGCCTTCAGCTTGGCGCGCAGCGTCTTGATGTGAGTGTCGACGGTGCGATCCAGGCTTTCGCCACCATCCTGCCAGACGTGATCCAGCAACTGCTGGCGCGAGAAGACATGGCCGGGGTGTTGCAGCAGCCATTTGAGTAACAGGTATTCGTAACGGGTCAGCGTCAGACGCTGGCTCTGATACTGGATGCAGGCGCGCGCTTCATCCAGCTGGAACAGGCTGCTGGCTGTCGCTGCTGGCACGGCTGCAGCTGGCCGGGCGCGGCGCAATATGGTGCGCACCCGTGCCGAGACTTCGCGCGGCGAGAAGGGTTTGGCGACATAGTCATCGGCGCCGATTTCCAGCCCCAGCAGACGATCGATCTCATCACTGCGCGCGGTGAGAAACAGCAGCGGCACATTGCTGATCTGGCGCAGACGCCGGCATAGCTCGAAGCCACCGATATCCGGCAGACCGACATCGAGAATGACGAAGTCCGGCGTTTCGGTGCTGACGGCGGTCAACAGCGGCACTCCTCGTTCAAACCAGCGTACGGCAAAGCCGTCGGTTTCCAGGCTGTAGATCAGGGTTTCGGCGATGGCGGCATCATCTTCCACCAGCCAGACAGTATGTGACGACATCAGGCGCTGTTCCATAACGATCCTATGCCTCACGTTAACATGCCGACGGATGAAACGGCAGCCATGATCAGTGAGTCAATCAGGGGCATTCTTTCGACTTGATCTTTCGTTTCGAAAGAATATACTCGGCGCATTGTTTCGTTTCGAATGATTGATATGACCATGAGCAAGCGCAATACCCAGCAACGCCGTCACGCCATCATCTCGCTGCTCGGCGAGCGCGGCGAGCTGAGCGTCGATGAGCTGGCGCGGCTGTTCGAGACCTCGGAAGTGACGATTCGCAAGGATTTGGCCGAGCTGGAGAAGAACGGCCTGCTGCTGCGCCGTTATGGGGGGGCGGTACCGGTGCCGAGCGAACTGGTACCGCCAGTCGTAGAGGAAGATGAGGTTTCGAAACGAAAGCAAGCGCTGGGCCGTGCCGCAGCGGCGCTGATCCGCGATCACAACCGCTTGATCATTGACTCCGGCAGCACCACGGCGGCGCTGATCCCCGAGCTGGCGAAACGCCGTGGTCTGGTGGTGATGACCAATTCACTGGCCGTCGCGGCGGCGCTGCGCGAACTGGAGAATGAACCGACGCTGTTGATGACCGGGGGCACCTGGGATCCGCACTCCGAAGCGTTTCAGGGCCTGGTCGCCGAGCAGGTGCTGCGTTCCTATGACTTTGACCAGCTGTTCATCGGTGCCGCTGGCATAGATCCGTTGCGTGGTACCACGACATTCAACGAACTGGTGGGGTTATCGCGGGTGATGGCCGAGGTGGCACGCGAGGTGATCGTGCTGGCCGAGTCGCACAAGGTCGGGCGCAAGATCCCGAACCTCGAGCTGCCGTGGAGCCGGATCCATATTCTGATTACCGATGACGGACTGGCGCCGGCACTGCGCCAGCAAATCGAACAACAGGGGGTGCAGGTGATCTGTGTCCCCGTCCCTGTCTAATAAAGCGAACAACAAGGAATTCGAGCATGTGTGGAATTGTCGGGGCGGTCGCCCAACGCGATGTAGTGGACATTCTGGTCGAGGGGCTGCGTCGCCTGGAGTACCGTGGCTATGATTCGGCAGGCGTTGCCGTGATTCATGATGGTCGGATGCAGCGCACCCGCCGTCTGGGCAAGGTGCAGGAGCTGGCTGCCGCACTGGACGCCGCACCGTTGCAGGGCGGCACCGGTATTGCCCATACCCGCTGGGCGACCCACGGCGAGCCGTCGGAAGGCAACGCCCACCCCCATGTCTCCGGCACGCTGGCAGTGGTGCACAACGGCATCATCGAGAACCATGAAGAGCTGCGCGCCAGGCTCAAGGGGTTGGGCTACGAGTTTGTCTCCCAGACCGATACCGAGGTGATCGTGCATCTGGTGCACCATTACCGCAAGACGGCGCCGAGTCTGCTGGTGGCGCTGCAACAGGCGGTCAAGGAGCTGCGTGGAGCCTATGGTACCGTGCTGGTCGACAGTGCCGACCCCGAGCGTCTGGTGGTGGCCCGTTCCGGTTCGCCGCTGGTGATCGGCCGAGGCATCGGCGAGAACTTCATCGCCTCCGATCAGTTGGCGCTGTTGCCGGTGACCCGCCGCTTCCAGTTCCTGGAAGAGGGGGATGTGGCGGAAGTGACCCGCCGCGATGTGCGAATTTTCGACGTTAATGGCCAACCGGTACAGCGTGCCGAGCTGGAGTCCGAGCTGTCGCACGATGCCGGTGACAAGGGCGAGTACCGCCACTACATGCTCAAGGAGATCTACGAGCAGCCCGCTGCGTTGCTGAACACTCTGGAAGGGCGTCTGAGCGGTGATCGCCTGGTGCCGGAAGCGTTCGGTAACGGTGCGCGCGATATCTTCGCTCAGGTCGAGCATGTGCAGATCGTGGCCTGTGGCACCTCCTACCACTCCGGCATGGTGGCGCGCTATTGGTTCGAGGAGCTGGCTGGTGTCACCTGTAACGTCGAGATTGCCTCCGAGTACCGCTATCGCAAGTCGGTCACGCGTCCCGGCTCGCTGCTGGTGACGCTGTCGCAATCCGGTGAAACCGCAGATACCCTGGCGGCGCTGCGCCTGGCCAAGGAGTCCGGCTACATGTCGAGCCTGGCCATCTGCAACGTACCAGGCTCCTCGCTGGTACGGGAATCCGATCTGGCCTTCATGACCCGCGCCGGGGCGGAAATCGGCGTGGCCTCGACCAAGGCCTTCACCACCCAGTTGGCTGGTCTGCTGATGCTGGTGGGCTCGATCGGGGTTTGCCGTGGCAACCTGAATGCGTCTGGCGAGACGGCGATCGTCTCTGCGCTGCGCAACCTGCCGAATCAGGTGAAGAGTGCGCTGGCGCTGGACAAGCAGATCCAGACGCTGGCCGAAGAGTTTGCCAACAAGCACAACAGCCTGTTCCTCGGCCGTGGCAGCCAATATCCGATCGCGATGGAGGGTGCGCTCAAGCTCAAGGAGATCAGCTACATCCATGCCGAGGCCTATGCCGCCGGCGAGCTGAAGCACGGTCCGCTGGCGCTGATCGATGCCGATATGCCGATCATCGTCGTTGCGCCGAACAACGAGCTGCTGGAGAAGCTGAAGTCCAACGTCGAAGAGGTGCGTGCCCGCGGCGGCATCCTGTATGTCTTCGCTGACAAGGAAGCCGGCTTCAGTTCCGATGCCACCATGCGCGTGATGCCGATGCCGAAGGTGGACGAGGTGATAGCGCCGATCGTTTATACCTTGCCGATGCAGTTGCTCTCCTACCATGTCGCCATCATCAAGGGCACCGATGTCGACCAGCCACGCAACCTGGCCAAATCGGTGACGGTGGAATAAGTCACCCGAGCAGCCGAATCGGGCTGCCTGCGGCAGCCCTGCCAACACCGGCCTTGTGCCGGTGTTGTGTTATCTGCGTTCAGTTGGCCAGCAGATCGGCGGTCAGAGCGTCGCAGCTGGCCTTGAGGCTGCGCAACGCCTCGTCGGAGAGTGACAGCTGGCAGCGCAATTCGGCCGGGATCCGCGCCGCCGCACTGCGCAGTGCTTCGCCCTCGCTGGTCAGGGTCAGCACCCGCACCCGCTCGTCCTCCTCGCTACGTCCACGGCTGACCAGGCCTTTGCCTTCCAGCCGCTTCAGTAACGGTGTCAGGGTGCCGGAGTCCAGGTGCAGCTGTTCGCCCAGCTGTTTGACGCTGACCCCCTGCTGCTGCCACAGCACCAGCATTACCAGGTATTGCGGATAGGTCAGATCCAGGGCCTCGAGCCAGGGGCGGTAGGCGCGGATCAGCGCATTGGTGGCGCTATACAGCGCAAAACAGATCTGTCGCTCCAGCGGCAGCAGTTCATCGGATGGGGTCATCGCGTCCTCAATAAATTGTGTGCAATCTTATTGCGTTCATTGTAATCCGCAGTTATAAAGATCGGGAAGTAAGTTGTGTGCAATTTAATTGTGTGATTTTTAAATCCGTTATGAGGACAATACTATGACGAGCCTGTATCAAACCCGCGCCACCGCCACCTCCGGCCGTCAGGGCCATGTCGCCAGCGACGATGGCTTGCTGGCACTGGATCTGGCCTACCCGAAAGCCCTCGGTGGCAGCGGGACCGCAACCAATCCGGAGCAGCTGTTCGCCGCCGGTTATGCGGCCTGTTTTTCCAATGCCATCCTGTTTGTCGCCAAGCAGCAACAGCTGGCGCTGACGACGGCCCCCGTGACGGCTGACGTCGGGCTACACCAGGCCGCCAGCGGCTTTGCACTCAGCGTGGCGCTGGCGGTGACCCTCGATCTGCCGGCGGAGACGGCGCGTGCGCTGGTCGCCAGTGCCCATCAGGTTTGCCCCTACTCCAATGCGACGCGCGGCAATATCGCGGTGACGCTGAGCGTCAACGGCCAGCCGCTGTAACGCGATACCCCCTGCGCAGCCGTATCGTCCGGCCCCGAGGCAGCTCTGCCCGGGGCCGGTTTTTTTATCGGCGGCGTTATGGTGCCAAATTTGCAACGCCTGGGGGGCACACACCGGAATCGGGGGCGGACGCAGGATGCGGCCCGGCTCCCGGCCAGAGCGTGACACGGGGTCGATATCAGGTGCATGGCGCGTTGTGACGCGCCGCATGCGGCAATCACAGCGCTGTATGCGCGCCGAGATAGCCAGATGTCGGCTGCTGTGCCCGTGCTGGCCGGTCGTGGCGGTTGTCGTTATATCCACAGCGGGATAGCGACAATGACAATAAGCCAACAATAAGGAACCATAAGATGAAACTGACTTCCCGCTCACTGTTTGGTCTGTTACTGCTCACCTCCCTCTCGGGACATGCCGACGAGGTCAAGGTGGCGGTGGCGGCCAACTTCCTCGCTCCGCTGCAGGAGATCGTCGCCGGATTCACCAAGGCGACCGCGCACACCGTGACGATCACCTCCGGAGCCACCGGCCAGCTGTTTACCCAAATTCAAAATGGGGCGCCGTTCGAGGTGATGATCAGCGCCGACAACAAGACGCCGAAGAAACTGGTCAAGGCCGAGCTGGCGCTGGCTGACACCCAGTTCACTTATGCCCGTGGCCAGCTGGTGCTCTGGTCGGCCGATGCGGCACTGATTGATGGCAACGGCAGCGTGTTGCAACACGGCACCTTTGCCCATCTGGCATTGGGTAACCCGAAGATTGCGCCGTACGGTCAGGCGGCGATGGAGACGCTGGACAAGCTCGGACTGACGACCAAACTGCAGCCGCGTTTCGTGCAGGGTGACAACATCTCGCAGACCAAGCAGTTCATTGACAGCGGCAACGCCGAGCTGGGTTTTATCGCGCTGTCGCAGGTCTACAAGGATGGCAAGGTGACCAAGGGCTCCATGTGGCGGGTACCGCATGAGCTCTATGCCCCGCTGTACCAGGATGCCGTGCTGCTGAAGAAGGGTGAGGACAATCCGGCGGCCACCGCGCTGCTGGCCTACCTGCGTACCGATGCCGCCAGGGCGGTGATGTTGCGCTACGGCTACCTGTTGTAATGCGGCGCTGAGCCGCGTGTTGCTTGGATTCTGTCTTCTGAATAAGTAAGGGATTAGCGATGACAAAGTGGATTTTGGCGGTGGTGCTGGGCACCACTGCAGGGCTGGCGCATGCCGTTTCCGTGCTCAACAACCCGTATGGCGCCATCGACCTGACGGGCCGAGCCTATGCCGGTCACTATTTTGGTGACGAGCGTGACAGCGAAATGTATGGCTCCAACACCTTCCTGCGCTTTGGTCTGAAGGGGCGCAGCAAGATCGATGACACCCTCACGGCCATCGGCAGTTACGAAGGACAACTGAACGTTGGTGACAAGTCGAGCCCGAGCACGGTACCGAGCATCGATACTGAAAAGGGCAGCACGGTCGCCACCCGCCTGGCGTTTGGCGGCATCAGCCATGCCGACTGGGGCACGCTGACCTTTGGCCGGCAGAATGGTGCGGCCGTGCTGGTGACCGGCTGGACTGATGTCAGCCTGACCGATGGCTATGGCAACCATGGTCTGGGGGTCGGTGTCGACAAGTTTGGCACCAAGCGCTCGTCGGATGTCTTCAAATATGCTGCCAGTTACAAGCAGTGGGGGGCCGAGGCGAGTTACAAGCTGCGTACCAGCCAGGACACCTGTGCCGATGGCACTTGCACCAGTGTTGACGGCTCGGGAGCGGCGCAGCAGGAGCGCGCGGTCGACAAGGATAACAGCGCATGGGGAGTGGCGACGGTCTACCGCTGGACGCCGGCCTTTAACCTCGGTGGTTCCTGGAATGAGGGCCAGCAAGGTGCACAACCGACGGCTCGGCTGTGGACGCTGAATGCGCGCTATGACGACAAGAGCTGGTATCTGGGGGCAGGTTACGGTCAGGGTCAGGCGTGGTACAAGCCCGGTTATGACCATGATGGCTATGAACTGGCGCTCGGTTACAACTTTCTCAATGGCGTGGGCCTGATGTCGCTGTGGAACCGGCAGGTGGCGAAAGGCTCGGGCGCGCTGGCCGGCAAGAATAACGGCGTCGAGACCGATACCGTCGACTACCTCACGCTGGGGGCCAACTACAAGTTCAACCGCCGGCTGAGTGTCGCGGCCGAGTATCGGCTGAATGGCAAGCAGGTAGACTCGTTCGCGGCCGTCAAGGATCCGGTCACCGGACAGAAGGTGGATGCCGCCGATGATTATCAGATCGCGGCGCGCTACGACTTCTAATCGAGCGGGGGTGATGCCAGGGCCCCGCAGGTGTGGGGCCCTGGTGTCACTGCGCTGCGCTTAGGCCGGGACGCCCAGCACCACGTGGCTGGCCTTGATCAGCGCGGTGGCAGGGCTGCCGACGGTCAGTCCCAATTCCAGCACTGCCTCGTTGGTGATGATGGCGTGCACCACTGTGCCGCCGTCCAGCGTCAGTGCAACCTCGGTGTTGACGGCGCCTTTGGCCAGGGCGCTGACGGTGCCAGTCAGCTGGTTGCGGGCGCTGAAGCGTAGTCCGCTGTCACCGGTCACCAGGATGACCCAGGGGGCTTTGACCAGCGCGCTGGCGGCCACGCCGACGGCCAGACCCAGCGCCTCAATGCTGCCGAGGGTGACGATCGCCACCAGCTTGTCGCCACCGGCCAGAGTCAGTTCGACTTCGGCGTTGACGCTACCGGGAACGATGGCAGAAATGCTGCCGGAGAAAATGTTGCGGGCGCTGACTTTCATGATGTGACTCCTGTCGTTGTTGTCTTCTGTGGTGGCTGGCCTGCTTTTCGCATTCTGGTGGTAACACCGAGGGCGCGATCGAGCAGACTGCGAGAGGAAACCAGGGCCCGGTTGGCGGGCTCATGGGCACAATAAGGGGCTTCGTTGGTGTCTTGCCACCATAGCGGCCGCGTGGTGGCGACGAAAAATGAGTTTTAACTCGAGGTGCGCCAGCGAGCGTTATCACCCCGGATGTATAAGGCGTGGCGACAAATGCGACACGGGTTGTCGGGTTTGTGACGCCCGCAGCAAGGAGAGGACATGCTCAATCCCTATCTGTTATCCGATGCATTGCTCAGCAGCTGGTTGCTGGAGGATGCCCCGACCGGTGATCTGACCGGCTTGTTGCTCGGGCTCCCCGAACGACATGGCGTTCTGCACTTCACGGCTCGTGATGCTATGTGCGTCTGTGGCAGCGAGGAGGCGCTGCGCATGGGACAGCTGCGCGGTTTGACGTGCGCAGGGACCATGGTGGCCAGCGGCCGCACCTTGCAGCCCGGCGCGCCGATCCTCAGCCTCTCCGGGCCAGCCAATGAGCTGATGGTGGTGTGGAAAATGGCGCAGACGCTGATGGAGTACCTCTCCGGCATCGCCAGTGAGACCGCCGAGCTGGTAGCGCAGGCACAACAGCAGCAGCCGGGCGTGGTGGTCAGCTGCACACGCAAGCATTTTCCCGGTATCAAGGCGGCGGCGATCAAGGCTATCCTCTGCGGCGGCGCCATACCGCATCGGCTCGGACTCTCCGACAGCCTGCTACTGTTTGCCGAACATCGCCAGTTTGTGCCGCAGCTTAGCCCGGCCGAGCTGGTGCAGCACTACCGGCGGCACAGTCCGGAGCGCAAGCTGGTGGTGGAGGTAGTGACGTCCGCCGAGGCACTGGCGTGGGCTCAAGCCGGCGTCGATGTGTTGCAGCTGGAGAAGTTTTCACCGGTGCAGATCGCAGCCCTGCGCGCCGAGCTCGAGCCGTTGTCGCGGTCTCCGGTGATCGTGGCGGCTGGTGGCATCCAGCGGTCGAATGTCCGCGCCTACGCGGCCAGCGGAGCGGATGTACTGGTCACCAGTGCACCTTATCAGGCGCCGCCGCGGGATGTGCAGGTGCGCTTTACTCCCATGCCATGAAAACCTGTTCAGCACTCGCTAAGCCCGGATAAATGATCCATACTGGCTACAACTACTTCTCGGTGTCTTTTTGAGCGACAACACCTAGATTTACCTGAGGAGTGTGTCCCCGAGCCCGGCCCAACACGGCCGGGCTTGTCATTTCTGGCCGCCAGGGTCGGCGCTCCGGGATGATTAAATTTCGCTTAATAATCCTCGCAATTTCACCGTGCTTTTTCCGTGTAATCCCGCTGCCGCCGAAAAGCGGTGCGCGGCGACGATTTGCGCAGGTCGGGGTGGCCGCCTGCGTTGCAGGACGGCATAATCCCCAGCAACTCGATTCAAATGACAACATCATTGTTCTGGAGAGACACGATGAATGCGTTTGCTTACCGGCCGCTGGCCGGCGTGGTTCTGCTGGCCTGTTCCGCACCGGCGTTGGCGTGCGCCGATATCGACTGTTCGCCACCGCTGACATTACAGCTGCAAGCTGAGCAATGCGGGCTGACCGGACTGCCGTTCCTGTCTCCGGATAACGACACCCGCATTACACTGGCCTTGCTGGCTGGCGAGCAGGGATTGGCGACCTTGGCCACCGTGAGCGACCAAGCCGGCAAGACAACGCCGCTGGCTGTGCCGTTTGCGGTCAGCGATTTGGCTCCGCCGGAGCCGGTCGTCGACAGCACGGACTGGCTGACCCAGGCGACGGCGCTCGGGGTCAACCCGGCCGTGCTGCAGGCGGCACAACAGCGGGCCGAGGGCTGGCTGGAGGGGCGTTGTGCGTTGAATCGTCCGGCGGCGGCCAGTGCCTTCCTGCAGGCGCTGCCACAGGCGGGGCTGAGCGCGGAGGAGGCGCGCGCGCTGGCCGAGGCGCGTCTGGTGTTGCTCGGGCAGTGCCAGGCGGACGGGCTGCCAGACTATGCCGCGCTGCCGGCCTCGCCCGCGGCGGCGCCGTATCGCGATTATCTGTTGGCCGCCCGCGCTTTCTATCTGGGGGACTTTTCCGAGGCGCAGACCCGTTTTGCCGCGCTGAGTCAGCAGGGCAACGCCTGGCCGCAGCAGACGGCGCTGTATATGCTGGCCCGGGTGGCGATCAATGCCGCCCAGGCCAATGCGCTGGATGAGTACGGCTTCTTCGATCCGGGCAAGGTGGATGCGCTGCAGGCCAGCGAGGCCGCCCAGGCGCTGGATCGCTATCTGGCGGCCTATCCCCAGGGACAATATGCCGCTTCGGCCAGGGGGCTCTATCGCCGCGTGCATTGGCTGGCTGGTGATGGTGAACAGTTGACGGCTGACTACCAGCAGGCGCTCGCCGCCCCGCAGGATATGACGCTGTGGAACGAGATCGATCTCAAGCTGCTGAGTGACGGCAAGGGCAGTGGCGATCCGCGTCTGCTGTTGGTGCAGGATCTGCGCCGGCTGCGTCCGCACGCGGAATACGAGACCCGCTGGCAGCCGTTGACCGCCGAGGAGCTGGCCACCCAGCAGGCGGCGTTGACGCCGGCCGCCTGGTTTGACTATCTGCAATGGGCGCAACGTTACTATGTGGCCAGGGACTATGCCGCCGTGGCCGCCATTGCGCCGCTGTCGGCGGGTCAGTCACTGGATCTGCTGACATTCAGCCGGCAGATGTTGCGAGGAATGGCGTTGATGGCGACTCAGCAATGGACACCGGCCGAGGCGCACTGGCAGCAGTTGGCCGCAGCCAAGCCCG
Organism: Pseudaeromonas sharmana; assembly: GCF_042649925.1. Taxonomy (NCBI): domain Bacteria; kingdom Pseudomonadati; phylum Pseudomonadota; class Gammaproteobacteria; order Aeromonadales; family Aeromonadaceae; genus Pseudaeromonas; species Pseudaeromonas sharmana. Next base: position 70,212 of record NZ_JBHSAF010000005.1, read on the forward strand.
ATGCCCTGCAGCAGCAGTTGATCGAGCTGGCGCAGGCGCTGACGCTGGAGCGCGCCGGCAAGGTGGCCCAGCTGTTCGCCGCCGACAGCCCGGTGACGCGGCCGGCGCTGCGCGATCTGTTGCTGCGCTTCTCGGCGCCGGCGCCGTTGTTGCGTCAGGTGGCGCAGAACGGGCAGCTGCCGACCGAGTTGCGCAACACGGCGCTGTTTACCCTGCTGTACAAGGATCTGCTGCATGGCCAGTATCGTGATTTCGTCACCGATCGGGCGCTGTTGCAGCCGGCGCTCGGCTCGACGCCGTTCGACCTGGCACCGTTCAGCCAGGGCGCCCACAGCGAGGAGGGGTATGCCTGCCCGGCATTGGCCGACAGCGTGGCCACGCTGGCCAGGCAGCCGACGGCGCAGGCGCGCAATTGCCTGGGCGAGTTTATCTACCGTCAGGGTTGGGATCTATCTCCGCTTGGCAGCAAACCCGAGGCTAGCCTGCTCGGCGGCGCCGCCGATCCGTTCGCCGGTGCGGCGCAGGGGCGGCTGGCACTCTATCGGCAGGTGATCGCCGATGCCAAGGCCCCGCAGGAGGAGCGCAGCTATGCGTTGTACCGCGCCGTCAACTGCTTTGCCACCAGCGGTTACAACCATTGTGGTAGCGAGGAGATCCCGAAAGAGGAGCGCAAGCGCTGGTTCCTGACGCTGAAGAAGCAGTATGCGCAATCGCCGTGGGCTCAGCAGCAGAAGTACTACTGGTGAGAGGCAGGTATGTGAGTGCTGGTATTGTGGTCGCCGGCCTGGCGCTACTGGCCATGGGCTGGACGGGCAGCTTGCCGCCAGCCGGGCAACCGGTACAGGTTGACGCCAGCACATACCATCATTTCTGGCTGTGGGGGGGCGTGCGGCCACAGCCTGTCCTGGCGCAGGCCAAGCGGATCTACCTGCTGCAGGGTGAGATTAGCCGCAGTGGCAACCGTACCCGGCTCCAGCCACAAGGCGTGCCGCCATCGCCCCTGCGGGTGCCGGAGCTGTGGCTTAGTTACCGGGTGTCGACGCTCGACTGGTCGCCAACTGTGGTGCGTGATCTGCTGCGCCAGCGCGCGGCATGGCAGGCACAGGGCAATCAGGTGAGCGGGATCCAGATTGATTTCGATGCCGCGACGCCAGCACTGGCCGGCTATGCCGATTTCTTGCGCGCCCTGCGCCGGCAACTGCCGGCCGATTGTCAGCTCAGTATCACAGGCCTGCTCGACTGGGGGGCCAATGGCGATATCAGGACACTGAACGGTTTGCACGGGGTCGTCGATGAACTGGTGGTGCAGACGTACCGTGGTCGCCACACCGTTGCCAACTATCAAGCCTATCTGCCGGCCTTGCGGCATTTGACGTTGCCATTTCGCCTTGGATTGGTACAGCATGGTGACTGGGACTTGCGCTGGCAGCGGCAGTTTGCCAGCCAGCCGAACTATCGGGGCGAAGTGGTGTTCTTGCTGAATGCCACCTTGTCCCCGACTCCGGACTCGTCGCGGGAGGGACGTCATGAGTGAGTATCAACCAGTCGGCTGCGCGCTGATCGAGCGCCTGGAGTTGGCGACTCTGCAACGCCGGGAGATAACCGTGACGCTCAACGATCACACCCGACATCGCGGGCGGATTCTGGATGTTGAAACCCGCGCCGACAAGAGCGAGTGGCTGCTGCTGTCATGTGCGGCAGGAACGCCACCGTTGGCAATTCGCCTCGATCAGCTTCAGAAGTTGGAGCTGGATGAGCGCTAACCGCATGTCATCATAGCCCCCAGAGCCGATGCATATCAGGGGTCGTGCCGGCCGCGGTGTTTCGGGGAGGCGGCACGGCGTGTGTGATGCCCTCCCCGTCGCGGATAACCGCAGAGTGGATGCCGGATCAGACTTGCCCTACCCACCAGCCCGGATCCTGGCGGTGGAAGGCTTCGCGCAGGCGGCGATATTCGTCATCCGGCAGCGGGCCGTTCAGCAAGCTCACGTTGTGCTGCAGGTGAGCCGGGTTGGCGGTTCCCACTATGATGCTGCTCACTCCCGGGGTATAGGCGCTGAAACGCAGGGCCAGCTCCTGCCACTCCAGGCCGGGTGGTAGCAGGTCCGGATCCCGCTGGCGCATGGTATCCCAGCGCCACCAGTACTCTTCGGCATACTCCCCAACCGGGCAGGCGGCAAAACGCCAGGGCGCGTTGGCGACCGGACGCTTGGCGATCACCCCGAGCCCGGCGGCGCCGGCCTGGGGCAAGGTCTGCTGGATGACGCGCTGATCGCACAGGCTTAGCGAATGCTCGACACTGCCGAACAAACCGGAATTCACCGCCCAGGCCAGCTCGTCGTTCTCACCGGAATAGGCGATGACCCGGATTTTTCCAGCCTGTTGTGCCTCTTGCAGCGCCCGGATGGCATCGCCCTGCTGCAACACGGCCAGCGAGCAGGAGTGGAGATGGACTATGTCCAGATAGTCGGTCTGCAGGCGCTGCAGGGCCGAGTCGACGCCGGCCCGGATGCAGCCCGGGCTCCAGTCGGCGTGACCGGCCATGTCATATCCCACCTTGGTGGAGATCACCAGCTGCTGACGCTGGTGGCCAAGATGTCGGCCAAGGCGCTCCTCGGAGAGGCCATAGCCGCGGGCGGTGTCGAAGATTGTGATGCCCTGATCGACGGCAAAATGCAGCAGTCGGGCCACTTCCGTCTCATCGAGGCGAGCGTCGCCGATCTGGCCTGCGCCCAATCCCAGCACCGAGACTCGTAATCCGGTGCTGCCAAAATCACGATATTCCACGGTTGAGGTCTCCGTTGCTGATGAGGTGCTGACCCAGGGCATGGGTCAGCTCGGTGGCCAGGCGATGATCTTCCTCTTCGCTCAGACCACTGATGCCGACGGCGGCCACCACGGCTCCCTCATGCCAGAGCGGCACGCCACCGGCAAAGCCGGTGAAACGGGCATCGCTCCAGTAGGGCAGCGTGCGTCCCGAGTTGCGGCTCCAGGCACCCAGATCGCGCGTGGACTGTCGATCGCGGGCTGCGGTATAGGCCTTGTTGCGTGCTAGCTCGCCACTGTGCAGGCTGGCGCCCGCCATGCGCGTGAAGTGCAGCAGTTCGCCGTGGCTGTCAGTGAGTGCCAGAGAGATAGGCGCACCGCTTGTCTGTTGTTGCTGCAGCAGAGCCTGCAGCAATGGCTGCAGGCGTAATGGACAGAGCATCATGGCAGTTCCTGGCCGCGGGCGGAGACATACAGCTGGTACCACTCTTCACGACTCAGCACTACCTTGAGGGCGTCGGCGCAGGCACGAATGCGGCCCGGGTGTGCCGTCCCGATCACTGGCTGGATACCGGCCGGATGACGCAACAGCCAGGCGAGCAGCAGGCTTTCGGCGGCGACCTGATGTTGGGCGGCCAGTTGTTGGACCAGGGCTGCGGTGGCGTGTACGGCGGCCGGTGCATCCTGAGGCGCGGCGCCACTATACCAGCCACGAGCCAGGGCACCCCAGGCTTGCAGCTGCACACCATGTTGCTGGCAATACTGCAGCGTATCGCTCCAAACCCGGCTGCCCTTGCCTTGATCGTCATTGAAGCAGGTGCCGTTTTCGATCCAGTCGTGCTTGAGCAGGCTCATTTCCAGCTGGTTGGCAACCAGCGGATCCGGCAGTGTCTGTTGCAGCAGCGCCATCTGGCCGCTGTGCATGTTCGAGACCCCCAGCTGACGTACCTTGCCGCTGGCTTTCAGTTTGAGCCAGGCTTCGGCAATCTCCTCGGCCTCCATCAGCGGGTCGGGGCGGTGCAGCAGCAGCACATCCAGATACTCGGTGCCGAGGCGTTGCAGGATGCCGTCGACGCTGGCAAGGATATAGTCCTGCGACAGGTCATAGCGTTTCGGCCCGCTGCCATCGGCAAAGCGAATCCCGCATTTCGATTGCAGCAACAACCGCTCGCGCAGGCCCGGATCCTGTTTCAGCAGTTCGCCAAAGACCTGTTCTGCCTTGCCGAGGGTATAGATATCAGCGTGATCGAACAGCGTGATACCAATCTCGAGGGCGGCTTCGACTGCGGCGGCCGCATGCCGCCGTTCCTGGTCACCAATTGGCTGGGCATCCCAACTACCACCCAGACCCATACAGCCGAAGACCAGGCGACTGCTGGTCGGCACTGTGCGTTGCAAGACAAATGATTGGGTCATGCTCTTCTCCTGAAGGGTTCCTTTGCTACACTAGCGTAGCCGATAGCTTCTCGTACTATGGTGCGAGAAATCAACACTAAAGTTCGATATTTGTCGTTTGAACGGAGTTTTTCATGACGTGTGCTGCGCCGGAAACCGAAAACAGCTTTGCCGATCGCCTGCGATTGTTGATTGGCCACGAGAGTGTTGCGGCGTTTTCGCGGCGAGTCGGCCTGTCGGAGGCGATGATCCGCAAGTATCTCAATGGCAGTGAGCCGACGCTGTCGCGGGCTAACCAGATCGCCCGGCAGGCCAATTGTTCGCTGGAATGGCTGGCGACGGGGCAGGGCTTTCAGTACCGCCAGGCCGAGGTGGTGGACATGCCGGCGCTGGAGGAGGCGTTGATGCTGGCACTGGAACAGCTGGACGAGGATACGCCCCTGTCCAACGAGAAAGCGTTAAAACTGCTGGTGGCGCTGTATCAGTACCTGAGAACCACCAAACGTGCCGATGGTAGCCTGGATCTGGAGGCGACCCGCGACTTTGCTCGCTACCTGCATGGCCTGTGTTGTTAACGGGCCATCGAATCGATGCCGGCGGCTTCGCCAGCATGGCTAATCTGCGTGCTGAGCCAGTGTTCTGCCTCGTTGTCACTAGCGCAGAAGTGACAGCGGATCCCCGAGCTCAGGTAAATATTGCTCCAGAATGAGTGCAGCAAGGCGCTGGCACCGGGGTGGATCAAGCGAATTGCGGTAGCACAGCGACCGAGCGCCACATGCTGGCGCGTGGTCTCGATCAGTGCGGCGGTGGCCTCCGGGGTCATCAGAACATCCCCTTCTATGCGCAGATAAACTCCCCAGGGGGCACCAGCCAATTGCGGAATCAGCTGTGCTACTTCGTCCTGATACTGTTCTACCAGTTCACGGTTGATGCCCTCGGCGATGGTGACGATGAGCATGGGTGGGCGCATCTCAACGCGGTAGTAACCATGCTGGGCGGACGTTAAGGGCATAGCTGGCTCCATGGCGGACTCTGAATACCAGTCTAGCCTGCTAGGTTTTCATATGAAATCCGTCCAGCAGGAATCGTGACGGGGCGCCGTCCGCGCCCCGGTGACGACTATTTCTTGCTTAAATCGACCTGCGGCTGTTTGACCTCCCGTACCGGGTCACTGCCTTGCAGCTTGGCGACCTGGGACAGTGCCGTGGTGGTCTCGTCAGCGTTGCGCAGCAGGGTATAGCTGAGATCGAAATGCTTGGTCTCACCCGGCTGAATCTTCGGTACCAGCCCCAACGGCCGTTGGTATTTGGTGTTGTAGGCATAACTGGTGCCCGGTTCGATGCCGGTGACATAGCCCTGTTGCTTGGTATCCGTGTTCTTCCACAGCGTCAGCACTGGCAGTTGCTGGATGTTATAACCGACGGCGACCCCGGCATTGCCGGCCTGGTTGTGCAACACCGCCAGCGTGTTGCCCTCCGCGTCACCCTTCGGCTTGAGGTTGAACACCATCTCATCGAAATCCTTGGTCGGTGCCAGATAGGTTTGCCAGCTGTGCAGCCCCTTCCTGGCGTAGTCGTTGAACGGTGAGATCTCGCTGGCGGCGGTGACAAACTTGGCTCCGGCTTCGAGGATTGGCGTCCCGAAGTTGCTGTGATAGATGATCTGATATTCATCGACATAATCGGCGCGGTTGGTCAGCGCATCGTGTAGCTCGAAGCGGTTGCTGCCTGGTTCGACGCTCAACTCGGTGGCCGTGACCAGTTCCGCTTTCTTGAAGGTACGTTCGCTGACTTCGCCCAGAATGCGAATGCGGTGCGGTGCCTGGTCGTCGATGATCACCTTGACGCTGGAGGCTGGCGTATTCTGCACCCGACCATGCAGGCTCAGCAGCTGACCATTCTCATCGACACCCGGATGACCGGTCCATTCATAGCCGCAGCGCACCATCATCTCGTTGAAACCATCCAGCCAGCCCAGGCCGTTGCGGCTCTCCAGATCGATGAAGGCGGGATTGACGATCTCCTTGACCGGAGAGTCCCAGCCGAGGCGCAGATCACCGCTCTTCACCTGGTAGATGCCCATGCCGCGCGTGGGCACCAGGGTGATCTCCATGACGCCATTGTTGACCACCAGAATATCGACGCCCTCCTGCTTGCCGCCATGCAGACGGCGTTTTTCGATACTGAATGGGGTCGCCGCGTCGATACCCAGACTCTTGCTGCTGACTTGCCAGTTGCCCACGTCGCGGCCAGTGGCTGCATCGGTGAGGACGAACTCGGCGGCCTGCGTGGAGAAGCTGGCCAGCGCCAGCAGGATGGCAGAGGTAAGAGGTTTGATCATGTTTGTCTCCCGTTATCGTGTTTTTCACAAGATGAATCGTTTCAGCGAGAGCAAAACTAGTGATATTACCGATGGATCGACAAGCCTCGAATGATGCTTATGTGAGTCAGCTGACACAAAAAAGCCACCCGGGGTGGCTGAAATTCGCGCTGAATCCCAAGCTGGGAAACGGCAGGTGCACAGAGGAATCGACCATGAAAATGTGTCGTTCGGAGCTCTTTAGTCGGCGGCTGCGACAGTTCTGTGTTTGCGATCGATCGCCTTGACCTTGTCGACCCGGCGCTGGTATTTGGCATCGGTCAGCATCGATGTGGTCATCCAGACGCGGACGATCTCGGCAGCGATTGCCGAGCCAATCAACTTGCCGCCAAGGCAGAGCACGTTGCTGTCGGTGTGCGAACGCGCCAGACCGGCACAGAACGGATCCTGGCAGACGGCGGCAAAGACCCCCGGCAGCTTGTTGGCAATCAGTGCACTGCCGTAACCGACGCCATCGATAAAGATACCGCGCTCCACCAGCCCCTGACTGACGGCCTGGGCCGCCGGGTAGACGCTGTCCGGCAGGTCACAGGCCTGCTCATCGTAGGCACCGAAATCCAGTACCTCATGACCCATTGCGCTCAGCTGGTCGCTGATCTCGCGTTTTAATGCAAAGCCAGCGTGATCGCTGGCGAGAGCAATTTTCATGTCTGTCTCCTTGGTGACGGTCAAGCGTCACCCGGGTTATCACCGGCCACGATCGGCAGCCGGCATGGGATTAACTACGCACTTTCAACAAGCGGGGCACCACCTGGATGCCCGGGCGATAGTCGTGTTGCGTGGCGGCCAGCGTCAACGCCAGGGCCTGCTCGGCGATCAGCGGGAATTGCTGGGGCAGGGCATTGACCCGTACCGGCAGGAAATCGAGCAGCCGGTTGTCCCCAAAGGTGGCCAGCCGCATCGACGCCAATGTCTGCGGATGGGCGGCCAGGACATCCAGCACCCCTTCCAGCAGCACGTAGGAGGTGGTCACCAGCGCTTCCGGCAGCGTGCCTTCATCCAGCCATTGCTGACAGATAGCGGCACCGACATCGCGGCTGAAATGAGCGCCGTAGCGACAATCGGGTTGCAACTCGGGGGCCATGGCCGCCAGTGCGGCGCGAAAGCCCTGCTCACGCTGGCGTGATACGGCCATCTCGGGGACGGCACCGAGCAGACCAATCGTCGCGGGTACCGGCGTTAGCAGCGATGCCGTCAGCTGTTGTGCGCCTTGCAGATCCTCGCTGATGACGGAGGCAAAATGGCCCGGATCCAGCGCCCGGTCGAGGGCGATGACCGGGGTGCCCCGCGCTTGCAAGGCGACATAAAACGGGTGTTGCGCCTCCAGCACGCTGGAGACCAGCAGTGCATCGATGCGTCGCGCCACCAGAATATCCGCCAAGGCCATCTCGGTGGCAGGGTCATCATCAGAACAGGTGATGATCAACTGGAACCCCTGTTCCCGCGCGCGCGCTTCGAGCAGCTTGGCCAGTCGTGCGTAACTCTGGTTTTCCAGATCCGGCAGTATGAAGCCGATCAGGCGGGTGCTACCGAGGCGTAGCGCGGCGGCGGCTTGATCCGGTCGATAGTTGTGCTCCCGTACCACCGCCATGACCCGCTCGCAGGTCTGGGGACTGATACGGTGCTGCTCCGCCTTGCCATTGATGACATAACTGGCCGTAGTGCGGGATACCCCGGCCAGACGGGCCACATCTTCTAGTTTCATCTTGCTTCTCCGCAGGCGATTAACGTCGCGCCCTGTTCACAATGTGCGCTGCGTCATAATAAGGAAATCTCCTTGCCGTGACGAGCTTGAATATATCACTGAAACGATCCAGCATTGGTGCTGAAACGATTAATTTGTGATTTGGGGCGCTAAAAACCGAGGCTTCCCGGTTGGCTCCAGCTCTTTCCCGGTTCTATAACTGAACTGGAAGGGAGCAACCCGAAGTGATTTGAGCGAGGTGATACACCATGTTGACGCTGCAACAACAAGATGTGCGTTTGGGGGCCAAGGCCACCGACAAGCAGGATGCCATTCGCCAGGTGGCAGCCTCTCTGACCGAGGCGGGGTTGGTCGCGGCCGGCTATGTTGACGGCATGCTGCGCCGTGAAGCCCAAACCGCCACCTATCTGGGAAGCGGTATCGCCATTCCCCATGGCACCACCGATACCCGGGATCAGGTTCGGCAGACCGGCGTCAAGGTGCTGCACTTCGCCGACGGGGTCGAATGGGCCGAAGGGCAAAAGGCTTACGTGGTGATCGGCATTGCCGCTAAATCCGATGAGCACCTCGGCATCTTGCGTCAATTGACCCGAGTGCTGTCCGATGACAGCGTCGCCGAGCAGTTGCGTGCGGCGTCATCCGTCGAGACCCTGACCGCGTTGTTGAATGGTGAGCAACAATCCCAACCGCTGTTGCTGGATGCCAGTACCCTGCTGGATGCCTTCCCGGCACGCGACCTGCTGACCCTGCAGGCCGCCGCGGCCGGTCTGTTGGCCAATGCCGGCGCGATCGGTGCCGCGGCCGTGCACTCCGTAGTCACAACAGACCCGCTGTATGCCGGGCAGGGATTGTGGCTGGCCCGTGTCGCCGAGGATGTCAGTCGCACAGCCGTGGCGCTGGTGCGCTGTGCCGCACCGTTTGATATTGCAGGGCAAGCAGTGCAGGGCATGGTGCTGATCGCGGCGTGTGATAGCCAGCATCAACCCGTACTGAGTGCGCTGATCGAAGCCCTGGCCGGCCAACGCATCGAGGCCTTGTGGCGTGCTGAGCTGGCGGCCATCCCCGCCTTGCTGGGGGCCGCACCGCAAATTGTTGCCCCGGCGGGGCACGAGGCGACCTTCACCATCATCAACCCGCATGGCCTGCATGCGCGCCCGAGCGCCATGCTGGTCAAGACGGTCAAAGAATTCGAAAGCCAGATCTGGGTGGCCAACCTGGATGGCGATGCCAAGCCGGTCAACGCCAAGAGCCTGATGAAACTGGTCAGCCTCGGGGTGCGTCAGGGGCATCGCCTGCACTTTACCGCCGATGGCAGCGATGCTCCGCTGGCACTGGAGAAGATTGGTCAAGCTATCGCCGACGGGCTCGGTGAAGGAGCCGGAGAATGAGTCATTACTCCCCTGCCCCATTGCTGACGCTGACACCGAATCCGGCGTTGGATTTGACCGGGCATCTGGATCTGCTGCAGCCCGGTGTCGTCAATCTGATGAATGCCGGTCATCTGCACCCGGCGGGTAAGGGCATCAATGTGGCTCGCGTCCTCAAAGATCTGGGGGCTCATGTCCGGGTTGGCGGTTTCCTCGGCGCCGAGAACCAGGCTCCATTCCATGCCCTGTGTCAGGAGCAGGCGTTGGAGGATGCGTTTCTGGTCGTGCCCGGTGCGACCCGTATCAACGTCAAGCTGGTTGAGCAGGATGGTCGGGTGACGGATCTGAACTTCCCCGGTGTGGAGGTCGGCGAGCCTGAGCTGCAACGTTTCGAGCAGCAGCTTTTGACGCTGTGTCACGGCGTTGACTATGTGGTGCTGGCCGGCAGTCTGCCGCGTGGTGTCAGCCCGCAGCGGATGCAGACCTGGTTGGGCGCCCTGCGCGAGGCAGGCAAACGCGTACTGTTTGATAGCAGTGGCGCGGCGCTTGCGGCCGGTCTCGAGGCGCGTCCCTGGCTGATCAAGCCCAACGAGCATGAACTGGCCGACTGGGCTGGCGAGCCGTTGGCGGATGGCGAGGCGTTGATGGCCGCGGCCGAAGCGCTGCAGGCCCGTTATCAGATTGAACATGTCGTGGTCTCGCGAGGCGCGGACGGCGTCTTGTGGCTGGCCGGGGATACCTGGTGGCGGGCCTGTCCGCCGCGCATGCAGGTAGTCAGTACCGTGGGGGCCGGTGATTCGATGGTGGCCGGCTTTGCCTGGGGGTTGAACCAGCACTGGGATCCGGAGCAGACACTGCGTCTGGCATCGGCGGTCTCGGCGCTGGCGGTGACACAAATCGGGGTCGGGATTGCCGATCACAAACAACTTGCCGACATGATGGCGAGTATCCAAGTTGCACGTATCCGTTGAGGGAACGCAGATGAGAGTTGCGATTGTTACCACATGCCCAAGTGGCATTGCCAACAGCGTCATCGCTGCTGGTCTGTTGGAAAAGGCGGCCAAGGATCTGGGCTGGCAAGCCCGCATCGAGTGCCATAGCAAGGTCAGTCCGGTACAGGCATTGACGGCTGAAGAGATCGCACTGGCCGAGATGATCGTCGTGGTCGGTGATGGCGTCGACCTGGCCCGCTTCAACGGCAAACCCCTGTATCAGGCTGCGGTTGCCGCTGTCTTGCCGGATGCCGCCGGGTTCCTACAGCGTGCACGTGTCGAAGCCGCCCCGTACCAGCATGTGGCCAAGGCACCACAGGCCGCTGCCAGCCAGAAACGCATTGTGGCCATCACCGCCTGCCCAACGGGCGTGGCGCATACCTTCATGGCAGCCGAAGCCATCGAAGAGGAAGCCAAGAAACGCGGCCACTGGGTCAAGGTTGAAACCCGCGGTTCCGTGGGTGCCAAGAATGCGCTGACCGCCGAAGAGATTGCCGCGGCCGATCTGGTGATCATCGCTGCCGACATCGAAGTCGATCTGGCGCGCTTTGCCGGCAAGCCGTTATACAAGACCAGTACCGGCGCCGCACTGAAGAAGACGGCGCAAGAGCTGGACAAGGCGTTTGCCGAAGCCAAGCCATGGAGCGCAGCGGCAGCGGGCTCCGCTCCGGCGGCCAGCGGTAAAGCAGAGCTGCCCGGTGTCTACAAGCACTTGATGACCGGGGTGTCGCACATGCTGCCGCTGGTGGTGGCCGGTGGTCTGTGCATCGCGCTGTCGTTCATCTTCGGTATCGAGGCGTTCAAGCAGGAAGGCACGCTGGCCGCAGCGTTGATGAAGATTGGTGGCGCCTCGGCGTTTGCCTTGATGGTGCCTATCCTGGCCGGTTACATCTCGTTCTCGATTGCCGACCGTCCGGGCCTGGCACCGGGTCTGATCGGCGGTATGCTGGCCAGTTCGCTGGGTGCGGGCTTCCTCGGTGGTATCGTCGCCGGTTTCCTGGCGGGTTATAGCGCCAAATGGGTGGCACAAAACGTCAAGCTGCCGCAGACCATGGAGGCGTTGAAACCGATCCTGATTATTCCATTGGCGGCTTCGCTGGTGACGGGTCTGGTCATGATCTATATCGTCGGGGGTCCGGTTGCCGCTGTGATGAATGGTCTCACCGAGTTCTTGAAGGACATGGGATCAGCCAACGCCATTCTGCTGGGCATCCTGATCGGCGCCATGATGTGTTTCGATCTGGGCGGACCGGTCAACAAGGCGGCATATACCTTCGGTGTCGGCCTGCTGGCGTCCCAGACCTATGCTCCGATGGCCGCTGTCATGGCTGCCGGCATGGTACCGGCGCTGGGGATGGGGCTGGCCACTTTCGCCGCGCGCAACAAGTTCACCGAAGCCGAGCGTGAAGCCGGCAAGGCCTCGTTCGTTCTGGGTCTGTGCTTCATCTCCGAAGGGGCGATTCCGTTCGCTGCCCGTGATCCGATGCGCGTGATTCCGTCCACCATGCTGGGTGGGGCCGTAACCGGTGCGCTCTCCATGTGGCTGGGCTGTACCCTGATGGCGCCCCACGGTGGCCTGTTCGTCATGCTGATCCCGAACGCCATCAACCATGTGTTCCTGTACCTGCTGGCGATTGCCGTCGGCACGGCCGTGACCGGTCTGTTGTATGCCGCGCTCAAGCCGGCCGACAAGAGCGTGGCCGCGGTAGCTAGCAAAGCCTGAGTGATTTGAGTCGATGTCCTTTATTGCCCGACCCCTGGTCGGGCTTTTTTTATTCTCTCGGTATGGTTCTGGTTATTTATGCCTCTCTTTTAATGCGGAATAAATAAGTAACACGATGAATAAAAACCGTTTTTTGGTTCTGGTTATACTGCTGAAAAATAATGCTATTGAGGCTCAATTTATCGGTTTTTGCCGCACAGTGATCGATTAACGGGTTATTTTAATGCCCCTGTCATCACTGACAGGTGTGATTAAAAATGCATATTTATAGCGTTAAATTTGCATTTTTCAGCGTCTTGCGTATGTTGGAGATCAGGGCATTGATGCGTATCACAGGGGGCACCATGACACTGGATGAAATCACGCTACTGAGCCGGGAGGGGGGGTGGCAGGCCGCCCACGTCGAGTTCGACCCCTTGAGTCTGGAGTGGGTGGTCGATCTGGCGGATCAGCAGGGCCAGCGCGTCGCCCTGACCGACGCCAAGGGCGCACGAGTCGGCTTCGCCGACGAGCGGTTGGCCGAAGCGGCGCTGGCTGACTATCTCGACTGTCCGATTCTGCTCAGTCACCAACAGCGTCGCTACGACTGAATCTGCTGGCTCCCTTCAGCGCGGCAGCAGCAGCGAGGTGGGGGCCAGCATCAGGCTGAGGCCCAGGACACACAGCAACAGGCCGCCCAGCAGGGCAACCGTGTGTGTCGCGAGTTGCAGCGTACCCGCCGCGGGATGCCGCCGCGCAAGCAGTTGTTCCGACAGATGGCGAGCGCGCTGGCTCAGCACCGCCAGCAGCGTTACCGTCAGCGCCGTCCCGGCGGCCATACCCAGAGTGGCGATGACACCTAGCCAGAATTGATTCAGCACCCTGGCCAACACCAGCACCAGCAGGGCGCCGCTGCAGGGACGCAATCCCATCGACAGCAGCAGGCCGAGCCGCTCATGCCAGTGCTGACTGGTATTCAGTCGCTGGCTGTCGGGCACATGAGCATGGCCACAGCCGCAGGCCGGGGCGGGTGTCTCGACAGGCGCCGCGATCCCTGCGCCGGGCTGCCATCGCTGACGCTGTGGCTGTATCTGGCGCACTGTACCCAAACGCTTGGGTTGCGGGCGTTGTAACTGCTGTCGCAGCCGTTGACCGGCACGCCAGACCAGCCAGAGGCCGAGCAGCGACACCAGCAGAAAACTTCCGCGCTCCAACCATACCGCTGCGCCCTGCGCCTGACGGGCCGTCAGGCCGAATAGCCAGCCGGCCACGCCGATCAGCGCGATAGCGACCATGGCCTGCAACAAGGCGGCGGAGACGGACAGCTGTACCGCCTGTCTTAACCGGGTTGGCTGGGTCGTCAGGTAGGTGGCGAGCACCACCTTGCCATGGCCGGGGCCGGCGGCGTGAAAGATGCCGTAGGCGACGCTGGCGCCGATCAGGCTCAGTGCCGTGCCTGCGGGGTCCTGGCTGGCGGCGCGCAGCAGCTGGCCGAGCTCGCGGTGAAACTGCATCTGCCAGCGCAGCAGGCGCCAGGTCAGTTCCGGCCAAATGCCATACAGCCAGATCCCGGCGGCCAGCAATGCCAACAACAGCGATGCGCAGAGACAGGCAAGACGCAAGGTACGCATATCAGTTTCCACTCTGCGGGCAAGTAACGATGATCTGCTCGGCAAACGCGGAGCCCAGGCCGTCATCCCCTTGTTGGGTTTTGTCCAGAGACAGGGCAAAGCTCATCTGCTCTGCACTGGGGTTCGGCGGCTGCAGCCGGCGCTGACACTGGCTGGCGCCAGCACCTTCAAGCTGGATGGCGCGCTCGGTGTGGTGCAGCATTTCGACGTAATAGGTGGAGTCGTAAATCGCGAATTGCAGACGGTGGCCCGCTAACGGCAAGGGCTGTGCCAACGGCAGCGTGTAGTCGATGCGGATCTGACCGTCGCTGACGCTGACCTTGCCCTCTTTGGCCGGGCCGAAATGGACTTTTTTGCCATCCAGTGTCATGCGATTGAGGTAGTTCTCGGTGGCCAGGTTCGCCAGCGTATCCTGCAGGAACAACGCCAGCTCCTGTTGCTGGCTGTGGCCCTTCTCCTGTGCCTCATCGAACACGGTGGCACTGTAGAATTCGTCGAACAACCAGCTCAGGTGCAGCTCGGTCAGTCGTTGCTGCTCATCAATCTGCAGCCGGCTGACCATGTCAATCCAGCTATGGGGGTGTGCCACCACCGGCAACGCCACCCCCGACAGGCTGAGTCCGACCAGCAGGCCGACACACGCAAGGCGCCTCATCGATCAAGGTTTCTCCAGCGCCGCCAACAGGGTGTTCAAATTGTGTTCCAGCATGGCCAGATAGGTGGCGGCTTCACCTCCGGCTGGAGAGAGGGCGTCGGAGTAGAGTTCGCCCCCTACCCGGGCATCCGTTTCGCGCTCGATCTGCTGGATCAGATTCGGGTTGCTGATGTTCTCGACAAACAGCGCCGGGATCTTCTCACTGCGGATCTGCCGAATCAAGCCGGCAATGGCGGCGGCCGACGGTTCTGATTCGGTGCTGAGCCCCTGGGCGCCGATCAACGTCAGCTGATAGGCCTGGGCCAGATAACCGAATGCATCGTGGGAGGTGATGGCTCGGCGTCGGTCTGCCGGCAGCTTGGCGAAGCGGGCACGGAAGTCGGCATCCAGCTGCTGCAGCTTGGCCTTGTAACGCGCTGCGTTGCCGGCATACAGACTCGCGTGTTCCGGGTCGACCTGACTCAGGCCGCGAGCGATGTTATCGACATAGATCAGCACATTGGCCGGATTGTTCCAGGCGTGGGGGTCAATCCCGCCATGATGGTGATGATCGTCGTCATGATCATGCCCGGCCTGTTGATGAGTGTCATGATCCTCATCCTCATCCTCATCCTGCATCTGGTGGGGCTGCACCCCCTGGCTGGCGACCACTTTGACGCCCTGGAAGCCGGAGGCAGAATCCAGCCGCTCCAGCCAGCCTTCGAAGCCAAGACCATTGCTGACCAGTAGCTTGGACTGCGCCAGGGTACGGATATCCTGCGGCGTCGGTTGATAGACATGGGCGTCGCCGTCCGGGCCGACCAGTGTCGAGACGGCAACCTGGTCGCCGCCAACCTGCTGGACCAGATCGCCAAGAATGCTAAATGTCGCGGTGACAGGTACCTTGGCCAACGCCAGGGGGCTCATCAACAGCCCCAGCGTCAGTAAAGAAGATCGAATCAGTGGCATGGTAACTCCTTGTTGGCAATCAGGGTCAGGCTTCCAGGTGACGCAGGCGGATATAACGCCACATCAGGCCGCCTTGCGGCCCCGCCAGCAGCGACAGGAAGTAGATGACACCCAGGGTCAAAATGATGGTCGGGCTGGTGGGCCAACCGAGATGATATGAAAACAGCAGCCCACTCAATGCGGAGACGAAGGCGGCCAGGCTCGAGCCCAACAACATGGGTCCAAGGCGGCGTGTCCAGTAACGCAACGCTGCTCCGGGCAGGATCATGATGCCGACTGACATCAAGGTGCCGAGGGCGTGGAACCCGGCGATCAGGTTCAGTACGGCCAGCAGCAGGAATGCCATGTGTACCCAGCTGCCGGCGCGACTGACGGTGGCCAGGTAATCAGGATCCAGGCATTCGAGAACCAGAGGGCGCAGCAGAATGGCCAGGGCGATCAGGGTCACGGTGCTGATGCTGCCCAGCAGCCACAGGGCACTGTCGTTGAGTGCCAAGGCCGAGCCAAACAGCACATGCAGCAGATCGACACTGCTACCGCGCAGCGAGATCAGCAGTACACCCAGCGCCACCGAGATCAGGTAAAAGGCGGCCAGCGAGCTGTCTTCGCCGCTCTTGGTGCTGCGTGCCACGGCGCCGGAGAGCAGCACCACCAGCCCGCCGGCAACCAGGCCACCCAACGTCATGGCTTCGACCGACAAGCCCGCCACCAGATAACCGATAGCGGCCCCTGGCAGAATCGCGTGGGACATGGCGTCGCCAGTCAGGCTCATACGGCGCAACATCAGGAAGACCCCGATGGCGGGGGCCGACAGACTGAGTGCCAGGCAGCCGGCCAGGGCACGTTGCATGAACTGGAAGTCGCTGAACGGTGCCAGCAGCAGGTCGTATATCATGAGGTGTGCTCCGGGGTGGTGCGGTGGCATTCACGGGCGTCGGGATTTGGCGCCGTTGGCAGGCCGCGCGCCCGGTTCAGGTTGGCCTCGGTAACGACCGCGTCGGTGGCGCCCCACGCGATCACATCCCGCGCCAGCAACATCGCCTGCGGGAAATGCCGGCTGACCTGATGCATGTCATGTAGGACGGCGATCAGCGTCTTGCCTGCGGCTTGCCATTCGCGCAGCAGAGCCAGCAGATCTTCGCTGGTCTGGGTATCGATGGCACTGAAGGGTTCGTCGAGCAGCATCAGCGGGGCATCTTGTAAACTGAGACGGGCGAACAGCGCGCGTTGCAGCTGGCCACCGGAGAGGGCATCCAGGCTGGCATCGGCCATGCCGGCCAGACCGACTCGCTCCAGAGCCCCTTCGATTTTGTGGCGTTGGGCATGGGCCAGGCGACCAAACAGACCGCAGTGCTGCCATAAGCCCATGGCAACCACCTCGCGTACCGTCACCGGGAATTGCCGATCGATACGGCTCTGCTGTGGCAGGTAGCCAATGCGATTGCGGGGAATGTGTAACTCGATGCGACCTTCCAGCGGCGGCAACTGACCGAGGATCCCCTTGAGCAGCGTCGATTTTCCACCGCCATTCGGTCCGATCACGGCCAGCAAACTGCCGGCTGGAACCTGGCCGTGCAGGTGATGCACCACCGGGTGACGGGCGTAGCCAAGCGTCAGGTTATGAAAATGCAGCATGATTTAGCCCATGGCCCAATAGAGAACACCCCAAATCAGGGCAATTGGCAGTGTCACCCAGAGCAGACGAACCCAGGTACCAGTCAACAGGAGTGAGTGCATATCAAGAATTTTTCTCATCTAACGTAGTCGGCTGTTATAACATAACATTGGCAGAGTGCAATGCCCGGAGCAAAAGAAATAGGGTATGCTGGCAGGTGCCCCCCCCCCTGAACCGACCGACAATGAGGATGAGTATGGCCAGTTGCCACGATGGCGGCCGGGACGAGATCACGGCCAATCTGACCCCCAATCGACGCCGCGTGCTACAGCAGCTGCAGCATAGCGAGCGGCCGTTGAGCGCCTATGAGTTGCTGGAGTGTTTGCGGCAGGAGGGGACTAACTGGCAGCCACCCACTGCCTATCGGGCGCTGGACTACCTGGTAGAGCAGGGGCTGGCTCACTATCTGCAATCGATTCAGAAATATGTCGTCTGCCCGCACAGCGGATGTAGCCACTTCAGTCAGTTGCTGATTTGTGTCGAGTGTGGACAGGTGCAGGAGGTCGCGATGACGTCATCCCTGCTGGCCGCACTGCAGCAGCAGGCGGATGAGCAGAATTTTCGTTTGTCTGCTCAATTTTTGGAACTGAAAGGCGTCTGCGGCCGCTGCCGCGACGCGGCGGTTGGCACAGAATAAAAAAGGCCCGCCAGGGCCTTTTTTGTGGTCCGCTGGCGCGATCAGCCGCGGGCGCCCAGCGACTGGTTGCCGCCAATCAGACTGGAGATCAGACGGTGGTTGCGGCTGCTGGCGCTTTCCTGTTCCGCCGGGGCTGCCGCGGGTGCGGCCGGCGCGGCTTTCGGTTGCGGATCCAGCGTCAGGGTCGCTTCGGGTTCCGCACTCAGATCGGCCGGCTCCATGGAGAGCTCCTGGTTGCCCTGTACCGCACTCAGACGTTGCAACGCTTCGACGCGGTTGATGCGAACCCCCTGTTCTTTACAGGTGATGATCAGCGGATCCAGGCTGTTATCCGGAGACAGTATGGTGAACTGGCCATCCGGATTGCGCTCGATCAGGCGACCGAGGTGCATCGCGAAGTGCAGATCGAACGCCGGCTTGTTGGTGTTCTTCAATGCCAGCAGTTCGATTTGGACCTTCAGCTGGGCCTGCGCCATCAGCAGTTGGCTGACGATCTCAACTGGCAGGTTGTTTTGCCCCTTGCTGACCACCAGCAGGACTTGCTGGAAGCGATCCATCACATTCATCGGCAATTCTTGGGCATTTTCGTTATTGATGATCAGAATGCGGTTGGCCATATGTGTTCTCCGTGCGACAGGCTGTTTCTTCGGGCAGCCTTAAGCTCAATTTCCTGTTGATTGATTGTGAGTGCTGTTGTCGAAATAGACTGTGAGCACTGTCACGACCATATCGTCCTTATTGCTCTGTTTCCGGTAACCGGGCCGCTTCCGGCAGCGTCAATTCCAGAGGGAAAGCCTGCCGCAGTGCAACCTGGGTCAAAAAAATGCGAATTGCATCCGCCGTACTCATGCCCAGACGTTCGAGAACCGCTTCAGCGCGCTCCTTGAGTTCCGGCTCGATGCGGGCGCGAACCATGTCACTCTTGATTGTGGTCATGTGTACGTCCTGACAAAGTCGAAATGGGCTCGCAGCGTGCTACAACAGTGCCGCAACAACAAGCAGGTTGTGCGAAAAATCGACACTGCGTCACCCTTTTTTACTCCGTCAAATATAAGCAATGACCATGCCATTCACGTGGTTGGCGGCCAGGCTGTCTGCTTGCATAATGGTCGACATCTCAAAACTGTCGGAGTCGTCATGAAATTTATCGGAGCCCATGTCAGTGCCGCGGGGGGCGTCGAACTCGCCATTGAGCGGGCGGCGGCGTTGGGTGCCAATGCGTTGGCGCTGTTTACCAAAAACCAGCGTCAATGGCAGGCCCCAGCGCTGACCAGTCAAACCATACGCGCCTTTCATGACGCTTGTGTGCGGTTTGGGTTTCAAGCGGAGCAGATTTTGCCTCATGACAGCTACCTGATCAATCTGGGACACCCGGAGCCGGAGGGCTTGGCCAAATCCAGGGAGGCGTTCCTCGATGAGTTGCAGCGTTGTGAGCAACTCGGGCTCTGCTATCTGAATTTTCACCCGGGCAGTCATTTGGGCAAGATCCCGGAAGCCGTGAGCCTGAAATTGGTCAGTGAGTCGATTAATTGGGCGCTGGAACAGACCCAAGGTGTGACGGCGGTGATTGAAAACACCGCCGGTCAGGGCACCAACCTGGGGTGGTCGTTCGAGCACTTGGCCACCATTATCGACGGCGTCGAGGATAAGGCGCGCATCGGCGTCTGTCTGGATACCTGCCATGCGTTTGCCGCCGGCTACGATCTGCGTACCCACGACGGATGTGAACAGGTGTTTGCCGAGTTTGAGCGCCGGGTGGGTTTCCAATATTTAAAGGGAATGCACCTCAATGGCGCCAAGAGTAGCTTTGGCAGCCGGGTCGACCGCCATCACAGCCTGCAACAGGGCAATCTGGGGGAGGCGGTATTTCACTACATCATGGCGGACTCACGATTTGATCGTATCCCATTGATTCTGGAGACGGTTGAACCCGAAATCTGGGCTGACGAGATCGCCTGGCTGCGTTCTCTGGCTGCTGACTAACACGCGATCCGGTAAACGCCAGATTGTGTCTTGCCGCCATAGGGGCATTGCTCTACTATCGGGGTGTCGCCTGCGGGCGGCGTATTGCGGCTCCTCCGGATCGGTTGGGACAACACCATAATGTCACGCTGGACACTGTTATTGGCCTTGGTATTGGTAGGCGGGTTGCTTTGGCAACCGGCCACCGCCGTGCTGTCTGTGCAACAGCCTGCGGTCACCGATACTCACCACTCCGCTGTCAGCCGCGCCCTTTCTCAACATCATGATATGGGGGCCATGGCGGCCGCCGATTGTCATGATGTCCAGCCAACGGCTTCGACGCCCGATCACTGTAATGGCCTGTCGATGTGGTTGGGTATGGAGCTGGCTGGCCAGCATTGCCATGCCTGTGTGCCCATGGTGGCCGAAGCGCCCGATACCACGCCGTTGCTGGTGTTGGCCCCGCGTGAGCCGGAACGGGTCATGCCGTTGCCTGCCCTCGGTTACGCCGATTTCATCCCCGGGATCCCCTCCCCGCCCCCCTGTTTACCTCTGGTCTGAACCCGACATGGCGCGGGCCGTCCGTTATTGGCCCGTTTGAACCTTGCGTTACGCTGCCAGATGTCTGTGTGCATCGCCGTAACCAGACCGAGGAATCTAACATGACTGCTATTTCTAGTTTGCTGCGCACGACACTGTGCTGTGCGCTGTTGTTGAGTCTGACACCGGTATTCGCCGCCGAGGCGACCCACGACCACCATGCCATGACGGCGTCTGTGGCCGCGTATCCATTACAGGCGACCGTCATCAGCTGGCAGGGCGACCGGGTGGTGCTGGCGCATCAGCCGGTCAGCGCGCTGGGCTGGCCGGCGATGACCATGCCCTTCTCCCTGGCCAACGCCCAGCTGCGAGAGGGGCTCAAGCCGGGCATGGTGATCACCGCCCGCTTTGAGCTGGTCCCACAGGACTCGCCGCGTCTCGTGGCGTGGCAACCCCAGCCCTGAGGTACTGATCATGTCTGATACCTTATTGCAGCGCCGGGCTCTTGCCGGCGGCGGCTGGCTGTTGCTGGCGTTTGTGGCGGGCGGCATCCTGGTGTGGGGGGCGAACCGCACTGGCCTGATGCCAGGGGTGGAGACCGATACCGGCCCCATTGCAACCACGGCACCGGCGCGCAAGGTGCTGTATTACCGCAATCCGATGGGCCAAGCGGATACCTCGCCGGTGCCGAAGAAGGACGAGATGGGGATGGATTACATCCCGGTCTATGCCGATGAGGCGGCGGCACCTGCCGCCATGCCGGGTCAGCGCAAGGTGCTGTATTACCGCAACCCGATGGGGCAGCCGGATATCTCGCCGGTGCCGAAGCAGGACGAGATGGGGATGGATTACATCCCGGTCTATGCCGATGACGCCGATCCGGCGCGGGTGACCCTCTCCCCGCAACGCATCCAGCTGCTCGGGGTCACCACGGCACCGGCGACGGCCGAGCCGCTGTGGCTCAAGGTGCGGGCCAATGGCCGTTTTGCGGTCGATGAGCGGCGCCAGGTGACGGTGACGGCCAAGTATGCCGGCTGGGTCGAGAAGTTACCGGTCAATACCACCGGCCAGACCGTGACTGCAGGTCAGACTTTGTTGGAAACCTATAGCCCGGAGCTGATTGCTGCGCAGCAGGAGTACCTGATCGCCCGCGATAATCAGGGGCGGCTGCCATTGCAGACGGCGCCGGCCGGTGGTCGGCGCATGACGCTGACGGAGGGGGCGCTGCAACGCCTGCGTTTCCTGGATGTGCCCGAGCGCGTGGTCCAGCAGCTGGCGCAACGCGGTACCGTGCTGCGCACTCTGCCGCTGGCGGCGCCGCTCTCCGGGATCGTGCTGCAAAAATCGGTGATGCAGGGCATGCGCTTCAATGCCGGCGATCCCCTGTATACGCTGGCCGATCTGTCGCGCATCTGGCTGCTGGCCGAGGTGTATGAGCAGGATCTGGCGGCGGTGCGCGTCGGCCAGTCGGTGGCGGTGCAAGTCAATGCCTATCCGGGGGAAGCGTTTACTGGCCAGGTGGCCTTTGTCTACCCGACGCTGAATGCCAATACCCGCACCGTACCCGTTCGCATCGAACTGGATAATCCGGCCCTGCGGCTGAAACCCGAGATGTTCGCCACTGTCACGCTGCAGGTGGCGCTGGAGACGCCGGCGCTGCCCAGCGTGCCGGAGTCGGCGTTGATCGACAGCGGGCGCCGGCAACTGGTGCTGGTGGCCCAGGGCGCGGGACGCTTTGCCCCCCGCGAGGTGGTCGTTGCCGGCCGCGGCGAAACAGCACGCGGCGAGCGCCGGGTGCAGATCCGCGCAGGGCTGCTGCCCGATGAACAGGTGGTGACCCGTGCCAACTTCCTGCTCGACAGCGAAAGTAACCTGCGGGCGGCGCTCGGGGCGCTGCAACCGGCCGCCTCGGCGGCTCAGCATGGAGGGCAGTGACCATGTTGCGTTTTATCATTCGCTGGTCGTTTGCCAATCCGGTACTGGTGTTGCTGGTCAGTGCCCTGCTGGTGGTGGCCGGCACCCTGGCGCTGCTGCGCACCCCGGTCGATGCACTGCCCGATCTCTCCGATGTCCAGGTGATTGTCTACACCGAGTATCCTGGGCAGGCGCCGCAGGTGGTGGAGGATCAGGTGACCTATCCGCTGACCTCGGCACTGTTGTCGGTGCCGAAGGCGCGGGTGGTGCGCGGTTTCTCGTTCTTCGGCGCCTCGTTTGTCTATGTGATCTTCGAGGATGGGACCGATCTCTACTGGGCGCGCAGCCGGGTACTGGAGTACCTGAATGGCCTCGGCAGCCGGTTGCCGGCCGGTGTCAGCCCGACACTGGGGCCGGATGCCACCGGCATCGGTTGGGTCTATCAGTATGCGCTGCGCGCCAAGGATCAGACGCTCGACAGCCTGCGTTCGTTGCAGGACTGGGTGTTGCGCTATCCGCTGGCGGCGACACCCGGTGTCGCCGAGGTGGCCAGTGTCGGTGGCTTCGTGCGCCAGTATCAGGTGGTGCTGGATCCGCGCAAGTTGCAGGCCTATGCCCTGTCGCCATTGACGGTAATGGAGGCCATCCGCGCCAGCAATCAGGAGGTCGGCGGCCGGGTCATCGAGCTGGCAGAGTCCGAATTCATGGTGCGGGGCCGCGGCTATCTGCAGGGCATACAGGATCTGAATGATCTGGTGCTCAAGGAGGTCAATGGTACGCCGGTCCGGGTGGCCGATGTGGCGCGGGTCGAGTTGACCGGCGATGAGCGCCGCGGCCTGGCCGAGCTCAATGGTGAGGGCGAGGTGGCCTCGGGCATCATAGTGGCGCGCAGCGGCGAGAATGCGCTGGCGGTGATCGACCGCGTCAAGACCAGGCTGCAGCAGCTGCAGGCCAGCTTGCCGGCCGGGGTCGAGATCGTCACCGGTTACGACCGCTCGGCACTGATCGAACGGGCCATCGCCACCTTGCGCCATACCCTGGTTGAGGAGAGCCTGATCGTCGCGCTGGTCTGTGTGCTGTTTCTGCTGCACGTCCGCAGTGCGCTGGTGGCGATCCTGGTGCTGCCGGTCGGGGTGCTGACGGCGTTTTTGGCGATGCGCGGTCTCGGCCTGAATGCCAACATCATGAGCCTCGGCGGCATTGCCATCGCCATCGGCGCCATGATCGATGCCGGCATCGTCATGGTCGAGAATGCACACAAGCACCTGGAGCGCGCCGCGCCAGGACAATCGCGACGTGCGGCGTTACTGGCGGCCTGTCTCGAGGTGGGGCCGGCCCTGTTTTTCTCGCTGTTGATCATCACGCTGTCGTTTCTGCCGGTGTTTGCCCTCGAGGAGCAGGAGGGGCGGTTATTCCACCCGTTGGCGTATACCAAGACACTGGCGATGGCGGCGGCGGCGCTGCTGTCGGTGACACTGGTACCGGTGTTGATGCTCGGTCTGGTGCGCGGCAAGATCATCGCCGAGCAGCGTAACCCATTGAACCGGTTGTTGATTCGCCTCTATCAGCCGCTGATTCATGGCGTGTTGCGCTGGCGCTGGCTGACATTGGGGGCGGCGCTGGCGGTACTGGTGGCCAGCCTGTGGCCGCTGCGACATATCGGCAGCGAGTTCATGCCACAGCTGGATGAGGGGGCGCTGCTGTTCATGCCCGCGGCGTTACCCGGGTTGAGTGTCACCAAGGCGGCCGAGCTGCTGCAACTGCAGAACCGCATCATCCGCGCCTTCCCCGAAGTGGAGTCGGTGCTCGGTAAGGCCGGGCGCGCCAACAGTGCCACCGATCCGGCGCCGCTGGAGATGTTCGAGACGGTGATCAACCTCAAGCCCCATGCACAGTGGCGGCCAGGGATGACGCTGGAGAAACTGGTCAACGAGATGGATGAGGCGGTACGCCTGCCGGGCATTGCCAATGCCTGGACCATGCCGATCCGTGCCCGCATCGACATGCTCTCCACCGGTATTCGTACCCCGGTCGGTATCAAGGTGTTCGGCCCGGATTTGGCCGGAATCGACCAGCTGGCGCGGCAGATCGAGCAGGTGGTCAAACCGCTGCCCGGGGTGCGTAGCGCCTATGCCGAGCGCCTGACGGGCGGCAACTTCCTGACCCTGCAACCGGATCGTCAGGCGATGGCACGCTATGGCCTGAGCATGGAGACGGTACAGCAGGTGATTGCGAGCGCACTGGGTGGCGAGCGCGTCACCACCACGGTCGAAGGGCGGCAGCGTTACGGCGTCACGCTGCGCTATCCGCGCGAGCTGCGCGACAGCCCGCAGACGATTGCGCGCGAGGTGCTGGTGCCGACCGCCAATGGCGGGCTGATCCCGCTCGGTAGCCTGGTGTCGTTGCGCCTGGAATCGGGGCCACCGAGTATCCGTACCGAGAATGCCGAGCTGGCGGGTTATCTGTATGTCGATGTCGACACCCAGGATCTCGGCGGCTGGGTCGCGCAGGCCCAGCAGGCGGTTGCGGCGGCGATGGCCAGCGGCCAGATCCAGCTGCAACCCGGTTACCATCTGGCGTGGAGCGGGCAATTCGAGTACATGGAGCGCGCCAAGGCGCGGCTGCAGGTGGTGGTGCCGGTGACGCTGGCGCTGATTTTCCTGCTGTTGTACCTGAATTTCCGCAATCTGACCGACAGCCTGATCGTGCTGTTGTCGGTGCCATTTGCCCTGATCGGTGGCATCTGGCTGCTGTGGTGGCTGGAGTATGCCTGGTCGGTGGCGGTGGCCGTCGGCTTCATCGCGCTGGCCGGCGTCGCCGCCGAGACCGGCATTGTCATGCTGGTCTACCTGGAGCAGGCCTGGCTGGCGGTACGGCAACAGGTCGCGGCCGAAGGGCGTGAACTGACCCGTGCCGATCTGTGGCAGGCGATCCAGCATGGTGCCGTCGAGCGGGTGCGGCCAAAGATGATGACGGTGGTGACCATCATGGCCGGCTTGCTGCCGATCATGTGGGGCAGCGGCACCGGGGCCGAGGTGATGCGCCGCATCGCGGCACCCATGGTCGGCGGCATGATCTCGTCCACCGTGCTGACGCTGCTGGTGATCCCGGCGCTGTATGCGCTGCTGCGCCAGTGGCAGTACCGGCTCCGGTCCTGAGGTGAACCCCTGTCGGAAGGCAGGGGTTTTCTTGATATTTATCGCCGATAAAATGGGTGGTAGCCGCGGTGGGATAATAGTGCGGTCGGCAGGTTAGAAAATAATATCCAGGTAAAAATTAAATATTATTTAAATATTAATCAATTAGTTATGTATTTCTGATGCAGACATTGAAAATAAGCTTAGCCATCAGGGTGCAGCATGAATAATAACGTGCTGATTAGCTGGATAATTATTTTCTGCCGCCTGTCATCGTTGACAGGATAAATAAACAGGGCCCGTGTGGGCCCTGTTTATTATGGGTGGCATTACACCCGCGGCGTGCGGGCTTTGAACATGTAATAGATGCCGAGCAGCACAAACGGCACGCTGAGCCACTGGCCGACACTGATGGCAAAGCCGGCTTCATAATCGGCCTGCGCGGTCTTGATAAACTCCAGCAGGAAGCGCGAGCCAAACACCAGCACCATGAACAGGCCAAATGCAAAGCCTTCACGCTGCACTTTTTTCCAGCGGTACATCGCCAGCAGCAGGATAAAGGTCACGAGATAGCAGGCGGCTTCGTACAGTTGGACGGGGTGGCGCGGCAGCTGATCGACGCGCTCGAAGATGACACCCCAGTCGCTGCCCGTCGGCAGGCCGATGATTTCGGAGTTCATGAAGTTGCCGAGGCGGATACAGCAGGCGGTCAATGCGGTCGGGATGGCCAGCCGATCCAGCAGCCAGAGAATGCGGTTTTCCGGGTGCTGGCGAACGAAGAGCACAATCGCCAACAGTACCCCGACAGTGCCACCGTGACTGGCCAGGCCCCCCTTCCAGATTTTGAGAATTTCCATCGGATGACTGAAATAGAAATCCGGTTCATAGAAGATGACGTGCGCCAGGCGGGCACCGATCACGGTACCGATGAAGATGTAGGTCAGCAGCTTGTCGAGCTGTTCGGTCGGGTAGCCCTCGCGGCGGTAAATCCATTGCATCAGCTGGTAGCCAACGAGGAAACCACCGGCAAACAGGACGCCATACCAATGAATAGCCACAGAACCCAGCTGGAAAAGAATCGGGTCCGCATTCCAGTGCAACATGCTGCCTCCGCAGTCAGAGTGACAAATCAGCGGGCAAGGTTAACACAGCGCGACGGCAAATAAGCAACCCTGCGGTCAGCATTCGCTTTCCACTATGCTTGAAGTGCAAGCAGGAGGTGGATATGGCGGACTGCAATGTGAAGGAGCGTCGCCGGCGTCAGCGTCGACAACTGGCGGATCGTCGTCTTGATATCCGCTGGGAACCGGACAAAGAGGACAGGCGCCAGGGGGATGGGCGTCGGCAGGAAGACACCGGCGTGTTGAATCCGGGCGATCGGGACCGTTTTAACAAACCATCACTCTAAATCGCTGTGCCGAATAGCAGATCACTCACGACATTGACTTGGGTGGCGCTAAGCTGACCCTCTGTGCCAGGGATGGCAAGGTGGAGCGGATGGGTTTACGGCGTGTCAGCGTGTGCTTCCTTGTCGATGGTGCGCTATTAGGAGCGGCTATTTAGTGCCGATGCTTAAAAGCTGGGCGATGGCAATGGAAACTCGATATACTGACCGGCAATGATAGAAGGGCCGCATGGCCCTTCTGACTGATCCACGATCTTTGACTGGAATGAATACATGACGCGCGTCATCAAGGGTTGCATCGCCTTGTCGTTGCTCTGGCCGGGACTGGCCAGTGCCATGCCATTACGGGACTTTATCGATACTGGTTTCATCGGTGGCGGCTGCATGCTGTTTGCCGCGGGTCTGGTGATGGTGGTCTGGCCGCGGATGTTTCGCTGGGGGGTCATCATGTTCCTGCTGGCGGATGCCCTGTTCCTGACCCGGATCTTTCTGCGCCGGGACATCGTCGAATTTATCGAGCAGCAAAGTCACTATGCGGCGATGATTGATGGCATGGGTCGGGATGCGGCCCGCTTCTTCACCATACTGGCTGCGGTCACGATCATCGCCTTGGTATTGGTCCTGCGTGCCGGGCTGTTGGCGTTTTTCGGCTCCCCATCAACAGGAAATGCGCGACATCCGTCCCGTCGTCATGCAGGTTATCCATCGGATGATGAGGAACTCGAACCCGAGGTGGATGCGGTTCCTGTGCGAGATAAAAAAGGGCGTAACAAGCGGTTTCGGGTCCACGACTACCTGGAACAACTTGAATCCCAGCAGCCGATGGATCGGCGGTAATTTTCCCTTCAGCTTGTTGCAGGTCTGAACCGGACCTGGCGTGTGATATTGACGATGGATGCTCATAAGAAACAACCTTTACCGGCGATCACGCTGGCGGCTATCGGTGTCGTGTATGGCGACATAGGCACTAGCCCGCTGTATACCTTCAAAGAGTGTTTTTCCCCGCATATCGGTTTGCAGCCGACGCAGGCGGTGGTATTTGGCTTTCTGTCGCTGATTTTCTGGTCACTGATCCTGATCGTTTCAATCAAATACCTGTGTTTTGTCTTGCGCGCCGACAATCGTGGTGAAGGTGGGATATTGACGCTGATGTCATTAGCCGGCCGCAATACCCCGCCAAATATGACCACGCTTTTATTGATCCTCGGGCTGATCGGTGGCGGCTTCTTTTATGGCGAGGTGGTTATTACACCCGCCATGTCGGTACTGTCGGCGCTGGAGGGGCTACAGGTTGTGACTCCGGCATTGACGCCCTATATCCTGCCGGTAGCTATCGCCGTGCTAACGCTGCTGTTCTTCATTCAAAAGCACGGTACGGCCAAGGTCGGTCGCCTGTTTGGCCCCGTCATGTTGATCTGGTTTGTCTCGCTTGGATTACTGGGCGCCGTTTCCATCCTCAAGCATCCGCAGATTCTGGCGGCGTTGAACCCGATGTGGGGGCTGCATTTTTTCGCCGAGCATAAATGGATCGCGTTTGTGGCGCTTGGCTCGGTCGTGCTGGCCATCACCGGCGTCGAGGCCCTGTATGCCGATATGGGGCATTTCGGTCGTCTACCAATTCGTATCGCGTGGTTCGCGGTCGTGCTCCCTGCCTTGTTGTTGAACTATTTCGGCCAAGGTGCCTTGTTGTTGCACAATCCGGCCGCGGTGAATAATCCGTTCTTCAATCTGGCGCCGGGCTGGGCGCTGGTTCCACTGGTTATTCTGGCTACGCTGGCGACTGTGATTGCGTCGCAGGCGGTGATCTCCGGTGTCTTCTCCTTAACACGACAAGCGGTACGGCTGGGCTACCTGCCAGGCATGACGATCAAGCACACATCGGAAAGCGAGGCAGGGCAAATTTATCTGCCGTTCATTAACTGGATGCTGTTTGCCGCAGTATTGGTGGTGGTCGTGATTTTCCGCGAGTCGAGCAATCTGGCGGCGGCATACGGTATTGCAGTCACGGGGACCATGGTGATCACCACTCTGCTGGTTTGTTCGGTAGCCAGATATAACTGGGACTGGAATCCGCTACTGGTACGCGTGATGCTGGTTTGCCTGTTGATTCTTGATGTGCCGTTCTTTGCGGCAAATGTCCTGAAGTTGTTGGCGGGGGGTTGGTTACCGTTGGCATTGGGTTGTGTGATGTTCACCGTGATGGCGACCTGGAAGTGGGAGCGATTCCTGTTGTTCCGCCAGTTGTCTCGGATGAGTATGCCGCTGGATGCATTCATTCTGTCGTTAAACAAGGACAAACCGGTTCGAGTTCCGGGCACGGCAGTCTATATGGCACGAACTCAACACGGCGTTCCATTGGCGCTGCTACACAATTTGAAACATAACAAGGTGTTGCATGAGCGAGTGGTGATCATCTCGTTCCGCACACAAGATGTACCCTATGTGGAACCCGATCAGCATATCGAGATAGAGCAGTTATCGGATAATTTCTGGCGTATCTATGCCACCTATGGTTTCCACGAGACACCTGATGTCGAGGAGGTGTTCCGCCGATGCGCCCAGAAGGGGATGAACTTCAGTTTGATGGGGACCTCTTTCTTCTTGTCGCGGGAGACGCTGATTCCACAACGCCGCTCCTTCTTGGCGATGTTGAGAGTGAAGTTGTTCATTTTGCTAAGCAAGAATTCATTACGGGCGAATGATTTCTTTCATATCCCAGCCAACCGTGTAGTGGAACTGGGTGTGCAGGTAGAATGTTAACGCCATATATGATGTCGCAAATAGACGAAAGGGTGGCTTAGCCACCCTTTGTCTTTCACGCCTTCACGATTCGGGTGATATTCAACCGTTGCATATCCGGGCGTAACTGACCCGCCGCAACATTGCGAGCGATAGCCTGGTAGCGGTTTTTACAGCCGGTTTTGCGGATCGCGCTATTCAAGTGGAAGTTGACTGTGCGCTCAGTGATCCCAAGGATGCGGGCGGCCTCCCATGAGGTCTTGCCTTCGCTGACCCAGAATAGGCACTCTCTTTCTCGATCGGATAATCGAGGATGTGGCGGAGTGAGCAGATCGCATGCCTTATTAAAGAGATAAGGTAACAAGGGGCTGATCAGCTCGAGAGTCGTTAAAAGTTCACCGTTGGCCTCTCGTCGGCTCAGGTGCATCATGCCATGATGGCCTTGACCGCTATGTATCGGCAGCGTCATTCCTTCGGCCATGCCGTATTCACTTCGTAAAGCCATCACGGCAGAAGCATTCGCGGAAAGGTTCTTTTCATACTCACCAATTTCGTCCCATAAGATGGGCTGACTTAAGCGGAATGAAAGCTTCACCAGTGGGTCATCCACCACGAGTTGGTTGGACCAGTAATAATCCAACCAGTCAGATGGCTCATGGCTAAAAATGGACAGATTGGACTGTAGCAAACCCGATGGCAGGAAAAGATTGAGTTGATAATGGTCAAATGCTGCGTCAGCCGCTAACTCGGCTAGCAAATGATTAAGTGCCTCAGCAGATGAACACTCACGGATTTGGGTGATCCGGGACCTCAGTGCATCGTCCTTAGCGCGGGGGGTATTGAAATTGAACATTCATGTGTCTCCATACTATACCGGCCCATGGAGATGCACATCACTCCCGGTTGGTAAGCGCTAAATTGAGTACAAATGTCGAGCCTGGGGCTCGGCACCTGTGTTCTAAGTTGAAACCCTTAGGTTCCGTTATCTTTGGTATCAAATAATAAATCCAGATTCAATTGAAGATAGTAGACAACTGTTCGATATGTCACAGCACATCGCAACTATTAAAAAATGTACTACGCAGGTCCAAGTTGCTCATTTCCGCAGCGAACGCACCATTGTGAGGTAAAAAGTACTTGAGTGACGGAAAAGCCTCCCT
>NZ_JBHSAF010000006.1:0-253075 GCF_042649925.1 Pseudaeromonas sharmana
GCTCCGAGGAGTGCGGGCCTTGCCGTGTCAGCGAGGCGGCATTATAGGGATATCAGCATCGCTGGCAAGCGCTTTTTCCAGAAAATTCACTCACAGCCGTGCGCTTGCGCACTAAATCAACAAAAGGCTGATTTAGTGCGCAAATTGCAGACTTATGTCGCATCCCTCATGGTCAACACACCCTCTTGAAGGTCAAGGATTAGCGGTTTCCCAGGTTGTGCACGACCAGAAAGAATGATCTGGGCTAACGGGTTTTCCAGCTCCTGCTGAATCGCGCGCTTCAAGGGGCGAGCACCATACACGGGATCGAACCCCGCATCAGCAAGGTATGCCAACAACGTCTCTTTGAGCTCTACCTGGTACCCCATGCCCTCTAACCGACCGAGCAAGGCCTCCAGTTGAATACGAGCGATAGATTGAATGTGTTCCCTGTCCAAGGGATGGAAAACTACAGTTTCATCGATCCGGTTCAAAAATTCCGGTCTGAAACTACGGGACAACACATCCATCAACATATTCTTCATCTCAGCGTAAGTGATGACTCCGTGATGCTCCTGGATTAAATCTGAGCCTAGATTGGATGTCATGATCACGACCGCATTGCGGAAGTCGACCGTTCGCCCCTGACCATCCGTGAGACGACCATCATCCAGCACCTGGAGCAGGATATTGAACACGTCAGGATGGGCTTTTTCTATCTCATCCAGCAGAATCACCGAATACGGTTTACGGCGTACCGCCTCAGTAAGATAGCCCCCTTCCTCATAACCCACGTATCCAGGTGGCGCACCAACTAACCTGGCAACACTGTGCTTTTCCATAAACTCGGACATATCGAGCCGCACCATCGCATCCTGTGTATCGAACAGAAACTCGGCCAAGGCTTTGCACAATTCAGTCTTGCCCACCCCGGTAGGCCCTAAAAATAGAAACGAACCAATCGGGCGCATCGGATCTGATAATCCGGCCCTGCTGCGGCGAATAGCATTAGCGACCGCATCAACCGCCTCGTTTTGACCGATGACACGACTGTGTAGTTGTTCTTCCATCCGCAGTAATTTCTCTTTCTCGCCTTCCAACATGCGAGCTACGGGAATACCGGTCCAACGCGCCAGGACTTCGGCAATCTCAGCATCCGTTACGCGATTACGCAGCAGCTTTTGCTCCTGCATCTCTGCAAGCGAAGCAAGATCGAGTTGTTTTTCCAATTCCGGGATACGCCCGTAACGCAATTCAGACATGCGACCCAAATCCTGAGCCCGACTCGCTACTTCGAATGCCTGCCGCGCTTTTTCCAACTCAGCCTTGATGTGCTGGGTTCCAGCCAATGAAGCCTTCTCCGCTTTCCACACCTCTTCAAGCTCGTTGTATTCCCGATCCTTGTCTTGCAATTCTCGGTTGATCAGCTCAAGGCGCTTCAAACTGGCATCATCGGGCTCCTTCATCAACGCCTGCTGTTCCATCTTGAGCTGGATGATACGGCGCTCGAGGCGATCCAATTGCTCAGGTTTGGAATCGATCTGCAAGCGAATACTGGCTGCCGCTTCATCGATCAAATCAATGGCCTTGTCCGGTAACTGACGATCTGCAATATAGCGGTGCGACAACGTCGCTGCGGCCACAATGGCCGGATCGGTAATTTGCACATGGTGGTGTAATTCGTAACGCTCTTTCAGGCCACGCAGGATCGCAATCGTATCTTCAACGTTCGGCTCTTCGACCAGTACCTTCTGGAAGCGTCGCTCGAGTGCCGCATCCTTTTCTATATATTGACGGTATTCATCCAGCGTCGTTGCGCCGACACAGTGCAACTCACCGCGAGCCAGTGCAGGCTTCAGCATGTTACCGGCATCCATGGCACCATCCGCTTTACCAGCCCCCACCATGGTATGCAGCTCATCTATAAACAGGATGACATTGCCCTCTTCCTTGGCCAGTTCATTGAGTACGGCCTTGAGCCGCTCCTCGAACTCGCCACGGTATTTGGCCCCCGCGACCAGCGCGCCCATATCCAAGGACAACACGCGCTTATTTTTAAGGCTGTCAGGAACTTCCCCCTTGATAATCCGCTGTGCAAGTCCCTCAACAATCGCTGTTTTACCCACCCCGGGCTCCCCGATCAGGACGGGGTTATTCTTGGTCCGACGCTGCAGGACCTGTACTGTGCGACGAATTTCTTCATCACGGCCGATCACCGGATCCAATTTGCCCTTTTCGGCGCGCGCCGTCAGGTCAACCGTATATTTTTCCAATGCCTGCCGCTTCTCTTCGGCTTCGGCATCATCAACTTTGTTGCCGCCACGCACCTGCTCAATGGCTTGCTCAAGCCTCTCTTTTTTCACCCCGGCTGCACGCAGTGCATCGCCTACGGCACCGCGATCATCCAGCGCTGCCAGGACAAACATTTCTGATGAGATAAATTGGTCCTGCCGCTGTTGGGCCAGTTTGTCACACATATTCAACAAGCGGCCAAGCTGGGGAGACAACTGGACGTCGCCTTCGACACCCTGAACCTTGGGCAGCCGCTCCAGTTCCTGAGTCAATTTTTGACGCAGCAACGGCACATCGGCACCCGCCAGGGTCAGCAACGGTTTTATCGAGCCGCCATCCTGATTCAGCAACGCCAACATCAGATGCACCGGCTCCATGAATTGATTGTCGCGACCCAATGCCAAAGATTGGGCATCGGAAATCGCAACCTGAAACTTGCTGGTCAGACGATCCAGACGCATCGCATTTCTCCCCTAATACTGCAGAAAGTGGGCAGTCCATATCACTGCCAATAACTACAAGATGGGGATAAATGATGCCCTTTCAAGGCGCACTGGTTAAAATTACGACGCCAACCAGATGAGTCCCGTCATGCGTCCCGTCTGACCATCACGACGGTAGGAATAGAAGCGCGAACGATCCGAATAAGTACAGAGGTCGCCCCCATAGATGCGTTGCACACCGATACGGTTAAGACGTTGACGGGCCAACAAGTACAGATTTGCCAGCCATTTACCGCCCCCGAGCGCCACAAAGGCCGTGCTGGCTGAGCTGTCCACTCCGACAAATGCCTGGCGGACATCATCGCCGACCTCAAAGGCCTCAGGCCCGATCGCCGGACCCAGCCAAGCCAAAATAGCAGCTGGCTCTACCGCCATGCTGGTCACCGTTTTTTCTAACACTCCGTGACACAAGCCGCGCCAGCCAGCGTGTGCCGAAGCAACAACACGCCCCTCGGTATCACAAAACAAAACCGGAAGGCAGTCAGCTGTCATTACCGAAAGTGCGGCGCCGCGCACGCGACAGACGGCCGCATCGGCTGTAGGTGGTGGCACGGGATAAGCGCCCGCAAGCAGTTCATACACGTCAGTACCATGCACCTGGTTGAGCCACAGCGGCATCTGAGCTAGCTGCAGATGATGCTGCAGTTGCTGACGATTGTTTGCAACTGCAGCCAGCTCATCACCAACATGGGCTCCAACATTCAAGCCGGCATACACGCCCTGGCTGACGCCGCCAGCCCGAGTCGTAAAACAGGCCTGAACCACATCGGGAGCAGGCCAATCGGGGATGATTAGATCCATACCAGATCATCCGGGTGCTCTGCGGTGTCGACACGCAATACTTCGATCAAATCGACCATGTCTTGCGGAATGGGAGAGTGCCACTCCATCAGTTCACAGGTGACCGGATGCGCCAGGCGCAGCATGGTCGCGTGCAGTGCCTGGCGCTGAAAACCGCGCAGTGCTGCAGTAAACTCCGGCGAAGCATTACGGATTGGCCGCAAACGCCCACCGTAAACCGGGTCCCCGACCAGTGGGTGCTTGATATGGGCCATGTGCACACGAATCTGGTGGGTGCGCCCTGTTTCCAGACGCAAGCGCAGACGGGTGTGAGCTCGAAACTTCTCCATCACGCGATAGTGGGTCACCGCCGGTTTTCCAGTCGGTGTCACCGCCATCTGGGTACGGATGTTGCCATGACGACCGATAGGCGCATCGACAGTTCCCCCTGCCGTCATGTGCCCAATGGCGATGGCTTCATATTCGCGCGTGATATCGCGCCGCTGCAGGGCATCGACCAGATGAGTCTGGGCTGGGACCGTCTTTGCCACCACCATCAGTCCAGTGGTGTCCTTATCCAGGCGGTGCACGATACCTGCTCGGGGAACATCGGCTATCTCTGGATAACGATGCAACAAGGCGTTGAGAACCGTGCCATCCGGCGTACCGGCACCAGGGTGTACCACCAGCCCGGCAGGTTTATCAATGACCAGAATATGATCATCCTCATACACGATATTGAGTTCGATCTCCTGGGCCAGCCAACGCTTTTCCTCAACGATCTCGGCCTGAATATGCACAGCCTGACCTGCAAGTACCCGCTCTCGGGGCAGGGCGACGATCTTGCCATCCAGACTGACCCGCTCTTGCAGGATCCACTCCTTGATCCGGGTTCGTGAGTAATCGGGAAACAGATCAGACAAGGCCTGATCGAGGCGCATGCCGTAATGCTGGTCCGCGAAAACACCGGTTAGTTCGATTGCTTGACTCATGGATCATCTCTAGTTTCGGGTGGACGTTCGGCGCATTCTAGCTTTTCTTTTGCCCGAGCTTAACGGATACTTCTGCAATTCTGGAAAACTGGATGCTATCTGCATGCTCAAGAAGTCTCACTTGCTGCTGCCTTTTACCTTGGTATTGGCCCTGCTGGCCGGTTGTTCTTCTACCGAAAAGGAGAAGGTGCCGGACGAACCGCCGGAGAAACTCTACCAGCAGGCGCAGGAAAAACTCGAAACCGGCAACTACACCAAAGCCGTCGAATTACTCGAAGCTCTCGACTCGCGCTACCCGTTTGGCCCTTACTCTGCACAGGTTCAGCTTGACCTGATCTACGCCTACTACAAGGACGCTGACAGCGCGCACGCCATCGCGAACATCGATCGCTTCTTGCGTCTGAATCCAACACATAAAGATGTGGATTATGTCTATTACATGCGCGGTCTTAGTAATATGCAGGCCGACTACAACTTCTTTCACTCGCTGTTTGGCATCGACCGTTCAGATCGCGATCCCGCCTATGCGCGTCAGGCATTCCGCGATTTCAAGACCATCCTGACAAAGTACCCGCAGAGCAAATATGCCCCAGATGCGCGAGCTCGTATGATCAGCTTGCGTGAGCGGCTGTCCAAATACGATCTCAGCGTAGCCGACTACTATTACCGCCGTGGGGCCTGGGTTGCGGCGGCTAACCGCGGCAAGATGATCATCGAGAACTACAGCGAATCCGCAGCCATTGAGCCGGCACTGGAGATCATGATCAAGAGTTATGACAAACTCGAGCTGACCATCCCGGCACAAAATGCACGTAAAGTCCTGGCCGCGAACTTCCCGAATAATGATCTCGCTAAACGCTGATGCCAGCATAAAAAACGCCGGCACTGCCGGCGTTTTTTTTCGCACTCAGGCATCAATGCGCAAGGTAACCGGCTAGGAATTCATCAAAACTCAGGTGGTCGGTCGCCTCCAGTTCTGCCTGTTTGACCAGCGAGGCATGAGCCTCATCGGCGAAATAGGCCCCATCCCAGAATGTCAGCTCCTCGGCGCGCAGCTGTTGCCGATACTTTTCCGCCAGCTCCCGGCCAAAGGCACCATTGTCCAGGTCATAGCGTTGCAAATGACCAAGCAGGCGTGCAGACAAGGTCTTGTCCGGATCACGCAGCTTTTCACGCTCTGCCTGTAACGTGATCTGGTATTGCACGCGGCCATAGGTTCGGTCGAGCAGCTGTGCGACCTGGTTCAACTCATCAAACAACTGTTCTCCCCACTCCTGCAAGCTGCGTTCACCTTGCTCAGTCATCAACTGCAAGCCGGGACGCCGCCCTTCCAACACGACACGGGTCAGATTGTGCCGGTTGCGCTGGATCTCCTCGGCCAGCAGCAGAGGCGATGGCTTGAGCAAACACCAAACTAAAAACAGATCGAGGAAGCGCAGTTGCTGGATGTCGACGCCTAATGGCGTAAACGGATTGATGTCCAGTGTACGCAACTCTATGTACTCAATGCCTCTATGCTCCAACGCCGACAGGGTCCGCTCGCCGGCACGCGGTGTGCGTTTCGGGCGAATAGGAGCGTACAACTCGTTCTCCAGTTGCAAGATATTGTCATTCAGTTGCCGGTACTCACCATTCACCTTGACACCCAGGGCCGCAAACTCCTCTGAGCGGGTGCGCAACGCACGACGTACGCTGATCAGATAACTGTCGAGGTTATCGTGGTTGATACCGAGGCTTGACTGCGCCTTGTTGGTATAACCCAAATCCGAGAGTCGGAGCGACGTTGCGTACGGCAGATACAGGGTACCGCGACCCAGTTTTTCAAATGGCAATCCGGTCTGACGACCTTGCAGGAACGAGCTGCAGATCGCGGGCGAGGCGCCAAAGAGATAAGGTATCAGCCAGCCATAGCGGTAGACGTTTCGGATCAGCGCCATGTAACCATCGGAAATGAAACGCTTGCACTGGCAGCGCACACCACGCAACTCCTGCCATTCACTCCAGAAACTGTCCGGCATGGAAAAGTTGAAGTGGACCCCGGATATGACCTGCATCAGGCTACCATAGCGATGATGCAGCCCCTGCCGATACAAGTTCTTCATCCGGCCTATATTCGACGTACCATACTGCGCCAGACGGATGGTCTCTTCATCATTGATGAAGCAAGGCATCGACATCGGCCATAGCCGCTCATCACACAAATGTTGCGCCGAATAACGGTGGATGTCGGCCAACTGGGCCAGCATGGTTTCCATGGAGTCCGACACTGGGGTAATGAACTCCATCAGACTTTCAGCATAGTCGGTGGTGATATTCGGATGCGTCAGGGCAGCGCCCAGCACGTTCGGATGCTCACGCTGCGAGAGTCGTCCCTCCGGCGTGATACGCAACGACTCTCGCTCCAGTCCGCGACGAATGCCGCGCACCGCGCCTATCCGCTCTGGCGCGCTCAGTTGTTCGAGCATATCGGTCAGCGACAATTCAACGTTCATAGGGTTCCTTAATCAGACGATGTCTGGGCCAGCGCTTGCTGCGCCACTACAGAAGCAGCAGCCGGATATCGGTGCAGCGGTAAATGGAGTTTGGCCAACGGTTTTTCAAGCTGAGCAGCGTCCCCAACGATGACGATGATCTGTTGGCGCCAATCCAGCCATTGTGCGGCCACTTGCTGTAATGAAGCGGCATCGATCTGTTGCAATTGTTGTTGCTGTCGCTGGATGTAATCGTCCGGATTGCCGCGCAGCGCCAGCGACAGCAAAAAATCCGCCTTCTGATCCAGCGTTTCGTAAGCCAATGCTTCCTGACGGGAAAACGCAGATTTCAGGTAGTCCATCTCGGCGGCGGTCGGGCCCTGTTGAGCAAAATCGCTCATCAACTGCGCCAGCGTCTGTAACGCCTCCAGCGTCGCATCCGCCCGGACATCGCCTGAGATCATAAATTCGCCCACATCGCGGACCGCGCTGAAATGACTGCCGATGCCGTAGGTGAACCCCTTCTCTTCGCGCAATGCTAGGTTCAAACGGCTATTGAAATTACCACCGAAATTGAAATTCATCAGCTGGGCGCGAAAATAGGGACCGCTGGCGTCATAGGGGAGCGCCCGGCGGCCAATCCGCAGCGTCGACTGCACGGCCGCAGGCAAGTCCAGCAGATAGATGCCAGGTTTGGCCTGCGGGGCTTGTGGTACCAGCGACGGTAAGGGCCGTGCCGGGCTGCTATCCTGGGTCAAAAATGCCAAATGCGGCATGATCGCCTGCGGATCGATATCCCCCACGACCACCACCTTGCCACCGGCTGGGTGGTAGTTGTCGCGGTAGTAACGTTTCACGTCCGTCAGCGTGAGCGCGCCGAGTGTCGCCAGGTAGCCCTGCTCCGGTTCGGCCAGCGGCGACCCGGAACCGTATACCAGACGGTTAAATGCCCGATCCGCCAACGCATCCGGCTCCGTCAGGCGCTGGCGCTCCGCCTGCAGCAACTGGCTCTTGATGCGAGCAAAATCATCATCGCGAAAGCCCGGCTGCTGCAACAGCTCCTGTGCTAGCGCCAGTGTCTTCGGTAGCGCCTCCTGCAGTGCACTGATGACAATCCGGGTATCATACAGACCGCTGCTGACGCTGATATTGGCACCCAACCGTTGCAGTTCGTCACTAAGCTGCTCGGCACTGAGGCGCCGTGAACCCTGACGCAGCATCAAGGCCGTCAGGTTTGCCAGCCCGGCCTCGTGACGTGCCTCCGTGCGCCTCCCCCCAGGCAAGGAGATGATGACCGACACCGCCGGAAGCTCACGCTGCTCACTGCCAAGCACGCTCAGTCCGCCGAGTGTCCGGCGCCATAACGTTGGCATCGATAATACCGGCGCCGGGCCGCTCTCAGGCATCCGCGCGCGGTCAAAGCGATCGGTGACTGTACGCAGCGCCGGCGCCGTCTGATGCAAAGGCGGGACAGGGATGCGGGGCATCGGCTGATAGTCAGCTGGCGCAACCTGCCACTGCAACGCGCCTTGCGGTATGACACTCAGCCACACCGCCGGCTTGCCGGCGATATGACGACGATAGGCTTGCATCACCTGTTCGCCGGTTACCGCTTGCAACTGACGAATCTGTGCCAGTCCCGCCTGCGGATCACCCTGCATCACCTCACCATCACTGAGTTCATCCACCTTGCCGGCCACACTCTCCAGGCGCCAGATCGCCTCCGCCTTGAGAATGCCCTGCACGCGTGCCAAATCATCGGCGCGCACGCCGCGCTCGGCAAAGTTGGCCAGCAGGCGAGCCGCTTGCTCGGCTAACGGTTTCAGGCTAGTCAACCGCTGTGTGTTCGGCACCAGCGTCAGGTCAAGCCGGCAATCCAGCTCGCGGCAGGAAAAATCGGCACTGGCCTGCACCGCCAGCCCCGTCTTCACCAATTGTTGATAGAAGAGGCTATTTTTCGAGCCCCCCAATACCTCGCCGAGCAGCAGCAGAGCCGCGGCGTCATCACTCTGGGGCAGAGCGTGGGTCGGAATCGACACCAGCAAGACCGGCTGTTGAATACGATCCTGCAGCGTGACATGCCGATCCGCAGCCAATGACACCGGGCGTGGCGTCAGGCGCGGGATAGCTGGCCCCGTGGGAATCGGGCCAAAATACTGCTCGACCCAGGCGAGAGCCTGGGCAGGGTCAAAGTCCCCGCCGATGGTCAAGGTGGCATTGTTTGGCCCATACCAGGCGAGGAAGAAACGCTTGAGATCGTTGACATCAACCCGGTTCAGGTCGTCGATATAGCCGATGACCGGCCATGAATAGGGATGATCGCGCGGATAGAGGCTCTCGCCCATCACCTCACCAATTCGGCCATAGGGCGGATTATCGATGCGCTGCGCGCGCTCATTTTTCACGGTATCGCGCTGGATCTCGAACTTCTTCTGACTGACGGCCTCCAGCAGGAAGCCCATGCGATCCGACTCCAGCCACAAGACCCGTTCCAGTTCATTGGCCGGGACAGTCTGGTAGTAGCGAGTCACATCATTGCCGGTCTGTCCATTTACGCTGCCACCCGCCTGCTGAATCAGTTGCAGATGCTGTTGATCACCGACATGTTTCGAGCCCTGAAACATCATGTGCTCAAAGAAGTGAGCAAATCCGGTGGTGCCCTGTTGCTCACGAGAAGAACCGACATGGTAGGTCACGTTGACATGAACCAGCGGATCCGAGTGATCCGCATGCAGAATCAGGGTCAGACCATTCTCCAGACGATACTTCTGATAGGGTATCGCCAAACTGCCGGGCTCGGCTTTTTGCTCGGCCAGCAAGCGGGGAGTCGCCGATGCGGGTATCACCAGGACGAGACATGCAACACAACACACAATACGCAACAAACGGGATGAGCAAGCCCCCATCCCTCGGGCAACAACACGCATTTCAACCTCGAATGCAATAACCACAGCCTCAGGACAGGGCACTCGCCGTCATGACGACCAGCGCATAGCGCAGCGCCTTCCCGATCAGAATCAGAACCGTACACTGCCAGAATCCACAGCGTAACCACCCGGCCAACAGACATAAGGGATCGCCGACCACAGGCAACCAGGCCAGCAACAGAGCCCAACTGCCATAGCGATGCAGCCATCCCAGGGCATGCGCGACCGACCGTCGATGGGGCCCCTGTAATGGCCGCCAGCGAGCCAGTCCGTATCCCATCCCCCACGTTAACATCGAACCCAACACATTACCCGCCGTCGCAATAGCCCACGCCGATAGCCGCATCTCGGGTTGATGCCAAACCAGGGCGGCCAAGGCCAGTTCCGAACCACCGGGCAACAGGGTTGAGGAGAGCAACGCACTGATAAACAACGCCCACCCAACCGCCAGCGTCATACCCTGACTCCCACCCACGCAGGGCACAGAACAACAGACAAAGCACAAGACGTGATCGGGCAGGGAGCCATAACAGATAACAACAGATAGAATGAGGTCACAGTCCCCGAGCATACAAGGCGTCGATTGGCATGACCAGACTCTTTCTGATACCCCTGCTGCTGGCGCTGGCCTGGCTGCTGTTCCTGCTGTGGTGGCGTATCCCGCTACGCCAGGGGCTCAAGGGGTTTTACTGGATTATCGGTCTCGGCGGCGGCCTGGCCAGTTTACTCAGTCTGATGATCTGGCTGACCCACTAGCCCCTACCAATAGTTCTCCATGCAGATCTCGCCGGCCTCTCGGCGCAGGTGTTTGCGAAAGCCACGTTGTTGCAGCGCCAGCTGCGTCTCTTTTACCATCTGCGGGTTTCCACAGAGCACAAATCGACTGTGTTCGACACTGAACGGCAGTCCGACATGCCGCTCCAGCGTCCCTTGCTCGATCGCCGCCGGTATCCGCCCGGCCAACCCTTCCGGCCAGACCTCTCGCGTCACGAAAGGCACGTAATGCAATCGGTTGGGCCAGCGCGCCTGCAGCTGCGTTATCTCATCACGATAGTTGAGTTCTTGTCCCAACCGGACACCATGGGCCAACACCAGTTGCGCGTAACGTTCGGCCAGCCCCCCTTCTGCCAGCAATGACAGAAACGGACCTATGGCCGTCCCGGTCGACAACATCCACAGATCGCGCCCTGCCGGCAGCTCCGCCAGCGTCAAAAAGCCACTGGCCTGTCTGGCCAGCCATACCGATGCCCCAGGCTGTAGTTGCTGCAGGTGCGGGGTCAGCCGACCATCCGGAATCAACACAATATAGAACTCGTGGTAGCCAACACCCGGCGGATTCACAAACGAGTAGGCATGCGCCACCCGCTCCTGTCCGCCATCCGCAGCCGGCAGCCACAAGGCCAGGCGGGTAAACTGTCCGGCCTGATACGGAGCCAGGTCAGCCTCCACCCGCAATGAGAACAACTTGTCGCTCCAATGGCGCACCGCACTCACTCGGCCACTTACCCATTCGGTCATCTCGTCTCTCCCGTCATGGATTTCACTTAACTCTAGCGCCGATTTGCCAAGACAAACACCGGACGTGAATGCGGGAATTAGCCGACAAGCCACGCAGCAGCAGCTACGCTTTCGATGAATGGCGCCCCCATGGCCCGGCAAAGTGTAAAGAGTGGTCGACATGACGCAGACGGCGGATGATCAGACCGCGGGCTTCGGGTAACATAGCGCCCCTTTTTTCTCGCATTCGTTTTTGTTGTAGCTGTGTGGCGTGGGAGTTGTTGATGTCATTTGCACTTGGCCAGCGTTGGATTAGTGATACCGAGACCGATCTGGGTCTGGGTACTGTGGTCGCCATGGAAGGGCGTATGGTCACCCTGTTGTTTCCCGCCAGTGGCGAGAACCGTATTTATGCCAAGGAAGAGGCGCCTGTCACCCGGGTACAGTTTCATCCCGGCGACGTAATCACCAGCCACGAAGAGTGGACCTTGAAAGTCGAATCCGTCGAAGAGACTCAGGGCCTGCTGACCTATCTGGGCACGCGGGAAGATAATGGTGAGCCGGTGGCGCTCAAAGAAGTCTTCCTCAGCCACTTTCTGAAATTCAACAAACCGCAAGACCGCCTGTTTGCCGGCCAAATCGACCGCTTGACCCGTTTTGCGCTGCGTTATCAGGCGTTGACCCATCAGCATGCCCGCCGTCGCAGCCCAACCCGCGGCCTCGCCGGCGGCCGGGTCAGTCTGATCCCGCATCAGTTGCACATCGCCCATGAGGTCGGTCATCGGCATGCGCCTCGGGTCCTGCTTGCCGATGAAGTCGGCCTGGGCAAGACGATCGAAGCCGGCATGATCATCCACCAGCAACTGCTCTCCGGGCGAGCCCAGCGGGTGTTGATTCTGGTACCCGAATCACTGCAGCATCAGTGGCTGGTCGAAATGCTGCGCCGCTTCAATTTGCATTTTGCCCTGTTCGATGAAGAAAGGTGCATGGAGCTGGCCGGCGAAGCGCAAAATCCCTTCGAAACGGAACAACTGGTCATCTGCAGCCTCGACTGGTTGCGCAAGAAGCGCGCCCGTTTTGATGAACTGCATGAGGCCCCCTGGGATCTGTTGGTCGTCGA
This sequence comes from Pseudaeromonas sharmana, assembly GCF_042649925.1. NCBI lineage: Bacteria > Pseudomonadati > Pseudomonadota > Gammaproteobacteria > Aeromonadales > Aeromonadaceae > Pseudaeromonas > Pseudaeromonas sharmana. Next base: position 12,562 of record NZ_JBHSAF010000006.1, read on the forward strand.
TGAGGCACATCACCTCGAGTGGAGCGAATCGGCCCCCAGCCGCGCCTATCAGATGGTCGAGGCACTGGCCGATGAAACCCCGGGAGTGCTGTTGCTAACCGCCACCCCGGATCAGCTCGGTCACCAGAGCCACTTTGCCCGCCTGCGTCTCCTGGATCCGGAGCGGTTCTACGATTACGACGCCTTCCTGGCCGAAGAGCAAGCCTATGGCCTCATCGCCAGCGTGGCCCAGCAGCTGCTGGACGGTAGCGAACTCGATGCCGCCGGCCTGCAGACCCTGCGCGATTGCCTGGATGACCTGGATAGCACGGCACTGCACAGCGCCGAAGGGCGCGAGCAGCTCTTGCACGCCCTGCTGGATCGGCATGGCACGGGCCGCGTGCTGTTCCGCAACACGCGTGCCGCAATCCAGGGCTTCCCGGATCGCCACCTGAACCTCTATCCACTGCCACTGCCGGATCAGTACAAGACGGCGATCAAAGTCATGGGCATGATGGGTGGCAACAGCGGCGACGCCGATACCCGAGCACGCCGTTATCTGTATCCTGAGAAAATTTTCCAGCAGTTTGAAGGGGATGCCGCCAGTTGGGCACAGTTCGACCCCCGCGTCGACTGGCTGTTATCGCTACTCAAGTCCTCCCGTCATGACAAAGTGTTGGTCATCTGTTCCGAGGCCGTCACCGCACTGACGCTGGAGAATGCCCTGCGCCTGCGCGAGGGGATCCGGGGAGCCGTGTTCCATGAAGGCATGTCCCTGCTGGAACGGGACAAGGCCGCCGCTTACTTCGCCCAGGAAGAGGCCGGAGCGCAGGTGATGTTCTGCTCGGAGATCGGTTCCGAGGGGCGTAACTTCCAGTTTGCTCGGCATCTGGTGCTGTTCGATCTGCCACTGAATCCTGATCTGCTGGAACAGCGTATCGGTCGCCTCGATCGCATCGGCCAGTTGAACATCGTCGAGATCCATGTGCCCTTCCTGCAGGAAACGGCCCAGCAGACCTTGCAGCAGTGGTATCACCTTGGTCTGAATGCCTTCGAGGAGACCTGCCCGACCGGACGGGTGGTGTTCGAATCGGTGCGCGACGAGCTGTTTACCCTGCTCGCGGAAAATGTCACCGATGAGGCACAGTTGCTGCCGTTGCTGGAACGTACGCGCCATGCCCATGAGGCCCTGAAGGCCAAATTGGAGCAAGGGCGAGATCGCCTGCTGGAAATTCACTCCGGTGGTGGTGCCGCGGCCCGCCTGCTGGTTGAACAACTGGCCGAAGAGGATGATGACACGGCGCTGACCAGTTTTGCCTTGCAGCTGTTCGACGACATCGGCATCCAGCAGGACGATCGCGGCGAAAACGCCATCGTGCTGACGCCAGGTGACCACATGCTGGTGCCGGTCTTTCCGGGCCTGCCGGATGATGGCATGACCATCACCTTCGATCGCAATACGGCGCTATCGCGGGACGACCTGACATTCATCACCTGGGATCACCCCTTGATCCGCGGTGGCATCGATCTGGTGCTGGGGTCGGAGATTGGCGCCACTGCGGTCGCCCTGCTGAAGAACAAGGCGCTACCGGCTGGAGCCATGATGCTGGAGGTGGTGTTCGTTGCCGAGTCAGCCAGCCATCCGCAGCTCTACCGATTCCTGCCACCGACCCCAATTCGTTTGCTGTTGGACAAAGGGGGCAATAATCTGGGTAGCAAGGTCAGCTTTACCGCGTTTGATCGCCAGCTCAGTCCGGTCAACCGTCACCTGGGCAGCAAACTGGTCAGCAGTTCACAGGCGGTCATTCACGGTCTGCTGGGGCAAGCCGAGGCCCAGGCCAGTGCACAACTGGCAGGCATCGTAGCCGAAGCGCGCCAGCGCATGCAGCATACGCTGGCAAGCGAACTGGCACGACTGGAAGCCTTGCGTGCCGTCAACCCGTCAGTGCGCGACTCCGAGCTCGTACACCTGCGTGAGCTGAAGGCGGAGCTCGAACACTTGCTGGATCAAACGCAATTGCGCCTCGACGCCATCCGTTTTGTCGTCGTCGCCCATCAGTAACGCCATATGCCCCCCGCACCCTGGGGGGCGTGACAAGGAAGAGGCATGAGCACGTTCCATTACGATCCGCCGCAAGAGCCGTTCCTCGACATCCTGTTCGAGGACGAACACATCATTGTCGTCAACAAGCCGAGCGGCATCCTCAGCGTGCCAGGCAAGGCGGTCGAGCATTTCGACAGCATCGCCTCTCGCGTCAAGAGCCGTTACCCGGAAGGTGGAGCCGTGCACCGGCTCGACATGGGTACCTCAGGCGTACTGGTGGTGGCCAAAACGGCACAGGCAACCAGTGCTCTGGGCCGCCAGTTTCAGGATCGCAAGACCGAGAAGTACTATTACGCCTGGGTCTGGGGGCAGATGGAAAAGCTCGAAGGCACCGTCGATCTGCCGTTGTGTGTCGACTGGGATAACCGGCCGCGTCAGCAGGTCAATTATGAGCATGGTCGCCGCGCCATCACTCACTATATTTGTCAGCGCGTCGAAGCCGATCGCAGCCTGGTCAAACTCAAGCCCATCACCGGCCGGTCGCACCAGTTACGGGTGCATATGATGGAGCTCGGTCACCCCATCCTCGGCGATCACCTCTATGCACCACCCGAGGCACAAGCAGCCGCACCGCACCTCTATCTGCATGCCGCAATGCTGAGCTTCAACCATCCGCTGTCCGGTCAGCGGCTGACTTTCGAAGCCCCTGCGCCCTTCCCGCTGTAACCCCCAGCCATGGCCGGCCTCTGCCGGCCATTTCACATCAGGAGAGCCGGCTACTTTCTCCGACCGTAACAAGCGCTTATGATCCAGTCATCTGCCTTGCTCCTGGAGACCTTCATGCTGCGCCCTCACCTCCTGATCTGCCTGTTGCTGTGCCTGCCGCTTCAACCCCTGATGGCGGCCGACCCCGCGCCGGTTCCAGCCAGCAGTGACCCCAGCAGCCAAGCGGTAGATCAGCAGGCATCTGCCGCAGCACAGCCAGCGGCCGACAGTGCAGCCGGCGACACCGATCAGGAGGAGTACTGGCAGGCTGAAGACTGGCAGGCCCATGGGGAAACGACCAAGGTCGGCGAACAGGTGACGCTGATCCACAAGAGCGAGCAAGGATTTCGACTGGGGCTGGCCGTGTTACTCCCCGACTGGCAACAGGTCGCAGATCTGCTGCCCCTGAGCCAGCGCCTGAATGCGCTGGGCTTCGATACACTGATCATGTTGCCAAGTCCGCGACAGCTGGCTCTGGATCCGAACGCCGAACAGGATCAGTTGGCCATACAAGCCTTCCGCGAACACTGGCAATTGCGCCTGACCGCCTTGATGGACAACAACAGCGGCTCGGGGGGCTATAGCCTGGTCGTGGCCGCAGGCAGCAGCGCGGCCTGGCTCGGAGGCTTGCTTAGCAGCCAGACACTGCCGGCCCCCGACGGTTTAGTACTGATTGATGCCTTCTACCCGGCAACGGATGCCAACCAGATCCTGGCGCGCGACATCGCCGGACTCCCCTGCCCGGTGCTGGACCTGTATCGCAGCGGCCAAGTCACCTGGCTGGATCAGGCAGCACAGGAGCGCGCTCTGGCGGTCAAACGGCAAAATAAACTCGACTGGCGTCAGCTGGCGATACAGCGACGTGATGAGCGAGCGACATTACTGGCCGGCTGGCTCAGCTTTCTCGGTTGGAAGTAATACGTTATCTGCGTCGCGGGTATGCGTTCATCTCATTATTTCGCGCCCGGATTTGCGCGCAGGATAATAATAAAAACCGCGACGGCTAAATAATTTAAATCTATTTATCAATTGGTTACACAAAGGCGTGCCGGTGATAATCCATCATGCCTCATCGTGATGACGGAATATGTCGCCAGCGCCTGCGCTGCGGCAAAATAGCCCTGTCATCGTTGACAGGCCAATCTATATCGGAGCCCCCATGCCGCCGTTGATCGTATTTCTCGACCGTGACACCCTGCCGGCACGGATTTCATTTCCCCGCCTCAACTGTGAACATCTCTGGCAGGAGTACCCCGCTACGCGTCCGGATCAGACGCTGCCGCGGCTGCAGGGTGCCAGCGTGGCCATCGTCAACAAGGTGCGGCTGGAAGCCACCACGCTGCAACAACTCCCGCAATTACGACTAATTGCCGTGGCCGCAACCGGCAGCGATAACGTTGATGTCGACGCCTGTCGTCAACTGGGTATAGCGGTGTGCAATGTGCAACGGTATGCCGAACATGCAGTGGCCGAGCATAGCCTGATGCTGATGCTGGCGCTATCGCGCCGTCTGCTCGCCTATCAGCAGGCGGTGCAGGCAGGCGACTGGCAACGCAGTGCGCATTTTTGCCTGTTCGGTCCGGCTCTGCATGACCTGGCTGGTCAACAGCTGGGCCTCATCGGCAGTGGCTCGCTGGGGCAGGCTGTTGCCCGTCTGGCGGAGGCCTTCGGCATGCAGGTGGTGTTTGCCGGCCGCAAAGGGGAAACCACAACGGCCACCACGCAGGTCGCAGGACGCTGGCCACGACGCCCTTTTGCCGACGTGCTACGGCACAGCGATGTGCTATCCCTGCACTGTCCCCTCAACGCAGAGACGCGCGGTCTGATCGGCGCTAACGAACTGTCGTGGATGAAACGCGGAGCCCTGCTGGTCAACACGGCACGAGGCGGTATCGTTGACGAACCGGCACTGCTGGCGGCCCTGCAGCGCGGAGAGCTGGCTGGTGCCGCGTGCGATGTCGCCAGTCGCGAGCCACCGCAGGAATGCGACCCTCTGCTCGATGCCCTGAAGTGCGAGAATTTCATCCTGACACCCCATGTGGCCTGGGCCAGTGACGAGGCGATGCAGACGCTGGCCGAGCAGCTTGCCGCTAACATTACGGCCTTCTTCGACGGACAGCGCCTGCGTCGTCTCGATTAGCCCGTCGGCTAGCGCAGGCCGCGCTGCTGTTTAATCAGCTCCCAGGCCTGCTGGATCTCCTGCGCCTTTTCCTTGGCCATGTTCATCATCTCCGGCGGCAAGCCTTGCGAGGCCAGCTTGTCGGGGTGATGTTTGTTCATCTGCCTGCGGTAGGCTTTCTTCACTTCGCCATCGCTGGCATCGGCGGCGACACCCAGCAGGGTATAAGCATCCTTGAGGCGATCGCGCGGTGGTGGCGCACTGCCGCCGGCCGACTGCTGGCGCCAGTGCTGATGACGCTGACCAAAGCTCGCCTCGGCTTCGGCCATCGCCAGAAACTGTTCCAGCTCCCAACGCGAAAACCCCAACAGCTCAGCCACTTCCAGCAGTCGGGCACGCTGCTGCCCCAACAGACTGCCATTGGCAAAGGCGGCCTGCATCTGGATCTCCAGGAATACGCGCAGCAGATCGAGGCGGCCATGACAGGCGCGTCGAAACGCCGTCAGCTCATCGGTCAACGGGAAATCGCTGGCCTTGCCCTGGCGAAACGAACTCTGTGCCGCTTGACGCAAATCGCCCTGCAACTGCATGCGGTCCATAAACATCGAGGCGATGCGGATCTGTTGTTCGCTGACTCGCCCCGCCGCCTTGGCGATGTGCCCCATCACGGCAAACGTCGTATGGAAGAACAGCGCCTGCTCTTCCCGGGTCGGTACCCGACGAAATCCGAAGCTGGCGCGTCGCCGTACGCCGATATCGTAAAGATGGCCCAGCCACAACCCAAAGATGGCGCCAAGCAGATGTCCAAGCCATAGGCCGACCAGAAAGCCGATCAACTTGCCCTTAAACTGCATGCGATGCCCCCATGAGCTGGGCATCCAGCTCGGCCAGGCGCGCTGGCGTCCCGATGTCACGCCAATCGGCCACCAGATGGCTGCCGCTCAGCCGGCGTTCGGCAATCCAGCGTTCAAAGAAGGGACGCAACGCCGCCTTGCCTGGCGCCATGTCGGCAAACAGTGCTGGCCGATAGAGTGCCACACCACTGAACGTCAGCTGCGGCTGCGCGACGACACGTTCCGACTGCAGCGAGAAATCACCGTGCGGATGCTGAGGTGGATTGTCCACCAGCCACAGATGTCCATCCACATCATCCGGCAACGGGCGTACAAATGCCTGGTAATCACACTCCAGCCAGATATCCCCATTCAGCACCAAGAAAGGCGCCGCCCCGAGCAAGGGTAACGCCTGCCGAATGCCTCCCGCCGTCTCCAGCCCGGTCTCTCCTTCAGCAGACCAGGTAATCGACACCCCTAACGCCGATCCGTCGCCCAACGCGGCGACCAGCTTGTCTCCAAGCCAGGCATGATTGATGACGATCTGCGTGATACCGGCCGCCTTGAGTTTCAAAAGATGGTGCACAATTAATGGCTGCCCACCGACACTCAGTAGCGGTTTGGGAAGATGATCGGTCAGCGGGCGCATCCGCTCCCCGCGACCAGCTGCCAGAATCATGGCCCGCATCAAACTGGCTCCTGTGACACAAAGGCTGGCAACACCCGGTGCCCGAGCCAGTCAGCAAAATCCTGCAACTCCCGGCTGGCCGCCGCTACCTCGGCCACATAGCCCAAAGTGCGCGGAATATCGGCCAAGTAGCCGGATTTGCCGTCCCGGTGATGCAGACGGGTGAAAATGCCCGCAGCCTTCAAATGACGCTGCATCCCGCACCAATCGAACGCCAGGCGGAACTCGTCCGCGCTGTAGCCGGACAACAGATCGGCATCAGCGTAGGCACGATAGGCCTGAGCGACACCATCCGCCACAACCTGCTCCGGCCAGCGCACGTAGCAGTCTTTCAGCAACGAGACCAGATCGTAACTCAAGGGGCCCTGTACCATGTCCTGAAAATCGATGACCGCCAGCTCACCATCACCACAGACCATCAGATTGCGGCTGTGATAATCCCGGTGCATAACGACCTGGGTCTGCGCAAGATTACTCTCTCCCAGACGCTCGAAGGTCGTCGCCAGCAGTTGCTTCTCGGCCGGAGTCAGGTTCAGGCCAAGGTGATGCTCGAGTAGCCACTCGGGGAAAATAGTGTTCTCTCGCGCCATAAAGGCACGGTCAAATGCATCAAGCGGCAAGGTTATCTTGGCAAGCCGAGGCAACACGGCGATGGCCTTGGCATACCAGGCTGCCACAGTGTCGCTCTGCAGCTGGCTGAACAACGAGGTATCACCGAGATCAGACACGCACAGCCAGCCGGCGCTATAGTCCACCGCCTCGACCTGCGGTGCCCGGATCCCGGCCTGAGTCAACGCCAACGCGTTGCGCACAAACTCGCGGTTCTTCTCGGTGGTCGGCGGGGCATCGACCCAGATGCGTCCGGCCGCACGATAATAACGCCGGAAGCTGGCATCGCCAGAAATCAGCTGTAGTGTCAGGTCGGGTTGATTCAGGCGCTGACGCGCCCAGGCCATCAGGCCCAGCATACGATCATGTGTCATAGGATAGAAAAACAGGGCCGTTAGCCCTGAGCGAAATAATGCTTTATCATTGCTCGCTAACATAAAATAATGGCCCGCAAAGCACAACCGCGGTCGATAGGCCTTCTGGAATCCGTTCCCGACCCGATTGAAACTTTTTTTGAGCAAGCATTCATGACCGACAGATCCCTAGGCCTGACCTGCAGCCTTATTGTGACCACCAGCCTCGCCGGCTACGGGCAAGCCTGGGCCGCCGAAGCAGGCGTTTTCGACCAGCATTGTTATAGCGACGTGCCCGCGGCACAACCTAACCCGGCCAACCTGAACCAGTTGCCGGTGGAGGTCAACGCGGATCGAGTTGAAGCGACCCAGGATGGCAAGGCGATTTACAGTGGTGATGTGCAGATATTCCAGGGCATTCGCACCCTGAGCTCACGTTATACCGAACTGGATCAATCGACCCATGACCTGACTGCCAGCGGTAACGTCTTCTATCAGGATGGCCAGGTCACACTGCGTACCAACGAAGCCTTGCATGCCAATCTGCAAACCCGTGACACCCGTCTCGATAAGGCCGAGTATCAGTTGCACGGCTCACCCGCACGCGGCAAGGCCGAGACGATCCATCTGCGCAACGACGAGCGCAGCATAGAGTTGGAACAAGCCCAATTTACGACCTGCCCTCCCGGTCAGGAGATGTGGTGGTTGAAAGCCAGTTCGGTCAATGTCAATCAGGATGAAGTCTTCGGCGAAGCCTGGAATGCCAGCCTCTGGTTGTACGATGTGCCGGTCTTTTATGTGCCGTACATGACCTTCCCGGTCAAGGATGAACGCAAGTCAGGCCTGCTCTACCCAACCTTTGGCTTCAGTTCGCAAGATGGCATCGACCTGCGCACCCCCTACTACTGGAACATTGCTCCCAACTACGATATGACGCTGACCCCGCGCTACATCGAAAAGCGCGGCAACCTGATGCAAAACGAATTCCGTTATCTGCCCAGCGCTGGTCACTCAGGCCGGCTATATACCGAATATATGGGCGAAGATCGCAAAGCAGAAGCCAGTGGCAATGATCTGGGCAGCCGTTGGCTGGTCTACCTTGATCACACCTCGAAGATGATGGATGACAACCTGCAAGTCCATGCGCAGGGCACCCGCGTCGACAGCAATGACTACAACTACTTTAACGACCTGTCGCCACCGATCGACAACGGAGTGGATAATCAGCTGATGCAGTCGCTGACGGCCGGTTACTATCAGCCGATGTGGAACCTCAGCGGTGAAGCGCGGGACTACCAGATCCTGCTGCCTGATGCACTCGAACCGCACCAGATGCTGCCCAGATTGAACTTCAATGCGTACCAGCAAACGCGCTGGCTGGACACCGCCATCCACAGTGAACTCACGCGCTTCGACCATTCGTCGACGCAACGTAAGGCGTATACCGGCACGCGCTTCCATGTCGAACCCGTCGTCACGTTACCGATGGTCAAGGAGCCAGGCTACCGTCTCTCCAGTGAATTCAAGTTGATGTATACCCATTACCAGCAAGAAGTTCCGGATGACATGGACAGCTATTACATCGACCGTGGTTTCGGCCAACTGGCAGACAGCGCCAACCGAACCCTCCCTTCGGTCCGTCTCAACGGTGGCTTGGTGTTTGACCGCATCGGTCATTGGAATAAACAGCTCTATACCCAGACCCTCGAGCCGGAATTCCAGTATCAATATGTGCCGTACCGCAATCAGGACGACATCGGCCTGTTTGATACCACCAACCTGATGCCGGATTACTACAGTCTGTTCAGCGATCGGCGCTTTGCCGGTCTGGATCGTATCAGCGATGCCAACAAGTTGAGTCTGGGCATGACCAGCCGCGTCTTCGACAACGAGAGTGTCGAGCGTCTGCGTCTGACCCTGGGCCAAGCCTATAATTTCCAGACCCCGGAAGTCACCCTGCTTCCCAACGACGAACAGTTACTGAATAGCCGCTCATTGCTGACGTTTGAAGGCGACCTGCATCCAACTGATGAGTGGTTTATCAAGGCGCGCACCTTCTACGATACCCAGCAAAAAAAGGTATCCATCGCCAACGGTGCCGTTGAATACCGAAAGCAGGACTTCATGAGTCAGCTCAACTATCGCTATGTGCGTGAAGGCAACGTCATCTATGATGCGCCATACGAGCAGACCGACATGAGTCAGCTTGGCCTGCTGACTCAGGTACCCATTAACAAGAAGTGGCAGGCGATTGCAGCCTACTACTACGATACCGAACAAAATCGGAACATAGACCGGTTACTGGGTCTGCGTTATGACTCCTGTTGCTGGAGTATCGACATGGTCCTTGAAAGAGCCTACAAGCCGGACAACGTCACGCTGACCGCAGAAGAAGAGACCCGTTTTGGCCTCCAATTCCAGATGAAAGGGCTGGGCAGCGTCGGTTCGGGAACCAGCTATACGCTGGATACCAACTTGTTGCCTTATACCCGGCCTTTCAACCTGAACGATTAACCCTAGTTGCTACCATCGGGAATGAAACTGATGAACAAAAAGCTGTGTAACACCCTGCTTGGCCTGTTTCTGGTCTGTACCGGTTTCGGGCTGCAGGCGGAAGCCCAGACGCTGGATCGCGTCGTCGCAGTCGTGAACCAGGATGTGATCTTACAAAGCCAGCTCGACACGCTGGTGAACAAGGTTCAGCTCGATGCCGCTGCGGCCCATCAGTCGTTGCCAGACGAAGCGCAATTACGCAAACAGGCTCTCGATCGGCTGATCAGCGAGAGTCTGGTGCTGCAATTAGCCGATCGCCAGGGCTTGCGCGTCAGCGATACCCAACTGGATCAAGCCATTGCCTCCATCGCTGCCGAACAAAAAATGAGCGTGGATCAACTGCGGCAAGAGGCTCACAGCAAAGGGCTGAATGAAGCGCAGTTTCGCGATGAAGTCCGCCGTGAAATGTTGATGAGCGAAATCCGCCGCAATCAGGTGCGCCAACGCATCAATATTTCCGACCAGGAAGTGCAACAGGTCGTCAAATTCATGCAGTCTCAAGGCCAAAAGGCACAGCAATACCACGTCGGACACATCATGCTGGCGTTATCCGCGGATGCCGACGCCGACGAGCAGGCCCGCGTTGCTGCAAAAGCCGAGCAACTGATTGCTGAACTGAAGAAGGGCGCTGATTTCCGCAAAATGGCCATCGCTGAAAGTGCGGGGCCCAAGGCGCTGGAGGGCGGGGACTGGGGCTGGATGACACTGGAGGAGATGCCGACCCTGTTGGCTGATGCCGCCCGCGATGCCACCCCGGGTGACATCGTCGGCCCACTGCGCTCAGGCGCCGGTTTGCACATCGTGAAGGTGTTTGAAACACGCGGCGCCAATGCTAGCCAACAAATTGAGGTCCGCGCCCGACATATCCTGCTTCAACCTTCGATCATCCTGACGGACGCTAAGGCCAAGCAGATGCTGGCCGGATTCCTGGCGGAAGTGAAGTCGGGTCATGCCGATTTTGCCAAGTTGGCCGAACAATACTCCGAAGACCCAGGCTCTGCGGTGCAAGGCGGGGAGTTGGGCTGGGCCGATCCGAATATCTACGATCCTCAGTTCCGGGATGTTCTGATGAAGCTGGAGCCAGGCCAGTACAGCGCCCCCTTCCGCTCCAGCCATGGCTGGCACATAGTGCAACTCGAAGAGCGTCGTCAGCAGCAGGCAACCGATGAAAACATGAAGAATCGCGCCTATCAGATGATTTACAACCGCCGCTTTGCCGAGGAAGTGCAAGTCTGGCTGGATGAGTTGCGAGATGAGGCCTACATCAACATCATCAACGGGCAGGCTAACTGATGCACACCACCCCGCGTCTGGTATTGACACCCGGCGAGCCCGCAGGCATAGGCCCGGACCTGATTCTGGGCTTGAGTCAGCGCGCGTGGCCTGCCGAGCTGGTCGTGGTTGCCGACCCCGCTATGCTGCAACGACGCGCGCAGCAGCTGGGACTTGAAATCAGGATTGAACCGTACAACGCCGCTCGCGCAGCGCGCCCACAACCTGCGGGAGTGGTCACCGTCGAAGCGATCGCGCTGAGCGCCGAGGAAATACCTGGCCAGCTCGACGCACGCAATGGTGGTTATGTGCTGGCGACGCTGCAACGTGCCGCCCAAGGGGCGCTGAATGGCGAATTTGCTGCGCTGATCACCGGACCTGTACATAAGGGCGTGATCAACGATGCCGGGGTCAGCTTCACTGGCCATACCGAGTTCTTTGCCGAACTGGCGGGCCGTGAACAGGTGGTGATGATGCTAGCCACCAGCGGATTGCGTGTCGCCCTGGCGACAACGCACCTGCCACTGAAAGAGGTCTCGGCCGCCATCACAGCGGACAGCCTGACTCGTACGCTCGAGATCCTGCATCAGGATTTACAGCAGCAATTTGGCATCGCATCTCCCCGCATTCTGGTGTGCGGCTTGAACCCTCACGCCGGTGAAGGTGGACACATGGGGCGAGAGGAGATCGAGGTTATCGAACCTGTGCTGGAAGCTCAGCGTACACGCGGCATGGATCTGGTCGGTCCCCTCCCCGCGGATACCCTGTTTCAGGACAAGTATCTCAAGGAAGCCGATGCCGTTCTGGCCATGTACCACGATCAAGGATTGCCGGTACTGAAATTCAAGGGGTTTGGCAAGGCTGTCAATATCACCCTGGGTCTTCCTTTCATCCGTACTTCTGTTGACCATGGCACGGCCCTGGATCTGGCAGGAACGGGTCGGGCCGATGCGGGTAGTCTGCTGACTGCGCTGCAACAAGCCCTCGATATGGTAAATGCACGCTCATGAGTAATGATAAAGTTCACCTCGGCCACACGGCGCGCAAGCGCTTTGGGCAAAATTTCCTGCATGATCACTATGTGATCGACAATATAGTCGCGGCCATAGCGCCAAGTGATGACGCCATCATGGTGGAGATCGGCCCCGGGCTCGGCGCACTGACCGAACCCGTCGCCAGTCAAATCCAGCATCTGCACGTCGTCGAGCTGGACCGGGATCTGGCCGAACGCCTGCGTCATCACCCTCTGCTGAGTAGCAAGCTGTCGATTCATGAGGCCGATGCCATGAAGTTCGACTTCAGCAGCTTGCGCACCGACGCGCGCCCGCTGCGGGTGTTTGGCAACTTGCCGTACAACATCTCGACCCCCTTGATGTTTCATCTATTCGAACAATCAGCCGGAATTCGTGACATGCACTTCATGTTGCAAAAGGAGGTGGTTGACCGCCTCGCCGCCGGCCCGAACAGCAAGGCATACGGCCGTCTCAGCGTCATGGCACAGTACTACTGTCAGGTGATTCCGGTGCTGCACGTTGGCCCGGGGGCGTTCAAACCGGCCCCCAAAGTCGACTCGGCGGTCGTACGTCTGGTCCCCCATCAAGTGCTGCCCTATCCGGCGACCCGTATTGAAGATCTGCACCGTGTTTGCATGGAGGCCTTTAACCAACGGCGCAAGACAATCCGCAACAGCATGCGCAATTTCATCTCGGAAGACGCATTGACGGCGCTCGACATCGATCCCAACTTGCGTCCGGAAAACCTGACACTGCAGCAGTTTGTCACCATAGCTAACTGGTTGTCCGCCCAGGGGCAAGGCTAGATACATGAGCGGCAAAATAGTCATTCGCGCATATTCGCTCTATCTGGATGATGAGTCCAAGCCTGAGGAAGCCGAATACCACTTTGCCTATACGATAGAAATCGAAAACGGATTGGCACATAGCGTGCAATTGCTGGAACGACATTGGTTAATCACCGATGCCAACGGCCAACGTCATGAGGTCCAGGGCGTCGGCGTGGTGGGTGAGCAACCCCACATCGCTGCCGGCGAAAGCTACGCCTATAACAGTGGCGTGCATTTCAGAACGCCGCTGGGCTTTATGGAGGGGAGCTATACCTTTCAGGATGCCGATGGCAATCTGTTCGATGAGTCGATCCCGCTGTTTACGCTGGCGATGCCACACCTATTTCACTGATTAAACTATGGCAATTTACTGTGTAGGCGATATTCAGGGCTGTTACGACGAGTTGCGTCGCCTGCTGGATATGGCGGGATTTGATCCCGCTCAAGATGAGCTCTGGCTCACCGGAGATCTGGTGGCGCGCGGTCCGAAATCGCTGGAGGTCATGCGCTTTGTCATCGGATTAGGCGCTCGCGCCACCACCGTACTTGGCAACCATGATTTGCACTTGCTGGCCACAGCGGCAGGCTATGCAAAACCCAAAAAGAAAGATCGTTTGACCGAGCTGCTTGAGGCTCAGGATGCGGATCGTCTATTGCATTGGCTAAGGATGCAACCGCTGCTGGCCGAGCATCCGACAGCCCCCCTGATGATGACACATGCAGGCTTGCCCCCGCAGTGGGATCTGGCCACCGCCCGCCTTTGCGCGCGCGAGGTCGAAGACTTGCTACGTAGCGATCAAGGAAACTGGCTGCTGTGTCATATGTATGGCAATGACCCTGCGCGCTGGGATCCTCGACTGGCCGGGCTCCCACGCTGGCGCTACATCATCAACGCTTTCACACGCATGCGCTTTTGTACGCCGGATGGCAGCCTGGACTTCCACAGTAAAGTCTCACCCAAACAACCCCATCCAGGCTTGATTCCATGGTTTGAACTGCGACAGGCTCATGAGGAGGAACCCGATCTGATCTTTGGGCATTGGGCAGCGCTGATGGGACAGTGTCCCGTCCCCCGGGTTCATGCGCTGGATACTGGCTGTGTCTGGGGAAACCAGCTCACTATGTGGCGATGGGACGATGACGCCATATTCAGCCTCGGCTGTCCTGTGTATGCCAAAGGCGACTGAGTTCGAGCCAGCGTTAACAATCCGCACCCCGGCGTGCATGTTAACGCTTCGACACTGACACGGTTAAGCCTGGACGCCGGCTCGAGCCAGGATCTCAAAGCAGTAGGGATAGGGATTGTGCTCATCCGCGGGGTGATGCTCACGGCTGAGAACTCGCCACTCATCGCCAGCCGCCAGGTAGTCAGGAAACCAGGTATCCCCTTCAACCTGTAAATCAATGTGGGTCAGATATAACCGATCCGCTCGAGGTAGCGCCTCACGATATAGCTGACCACCACCGATGATCATCACCTCCGCCCCACCTTGCACCGCGTGCAAAGCCGCATCGAGCGAAGGACAGCATTCCACGCCGTCAGCAGACCACGCCGGTTGTCGCGAGATAACCAGATTACGGCGGCCCGGCAAAGGGCGCCCAATGGACTCGTAGGTGCGCCGCCCCATGATGACCGGCTTGCCCAGCGTCATCTGCTTGAAATGGCGCAGATCGGCCGGCATATGCCATGGCATCTGGTTATTGGCACCTATCACTCGGCCATGCGCCATGGCCACGATCAGCGAAATCAGCATGACAACTCCCGGTCAGACAATTGGCCGGTTACGGTAAATGATCAACGGCGGAATAGCGAGTCCGAAACTCAATGCCACCAAAATAATGAGTGTTTTCAGTCCGTTCTCCAGCGCCGCTGATATCAGATGGGCACTCGCCCCCTCACTGTTCATACTCAGCACCGCTATGATGGTATTAAACGCAAACTTGCCCGGGATCATCGGAATGATACAGGCCACCGTGAAAACGGGCCGCGGCGCCAGCAAGCGGCGAGACAGATAGACAAACGTCAGGCTCACCAGACTGCTGGCCGCCAATGTTGCCCATTCGATGGGGAGGCCATAGTGCACCAATAAGGCACGCAGGCTATGTGCCAGTGCCCCCACCACAGCACAATACTTTAAAAAGCGGGGCGGGACAGAAAACAACATCGCGAAGCCCACTGCTGGAATCGCAGACCAAAAGGCATCCCACAGCACCAGCGTAACGACCTCTCTCATGGCTGCCACCCCCAGACGCCGGTTAATTTCATCGCCAGGACAATTCCCGTTGTCGCACTGAGCGTCAGCATGGTAGCCGTCAGCCAACGTGCCAGCCCCATGTTGTAATAGCCCTTGACGACATCAAGCACAGCGTTAATCAACGGAAAGCCTGGAACCAGCAGCAGCACACTGGCGGCCATGGCCAGCTCCGGCTGTTTCCCGAGGTTGAAGAGGGTAGCCATACTGGCAATCACAGTCGCGACAAACGCCGTCGCGGCAAAATTAAGCAAGGGGCTGAAATGGCGATAGGCAATTTCCTGGCGCACCGCCATCGCAACTGATGAGGCCAGCGAGGTAATAAAAAATACGGGCCAGTCACCGCCAAACAGCAGGCTGAAACTACCACAGGAGAGACCGATCATCAGCACAACCAGCCAACGGTTGTAACGAAAGGGTTTAATCGCATCCAGCCGTGCACGGACCTCTACCGTATTCTCCAACAGACGCTTTTCCGCCAGGATGCAGATACGCTGAATCTCACACAGCACCTGCATATGAATGCCAAACTCATGAATACGGCGCGTGGTGGTGATGCAGGAACCATGATTGAGTGTGGTCAGAATAATGGCGCTGGGGGTAATCGCCATCTCGACACTCTCGACGCCCAGCGCATGGCCAAGGCGGCAGGTGGTCTGTTCAATGATCCGGCTCTCTGCCCCGCAGGAAGCCAGCATCTGTGCAGTTTTGACGAGTACGCGCGTAACGTCCGTCTGCTCTTCCCGGGTCAGAATCTTGTGCTGTGGCATCGCTTTCGTCCTTGAAGGTGTGCGAACAGGCCCGATAACGGGGCGAAGATTGTACTATCCGGCGCCGTGAGCGATCTTAACCCATATCAAGAATCACTCATGAGTGCATTGGCTCTGGCGAACCAGACTACGCAACAATCTATCAATCAAGGCCAGTTGCAAGCCACATTGATAAATCAACCAGCTGTAGCCATAGGTATTCAGAACCGGATGGGCTTGCAGTTCTAGCTGGGATAGCAACTCCTGCTTCAATTCGAGCACCGACTCTAGAACTACCAAATCACTGCGTTCGCCCCGACAAAACGCGGCAGCCTCTTTCATCCAGCCAGCAAGCGAGCGCGCACGCAATCCAATCCCGAAGTTATGTTGAATTTCCTGTTCACTGGCTGCGGTTTCCCAACGGCTTTGCGCAATCAGTTCAATCAGCAACAGACAACGCCCCTGAGCCTCAACCAGTTGCTCGAGCTCGCGCTGCGAATGCCGAAGGGCACGGCTCTCCAACGTCACTGAGCGCAACAAGCCTTGTTGACGCTGAACATGCCGCTCCAGCGCTTTCAGGCGTCCTCTGGTTTTTAACGGGCGATGCACGTTGGGAGACAGATGGCTCAGCCAGACCTGGGACATCCCCTGTAATGTCGAGGCCAATAACCAGCGCCACTCATTACGCGCGCGCAAGGGCAAAACCAACTGCGACACGGCAATGGCGATCAGGCAGCCCAGCAGTATGGTCGCGGTACGCCAGATGGCCTCGGTCATTCCCTGCTCCCCACCGTCCAGCACTATCATCAGTGTGAATCCGGCCACCAGATAGGCATAACTCATCTTGCCACTGGCTCGCCAGGTAACAAAGGCGATCGC
The DNA here is from genome assembly GCF_042649925.1 of Pseudaeromonas sharmana. Taxonomy (NCBI): domain Bacteria; kingdom Pseudomonadati; phylum Pseudomonadota; class Gammaproteobacteria; order Aeromonadales; family Aeromonadaceae; genus Pseudaeromonas; species Pseudaeromonas sharmana. The sequence goes on from NZ_JBHSAF010000006.1 coordinate 29,500, forward strand.
CAGCAACGCCAGCAGCGCAGTGATCCAGGGGTTAGCCGTCAGATACAGGATGCCGATACCATATAAAGCACCACAGAGTGTGCCAATGACCCGCTGAATGGATTTTTCCAGCGCCCCTCCCACCTGGGGCAAGGTCAGCATAATGATGACGATAGTGACCGAGGTCCACGCCAGGTAGGGCAACGGATAGAGATAATTCAACAGATGGGCTATCAGCAGCGCCAACGAGATCTTCAAGACATGAATGATGCGAATATGACGATAAACGAACTGCTCGATACGGCTGGGGGCGGCAAAAATCGACATGAAATCTCCAAACAGACACCCCGCGCTCAAGGGAGAGTCGCGGGGTTGGATGCTGGTTAGCGGGTGTAGATGACTTCTACATCGTAGTCATCATCATCCCAGTCATCATCATCGTCGTCGTTCTCGCCGTCACTATGCTGTGCCAGTTGCTCTTTGTGGTAGTCATCCCACATAAATTCAGCACGCTCGGGCTTTGTCTGCTCCAGCTCTTCCTGACGCGGCAAGGTTTCCAACAAACCTGCGATATCGTAGCAGATAGGATCGGTGCCCTGTTTGTCAAAAGCCGATATACGGTAAACAGCACCTTCCCATGCCAGCGTTTTTACCACGCGCTCAATGATCTCATCGGCTTCTTCTTCCAGCACCAGATCCAGCTTGTTGAACACCAACCATCGTGGTTTGGCTGCCAGTTCCGGGCTGTATTTTTCCAGCTCATGAATAATCGTCCTGGCATTTTCGGCTGGGTCAGAGCCATCGACCGGCAGAATATCGACCAGATGGAGCAGCACACGGCATCGTTCAAGGTGCTTGAGAAAACGGATCCCCAACCCTGCGCCTTCAGCTGCACCTTCGATCAGGCCAGGAATGTCCGCGATCACAAACGAATTACGCTCGCCCATCCGCACCACACCCAGATTGGGCACCAGGGTAGTGAACGGGTAATCCGCTACCTTCGGACGCGCGGCTGACACGGCACGGATAAATGTCGACTTGCCTGCGTTCGGCAATCCTAACAGGCCGACATCTGCTAACAGCAGCAGCTCCATGCGCAAGTTGCGTACTTCACCTGGCGTTCCCATCGTCTTCTGACGAGGAGCGCGATTGACTGAACTCTTGAAACGGGTATTACCCAAACCATGAAATCCGCCTTTGGCGACCATCAACTTCTGGCCTTCTTTGGTCAGGTCACCCAGGATCTCGCCCGTATCTTCATCGCGAGCGCGCGTCCCCACCGGCACTTTCAGCACCAGATCCTTACCTCGTGCACCAGTACAGTTGGCACCGCGACCATTCTCGCCACGTTCGGCCATATGAAAGCGCTCAAAACGATAGTCGATCAGGGTGTTGAGGTTGGTGTCGGCCAGCAGATAAACATCTCCGCCATCGCCACCGTCACCGCCGTCCGGCCCGCCATTCGGGATAAACTTTTCGCGACGGAAACTGACACAGCCATTACCGCCATCTCCCGCCTCAACGCGGATCTGGACTTCATCAACGAATTTCATGTCTTAACCACTCCTGTCCCCTGAGTACCGCCTATGGGGCAATTATAGAGACTCCGGGAACACATCAACGAGGACTCTTTTCTGTTCAAGAAAAGCAAAGGCCCCGCCAATCGGCAGGGCCTCTGATGTCTGTCGTGTCAATTATTCAGCAACGATGCTGACGAACTTACGGTTGTTCGGACCCTTGACTTCGAACTTGACCTTGCCAGCTGCCAGAGCGAACAGGGTGTGGTCTTTACCACAACCTACGTTGTCACCAGCGTGGAACTTGGTACCGCGTTGACGGATGATGATGTTACCCGCCAGAACGCTTTCACCACCGAAACGCTTAACGCCGAGGCGCTTACTTTCGGAATCACGACCGTTGCGGGAAGAACCGCCAGCCTTTTTGTGTGCCATTTGATGGTCTCCTCAGAATTAAGCAGTGATACCAGTGATTTTAACTTCAGTGAACCACTGGCGGTGGCCCATCTCTTTACGATGGTGCTTACGACGACGGAACTTAACGATCTTGACCTTCTCGCCACGGCCGTGAGCCACAACTTCAGCCAGAACCTTACCGCCAGCAACATAAGGAGCGCCGACCTTCACTTCTTCGCCTTGGGCAACCATCAGAACCTTATCGAATTCTACGGTAGCACCGGTTTCAGCTTCCAGCTTCTCCAGGCGAACAACCTGGCCTTCAGCTACACGGTGTTGCTTGCCGCCACTTTGGATAACAGCGTACATGTTTAAACTCCGAATTGGGCATCTGCCATACATAAGGCGATGCACAAAAAACTTGATGACAATGGGCGCGCATTCTACGCAACTTACCTATGACAGGCAAGCCCATTTATGGATTAACGACCAATTTATGATCACAGAGTGTGCCAACATTAGGCTAACACCGAGAACTGCATTAGTTTAACAATTCATGTAGAATCCGTGAATACAAGATCGGCAATGCCGCGTATTTGGAACTCAAACTCATCGCCATGGATCAACACGCAATTCGTGCCCTCGCCTCTGACGACATGCAGGCAGTCAACACCCAGATCATGCAACGTCTGCAGTCCGATGTCCCGCTCGTCAATCAACTCGGGTTTTACATCATCAGTGGCGGCGGCAAACGCATGCGCCCCATGCTGACCGTTCTGGCGGCACGAGCACTCAATTATCTGCATGACGAGCATATCAAGCTGGCCAGTATCATTGAATTCATCCATACAGCGACACTGCTGCACGACGATGTCGTCGATGAATCCGACCTGCGCCGGGGTAGAGACACGGCCAATGCGCTGTTTGGTAATGCGGCCAGCGTATTGGTTGGCGATTTCCTGTATACCCGAGCATTTCAGATGATGGCCGAAATCGGCAATCTGAAGGTCATGGAGATCCTTGCCGAGACAACCAATGTCATCGCTGAGGGTGAAGTCATGCAGTTGATGAACTGCAATGACCCCCATCTCAGTGAAGACGCCTACTTCAATGTGATCTATTGCAAGACCGCGAAGCTGTTTGAGGCGGCAACAAGGCTACCTGCGGTACTTGCAGGTTCGGATGCGCGGACTGAACTGGCATTACAAGAGTACGGACGCTACCTGGGTACGGCATTTCAGATCATCGACGACGTCATGGACTACACAGCGGACAGCGACGTCATGGGCAAGAGCGTGGGAGATGATTTAGCCGAGGGCAAGGCAACCCTGCCGCTAATTCATGCCATGCGCACCGCCAATGACAGCGACAGAGCCTTGCTGAGTCGGGCTATCACAGAGCGTGATGGCATAGATTATCTGGAGCGCATACTGGAAATACTGCATCAGACAGGTGCCTTCGACTATAGTCAGCGTAAAGCTGAAGCCGAGGCTGAAAAAGCAAAACAGGCACTCTCTTGCCTACCAGACTCACAATACCGCAGTGCCTTGCTTGCGCTGGCTGATCTGGCTGTCCATCGCAACACCTGAACAAACTACCTACGGCACAATAAATAAAGCCGATCAATTCGATCGGCTTTATTTTTACAGCTGGTGCGATTTATTAATCGGCAAACGGGTGACGCAGTATCATGGTCTCGTCGCGGTCCGGACCTGTGGAGATGATATCGACAGGTACACCAGTGATCGCTTCAATACGACGGATGTAATTGCGAGCCGCTTCAGGCAGGGCCTCCAGCGTCTTAACACCGAAAGTGTTCTCGCTCCAACCCGGCATGCTTTCATAGACCGGGGTGACCAACTCGTAATCATCGGCAGACATAGGCGGAACATCGCGAATCGAACCGTCCGGGAACTGGTAACCAGTACAGATCTTGACGGTTTCCAGCCCATCCAGCACATCCAGCTTAGTCAGACAAAAGCCGGAGACAGAGTTGATCTGGATAGCACGCTTCATCGCAACCGCATCGAACCAACCACAACGGCGCTTACGTCCGGTTGTCGCGCCAAACTCCTGGCCGCGCGTTCCGAGCTGTTCCCCGATGGCGTCATGCAACTCCGTCGGGAAAGGACCACCACCAACACGCGTAGTGTAGGCTTTAGCAATTCCCAGCACATAATCGACGTAACGAGGGCCAAAGCCTGAACCTGTGGCAACCCCACCGGCAGTGGTATTGGAGGAGGTAACATACGGGTAGGTACCATGGTCGATATCCAGCAAGGTGCCCTGTGCACCTTCGAACATCAGACGATCACCCCGTTGCCGCGCCTTGTCGAGCAAGTCAGTTACATCGACAACCATGGAGGTCAACAGTGCCGCATAGCCTTGAGCTTCGGCCAGAACAGCCTCGTAAGAAACAGCTTCGACACCATAATAGTGGGTCAACTGGAAGTTGTGATATTCCATCACCTCTTTCAGTTTCTCGGCGAAAACCGCCATATTGGCCAGATCACCGACTCGCAGCCCACGCCGCGCGACCTTGTCTTCGTAGGCCGGACCGATGCCACGACCAGTCGTCCCGATCGCTTTAGCTCCTCGCGCCTTTTCACGAGCCTGATCGAGGGCAACATGGTAGGACAGAATCAGAGGGCAGGCTTCGCTTAGCAGCAAACGCTCACGCACCGGAACGCCGCGAGCTTCGAGGGCAGCCATTTCCTTCAGCAGTGCATCCGGCGCCAACACAACACCATTGCCGATGATGCATTTGCAGTTGTCACGCAAAATACCGGAAGGAATGAGGTGGAGCACGGTTTTTTCACCGTTAATGACCAGTGTGTGACCGGCATTGTGGCCACCCTGATAGCGAATTACATACTGTGCCTTGTCGGTCAGCAGATCGACAATCTTGCCTTTGCCTTCGTCACCCCATTGGGTTCCGAGGATTACGACGCTCTGTCCCATCTTCAATTATCTGCAGTTGGTTAAAAAAGAATTCTACCAAAGAAAGCCACCCGTCGGAATCACCCTGTGCCCAAAATAGCAGCAAAGGGATGCCGTATGGCGAAGCTATCCATGCCGGCGACACGTATACCGCAATTGGCCATCTCGCTCAACCGGAATGCTCTGTGTTGATGCTCATCTGTTGACTAATAAATAGCAAAACACTCGCCCCCTAGCCTAAATATCACCATGAATCACTACGCATATCAGCCGGCGTCGACGCTTTGACTAATCAGCCGTTTTTTTATCGCATAAATAGAAAAAGGCCCTATGACAGGGCCTTTTCTCGCTACTTGGCAGCAGCAGTTCCATTTTGGTCTCTGTAGTAACGGAAGAATTCGCTATCCGGCCTCAGCACCATGACGTCACCGCTGTTTTCAAAACTCTTGCGATAGGCTTCCATACTACGCAGAAACGAGAAGAACTCAGGGCTCTTCTTGTACGTCTCTGCATAGATACGCGTTGCCTCGGCATCGCCTTCACCTCGCAGCTGACGCGCCTGACGCTCGGCATTCGCCAGCATGACGGTCACTTTCCGGTCAATATCAGCACGGATAAACTCCGCCTTTTCACGACCCTGCGATCTGTGTTCGCGGGCAACAGCATTCCGCTCGGCACGCATACGCTGATAGATGGAGTTGGATACCTCCAACGGCAAGTTGATCTGTTTGATGCGCACATCAATGACTTTGATCCCCAACTCGGAAGAGCTGGCGGAACTCAGCAAGGCCTTTTCCATCACCTCGGTGCGTTCACCTGAAACGATGTCCTTGATGGTGCGGCCACCGATCTCGGAACGCAGGCCGTTGTTGATCTTGCGCTTCAGCAACGACTCAGCCTGCACTCGATTGCCACCACCCGTCGCGAGGAAGAACTTGGCAAAGTCCTCGATACGCCATTTGACGTAGGAGTCGATGATCAGGTCTTTTTTCTCCGAAGTAACAAAGCGATCGGCCTGAGCATCCATGGTCTGGAGCCGGGCATCAAGTTTTCTCACTTCGTCGATTAACGGGACTTTGAAGTGCAGACCGGGTTGATAGACTCGGGGCAGATCACCATCGCGTTTTACCTTACCAAACTGCACGACAATACCTGCCTGCCCCTCATCGACCACAAACACCGATGACGCCCCAATCAGTAACACTACAGCCAGTGCACCAAGTACGATTTTCTTCATCAATTAATATCTCCCCACGGTTCGCTCACTGCTGCGTAACGGCGCACTGTCCAGTCCGACCGTATCCGAAGCCTGCTCGCCAGAGCTGGAACTGCGTACCGGTAACTGGCTATTGGCTCCGGCTGTCGCCGGAGCGGCGCGTCCACCCTGAGCAGCAGGAGGAGTCAGCTTATCGAGCGGAAGATAAATCATGCTGTTTGAGCCTTGCGGCAAATCAACCAGCACTTTGTTCGCCTTGCTGTAAATCTCTTCCATGGTTTCCAGATAAATACGCTGGCGAGTCAAATCGGGAGCGGCTTGGTATTGTGGCAGCAGCTCATTAAAGCGAGCGACTTCACCTGTTGCCTTCAGTACCGTTTGTTCTTTATAGGCTAACGCCTCTTCTTCCAGTCGCTTAACCTGGCCGCGCGCCTTGGGCTCTACTTCACGGGCATACGCCTCTGCTTCACGAATGAAACGCTCTTCGTCTTCTTGGGCAGAGATGGCATCGTCGAAGGCATCCTTCACTTCTTCCGGCGGACGCGCTGGCAAGAAGTTAACATCCACGACAACAATCCCCATATCGTAAGGCTCGATGGTATCCTCAAGTTCTTGCCAAGTATCTTGACGCACCTTCTCCCGGCCTCGGGTTAACACATCATCCATGGTGTTATGGCCGACGACATAACGTAATGCACTGTCGGTTGCCTGGCTGAGACTGTCATCTGCATTGGTGACACTGAACAGATACTTGCGGGCATCGGCGATGCGATACTGGACATCCATCTCGACACGTACCACGTTCTCATCACGTGTCAGAACAAAGCCGGCAGCCGGCAAGGAGCGCACCGACTCGACATCGACCGGTATCACGTGATCGATAAAGGTCGCCTTCCAGCGCAATCCTGGTTCAACGCTTTCATAGAATTTGCCAAACCGCAGCACTACACCACGCTCAGCCTCTTTAATGGTATAGAAGCCGCTGATAACCCAGGCTACCAACGCAATCATCAGGACGACAGTGATGCCCACACCATTGATGTCACCACCAGGACGTCGGCCACCAGTCAAGCCCCCCAGCTTTTGCATCAAATTCCGAAATACCTTATCCAGATCGGGAGGCGTCTGGTTACTCTTACCACTATTTCCCCACGGATCTCGGTCTTTCCCATTATTTCCGGGCTCATTCCAAGCCATTGGCGTCTCCACTTCTTGTTGTTTGTCCGCACTTTAGCAAGCAATCAGGTGACAATAAAGGCACGTAAGCGCTCCCCTTCCTGCTTCAAAAGACGATTCCAGTCACTTAGTGGCAGGCGAATCCTTACTCGCCACTCCCCATTTTCATCGTGTTCTTCCGTTTCAATGATACGCATTTTATACAGCAGACTGCGGATGCGCCCCTCTTCTGGCGGCAGACAAAGCACAATCTGCGCTATGCCCGGCAACAGCAGCTCGGTCAATGCTGACATCAACAGATCGCATCCCTCACCACTCAAGGCGGATAGCCAGACGGCGACAGGCTTGCCCTGATCATCGCGCTCAATGCGGGGGGTTGCCCCATCCATGGCATCCAGTTTGTTATATACCAGCAGCTGCGGTAAATCGTCGGCGTCGATCTCTTTGAGCACCAACTGCACCTGATGCATGTTGTCCGCCATCCGCTCATCCACGCAATCGATAACATGCAACTGCAAATCGGCATCACGGGTTTCTTGCAGCGTCGCCTTGAAGGCGGCAACCAAATCATGAGGCAAATGCCTGATAAACCCTACAGTATCCGCCATGATGACAGTACCGACATCGGGTAACGAGATGCGCCTGAGCGTTGGATCCAACGTGGCGAACAGCTGATCCGCAGCATAGACTTCGGCGTTAGTCATGCGGTTGAACAGCGTGGATTTTCCGGCGTTGGTATATCCGACCAAGGACACCACCGGAATCTCATTCCGGGTCCTGGCGCGACGCCCCTGCTCCCGTTGACGTTCTACCTTCTCGAGCCGCCGTAAAATCGTGGTGATGCGCTCTCGCACCAGTCGACGGTCGGTTTCCAGCTGCGTTTCACCAGGCCCGCGCAGGCCGATGCCGCCCTTCTGTCGCTCAAGGTGAGTCCAGCCACGGACCAGCCGGGTAGACAAATGTCGGAGCTGAGCCAACTCAACCTGCAACTTACCTTCATAGGTACGAGCTCGCTGGGCGAAAATATCCAAAATTAACGAGGTGCGGTCCAGCACACGGCATTCGAAAACCCGTTCTAGATTACGCTCCTGTGCAGGCGTGAGGGCGTGATTGAAAATCACCAGATCGGCGCCCGTTGTTCGCACTTCGGCGGCAATTTCTTCAGCTTTACCCGTGCCGACAAAGAACTTGGGCTGGGGAACAGGACGGCGGCACGTCATAACCGAAAGGATATTAGCCCCGGCTGAACTGACCAGCATTTTCAGTTCAGCCAGATCCTCGCGCGCCCCTTCATCCGTGAAATCGACATGAACCAGAATGGCCTGTTCGCCAGCTTCATAACGCTCAAACAAGCGGTAACTCCTTAACTCCGGGAATCTCCCGGCTTACATCTTACGGATGGCAATAGAAACCAACGAAGTTATTCTTCTGTGGCTGCATCGCTTCCAGAAGCAGGAGCCGAGTGCTGATGGTGCGGAACCGCACGTGATGGCACCACGGTGGAGATAGCATGTTTGTAGACCATCTGGCTGACGGTATTTTTCAGCAGAATGACGAACTGGTCAAAAGACTCGATTTGGCCTTGCAGTTTGATGCCATTCACCAGATAAATAGAAACGGGAATCCGCTCCCTACGCAGCGCATTCAGAAATGGATCCTGAAGTGATTGCCCCTTAGCCATATTTTTTAATCCTTATATTTGTTTGTAGTACTAAATTATTGCCATTTTCTTAACAAGGCGTTAGCGATTATAGCCTGTCAAGTGGCCAGAACCAACGTCGCGCAAAATGATATCAAGATTCATCTGACTTCCGGTCTCAAGCCATGTCACAGTATGTGACCAACCTCTCAACCAGGTCAGCTGTCTTTTTGCCAACTGGCATGTCGCGACAACTCCCCGATAACGCATTTGTGCATAATCGAGCTCTGCGGATAAATAATCCCACATCTGACGATAACCGACACAACGGATCGACGGCAATCCCGGATGCAAATCTTCTCGTGCAAACAACCGCCGCACTTCTTGCTCAAAGCCGCTCGCCAACATCAACTCAAAACGCTCGCTGATGCGCGCCCGCAAACCATCACGCGTCTGTGGGGCTATCGCATATTGCAACACCTGATACGGGAGCTGTGGCCCTTGCTGCGCCGTCAATGCCGTCAACGTTTTGCCACTGATGCGGAACACTTCCAAAGCCCGCGAAATGCGCTGTGGATCATTGGGGTGAATCCGGGCTCCGGCAACCGGATCGATCTGGGCCAGCTGGTGATGAAGTTGTGCCCATCCGACGCTGGCCGCTTCGTCTTGCAATGCCGCGCGAACGGCAGGATCGGAAGGCGGGAGTGGTGACAATCCCTCAAGCAACGCCTTGTAATACAGCATGGTGCCGCCGACCAATAAGGGAATTCTCCCTGCCGCGGTAATGGCCTCCATCTCGGCTAGGGCGTCAGCACAAAACTCCGCGGCAGAATAGCTTTCTGCCGGGTCACGAATATCGATCAGCCGATGTGGAGCCCTGCGCAACTCATCGGCCGTGGGTTTGGCCGTCCCTATGTCCATGCCCCGGTATATTAGCGCCGAGTCGACACTGATGATGTCACACGGCAATCGCTGTACCAGCTCCATCGCCAAGGCACTCTTGCCTGATGCAGTCGGCCCCATCAAAAAAAGAGCTAAGGGTTTATGCATTGAGTAAATCCTGTAAGGGCTGCGTCAGATCCAGCACTTTTGTGGTAAATGGCAGCTCAAATAATTCTGGATGAAGCTGATAACAGTCGTTCAATAATCGAACAATCGCCGCCTCATCCGGTAAACTGAAATCGGCTTGTTGCGCCAGCCAATGGCACAACACCTCGGCACGTTGCATTTCAGCACCATGATCAACAGCCAATTGCGCAAGCAGGTCACAAAATCTCTGACTTACATCGCTATTGCGTAAACAGGCCGGTACCCGGTACAGCACCAAGTTGCGAGCCTGCTTTTGCCACTCAACGCCCATCTGTTTCAGCTCGTCGGCATACGTGGCAACCCCCTCCCATTGTGCAGTGGTCAAGGGCAGACTAACCGGCATCAGTAAGGGTTGCGAGACCACTCCCTGGCGCTGCCATTGTTCCAGTAATTGCTGTTGCTCAAACACGCACCAGAGTCGACGTAAATGAACCAGACGCACGCCATGGGTTGCGGTATCAGCAATTAATGCGATGTCGTCTTGCACTCGCGACAGAAAACGCCAAGGTACCGAATCAGGCTGCACAGCAGATGAGGGCATACTCAGTGGCAAGCTGGTCATCAATTGATGATGGGCCTCACTGTAAGCTCGACTGACAGGAGATGACACAGCATGTCCATCAATTCGGCGTTGATAACCATGATCATGGCCACGCAGCTGCGAACGAGACGGCGCAGCGGCCGCACTCTGATAGGCGGCACCGGGCTCGGCCGTCACAGGGGAGCTCGAAGTAATGGTCTCCGATTCCGTCATACCATGACGGCCGGGCAGTGGCATGCCCTCGTCCAGAGCCCCGCGAACGACCGAAACGACGAAATCATGCACCAAGCGTGACTCATGAAAACGGACCTCGTGCTTGGCTGGGTGCACATTGACATCGACTTGATGCGGATCCAGTTGCAGAAACAGCAAAAACGATGGACTGCACTCGACACCCAGCGCTTCCAGATATCCCTGCCGAATGGCGTGCGCGATAAGGCGGTCGCGCATCATGCGACCGTTGACGTAGAAATACTGCACTTCGGGTGTCGAATCAGTAACCGCAGGCGGTGGTAATATCCAACCCGACAGCGTCAAACCATGGTGCTCACTATGCAGATGTAAAGCCTGGGACAAGAACTCCTTGCCACAAACGGCGAGGACGCGCTGTTGCAGATCGGTTAATCCGCTACCACGTACCGCCCGGTACTGACGCACCAGTTTACCGTTATGACGCAATAACAGGCTGACATCCGCACGGCTTAACGCGAGCCGCCGCAGCAACTCGTCGATGTGACCAAACTCGGTTTTCTCGCTACGCAAGAAGCGACGCCGGGCCGGCGTGTTGAAAAACAGATCCACTACATCAACTGTCGTTCCGACCGGATGCGCGGCCGGACGCAGGCTGACGGCCATGTCGCGGCCTTCAGCCGAAGCCTGCCAGGCCTCGGCTTGCTCGGCAGTCCGCGATGTCAGAGTCAGGCGCGCCACAGAGCTAATAGACGCCAACGCCTCCCCGCGAAAACCGAGGCTGATTATCGCCTCCAGATCGTCAAGCGTGCTCACCTTCGACGTCGCATGGCGTTGCAATGCCAAGACCAATTCATCTTTGGGAATGCCACCGCCATTATCTCGGATGCGGATCAGCTTGCAGCCACCTTTCTCCAGCTCAACCTCGATGCGGTCTGCACCGGCGTCGAGACTGTTTTCGATTAGCTCTTTGACTACCGACGCCGGACGCTCAACGACCTCACCCGCTGCAATCTGGTTGGCCAGAATCGGCGGTAATACTCTAATCGGCATATTAACTGGCCGGAATGTAGATAATCTGCCCAATCAGCAGATTCTCGGACTTGAGGCTGTTGTAACTGACGATTCGCCCCTTAGACACCCTGTAGCGAACCGCCAAGCCGGACAGGCTTTCGCCGCTCTTGACGACATGGCGAATAGCATTTCCATTCTTGCTATCGGTATTGGCTGTCGCCGCGACACGGGTTCCAGCCGGTGCGTTATCGGCATAATAACGCTGCACCCCGCGGAAAATAGCGCGCGCCAGATCGCGCTGATAGCCCGAGGAGGCCAACTGCTTTTCTTCAAAATGGTTGGAGATGAAGCCGGTCTCTATCAGCAAGGATGGAATATCCGGCGCTTTGAGTACCGCCAGGCTGGCGTGCACTGGCTTGCTCTTGTGCAAGCGTGCCACCCGGCCGATCTGCTGCAAGACCACCTCACCAATGCTGTAACCCTCGCTACGCGAATTGTCCCAGGACAGATCGAGGATGGTCTGCGCCAGATAGGGGTTAGGCTCTGACTCGGCAATCACCTTCCCTGCACCACCGAGCAATTGGGTATGCTTATCCTGTTGATCCAGCAGCTTGTTCATCTCGCGATCGACACGCTTGCTTGAGAGAATCCAGACCGATGCGCCACGCGCGGCCGAACTGGCAACACTGTCGGCATGAATCGAAATCAGCAGATTGGCCTTTTTTTGACGCGCAATTTCCGAACGTCTATCCAGGTCAACAAAATAGTCGCCATCCCGGGTCAACACCGCCTTCATGCCCGGCTGGCGGTTGATCAGGCGCGCCAGCTCGCGAGCAACGGCTAAGGTCACTGTTTTTTCGTGAGTTCCTCCCGGACCTATGGCCCCAGGATCCTTACCACCGTGACCCGCATCGACGGCAACGATCACAGTGCCATTGCTGACTGGCGCGGCAGAAACCGCCTTGCCTGACATGGGAATGGACTGGGTGTCCGTCATGGCCGGAGGGGCGTCAGTCAACAGACCGCCCTGGCCAGGCGAGACGGTCGAGGACTGGCTAGCCGGTATCGCGCTACGCGTCTGGGTCGAGAGCACTTCCTCCTGCACCGCCACCTTGTTCACTGGCCGAACCGGGTTACTCGGCTGCGGTGAAAACTCCGACATTGGAATGACACGCCCCGCCACCGGCTTGCCCGTGGCGCTGCCAGTCGCTACCAGAGGACGACTCTCTTTCACCGAGGTAGGCTTGGCCGCTTGCGTGGCAGCAGAGCTTGCCGATGACGAGGTGGGCACCGCTGTTGTTATCTTGTGATCCAGGTCGATCACCAGCCGATGACCATAGTGTTGTTGTGGCGGCAACGTGAACAGAGTTGGCTTATAAGTTGCGGTCAAGGAGAACACCAGCCGCAACTTGCCCGCCGGTGTCGAGGTGTCGCGCGCTATGGTGCTGATCGCCGGCCCCATGCGGCCCATGGTCTGGGCTGAATTCCCAAGTTCAGAGTCAATCCCGTCGAGTTCGACGATCAGGCGCGGCGGCACCGCCTGCTGCGAATAGGTGAAACGGGGCGCTTCGGTCAAATCAAACACCACCCGGGTTTTGTCCGCCGTGGGTGAGACACGAATACGCTTAAGCTGGTTAGCCTGTACCGGCACCAGCACACAAAGACACAACAACAAAGACAACCAGTGACGAATTAACACGACTGCAATGCTTCCACTATAAGTTGGCCCTGAGGAGTAGCGGCCTCAACCACAATTTCACGCTGCTCACCGACATAGCGCAACGTGATGTCTAAATCTGCAGCAGGTAACCAGCCGATACCTTTCTCCGGCCACTCCACCAGACACAGACAATCCGGCCCGAAATAGTCACGGATGCCCATAAATTCCAACTCTTCCGGATCGGCCAGTCGATACAGGTCAAAATGATAAACCTGCCAACCTGGCAGTTCGTAGGCTTCAACCAAGGTATAGGTAGGGCTTTTGACACGTCCCGTGTGTCCCAGCGCTTGGACAAAGCCCCGTGACAGCGTGGTTTTACCGGCGCCCAAATCGCCATGTAAAAACAGCGTCAGCGCCGATGTACAGGCCTTGGCCAGCCGTTCACCAAATGCCAGCGTCGCCGCTTCATCTGGTAAAAGTTCAGTCATGGAGTGATACATGTTTCATCGAGTCCTGCGGATTCACCAGCTTACGGATATACAGTAACAGATCAGAGGCTAACAAACCGCGTTCGCCGTCTGCAGCCGCGAGATCGGCCGCTTCGCCATGGATACAGGCTCCAGCGCAACAGGCCTCGGCCTGCGACAGCCCCTGAGCATAAAGTGCAGCGATTATACCAGATAACAGGTCACCCATGCCGCCACTTGCCATCCCAGGGTTGCCTTCATGACACAGCCAGATCTGATCGCCATCGCAAATCAGGGTCCCGGCGCCTTTCAACAGTACGACACCCCCATACCGCTGTTGCAAGCGACGCACGCTGGTGATGCGATCAGCCTCGATATCGCTCGTACTGCAGTCAAGCAATCTCGCCGCTTCCCCCGGATGCGGGGTCAGTATCCAGTCATCTCGATGTCGTGGATTACGTGCCAGTAAGTTGAGCCCATCCGCATCCAGCAGTAACGGTCCGGGCAACGCCAGTTGCTGAAACCACACTTGCTGGCCCCACTCCGCTTGCCCCAAGCCTGGGCCAACGACACGGATATTGGCCCATTGGCAATCTGATACTGCCTCCTCGTCACGTCCTGAGGAGACCATCAGCTCGGCGCGACCAAGATTGAGCACAGAAGCATGCGCCGGGTGCGTGAAGACTCGCACCAACCCGGCACCGCTTCGCAGTGCCCCCTCGCCGGCCAATCGCACCGCCCCCGACATGCCTTCCGCCCCGCCGACAATCAACACTCGGCCGCACTCTCCCTTGTGAGCCGTGCGCGAGCGCGGCGTCAAAAGCGAACCAATGCGCTGGTAATCAAGCCGTTGCAACGAGGGTAACACCCCCCCCAGGCTAGCCACATCGACATCCAGCGCGGCGTGGCAAACGCGGCCACAGTAATCCGCACCGCGGCCGGTGAACAGCCCGGGCTTTAACGCCAGCAGTGACAACGTGACATCCGCATGCACCACGGCACCCGGTGCTGCCCCGGTATCCGCAAGCAGTCCGCTCGGGATGTCTACCGCCAGAACAGGCGCCGGCTGGGCATTGATAAAAGCCATCCAGTCTGCGTATTCAGGCCGTGGAGCACTGCGCAGACCGATACCCAAGAGCGCATCGACCAGCAGAGCGGGCAACGAGGAGATCGTTGTTGGCAAACGGGAAAGCACGCTACCGCCAGCGGCTAGCCACGCCTGACATGCCGCCTCGGCCTCACTGCCAGGGCGCGGCGCGGCCACAGCAAATAGCTGCACATCGACCCCTGCAGCACGAGCCAGGCGTGCCAGGACATAGCCATCACCGCCATTGTTGCCGCTACCGCAAAAAATCCACCAGCACGCAGACGCCCGCGCTGGACTGATGCGGGTAGCGCAAGCAAACAGCGCCTGGCCAGCGCGCGCCATCAAGGTCCCCGCCCCACATTGCGCCATCGCCAACGCTTCCAGAGCGTGGATCTGCTCAGTGCAGTAGAGTGAATATGGTAAAGTAGCGGCAGGTTGATCAGGTGCGGACATCATGACCCCCGAGGAATTGCAAAAGCTGGCCCAAGATATCAAGCAATGGGGGCTGGAGCTAGGTTTCGATCAGGTCGGAATTTGTGATACCGATTTGACTAGCGAGGAGCCCCGACTTCAGGCCTGGCTCAATCAAGGCTATCACGGCGACATGGAGTACATGTCTCGACACGGCCTGCTGCGCACGCGACCGCAGGAGTTGCATCCGGGAACCTTGCGCGTCATCTCGGTGCGCGTCGATTATCTGCCCCCAGAGGCCAGCCTGGCCAAAACGTTACGTCAGCCACACAAGGCCTATATCAGTCGCTATGCCCTGGGACGCGACTACCACAAGGTGCTCCGGCAGCGCCTCAAGTCGTTGGGGGATCGCATCGAGCAGGCCTGTGGTGTCGGGAATAGCCGACCATTCGTCGACTCCGCCCCGCTGCTGGAGCGTCCGCTGGCAGCCAAGGCTGGCTTGGGTTGGGTGGGGAAACACAGCTTAATCCTGCACCGCGATGCCGGCTCCTTCTTCTTTTTGGGCGAATTGTTAGTGGCCTTGCCACTGCCAGTGGACCAGCCGCTAGCCGCCGAATGTGGCCACTGCGTGGCCTGCATGACGATCTGCCCCACAGGGGCGATTGTCGAGCCCTATACCGTCGACGCCCGCCGTTGCATCTCCTATCTGACTATCGAGCATGCCGGCGCGATTCCCGAGGCCTTGCGTCCCCTGCTCGGCAACCGAATCTACGGCTGCGATGACTGCCAGCTGATCTGTCCATGGAATCGTTATGCCCGCGTGACAGCACTGGACGACTTCCAGCCGCGTCAGGCATTGCATTCCCCGGACCTGCTTACCCTCTGGAGCTGGGACGAATCCCGTTTTTTACGGGAAACGGAAGGCAGCGCGATACGTCGCATCGGTCATCAAAGATGGCAACGCAATCTTGCCGTAGCCCTCGGCAACGCGCCATACTCGACAGCCATAATCACAGCGCTGACAGCCAGCCAGGCTGACGCCAGCCCGCTGGTACGAGAACACATTGACTGGGCATTGGCCCAACAACATCACAAACGCGAACAGAGTACGCGTTTTTTGAAAACGGAACGTCTGATCCGCTGCATCGACAAAGGCATGCCGGACCACGCATAACGGAGAACTAGCGGATGATGATTCTTGGAGTAGATATCGGTGGCTCTGGCATCAAGGGAGCGATCGTCGATACCAGCAGCGGCCTGATGGTGGGCGAGCGGCACCGCATCGCGACCCCGCAACCGGCCACACCTGCGGCCATGGCCCAAACCCTCAAGCAACTGGTCGAGCATTTTGAATGGTCAGGTCCGATTGGTTGCGGTTTTCCGGCCACCATCCACCATGGTGTCGCCTTCAGTGCGGCCAACATTGATGCCAGCTGGATACAGACCCCGGTCGACACGATATTTGCCGAGGCGACCGGCTGCCCTTGCTATGTCGTCAATGATGCCGACGCAGCCGGGATGGCCGAGATGCGTTTCGGTGCCGGTCAGGGTCGCCAGGGGGTCGTCATGCTGATCACCATCGGCACCGGTCTTGGCAGTGCCATCTTCGTCAACGGGCACCTGCACCCGAACACCGAGCTGGGGCATCTGAAGATGAAAGGGCGCATCGCCGAGCACTACTGCTCGGATGCCGTACGCCAGCGTGAAGAGCTCAGCTGGGGCAAGTGGGGCCGCCGCTTCAACCGTTATCTGCAACGGCTGGAGTTCCTGTTCAATCCGGATCTGTTCATCCTCGGCGGCGGCTCGGCGCAACGTTTCGACCGCTTCCGCGATGAGCTGCATCTGCGCACCGAGATCGTGCCCGCAGCCAGCCTCAATCAAGCAGGCATCATAGGCGCAGCCCTGTATGCCGCCAGCCAGGCCGCAAAACCGGTCTGAAACCAGCGTATTGCCACCAGCCGTCGCAGCGACGGCTTTTTTATGGGCCGGCCAGGAGAATCATCCTCGAGGCGTAGCAGATGTGCAGACCAGGCATGTCTGCCTTAAGGGCTATCGCCAAAAGAAGGAGCAAGCCGAGGGAAAATCCGAGCAGACGCGAGCAGCACTATGTTGAGCGCCAGCATGGCCGCCTTGGGAACAGTGTCAATGATGAGGTGAGGCAGTGAGATTGGAGCGGGAAACGAGACTCGAACTCGCGACCCTAACCTTGGCAAGGTTATGCTCTACCAACTGAGCTATTCCCGCTTTGTATGGTGACACCGCGCTCTCGCTGTGGAGATTGGAGCGGGAAACGAGACTCGAACTCGCGACCCTAACCTTGGCAAGGTTATGCTCTACCAACTGAGCTATTCCCGCACGCAGTGTGTCTTGTGATACCACCAGTTCCGGAGTTGGAGCGGGAAACGAGACTCGAACTCGCGACCCTAACCTTGGCAAGGTTATGCTCTACCAACTGAGCTATTCCCGCAGATCCGGAACTTGTGATTGGAGCGGGAAACGAGACTCGAACTCGCGACCCTAACCTTGGCAAGGTTATGCTCTACCAACTGAGCTATTCCCGCATCACAAGGCGTGTTCAGAGAGATTTGGAGCGGGAAACGAGACTCGAACTCGCGACCCTAACCTTGGCAAGGTTATGCTCTACCAACTGAGCTATTCCCGCAAAGTGCTCTCCGACACGGGAGCCGAATTATAAGCACAGTCCGATCGATTGCAAGGGCTTTTTGCTCGTTCGCTCAAGAACAGAGCAAGCTGCACACAGCTTGCTCACATTTGCTTCAAATCGTGAAGATTTCGCGACGATAGAACTGCAATTCGGCGATCGATTCGCGAATATCATCCAGCGCTTGATGCGTCCCCTGCTTACTGAAACCTTCCAGGACTTCCGGCTTCCAGCGGCGGACCAGCTCCTTGATGGTGCTGACATCAACATTGCGATAGTGAAAATAGCGTTCCAGTTGCGGCATATGCCGTGCCATGAAACGACGATCCTGACCAATGCTGTTGCCGCACATCGGGCTGCTGCGCTCTGGTACCCACTGTTGCAGGAAAGCCAGACATTCCGCTACCGCACTGGCTTCGTCATACTGGCTGGCTCGCACGCGCGCAACCAGACCGGAGGCGGTATGAGTGCGGGTGCACCAGTCATCCATGCCTGCCAGCACCGCATCATCCTGATGAATAGCCAGCACAGGGCCTTCAGCCAGCAGGTTCAGATCCTTATCGGTTACCAGGATGGCAATTTCCAGCACCTTGTCGTGCTCTGGTTCAAGCCCGGTCATCTCCATGTCCACCCAGACCAGATTTTGTGCATCTTGTGTCATCATCACACCTATTCGCGAAACCAAATATTGACGAGCGAGCGTCATCTTCACACCGATTATGGGACAAGTCGGCGTCCTCCCATGTATCATAACGCCTCGATAGCCAAATGACGAAAGCGACAGTTACGTGACCAAAAAGAGCAAGTTGAGCCATGGCCAACAGCGCCGCGTTTCGGCCAACCAGGCTCGTCGCCTGAAAAAAGACGCCCCTGAGGTCGATGAGAGCCTGCTGGGATCCCCGCAGGAAGGGCTGGTGATCAGCCGCTTCGGCCAGCATGCCGACATCGAAGCCGAAGATGGCAGCCTGCACCGCTGCAATCTCAGACGCACCATAGGCTCGCTGGTAACCGGTGACCGCGTAGTCTGGCGCCAGGGAGACGAAAGCCTGCACGGCATCAGTGGTGTCGTCGAGGCCGTGCATCCGCGCCACTCGGAACTGATGCGCCCCGATTTCTACGATGGTTTGAAGCCCGTCGCCGCGAATATCGACCAAATGGTCATCGTCTCGGCGGTACTGCCCGAATTTTCGACCAATATTGTCGATCGCTACCTGGTTGCCGCCGAGAACATGGAAGTGCGTCCGTTGCTGGTGCTGAACAAGATCGATATGCTGGCAACCGATCAACGAAGTGCTCTGGAACAACAACTCGACGCTTACCGCCACATTGGTTATCAAGTGATTCTGGTCAGCAACCAGACAAGTGAAGGTCTGCCGGATCTACAACAGGCGCTGCAGGATCGCATCAATGTGTTCGTCGGTCAGTCCGGTGTCGGCAAGTCGACGCTGGTCAACAGCCTGATGCCGGAAGCATCGGCGCTCACTGGCGACATTTCGGAAAACTCCGGTCTCGGCCAGCACACCACCACCACGGCTCGTCTGTATCATTTCCCCAGTGGTGGCATCCTCATTGACTCCCCCGGTATCCGTGAGTTTGCACTCTGGCATCTGGAGCCGGAGCGAGTGACCTGGTGCTTTACCGAGTTCCGTGAATACCTTGGCGGTTGCAAGTTCCGCGACTGCAAACATGGTGATGATCCCGGTTGCCTGTTGCGTGATGCCGTTTCGCGCGGTGCTATCAGCCAACAACGCTTCGAGAATTATCACCGCATTCTGTCATCCATGAACGAGAACAAGCCGATGCGCCTGCAGCGCAAGGGCTAATCCCGTCAACGCACCGAGGTCTGATAGCCATGACTCTGCTCGACTCCCTGAAAATTGCCGGTCAGTACTGCCTGCCGCAACATTTGTTGACCCGACTGGTCGGCAAGCTGGCCGCGGCCGAAGCCGGCCTGCTGACTACCTGGCTGATTCGGCAGTTTATTGCCCGCTTTGGTATCGACATGAGTGAGGCCCGATTCGAAGATCCGGCCCACTACCGGACCTTCAACGAGTTCTTCACCCGCCAGCTCAAAGATGGCTTGCGACCCATCGTCGCAGATCCCAGATCATTGGCGATGCCGGTTGATGGTGCCGTCAGCCAATTGGGCACCATTCATGAAGGGCGCATCGTCCAGGCCAAAGGCCATGATTTCAGTGCCCGCGAGTTACTCGGCGGTGACAGTACGCTGGCAGCCCCGTTCCAGGGAGGCCAATTTGCCACGATTTACCTGTCGCCCAAGGATTACCATCGGATTCATATGCCTCTGGAAGGCACGCTGGAGACCATGATCCATGTGCCAGGCGATCTGTTCTCGGTCAACCCGCTCACCGCCAGCCATGTACCGAACCTGTTTGCGCGCAACGAACGAGTTGTCTGTCTGTTCCGCACCGAGCTGGGACCGATGGCGCTGGTGTTGGTGGGTGCCACCATTGTCGCCAGTATCGAAACCGTCTGGGCGGGAACCGTTACCCCGCCGGCGGGCAAACAGATCCGGCGCTGGGACTACAGTGGCGAACAGGCGATCACCCTGCAAAAGGGCCAGGAGATGGGGCTGTTCAAGCTTGGCAGTACCGTAGTCTGTCTGTTTCCACCACAGAGCATCGTTTTTGATGAAATGTTGCAACCTGGCAGCAGCACGCGCATGGGCACCCCCTTCGCGCAGCGTTGTTAAACTCAACTCACTTCCCATCAACGATCACCGGGGGCTAATGATATCCCCCGGTGATCGGCTGTAATCGCCATCCCTTGTTCACCTTCTTGGTTTCCATGCTGTGAAACCGCAGTCACATCTTAAGTATCCTGTCAAAACAGTAACTTTTGTTTCAACAGCACCCAGGCAATGGTTATGTTTTTACACAAGAATACATATTCACTCACCAGAGAGCCCGCCGCCGCATCGCGACCCATTTATTCCAGCGCGAGATAAAAGCCATGAGTCCCCATCACAAACGGTATAGGCTATAGTTCAAACAAGTCCGGTTTCTGTCAGACCGCACACGGCGCCTGATGCCCTCTGCGCCAATAACAGCTCGACAGCCAACAGCCCCGGGATAAAAACAACAATCTGGTTCAGGCCATACCTGAACATTCTGGCTGCCCACGAAGGAGTGCAACATGAAATTGACCATTCGCCAGAAGCTGCTAACAGCTCTGACTATTCTGTTAGTCGTCACGGCTGGCTTACAGTTGGTATATAGCCGACTGGCGTTGCAGGACGCCGCCGATGACAGCGTCAGCCGCTTTGAAACCAGCGTAGCCCAAGTACAGATTTCGGCCTTGAAGAACTGGCTCGATACCAGTGCAGCGATTGTGCATCATGCCGCCATCGGTGTAGCCGGTGCCGCGAAAGTCGAAACCGCACTGCAACAGGCGGCACAGTCAGGCCAGTTCGACATGATTTACATCGGCACCGAACAGGGGCAAATGCTGGCATCTACACCGGACTGGAAAGCGCCGGATGGCTATGATCCTCGCAAACGCCCCTGGTATCAGGATGCGATGGCCGCAGGTAAAATGGTCGTTACGGCCCCTTATGCCGATGCCAGCTCTGGCAACCTGGTTATCAGCCTCGCCGAACCCTTCCAAAGCGGCGATCTGAAAGGGGTCATTGCAGGCGACATCAGCATTCAAAGCCTGGTGCAGAACGTGAACAGCATTGCCCGCGACGGTGTTTATGCGTTGCTGGTTGATGGCCAGGGCAATCTGATTGCGCACCAGAATCCAGCCCTGACACTCAAACCGGCGACGGCACTGTCAGGCGATCTGAGCGCGCAAAAAATCCAGTCTCTGGCGCGCGAGGGCAAGCCCGTCAGCATGACGCTCGGAGAACAGGAGGTCATCGCCTTCTTCGCTCCCATTCCTGGTTATGACTGGTACTTTGGCCTGGTTTACGATCAAGAAACCGCCTTCGCCAGCAGCCAGAGCCTGTTACAAAAAACGTTGATTGCCACACTGTTGCAAATTCTCATCGTTGCCGGTGGTGCTGCCTTGATCATCAGTCAGGGGCTCAAACCCCTCAACGAAATGCGTCAGGCCGTCGCCGAATTGTCTCGCGGCAATGGCGATCTGACGCAACGCTTGCCGATCCGCAATAAAGACGAAGTCGGGTTGGTGGCCCGCCAAATCAACCAATTTATCGATATGCTGCATGGCATGATCAGCGATCTGGCAGGCTCGGCGCGCGAGCTGGACGGTCAGGCCCAGGAATCCCACGCCATGGCCAGCCAGAACGACAACAGTCTGGCCCGTCAGCAATCTGAGATATCGCAGATTGCCACCGCCGTCCACGAGATGTCCGCCACCGCAACGGAAGTGGCCAGTAATGCCGAGCAGACCGCCGCCGCGGCACGCGCTTCGGCAGATAACTGCGAAGAGGGCAAACGCGTCATTTCGCGCAATCAGCAATCCATTACCCACCTCGCCGGACAAATTGCACAAGCCTCAAACATCATCCAGGAGCTGGAAAAGAACGCACAGGAGATCAACACCATACTCTCGACCATCCAGGGCATCGCAGAGCAAACCAATCTGTTGGCGCTAAACGCCGCCATCGAGGCCGCCCGGGCGGGTGATCAAGGGCGCGGATTTGCCGTGGTCGCCGATGAGGTCCGGGTTCTATCCAAGCGGACGCACAGCTCCACCGAAGAGATTCGGGCCATGATCGAGACGCTGCAACGCAACACCCAGCAGGCCGTGACCACCATGCATCAAAGCCAGGATTTGGCGCAGAACAGCGTCGGCGATGCCGAAGATGCCACTCGGGCGCTGGAACAGATCACGTTGGCCATCAACGAAATATCTGACATGGCTACCCAAATCTCCAGCGCAGCGGAAGAGCAACGCGCCGTCACTGACGAGGTGGGCCGGAATATCCAGGCCACCAAGGATGTGACTGATGAACTGAGCCAGGCGGCAAACAACGCCAATCTGCTGGCCAGCGAGTTGAAAAAGATCGCCAGCCGTATCAACGAACAGGTTGGAAACTTCCACGTCTGAGTTCCAAGCCCGCCGGCCAGTTCACCTGGCCGGCGGCATCACGCAATCAACGACCACATTGTTGATATATAACAATGCGTTAGATTGGGCATGACCGCAAAATTGTCCCATTTCACACTCTGTTCCGTTTGTATCGGATAAAAGAGAGTTGTTTCGCATTTTTGCCGGCAACATTTGCCTACAATTTTGTAACATTTGTTCCCGTCAGATGGGCCGTTGCCCACAATCCCAAGAGTCGGCACCCAGACCGTCTCGGTAGTCACGGCACAGTTTCCGTTTCCCGCGGAGCTGTGTATTCACAAGGAGGCAGAAGTGGACATAATTAAAACCGATGTTGCCATCGTCGGTGCCGGTGGAGGTGGTTTGCGTGCCGCCATCGCCATCGCCGAGAGTCATCCCGAGCTGGAGATAGCGCTAATATCCAAGGTCTATCCGATGCGTAGCCACACCGTCGCCGCCGAGGGGGGCGCTGCCGGGGTCGTGCGGGATGATGACAGCCTGGAAAACCACTTCAATGACACAGTGTCGGGTGGTGACTGGTTATGTGAGCAAGATGTCGTCGATTATTTCGTAGCCAATTGCACCAAGGAGCTTGTTCAGCTCGAGCACTGGGGCTGCCCCTGGAGTCGCAAACCAGACGGCAAGGTCAACGTACGCCCGTTTGGCGGCATGAAGATCCCGCGGACCTGGTTCGCCGCTGACAAGTCCGGCTTCCACATGCTGCACACCCTGTTTCAAACCTCCATCAAATACCCCTCAATCAAACGTTTCGATGAACACTTCTGTCTCGATCTGCTGGTGGAAGATGGCCGGGTGCAGGGCGTAGTCTGCTTTGACATCCAAAATGGCATTACTCGCATGATTCAAGCCAAGTCGGTGATCATCGCCACCGGCGGCGGCAGTCGCACCTACCGATTCAATACCAATGGTGGCATCGTCACCGGTGATGGTATGGCGCTGGCATACCGCCATGGCGTGCCGCTGCGGGATATGGAGTTTGTTCAATATCACCCAACCGGCCTGCCCGGTTGCGGCATCCTGATGACCGAAGGCTGTCGGGGTGAAGGTGGCATCATGATCAACAAGGATGGCTACCGCTACTTGCAGGATTATGGCCTGGGACCGGAAACCCCCATCGGTCAGACAAAGAACAAATACATGGAATTGGGTCCGCGCGATCGTCTGTCCCAGGCATTCTGGGGTGAACAGCAAAAAGGACGTACTGTCCCTACCCGCTTGGGGGATGTCGTGTA
Source organism: Pseudaeromonas sharmana (assembly GCF_042649925.1). NCBI lineage: Bacteria > Pseudomonadati > Pseudomonadota > Gammaproteobacteria > Aeromonadales > Aeromonadaceae > Pseudaeromonas > Pseudaeromonas sharmana. Next base: position 53,773 of record NZ_JBHSAF010000006.1, read on the forward strand.
TCTGGATTTGCGTCACCTCGGAGCCAAGTATCTGGAAGAGCGCCTGCCGTTTATCTGCGAACTGTCCAAGGCCTATGTCGGCGTCGACCCGGCCAAGGAGCCGATTCCGGTACGCCCGACGGTGCACTACACCATGGGCGGGATCGAAACGGATGGTCGCTGTGCCACCCGGATGCCAGGTCTGTATGCAGTGGGCGAATGTGCTTCGGTCGGGATTCATGGCGCGAACCGGCTTGGCTCCAACTCCCTGGTCGAGATCGTCGTATTCGGCAAAGTCGCCGGTGAGGAAGCCGCACGTTACGCCGCCAGCCATCCTCATGGCAACACCGACAGCCTGTACAAGCAGGCTGTCGCCTCCGTAGCCAAGGCCATGTCTCTGATGGAAGGAGATGGAACCGAGAACCCTGCCACCTTGCGCAATGAAATGGGCGACTCAATGGAAGCGGGTGTCGGTATTTATCGCACCGCAGAGTTGATGCAGCAAACCATCGACAAGCTGGCTGAGCTCAAGCAGCGTTACAAGAACGTTCATATCAAGGACAAGTCCTCGATCTTCAATACGGACTGGCTATACACCATCGAACTCGGCTTCTTGTTGGATGTTGCCGAAGCCATGGCTCACTCGGCGATACAGCGTAAGGAATCCCGGGGCTCGCACCAACGCCTGGATGGTTATGAGGAGCGCGATGATGTGAACTTCCTCAAGCATACGTTGGCGTTCTACAACGAAAACCAGGCTCCGACGATCGATTACAGCCCGGTCACCATCACCAAATCACAACCTGCCAAGCGGGTATATGGTGCCGAAGCGGACAAACAGGAGGCCGCGAAACATGACTGAGACGATGGATATTGACGTACTGCGTTATCGCCCGGAAGAGGATGCCGAACCCTGGTGGCAGAGTTTCAAGGTACCATTCAGCCATGAAATGTCAGTGCTGGAAGCCCTCACCTACATCAAGGATGAACTTGACCAGACACTCAGTTTTCGTTGGTCTTGCCGGATGGCCATTTGTGGTTCCTGCGGCATGATGGTGAACGGGATCCCCAAGCTGGGCTGCAAGACTTTCCTGCGTGACTATAGCGGTAGCAAGATCCGGCTTGAGCCACTGGCTAATTTCCCGATTGAACGCGATCTGGTGGTCGATATGAGTGACTTCATCGACAAACTCGAGAGCATCAAGCCTTATCTCATACCGAAACAGAGTCGCGATCTGTGCGAAGGCGAGTATCTGCAAACACCGGCTGAACTGGCTAAATTTCGCCAATTCTCGATGTGCATCAACTGCGGTCTCTGCTATGCCGCTTGCCCACAATACAAGCTGAACAAGTCGTTTACCGGTCCGGCAGCGCTGGCGCTGTTACATCGCTACAACGCCGACAACCGTGATGGCGGCAAGGCCGAGCGGATGAAAATCCTCAATCAGGATTCCGGCGTCTGGAGCTGCACCTTTGTCGGCTACTGCTCGGAAGTCTGCCCCAAAGGTGTCGATCCGGCAGCCGCCATCCAGCTGGGCAAGGTAGAAAGCAGCAAGGATTATGTTATCGCCATGTTCAAGCCGGGAGAGTAATGCCATGGACAACAGCCAAAGTAAACGCAAGCCTTATGTCCGCCCGGTCGAGAAGGGCTGGTGGCTGAAGAACAGCTTCTACATTCATTACATGTTGCGCGAGGGCACCAGCCTGTTCGTATCCATCTATGCCGTGATACTGCTGGTTGGGTTACTACGTCTGAGCCAGGGGCCGGATGCATGGGCAGGCTGGCTGGCAGCACTGACTCACCCGCTATCGGTGTTATTTCACCTGGCTGTACTGGCGGCGTGCCTGTTTCATGCCAAGACCTGGTTTGCGCTGGCACCCAAAGCGATGCGAGTCATGCATGGTGAAGAGCCGATTCCAGACAGACCGATAGTCCTGGCCCAATACATAGCGCTGGGAGCCGTATCGGTGATAGTGCTACTTGTGACCCTTCTGGCCTGAGGAGGCAATAAAGATGAGACGTTCCGATGAACCCATCTACTGGGGCCTGTTTGGCGCAGGCGGTGTGGTGACTGCGCTGCTGCTACCGATAGTGGTCCTGATTACCGGGATCCTGGCGCCATTGGGCTGGTTACCGGCCGATGCACTAAGTTATGACAAGCTGCATGCGCTGGCGACCAGTTGGTGGGGCGCCCCCATCCTGCTGGCCATGATAGCCTTGCCGATATTTCATGGTATGCACCGTATCTATCATGGTCTGCATGATATCGGCATCCGCACCACCCGCCTGCACCATTATCTGTGCTATGGCCTGGCATTTATGTTCTCTGCGGCAGCATTGACGCTACTGATTCAGATGCAATAGCGACTCCCCTTCTGCCCGTTGCCAACCTGGCGCCTGTTAGCCCTAACAGGCGCTTTTTCGTCTTTATTTGTAACGGATTAATTTATCGCTCGGTCAATAAAGCCACCAAGCTCTGCTTTATTGAACCTGATCGCACTTTTAACCTTAACGGTACCTAAATTTTTTCTTACGGAACGTTTACGATACTGGGACTCAATTTTGCAGTTCACCAAGGAATGGCATCATGACCTCATCCCAAAAACTTCTGGCCACGCTCATCGCGGCCGGGCTGCTCACCGCATGTGGTGGTGGCGGCTCTAAAGACCTCTCCGGCGGTGGATCCGATGGCGGTGGCGATAATGGCGGTAGCACAACCCCAGCCTTGAGCGTAACAACCTACGCCTGTACTGATGCGGCCAACAGTGTCGGTTGTGCATCAACCATTCAGCTCCCGGCAGAAAAGACCAATAAGGTTCAGGTCGCGCTCGTCGATGCCAAAGGCAAGGCCATCACCGGCGCCGTCGTCAGTGCCACCACAGACTTGGGCACCTTGAGCCCGGCCAAAGCGCTGACCAACGCCAGCGGCATCGCCGAATTTCTGCTGGCAGCACCGGCCGCTAACACCAGCGGCGCCGGGACCATCACAGCCACTTACACAGCCTCCGATGCAACAACCACGTCGAAGAGCCTGAGTTTTGCCTTCGTGCCAGGGCAAACCAGCTCCGATGACTATCAGCTGTCTGTGCGTCTGATGGTGTGCGACGATCTCTCCGACACCTCCACCTGCACCGACCAATCGCGTCTGCCGACTGAACGGGCCAGCTTGATCGAGGCCACCCTGCTCGATCCATCCGGCTCACCGGTCCCTGATCAGATCATCAATGCCGCTGTGACGCAGGGCGCCATATCGCCCTCCACCTCCCGCCTGACCGACAGCGAGGGTAAAGCCAGCTTCCAACTGGCCAGCACCTCCAGTTCAGCCGAAACCGCAGGCAGTGTCACCGTATCCACGACCGTCGAAACCGGCGATTTGACTGCCACCAAGAACTATCAGTTCGGCGCCAGCGATCTGGACATCACGCTGAGCACCGACAAGAGCAGCTTGGCGGCCGGTAGTGTTGCCGTATTGACTGCCACCGTCACGCAAAACGGCAGCGCCTATAACTATCCGATCGAAATCACCTTCAGCTCGGCCTGTGCCAGCGCCGATAAGGCCACACTCGATACTCAGGTAACAGCACAACAAGGCACGGCGATCTCGACCTACAAGGGCACTACCGACAAGTATGCCTGCTCCGGCAACGACACCATCACAGCCTCTGCCGCCGGTCTGAATGCTGTCGCCACCGTGACCATTAACAACATCACCGCCGAGACCCGCTCCATCACGGCTGCCACCCCAAGCCCGGAATTTATCTATCTGCGCGGCTCGGGCAAGGATGAAAAGGCGACGGTTACCTTCACATTGCTGGATGCCCAGGCCAAACCGGTCAGCGGCAAGCAGCTGAATTTCAGCTTTGCCGGCAAGATTTCCAACAATGTCAACTATCAGGACTACACCCTGAGCCCCCTGGCGGCAACCACGAACAAAGATGGCCAAGCCACCGTAACGGTCAACTCGGGCAACCTGCCAACCCCGATCAGCGTGATCGCCACACTGGACGGCAATACCGAAATCCGCGCCGCGTCCAGCCAGATTGGCGTTGGTATCGGCTATGCCGACGACAACAGCTTTTCGTTCTCCGCTGATAGTCGCAATATCAACGGCGCGGCTTATGATGGCGAACAAGCCAAAATCACCATCCATCTGGCCGACCGTTTCAACAATCCGGTTGCCGATGGCACCAAGGTCTACTTCACCACTGAAGGCGGCAGCATCAAGGGTGATCTGAGCAGCGACAGTGGCGATGCCACCGGGGTCTGCACCACGGTCGGCGGTGTCTGTAACGCCACCTTGACCTCCCAGGACCCGCGACCAGCCGATGGACGCGTGACCATCAGCGCCTATGTGGCCGGGGAAGAGAGCTTCCAGGATCTCAACGGCAATGGCATCTTCGACAAGGGTGAGCTCCAGGGCGTGGCCGACGATCAGACCATCATCGCCGTGCCGGATTATGTCCGCAGCTACAAGGATGTCGGTGAACGCTTCATGGACAAGAATGTCGATGATGCCACCCCCGGCAGTGGCCTCGGCGATGCGGACAACTACCTGGTGAATGTTGACACCTTCGAAGATCTGAATGGCAACGGCGTGCGCGATCTGGGTGATGGCGTCTACACCGGTCTGGTCTGTGACAAGGACACCATTACCCGCGGCTTCTGCAAACGCGAGCAGACCAGCCTATTCCGCAATGTCGAGTTCATCTTCACCGGCTTAACGGCCGAAGTCAAAGGTGCGAAGAATGGCGGTTATACCAAAATCCCATTGCAAGTTTGGGATACCACGACGGGCAGCTGGCGCTCCGATATTGACGTCGATTTACGCGATGGCCTGTCCAAATACGTCCGTATATTGCCGATACATATCCCCAGCGACGATGCCGGCAGCGAGGCTGAGCGCCTGAAGAATCCGATTCCCGAAAGTCTGGGGAGTAATTTCGGTGACTTGCAAGCCGACGGCCTCGATTTGCGCGGCGTAAACCCTATCCCGGCTGGGAGCACCTTTGCCATCAGCAAGACAAATGGCGGTGATGTCACCTCCATGAACATTGAGGGATCCAATTGCCCCTACGTCACAAGCAGCCCTTACCCCTCGATCACGCGTCCGGTTTTTTACTGCTTCCGGATTGATCCGGAAACCAGCCCCAACAACAAGGATAGCGGTCAGCTGGATATCACCATCAAGGCCAGTGGCAACCATCAGGATGCAATGACTGTATCCGTCGGGGTCAGAGACAACGGCTAAGCGCAGTGACAGCACGAACAATAAAGGCCCGTAACGGGCCTTTATTTTTTGCACATTCAGCCTGTCAGGCTGGCTGATAACGCCCCGGCCTGTGGTTCTGCACCAGCACCAGGTTCAACACCACCACCGACAACACAGAGCACAGCACCACCGCCAGGCTGCCCCAGCACAAAGACACCAGCACGATGCCCGCATCCAGTGCCATCTGTACCTTGCCGGCCGCGATCGCGAAACGTTGCTGCACCCACAAGGCCAGAATATTGAAACCGCCCAGGCTGGCCTGATGCCGGAATAGGATCAGCAAGCCGATACCGATCAACAGGCCCGCTAACAAGGCGGCACACAGCGGAGTGATATTGGCTATCTGCACTGTCTGATGCAACAGCTGCGACAGCAGGGCAACCAGCGCCACCGCAAGACAGCTACGTCGGGTAAATCGCCAGCCCAGCCGGTACTGGGCCAACAGCAGAAAAGGGAGATTGATAACCACGAACCAACAGGCAAAGGGCACCGCAGTGGCTCGTGTCAGCAACAGGGCTAACCCCACGGTGCCGCCGCTGACCATACCGGCATGATTGAGAAAATAGATGCCCAACGCAGCCAGCGTACAGCCGGTTAACAACGCCATGGCATCCTCTAGACGTGAATGAGCTAACGACATGCTTCTTATCTCTCGGTAACAGGACCGCGGGCATGGTAATCATCCCGGGGCCTGTCGCCCAGCCGCGGAGCGCATGTTGTGGCTGGCCAGCACTGTAAACCCAGGCTGACACTCGCGCCCGGAACTGGCCATAGCTCCCACCCTGCCGCGAGTTTGCTTTCTTGGCTGTCGGCCTTGGTTTAAAATGCCGGACTCTGAATTCATGACAACAATGAGATTCTTATGGCTCAGTTTATCTATACGATGAATCGGGTTGGCAAGGTCGTTCCCCCGAAACGACACATATTGAAGAACATCTCCCTCTCCTTCTTTCCGGGTGCCAAGATTGGCGTACTCGGTCTGAACGGTGCGGGTAAATCCACGTTATTGCGCATCATGGCCGGCATCGATACCGAAATCGAAGGTGAGGCCCGTCCGCAACCCGGTATCAAGATTGGCTACCTGCCGCAAGAGCCGAAGCTGGATCCGGAACAGACAGTACGTGCTGCCGTTGAAGAGGCGATGGGCGAGCTCAAGCGCGCGCTGACCCGTCTGGACGAAGTCTATGCGGCCTACGCCGATCCCGACGCGGACTTTGATAAACTGGCCAAGGAGCAAGGCGAGCTGGAGTCCATCATTCAGGCTCACGATGGCCACAATATGGAGAACCAGCTGGAACGCGCCGCCGATGCGCTGCGTCTTCCTGCCTGGGATGCTCAGATAAAGCACCTCTCTGGGGGCGAACGCCGCCGTGTCGCACTGTGCCGTCTGCTGCTGGAAAAGCCGGACATGCTGCTGCTCGACGAACCGACCAACCACCTGGATGCCGAATCCGTCGCCTGGCTGGAACGCTTCCTGCACGACTACGAAGGCACCGTCGTGGCCATCACCCACGACCGTTACTTCCTCGATAACGTCGCAGGATGGATTCTGGAACTGGACCGCGGTGAAGGTATCCCGTGGGAAGGCAACTACTCCTCCTGGCTGGAGCAAAAAGACGCCCGTCTGGCTCAGGAAGCGTCAACCGAAGCGGCCCGTCGCAAGTCGATCGAGAAGGAGCTGGAGTGGGTACGCCAGAATCCGAAAGGCCGCCAGGCCAAATCCAAGGCGCGATTGGCCCGCTTTGAAGAACTCAACAGCGGTGATTACCAGAAACGTAACGAAACCAACGAGTTGTTCATCCCGCCAGGACCGCGCCTGGGTGACAAGGTGCTGGAAGTACAGGGCCTGCGTAAATCGTATGGTGATCGCGTGCTGATCGACGATCTTTCATTCGCGATCCCCAAGGGGGCTATCGTGGGTATCATAGGTCCGAACGGTGCAGGGAAATCCACGCTGTTTAGGCTGATCTCCGGTCAGGAGACCCCGGATGCCGGAGCCATCACCCTTGGCGATACGGTTGCACTGGCCTCCGTCGATCAGTTCCGCGACAAGATGGACGACAAGAAAACCGTGTTTGAAGAAGTGGCCAATGGTCAGGACATCCTGCGCATCGGCAACTTCGAGATCCCAAGCCGGGCCTATATCGGGCGTTTCAATTTCAAAGGCTCTGATCAGCAAAAACGCGTTGGCGAACTCTCTGGCGGCGAACGTGGGCGCCTGCATCTGGCCAAGTTGCTGCAGACCGGTGGCAACGTGCTGCTGCTCGACGAACCGACTAACGATCTGGATGTCGAAACCTTGCGGGCCCTGGAAAACGCGCTCCTCGAGTTCCCGGGCTGCGCCATGGTCATTTCGCATGACCGCTGGTTCCTCGACCGCATCGCTACCCATATCCTCGACTATCAGGATGAAGGGAAAATCGAGTTCTTTGAAGGTAACTTCACCGAATACGAAGAGTGGAAGAAAAAGACCTATGGCGCCGAAGCGGTTCAACCCCATCGCGCCAAGTACAAACGAATTGCCAAGTAACGCGTTACCATGACAACAAAAAAGCCAGCAGATGCTGGCTTTTTTGTTCTTCACACCGCCGATAAGCCGTGTTGTTTGTTTTCGCCGCCGGTAAGCAGACGATTGGAGTACAAGAGCGGGTAACTCATTGCAGCAGGACACCGGGCTGGTTAGCCGTAGTCCGAAGAAGATGAAGAAATAGTACGCGCAATCGTGCGCAATAGGGTTGCTTTCTTGCTAGCAATTCAGGATATTTGCGCAATAGTTTTGCGCGTAAATGCCAATTCAAGCAATCGGAGACACCTTGAGTATCAAATTGGATAGAATTGATCGCAAAATCCTGACCTTGCTGCAACAAGATGCCCGGATCAGCAATCTCGAACTGGCGGAGCGGGTTGGACTATCGCCAGCCCCCTGTTCGCGACGCGTGAAAGCACTTGAGGAGATGGGGCTAATCCGTGGCCAGGTCATGCTGCTATGTCCAGAACGGCTGAATCTGAAGCTGACCGCCTACATTCATGTCACTGTCGACAAACATACTCCTGAACGTTTGCAGCAATTCAATCACGCCATTCTGGAGATGCCGGAGGTATTACACTGCGCCTTGATCACCGGCAATGATGCAGACTATCAACTGATGGTCATGGTCACTGACATGGCAGATTACCAACGTTTCCTGCTGGAGAAGCTGACCCGACTGGAGGGCGTGACAGGAGTCCGCTCGAGCTTTGTGCTGCAGCAAGTGAAACAACAGACCGCATTACCCCTGGATCATCTGGATTAGCCATCATGAATCACGAACAAACGCCACCACGCATTGGCATAGGCGTGATACTCGTCAACCCGCAAGGCGACATACTGCTCGGTAAACGCAAAGGAAGCCATGCGCCCTATTGGTCTATTCCTGGTGGTCATCTGGAGCATGGCGAGAGTTTTGAAGCCTGTGCCATTCGCGAAGTGGCCGAGGAGACCGGCCTGCAGATCCAGGCACCGGTGGTTGTCGGCCTCAGTAATGACCTGCTCACCTGCCAAGAAACCGGACGGCATTATGTCTCGATCGCCCTGCTGGCTCGGGTCACGGATGCAGAGCCGCAGCTGTGTGAGCCAGACAAATGTGAGGGATGGATCTGGTGTTCGCCTCACTCACTGCCGCTCCCGCATTTTGAAGCCAGCCGGCAGGCGATTGCCTGCTGGTTATCCGGCAATCTTTACCAAGCATCAACAAGTGCTGAATCGCACAGACAGTGAGCGCAGGAGTCTGATATCTTGGGCCATAGTCATCTGACACTAATGCGGAGCCAATATGCGCCACTTTCTTCCCTTGTTTGCTCTCGGACTGGTTGCCTGTGCCCAAACCAGCGAGCCGGTTGACACGAGCGTCCAGCACGAACCGACCGTGCAGATGACTGTCGTCGGCACCACCTTGAGCAGTTGGCCCTATTCCGGGCCGATAACCTATGCCATTCCTGACGACATGATGTATAGCAAGGAGCAAGGCAAACCTTGGCTGCCATTGCTGAAACAAGCCATCACACAACGTATGCAGGAGCTGGGATTAACCCCGGCCGACCCCAAACAGGCAGATGTGATTGTCATGGCCGGCGTGCTTGGTGATAAAGAAGATGCCGACCGATTAGTGTTTTCCAAATTGGGAATGGATCCTGGAGCCAACGAGAGCAAGAAGGGAACATTGGCTCTGGTACTCAAGGATCGCCAGAGTAATGTCATCCTGTGGCGCTCAGCATTGCAAGCCAGCAGCGACATGCCGATTCGAGCGGAGCAGGCGCGCAGCCGGGCTGCCCAAAGCATGATCGACCAGATGACATTCCGTCTGCCTTCGGCCCAGTAAACACGGCAAGCGGAACCCGAATGAACCAGGTTTCCCCTTGCCGATTGGGCAATCACAACCGGTCATGGCTTGCATTTCGACGCTGACTCCCCGAAGATCCGGGCCGCAACAGCATGCCTCGAAAGGGACTTAGGATTCATATCGGAGCCGCCATGACCAATACCCAATCTGATTTTTGGCAACAACAGCTTGAGTGCTGGCTTGAGCAGCATCACGCCGTCGATGACGGGGCCCACGATATAGCCCATTTTCGACGCGTCTGGAAAACCGCCTGCCAGCTGAATGCAGATGAAGGAAGTCAGGCAAACCCGCTCATTTTGCTTGCCGCCGCTTACCTGCATGACATCGTCAGCCTGCCCAAAGATCATCCGCAGCGGCATCTTAGCTCACAGCTGGCCGCCAAGCAGGCGGTGCTGATTCTCACTGAACTGGGGTTTCCAAGCATGTTGATCCCAGCCGTCAGCCACGCCATCGAGGCGCACAGCTTTTCGGCCAACATCGCCGCCACATCACTCGAAGCGAAGTTGATACAGGACGCCGACCGCATGGAGGCCCTTGGAGCTATCGGCTTGGCGCGGGTGTTTTACACCTCAGGCCGGATGCAAAGAGCCATGTTTGATCCTCATGACCCGCTGGCCAGGCACCGCCCCCTCGACGATCAGGCCTATGCCCTGGATCACTTTTTCATCAAGCTCTACAAGGTAGCCGATAACATGCAGACCCCAGCCGGGCATCGCATGGCCATCAAACGCCGCCAATTTCTTGAAGAGTATGTGGTGACATTGCTGAGTGAACTCTGACGACTAGATAAAAACGGCGCACTGGCAACCGTACAATCTGACAGGGTCGATCCGGACCCGTAAGACTATGCTTGCGGAAACAGGCTGATAAAAGAGCCACCCTGTCATGCTCGGGGGAGTCGTGGTGATGCGAGCCGTTTTCATCATTCTGCTTGGTTTGCTGATACAGATGTCTGCTAGCAATGTGGGCTTGGCATCTGAACTGGTGCTCTATAACTGGCCTATCTACTTGGCCGATGAAGTCAAACAGCAGTTTACTCAGGAGAGCGGATATCACATTCGTGAGCTGCATTACGACAGTGACGATGCTCGCAACCGCTTGCTGCTCTCGGCACATCCTCCCTATTTTGACATCGTCATCGCCGATCACCTGACACTGCAAAACCCCCAGATTCAGCAACGGCTGTTGCCACTGCAGAATCTAGTGTTACCGCAAGTACCGACCGACCTGCGCAATAAATGCGGTAACTATGCCATTCCCTATATGAGAGGCTCGCTAGGCTATGCGTATCGGCAAGATAAAATTACGTTGCCACTGCAGACATGGCATGACCTGTTATCCCAAGCCCCGTCGCTATCCCAACATCTGGTATTGATCGATGATGCCAGAGCACTCAGTGCGATCGCACTGAAGGCCCTCGGCTATTCCATCAACTCACAATCGCGCAATGAACTACAGCAAGCCTTTATGCTGCTGAAGTCCACCAGCCCGTATGTTCTCACATACCGTTACTCGCTAAGCGCTATCTCGGATCCCGCCGTTGGCGACCAAGTGTATGCCGTGGTGACTTACAACGGCGATTTTTACGCCATCCAACAACACTCGCCCCATCATGACTGGCGTTTTGTCTCACCAGCAGAAGGCAGTTTGCTTTGGCTGGACTGTTTGGCAATTTTTAAAGACAGTCAACAGACTGAAATAGCAACACAATTTATTCAGTTTGTTTCAAGGGTAGAAATAGCCAATTTGAACAGTGAGCGGCTGGGTTTCAATCCGATACTACACGAACATCTCATATCAAATAAGATCATCAGCAACCCTATTGCTTATCAAGATGGAGAATACACAAGAAAATCTGAATATTATTCAGACAGTGTTGATGGCGATAGAGTCAGAAGCATCATTTACTATTCGGTATTGAAATAAAATGAAAAAAATAACAACAAAACTAGTAATAATGCTACTCCCGATCGCATTGCTGCCTTTGTTGATGTTCGGCTTTTATTCACTATCCACCGTTCATCAACTCGTATCAGAAAAAATCGAACTGCAGAACCAGTCGCTAAAAGAAGCCATACAATCCAACATCAAAAGCACGTTAGAAGCAGGCAAAGCACAACTTGAGTTCCTGCCTCAAGCACAGATATTAAACAGATACCTCAGCATGGTGAGTAATGAAGAAAAAAACCAGTACATAGCCCCCATGGTTCAATTGTTATTCCATCAGGCAATGATGAGCAATAAAAATATTCAACAAATTGTTCTCACTAATCAACTCGACTATGAAGAAATTCAGGTTGGTGATGGCATCAACCCATTTTCACAACGAACAGACAGCAACCAAACCTTCCTGAAAAAAATGAAAGCTCAAGGAGAAAATGAATATAACCAGCTCATCAAATCAACGGAGACAAACCAATACGTTTACAAGCAGGGAATAACCTTCCAACACCACAACCCAGAATTATTAATATCTGATACAACCAAACAGGAAAAATATTCTTTAATTATCACATCTACACTCAAGTCACTAAGTGAGTTTATCAAACAACAAGAAGAACAACTGAATTACAAAATAGTCTTATATCAAAATGAAGATCAGACATCGATTGAGCCAAGATACTCACCATTAGACCTGAAAAAACTGCTCGGTACCGATAAGCTACGCCTTGACGGTCTGCAATATCAAATATCAGACTATTTGGTGACGCCTAAGATTTCCATGCTGATCTTGATTCCGGAACAGATAGTACAAGCCCAGATAAGTGATACTCAAACTACATTGCTTGTTTTGATTGCTGCCAGTGCATTGATGTTATCCATATTAACAAACTGGTTGGCTAACCGGTTGATCGCCTCCCCGATAAACGATTTAAGTAAGTTAATACACCAGGTTACTGATCAAAAAATTCACCATATTCCATTAGTGGCACCACACAATGAGATATCAGAATTGCGTAATCAGTTCGCCATCATGGTGTCACGCCTGGAAGCATCGCAGACAGAGCTGGAGCATTCCATTTATATTGACCCTCTTACTGGCCTGTACAACCGGAGTGCATTTATTAATTTCCTGCAAAAAAAGGTATTTACAGCCAAACAAGAAAACGGTTCGTTTTTTATCACACAATTAAAACTCCACAATCTCAGCGGCATCAACAATACATTCGGTTCAAAAATTGGCGATAAAGCATTACAAGCAATATCAAAGATACTTTCCGATCTTATAAAAAAAGCACATCATGATAAAAACTCGCTTTGCACACTGGCAAGAATCGGCTCTGATGAATTTTGCTTTGTCTTACCGTCACATGATAAATTCAATCCGGTCTCTGCACCTCAGCTTTGTGAGCAACTCGCCAGAAGGCTAAAAAGGCCTGTCTTAGTTGGTGATTACGAATTAAGACTTAAATTTAGTGCAGGCATCGTGAGCTATCCTGAAGCAGGAAGCCGTGTCGAAGACCTATTACAGTCTGCAAACCAGGCCCGACATCAAGCGAGCCGTTACAGTGGAAATTACTGGTATCTGTTGGATGGGGTTATTGCTGCACGCTTACGCGAAGACAAATGGTTAGAATCAGAATTAGGTTCAGCCATAGCACAGCAGCAGCTTCGTGTTGTTTTTCAACCCCAGTACTCACTAAAAAAACAATTAGCCATAGGTGCAGAAGTATTATTACGCTGGCATCACCCTGAATATGGTTCTATTCCACCTGATCGTTTTATTCCGATTGCAGAGCACTCTGCGCAAATACTGGATATCGATTTATGGGTGCTGGAGCAAGCTTGTCGTTGCCAGGCAAAATTACAAGCATCAGGCTTCGATCGCTTTCACCTTGCTGTCAATGCATCCGCCACTGAGTTATCCAACCCACATTACCCACAGCAGGTCGCAAAACTGTTGGATAAATATCATCTCGATCCGACGTATTTTGGTATCGAAATCACAGAGACCGCACTGGTTGAGCTTGATGATGTCGCCAGAGACATGGTGATTACCTTAAAAAAGGTGGGGGTCGAAATCGCGCTGGATGATTTCGGAACCGGTTATACATCGCTCAATCATCTAGTAGCTCTGCCACTGGATATGTTGAAAATCGATCGAACTTATACCGCACAACTGGAAGACAATCCCAAACTGGTTGACTCCATTCTACAGCTGGCAGAAGCGTTCGGTCTGCGGGTCATTGCCGAAGGTGTCGAAACCAAAGAGCAACTGCACCATCTGATGGCCAAGGGGTGTGACCAGGCGCAGGGGTATCTGCTGTCGCGTCCCATCACCGAAGACGCCCTCATGAACTTGCTATGCGGTACGCCAGATCCCACTCCCTGGCAATCCGAATTCAGCGATACCAACCTAGCTGCACTGCCGCGCAGCTCGGGTCAACATATCGTCACCAGCGCGGATTATCGCCCTACTTCAGGAACATGAGCCATCGCAGCCAGCACGGTTTCGGTATCCGCACCGCGGCGGCAGGCCTGCTCGCTCAGGTGACGACGCCACGCTCTGGCACCTGGCAGCCCCTGAAATAGCCCCAGCATATGTCGCGTGACATGAGCCAGTTGATTGCCCTGGCGTAGCTGCTCATCAATATAGGGTAACATCTGACGCACGACCTGATGACGACTGGGTACCGGTGCGTTATCGCCGTACACCAGGCGATCAATGTCCGCCAACAGATAGGGATTCTGATATGCCTCCCGGCCGACCATGACACCATCAACATGCTCTAGATGTTGCAGTACGGCATCGATGGACGAAATGCCACCATTGATGGCGATCGTCAGCTGGGGATAATCCTGCTTCAATCGATAGACTCTCGGATAATCCAACGGCGGAATATCACGGTTTTCCTTGGGGCTCAGGCCGCTCAGCCACGCTTTGCGCGCATGAACGATAAAGCTGGAACAACCAGCAGCACTGACCTGCTCGATGAAGGACTGCAGAAACTCGTAAGAGTCCTGATGATCGATCCCAATTCGAGTTTTCACCGTGACCGGTATGTTGGCCTCCGCCCGCATCGCCGCTACGCAGCGAGCAACCAGATCTGGAGCGGCCATCAAACAGGCGCCAAAGCGGCCATTCTGTACCCGGTCTGACGGACAGCCCACATTCAGATTGATCTCATCATAGCCGCGCTCGGCCGCGATCCGCGCACAGCGCGCCAGATCCTGTGGATCACTCCCCCCCAGTTGCAATGCCAACGGATGCTCTTCCGATGAATAGGCCAGATAATCGCCACGGCCATGTAAAATCGCTCCGGTCGTCACCATTTCGGTATACAGCAGCGCATGACGACTGATTTGCCGCAAGAAAAAGCGACAGTGTCGGTCAGTCCAGTCGAGCATAGGCGCGACAGAAAAGCGCATGGCAGGTACAGACATCAAAACCTCGGCACGATAGGGGAGCTGGGGCGCGGATTTTAACGTTATTGATCGCGATCTGAAAGTTTCAACCGCACTCCCGGGGTAAACGGAGAATGAATATTGTCACGCTTTGCTAAGATACTATATGTTAAGCTTCCTAAAAGAATATGCTGTAGCGATGCCGTCACGCAGACGATGACCAGCCTCCGCGGTTTTCACTGTGTACCGGTTCATAATCGAGGATAAAAATGCGTGCTGAATTCGTGAATCCTTTTCTTGTTTCCCTGCTGCATGTCATGAGCACTATGGCTCAGCTTGAACTGAAGGCTGGCGCGCCCCGCAAGAAGAATGATGAATTGGCTCGCGGCGATGTCTCCGGTCTTATCGGTATGGTTGGCCCGCAGACTCGTGGTTCCTTCTCTATTACCTTTGATAAGGGGCTGGCTCTGGAAGTGATGCGCCGTATGCTCGGCGAAGCACCCGCGTCGATCAATGAGGAGGTCACAGACATGGTGGGTGAAATAACCAACATGGTGACCGGCGGAGCCAAACGCATGCTGGCCGAAAAAGGCTATGACTTTGACATGGCCACACCGGTTGTCGTCTCTGGACCAAATCATACGATTTCACACAAGACCGACAGCACCAAGCTACTGATGCCGTTTGAAAGTGAATATGGTCGGGCAACCATAGAGATTTGTTTTGAGTAGGCGCTAACTCTTCGCTACAGGGATGTAACAGACGTGGGAAAATTGTTTCGCTGGGGTCTGGTTGTACTGATCGCCGCTTTGGTGGTCTCCAAACTCAATATTCAGACCTCGATCTACAAAAAAGACGACAACAGTGTCGAAATTATCTTTCCGCAGTGGCAGCAAGATGATCCTTGGTTCTACCTCTTCTGGACCCCTGGCACCCTGTCTCTGGACCCAAACTGGCGCGATAAAGTCGAGTCAGAATATGAGGATGGGGAAACCCTCTAACCAACTGTTCTGAACAGCCGATCACTTGCCATCAAGAAAGGGCAGCACCACGCCGCCCTTGTCTGCTGGCGATGTCGCAGCGAAGCCCCGATGTATTAAATCGCAGCTGGGCCGCGTGTAATGCCTTGTCGATGCTGCCTGCTTAGCCGTTATTTATCTAGTCTGCCGCGTGCAAGGTAGCAATTATTCGACGGCCTGACGCGGACAGTCTGTGCTCCCCCAAATAGATTCCCTGCCAGGTGCCCAAGGCCAAGCCACCGCGACAGATCGGCAACGATAAACTAGTACCAAGCAATGAGGCACAGACATGGGCCGGCATGTCATCCAGGCCTTCATCCCGATGAGCAAATCCGTTGTCGTGATCAGGCACCAGCCGGCTCATAAAGTGCGCCAAGTCTCGTCTGACTTGCGGATCACAATTTTCATTCAGTGTCAGCGAGGCCGAAGTGTGCTGTAACAACAGGTGCAGCAGCCCAATCTGACAGCGGCCCAGTTCTGGAACAGCCTCGATAATTTCGGTTGTGATCAGATGGAAGCCACGTTGTCGCGGCTTCAAGACGATCTCTCGCTGCAACCACATCAGCGAAATGTCAGTCTGACGCGAGGCGTCAGCTTCAGAACCAGTTCATACGGGATGGTTCCCACATGCTGGGCCACCAACTCGACAGGCAACCCATCCCCCCAGAGCACGACGTCATCGCCCACCTTATCGTTCGCATCTGGCCCCAAATCGACCGTCATCATGTCCATTGAGACGCGACCAGCCGTCGGCACAATGCGTCCATTAATCAGCACCGGCGTGCCGTTGGGGGCCATCCGCGGATAGCCATCGCCATATCCCATCGCCACGACACCCAGGCGTGTATCCCGCTCCGTCACCCAGTTGGCGCCATAACCAACGCGCTCTCCCGCCTTCGCGGTGCGTACTGCAATCAGATTACTCTTGAGCGTCATCACCGGCTGAAGACCGTGATCGGCGCCGACATGCTCCGGAAAAGGCGAAATCCCATAGAGCATGATGCCCGGTCGGATCCAGTCGGCATGTGCATCCTGCCATGCCAGTACAGCAGCGGAATTGGCTAAGGCACGCTCCCCGGGATGACCATTGGCCAATTGAGTGAACAGATCTATCTGCTCGCGGGTCAGAGGATTATCCAGTTCATCTGCACAGCTGAAGTGGGTCATCAAATTAAAGGGCTGAACAACATTTTTACATGCCGACAACCGACGATAAAAATCGGTGACTTCCTCGGGGCGAACGCCCAGGCGATGCATGCCGGTGTCCAGCTTCATCCAGGCATATAATGGTTGACTCAGTTCGGCTCGCTCCAGTGCCTCAAGTTGCTCCCAGGAGTGTACCGCCGTCTGCAGATTATTGGCGGCCAGCACAGGCAGGTCATCGGCACTGAAAAAACCCTCAAGCATGATGACGGGTTTGACGATGCCGCCGCTTCGCAACGCCAACGCCTCCTCTATGCGCGCCACCGCATACGCATCGGCATCCTTGAGAGTTCTCGCGACGGTCAGCAGATCATGTCCGTAAGCATTGGCTTTCACCACGGCGACAATTTTCGCGCGCGGTGCGTGTTGGCGGACGATTTCAAAATTGTGCTGCAGGGCCCCTGTATTGATTTCTGCCGTTACTGCTTGCATGGCATGTCCTTAATAATCATCGTCATAGGCCGGACCGGCGTAGTTGTCGAACCGGGAGTATTGTCCTTGGAAGGTAAGGCGTACGCGCCCAATCGGGCCGTTACGCTGCTTGCCAATAATGATCTCGGCGACACCTTTATCAGGGCTATCGTCGTGGTAAACCTCATCCCGGTAGATGAACATGATGAGATCGGCGTCCTGCTCGATAGAGCCTGACTCACGAAGGTCAGAGTTGACCGGTCGTTTGTCTGCACGTTGCTCCAGACTCCGGTTCAACTGGGACAGCGCAATCACCGGCGCGTTAAGCTCCTTCGCCAGCGCCTTCAACGAACGGGATATCTCAGCAATTTCCAGTGTCCGGTTGTCACTGAGGGACGGGACGCGCATCAATTGCAGATAATCGACCATTACCAGGCTCACGCCACCATGCTCCCGGGCAATCCGGCGCGTACGGGAACGGAGATCGGTTGGTGTCAGCCCAGAGGCATCGTCGATGTACATCTTGCCTTTGTCCAGTAGCATGCCCATGGTGGCGGACAGGCGCCCCCAGTCATCGTCATCCAGCTGACCCGTTCTGACACGCGTCTGTTCAATACGCCCCAGTGACGCCAGCATACGCATAATGATCTGTTCCGAAGGCATTTCCAGCGAGAAGATAACGGCCGGCTTGTCCTGCGTTAGCGCTGCGTGTTCAACCAGGTTCATCGCAAACGTCGTCTTACCCATCGAAGGACGTGCTGCAACAATGATGAGATCCGATGGCTGGAAGCCTGAGGTCATCTTGTCAAGATCGGCATAACCGGATGAAACCCCTGTGACACCGTTGTGCGGTTTGCGAAACAGCTCTTCGATTTTATCTACGGTTTTTTCCAATACCGCTTTCAGTGGTTGAGGGCCATCACTCGAGCTGCTGCGAGATTCTGCAATCTTGAAAACCTTGCTTTCTGCCTCATCCAGCAAGTCGCCGGCATTGCGGCCCTGCGGATCATAGCCAGATTCGGCAATCTCGTTTGCCACCGAAATCATCTCGCGCACGACCGCCCGTTCACGCACTATCTCGGCATAGGCACTGATATTGGCCGCGCTGGGGGTGTTCTTCGCCACCTCGACCAGATAAGCAAACCCACCCACCTCGTCGAGCTGCTCATGTCGTTCTAATTCCTCTTGCAAGGTAATCAAATCAACCGGCAACCCCTGCTCCGCCAAACGGCTCATGGCAGCAAAGATGATCCTGTGTGGCCGACTGTAGAAATCATGCGCCACCACACGTTCAGCAACCCGATCCCACGCTTCGTTGTCCAGCATCAGTCCGCCCAGCACGGATTGCTCAGCCTCGAAGGAGTGAGGAGGCATTTTCAATTGTTCCAAGCGGGAATCGGTCTTTTTTTGCACAGACGGTTGCGCCATGGGTTCCAGTACCAACATCAGAGGGGGACGACATTATCTGCCTTTTTCCGCACAGGTAAAAGTGTTGTGGCGCACAGCCTGGCTCAGGGCAAAATATCCGATATTTATCGAGCATTAATGCAGCCAATTGCTCGCAAAAACCGAACAGAGAGCATAGAGCAAACAGAATTGACGCCCTTCTACAGATAAGTAGGATGATGACATCCGTTCAACCATCAGGAAGCTGAACATCATGCTACGCAAATTTTTCACCCTGTTTGGGGTCGCCATCGTCAGTGTGACGCTGGCTTTACACAGTCCATATGCGGATGCAGCCAAGTTTGGTGGCAAGCGCTCCTTTGGGAAAAGCTATCGTACGGCGCCGGCGCAACAGGCACAGCCCGTCGGTAACAAGCAACCCGCAGCAACCCCTGCTACCGCGGGTGCGAAAAAAGGGATGATGGGTGGCTTGCTAGGTGGTCTGCTTGCTGGCGGTCTGCTCGCGTGGATGTTTGGCAGTGGCGCGTTCGAAGGGCTCCAGATCATGGATATGCTCATCATGGCCGGTGTGGCCTTCCTGCTGTTCCGCCTGTTCCGCAGCTTTATGCAGCAACGCGCCTCAGCCATGGGACACCAGACTCCAGCCGCGGCCTCCGGAGTTTCACCCAGTAGCTATCAAGCGTTCGAATCCGCATCGAGCAGCCCAAACAACGCAGCCTCAGGATTCGCAACTGTGCAGGATGTACCTTTCAATCTGCCTCTCGGATTTGAATTGCAGCCGTTCCTCAACGGTGCGCGAGATCACTTCCGCACCCTGCAAGAGGCATGGAACCAGAACGATTTGGCCAAGATTCAGGAATATGTCTCCCCTGAGCTCTATAACGAACTGGTTGCAGAGCGCAAACAATATCCAGGTGAACAACATACTGAAGTGATGTTTGTGGATGCCGAGATGGTTCGAGCCGATCAGGATGGTCGTACCGCTCAAATCAGCATTCGCTTCCAAGGGCGCTATCGCGATACGGTCGAAAATGTTGAAGAGCAGATCGACGAGGTATGGCACCTTGAGCGCAACCTGACACAGAGCAATGCCCCCTGGTTCATTGTCGGAATTCAGCAATAATCGATGAACAGATGTAAAAAGGAGAGGTCACCTCTCCTTTTTTTCGTTTTCATTTTCATTATTTAAGCAATGCCAAGAGTACTCCGGCGGCAACTGCGGAACCCAAGACGCCGGCGACATTTGGCCCCATGGCATGCATTAACAAAAAATTCTGTGTATCAGCCTCCTGCCCCACCTTGTTGGCCACACGGGCCGCCATCGGCACAGCCGAGACACCGGCAGCACCAATCAGCGGGTTAATCGGCTCGCGACATATACGGTTCATCAACTTGGCCATCAAGACACCGGCGGCTGTCCCCATCGCAAAGGCAATTGCACCCAGAACCAATATGCCCAGCGTCTGCAAATTGAGAAACTTATCCGCAGAGAGTTTTGAACCCACCCCGAGCCCCAGGAAGATGGTGACGAGGTTAATCAGTTCGTTCTGTGCCGTACTGGATAATCGCTCAACCACACCCGACTCCCGCAACAGATTACCGAAACAGAACATACCTATCAGCGGTGATGCCGCCGGCAAAAAGATGACACACAGCATCAGGACCAACAGCGGAAATAAAATCCGCTCCTGCCGACTGACAGTGCGAAGTTGCTTCATGCGAATGGCTCGCTCTTCCCGTGTCGTCAGGGCGCGCATAATGGGTGGCTGAATCAGAGGGACCAATGCCATATATGAATAAGCCGCAACAGCGATGGCGCCAAGCAGATCAGGAGCCAACCTGGTGGTCAGAAAAATCGCAGTCGGACCGTCAGCCCCACCAATGATCGCGATGGAAGCCGCTTCCTTGAGCGTAAAATCGAAACCCGGTAAATAATTCAGCAGCACAGCACCCATCAAGGTGCCAAAAATGCCGAACTGCGCAGCCGCCCCCAGCAACAGTGTCTTCGGGTTAGCAATCAGCGCTCCGAAGTCGGTCAAGGCACCGACACCGAGAAATATCAGCAACGGGAAGACTCCCGAACCAATGCCTACTTGATAAATGTAGTCAAGCAGCCCGCCGGGTTCGTTGAACCCACCATTCGGGATATTGGACAATACGGCACCAAAGCCGATCGGTAACAGTAATAACGGTTCAAAGCCCCGAACTATAGCCAGATAGAGCAACAAGCCCCCGACCGCCATCATCAGGAGTTGTTGCCAGGAAAATGCCGCCAACCCGGTATCCAGCCACAAGGTCATTAATCCCTGCATAGTGCCTTTTCCTTATCAGGTTTCCTGCCACCACAGCAGCGGTTGCCCAGCCATCACCATGTCACCCGGTTTATGCAGGAGTGAATGCACAACACCCTCTGCAGGAGCGCGAATTTCAGCCTCCATCTTCATCGCTTCCAGAACCAGCAAAACATCACCAGACTTGAAATGGCTACCTTCAGCTGCAATGACACGCACGATCGAACCCGCTAGCGGCGCAACCAGCGCTTGCTGAGGATGACCACCTATTGGCGCCAGCGCGGGTGTTGGTGTGCTCTCCGACGCCCCAGGCGGGTGATTAGATGCTGCCGCGGTTGCAACCAAGGTCCCTTGCGGGCCCACCTGAACATGGAACAGACGCCCATCGACACATACATCATATGCTACTGAAGCGAGCTGAGTTGTGGCGACAGACGGTGCAGCAGGCAATGGCGCGGCATTGACACTGGCTTCGGGCGATGAGGGAGGTTCCTCGAAATAACTGGGCTCATGTCGGTGAGCAAGGAACTTGAGTCCAACCTGCGGAAACAATGCATAGGTCAGGCGATCTTCATCGCTGAGCGAGCTCAGCTCGATTCCCGCCAGCTTCGCTTGCTTATCCAGTTCAGTGACCAAATGCTCCCATTCAGGGACGAGCAAGTCGGCAGGGCGACAGCTTATTGGTACCGCACCATCCAGTACGCGAGCTTGTAACGCCAGATCAACTTGGGCAGGGGTCGCACCATACTCGCCACGCAGAATGGCCGCGGTTTCGCGAGCAATCGTTTTGTATCGCTCCCCTGCCAGCACATTGAGTACAGCCTGGGTACCGACGATCTGTGATGTGGGAGTGACCAAGGGGATATACCCCAGATCGGCGCGCACTTTAGGGATCTCATCCAACACGTCATTCAGACGCGACAATGCCGATTGCTCCTTCAGCTGACTCTCCAGATTCGTCAGCATGCCCCCAGGAAC
Organism: Pseudaeromonas sharmana; assembly: GCF_042649925.1. Classification (NCBI taxonomy): domain Bacteria; kingdom Pseudomonadati; phylum Pseudomonadota; class Gammaproteobacteria; order Aeromonadales; family Aeromonadaceae; genus Pseudaeromonas; species Pseudaeromonas sharmana. The sequence continues at coordinate 76,056 of NZ_JBHSAF010000006.1, forward strand.
CTGAGCCAATAGAATCCGCGAATCGATACCACGCAAACTGCCCTCAAAACTGGCATATTTACGGCGGACTTGACGAAAATAATCGGCGATGGTCTCAAGCTGTGATAACGACAATCCCGTCTCACGAGGCGCCCCCTCGACCATCGCCACCACGGTTTCGGTAGGTGAGTGGCCATAGGTCATGCTCATGGTTGAGATGGCCGTATCCAGAATATCGATGCCGGCATCAATCGCCTTCATATGCGTCGGCAGGCTTAATCCTGTCGTGGCGTGACAATGCAGTGCTAATGGCAAAGAGACCCTTTGCTTGATCGCCTTAATTAATGCTTCAGCTTCATAGGGGCGGAGCAAACCAGCCATGTCCTTGATACACAATGACTGGCAACCAAGATCTTGCAGCCGACAGGCCAGGTCCACCCAGTCATCAAGTTTATGGACCGGGCTCGTGGTGTAACAAAGCGTTCCTTGAGCATGGGCCCCTACACTGAGGGTTGCCTGCACGGCACATTGCAGATTCCGGACGTCGTTCATGGCATCAAATATACGGAACACATCCATGCCATTGGCATGCGCTCGCTCCACGAAACGATGTACAACATCATCGGCATAATGCCGGTAGCCAAGTAAGTTCTGCCCGCGTAACAACATTTGTTGCGGGGTTCTTGGCATGACTTTTTTTAATTCTCGCAGCCGTTGCCATGGGTCCTCGCCTAAATAACGGATACAGGCATCGAACGTTGCCCCGCCCCAGGACTCAATGGACCAGTACCCAACCTGATCCAACTGGGCAGCAATGGGCAACATATCCTCGAGGCGCATTCGCGTTGCCAGCAAGGACTGATGTGCATCGCGTAGTACAACTTCGGTGATGGCCAGGGGGTGCGTCATGACGAGCTCTCCTTGGAGTCGGCTGTCGTGGATGAGTGAGTCTCTTGCCGATACATATGGACCGCCGCCGTGATAGCAGCAAGGGTTGCCGCATCTGGTCTCTCATCAGGCAATCCAGAAGGAGAGGTCGCCAACGGAGAGAAGCGGAGAATGAAGCGCGACATCAAACTGGTTGCTAGCACCATGACCCCGAGCATGGCATAGACAAGCCCCATGCCCAAAATCATCAACCAGCACGCGTCGGCGAGCTGCGAGAGAGGATCCTGCAATTATCAGCTCCTTCTGAGACAGTTTGTCTTACAGACATAAAGCTAGACCAAGCTATCAGCAGAAAATTAGGAATGACTCACAGAGCGAAGGGAAAAGCAGGTAAAAATCAAAAAGAAAACGGGCTCCTAAAGAGCCCGTTTGAATGATGGCGCATCCGAGAGGATTCGAACCTCTGACCGCTCGGTTCGTAGCCGAGTACTCTATCCAGCTGAGCTACGGATGCGCAGAAACTGGTAACGGTTTGAATAATGGCGCATCCGAGAGGATTCGAACCTCTGACCGCTCGGTTCGTAGCCGAGTACTCTATCCAGCTGAGCTACGGATGCGCAAAAACTGGTAACGGTTTGAATGATGGCGCATCCGAGAGGATTCGAACCTCTGACCGCTCGGTTCGTAGCCGAGTACTCTATCCAGCTGAGCTACGGATGCGCAGAATTAGGTGCAATGGCGGTGAGGGAGGGATTCGAACCCTCGATGCGGCTTTTGACCGCATGCTCCCTTAGCAGGGGAGTGCCTTCAGCCTCTCGGCCACCTCACCGTTGCGGGTGCAGATATTACTGTCCGGGGAAAATAAGTCAAACCCTTTTTTCCCCTCTGCAATCGTTCGCACAGCAAATAGGCAGATTGTTGAAGACTCAGGCAAAAACAGGTGTTTAATGGCTGGAGCACAATAAAAAGGCAGCTTCCGCTGCCCTCTCACAATTAGAAATTACCGACGGCATCCTCGTCGTCACCCTTCTCGGCCTGGATGCGCATGTAGATTTCTTCACGGTGAACCGATACCTCTTTGGGCGCATTCACCCCGATACGCACCTGATTGCCTTTAACACCCAGAACGGTCACCGTTACATCGTCACCAATCATCAGGGTTTCGCCCACGCGACGAGTCAAAATCAGCATTCACTTGCTCCTTGGTTCTGATGGAACAGAATATCGTGTCAACATTATCCACGAAAAATATAAAAAAATAAGCATAAACTGACACTTAACGAACTAGAACGCGAGACGATCGTTGCATGTCGATAAGACAGGTCAAACACACCTAACGCAGAAACACAGTCCGTTAGTGTCGCAAGTCGCTAATACCAATATGGGGCCGGTCCATACGGCTATCAAGTCTATTGTTATAAAAAGAGCAAAATAAAACACCGGCTTAAGCCGGTGTTTGTTACAGCAATCCCGCCTATAAACTCACAAGCGCTCTTCAAGCCAAGGGATAACACGACCCATAGCGGCAGGGAGCGCATCCGGCAGTGTTCCGCCAGCTTGCGCCATATCTGGGCGACCACCACCCTTACCGCCAACCTGCTGGGCGACCATATTCACCAGTTCACCAGCTTTGACCTTACCGGTTAAATCTGCAGTTACCCCAGCGATAAGGCTCACTTTGCCATCCGCCACAGTAGCCAGCAGCAATACGCCTGATTGCAGCCGATTCTTCAGTTCATCAAGCGTGGTACGCAAGCTCTTCGGATCGACGCCATCCATCTCGGCTACCAGCACTTGTTGGCCGTTGACGCGAACGACCTGGGTCAGCAGATTGCTGCCGGCGTGGGCGGCTAATTTGGCTTTGAGCTGTTCAACCTCTCGCTCCAGCAGCTTGGTTCGCTCCATAAACTGCCGCACCTTGCTTGCAATAGAGAACTGGTCTCCCTTGATAAGATTAGCCGTCTCATCAATTTGCTCACCCAACTGGTGAATATAATCGATAGCCGCCTTGCCAACGACGGCCTCAATACGACGGATGCCCGCAGCAACACCACTCTCGGCGATGATCTTGAAGAAGCCGATGTCACCAGTGCGGCTGGCATGGGTTCCACCACATAACTCGGTAGAAAACTCTCCCATTCCCACGACGCGCACCTGCTCGTCATATTTCTCGCCGAACAGTGCCATAGCACCGCTCTGCTTGGCTTGCTCCAGATCCATCAGTTGGGTCTGAATGGCATGATTGGCTCGAATTTCTGCATTCACCAACTCTTCAACACGGCGAATACTGGCCATGCTCATGCCTTCAAAATGGGAGAAGTCGAAGCGCAGACGCTCCGGACCAACTTGTGACCCTTTCTGGCTAACATGTTCACCGAGCACTTTACGCAGTGCCGCATGCATCAAGTGTGTTGCCGAGTGATGCAACGCTGTCGCCTGACGGCGGGCCATATCAACCTCGGCGTGAACCATCGCATGCTGGCTCAAGCTACCACGCTCGACATATCCCTTGTGTACAATGGCTTGTCCGAGTTTGAGAGTGTCGGTAACCGCAAACACGGCATCGCCACAACGCAACAGGCCTGTGTCTCCGAGTTGTCCACCAGACTCAGCATAAAACGGAGTGCTATCAAGCACGACCAGCGCTTCATCACCTTCGTGGATGACGTCAACCTCTTCATCACCGCGCAATAAAGCCGTAATGGTTTGCTCGCTACTCAGGCACTCATAACCAACAAACTCACTTTCCTGATCAATTTTCAGCCGCTTGTTGTAATCAACCGCAAACGATGAGGCTCCCTTAGCACGCTCACGCTGCTTGTCCATCTCGACAGCAAAGCCCGCCTCATCAATTGTAAAGCCACGATCCCGCACCACGTCAGCAGTCAGGTCCGCGGGGAATCCATAGGTATCATAAAGTTTGAATACCACTTCCCCTGGGATTTGCCGCATGTCACCCAACCCTTCAAGCGCTTCATCGAGCAAGGCAAGCCCGCGATCCAACGTCCGGACAAACTGTTCTTCTTCCAGCTTCAGCACGCGTTCGATAACCGGTTGCTGGCTCTTCAGTTCAGGGCAGGCATCGCCCATCAACTCGGCCAGAGTTCCAACCAGTTGGTAGAAAAACACGTCTTTTGCCCCTAACTTGCGGCCATGACGCACAGCGCGACGAATGATTCGACGCAATACATAACCACGACCTTCGTTGGATGGCATGACACCGTCAGCGACCAGGAAGGCACAGGAGCGGATATGATCCGCAATCACGCGCAGCGACTTGTTTTCCAGATCTGCAATACCCACCACTTCTGCGGCACGACGAATCAGCGTCTGGAAAATATCAATCTCATAATTGGAATGTACGCCTTGCATGATCGCAGAAATACGCTCCAATCCCATGCCTGTATCGACAGAGGGACGAGGCAAGGGTTCAAGCGTTCCGTCTGCTTGACGATTGAACTGCATGAAGACTACGTTCCAAATTTCGATGAAACGATCGCCATCTTCTTCTGCTGACCCCGGTGGGCCACCCCATATCTTATCGCCGTGGTCATAGAAAATTTCTGTGCAGGGACCACAAGGGCCCGTATCACCCATTTGCCAGAAGTTATCTGAAGCATATGGAGCACCCTTGTTATCGCCAATACGCACGATTCTATCCGTCGAAACGCCGATAATTTTGGCCCAAATATCGTAGGCTTCGTCATCTGTTGCATAGACTGTCACCAACAGCTTTTCCTTTGGCAACTGCAGTACTTTGGTCAAAAATGTCCATGCATAGATGATCGCATCACGTTTGAAGTAATCACCAAAGCTGAAGTTCCCCAACATTTCAAAGAAGGTATGGTGACGAGCCGTGTAACCGACGTTATCCAAGTCGTTATGTTTACCACCTGCGCGAACACAACGCTGCGCTGTCGCTGCGCGACTGTAGCTGCGCACATCGCTGCCAAGGAATACATCCTTGAACTGATTCATGCCAGCATTGGTAAACAGCAAAGTGGGATCATTGTGTGGGACCAACGAGCTCGACGATACGACCTGGTGGCCTTCAGTGCGAAAATACTCAAGAAACGCAGCGCGGATCTCAGATGTGGACATATGCATGGGCGATAAAACCTGCTTGGTTCTTAAATGTGGGTAGGCGCTTAATCGGCATAATTTAAAAGTTATCCCGCGTAAAGTAAAACCATCGGCAGGAAAAGAAGCATTTAGTGTTTATTCTTTATCCTGCTCACGCTGCACGACATCCCATGCAATACGAGCCTGTGAGAGCGTAAAACCGCGTCGACATAACATCTGCAGCATCTGGCGCGGTGCTCTTCGACTCGCAATGTTCACAGCGCCCCCCTTGCGACGAATCTGTTGCACGGCAACCTGGGTCCACTCTTTAGCATGGCATTGCATCAGCTCGTCCACGAGTGCCAAGTCGACACCTCTCTGCTGCAGATCCCGTTTTACCCATAATGGGCCGTGCCCTCGCTGCAGATGGCTACGTATGAACGTGGCCGCCATCCGAGCGTCATTCTGCCAATCACGAAGCTGACAATGTTGGATAGCCATTTGAGCATCGGATTCGCTATGCCCACCACGAATCAATCTCGAAAATAACTCCTTCGCTGCATATTCGCGGCGCGAGAGACAACGAACGGCCATCGCCAACGCGGCTGCAACCTCTAATGATTCAGGCGCCGGAGGACAGGTGCTCTTTGTGCTCTCAACGCTATCAAACATGCCTCTCTGCACATTCCCTTTTTGACTCTCGAAGAGCGGCCCACCCTCTGCCGCAGATGCGGTGCCTACCATGTGTCTCCCTATGCCTTAATTGATGGCATTCCTGCTATCCATGAAACAACAAGGCCAGCAATCGCTGGCCTTGTTATGTTTGACTCAAAGTTCGGCTTCATCATATGCCAAGTCATCTTTCTCTTCCGCCGAAGGAGTAAATCCGTCAGCCTCCAGCGGAGCCTTTTGACCTTCACGATTGAGCAGCAATGCTCGCAGTTGTTGCTCGATTTCTTGCGCAACAGCCACGTTATCCATTAGGTACTTCATGGCATTCGCCTTACCTTGACCGATTTTCTCCCCCTGGTAGGCATACCAGGCTCCCGATTTATCGATCAGCTTGCACTTGACCCCCAGGTCAACGAGCTCACTTTCTTTTGAAATTCCAGCGCCATACATGATCTGGAAATCGGCCTGCTTAAACGGAGGAGCGACTTTGTTTTTGACGACTTTAACGCGTGTTTCGTTACCAACAATCTCATCGCCGTCCTTGATCGCACCAGTACGCCGAATATCCAAACGCACAGATGCGTAGAACTTCAATGCATTACCACCCGTGGTTGTTTCCGGATTACCAAACATCACACCGATTTTCATACGAATTTGGTTAATGAAAATACACAGACAGTTAGCATTCTTGATATTCCCGGTCAGCTTACGCAGCGCCTGTGACATCAAGCGAGCCTGCAAACCAACATGTGAGTCACCCATCTCACCTTCGATTTCAGCCTTCGGTGTCAAGGCGGCGACAGAGTCGACGATGATTACATCGACAGCGCCAGAGCGAACCAACATGTCGCAAATTTCCAGAGCCTGCTCTCCAGTATCTGGCTGCGACACCAATAGATCTTCAACCTTGACGCCGAGCTTAGCGGCATAAATCGGATCCAATGCGTGTTCAGCATCGATAAATGCGCAGGTCTTACCCTGCTTTTGCGCTTCAGCAATAGTTTGTAGTGTCAGGGTGGTTTTGCCTGATGATTCTGGACCGAAAATCTCAACAATCCGGCCGCAAGGCAGACCACCGATGCCCAGCGCGATATCCAGCGACAGAGAACCGGTCGAGATGGTTTCTACATCCATAATCTGGTTGTCACCAAGGCGCATGATTGAACCTTTGCCAAACTGCTTCTCGATCTGTCCCAGCGCCGCAGCCAGGGCCTTCTGTTTGTTCTGATCCATCTTAGTCTCCACCGGTGCCGCGTCAGGCAGCAGGATTGCTTGTTACAGACAGTATACTGTCCATTCATACAGTATCAAGTGCTTTTTACTGTATAAGTTTACACATGGTTTGCAAGGCTTGGATAATGGCTTGTTGGCGCACAGAGCTCCTGTCGCCAGGGAAATGACACGCTTCACTGATGCAGCCGCTAGCTTCATTCCCTGGCCACTGCCATGCCCACGCCATCCAGACCAACCCCACAGGTTTTGTCGCTGAACCGCCACCGGGGCCAGCTACACCGCTCAGCGCCACTGCAATCTGGGCGTCTGATCTCTTCAAGGCGCCGAGTGCCATCGCCTGGACAACCTGCTCGCTGACAGCACCATGTGTTTCGATCAATTCCACCGGGACGCCAAGCATCTGCGATTTAGCCGCATTGGTATAGGTCACAAAACTACGATCAAACCAGGCTGAACTTCCCGATATTTCGGTGATCGCGTATGCTACCCCTCCGCCGGTACAGGATTCTGCAGTGGTTGCCATCAGACCCCTCGCCGTCAATAGCGCCCCCAATTTTCGGGCCCAGTGTTCGATTTCGCTGTTCATCATTCATTCGTTCCGACTAGTCAGAAGCCATTATGCAAGTAGCCCAATTAGACTCGCAACATCTCGCCCAGCACACACCAATGATGCAGCAGTATCTTGGGCTCAAGGCCCAACACCCTGATGTGTTGCTGTTTTATCGCATGGGCGATTTTTACGAACTCTTTTATGACGATGCCCGGAAGGCCGCGCAACTGCTGGATATATCACTGACCAAACGCGGGCAATCCGCCGGCAACCCCATTCCAATGGCAGGCGTGCCATATCACGCCGTTGAGGGCTATCTAGCGCGACTGGTTCAGCTTGGCGAATCTGTTGCCATTTGCGAACAGATCGGCGATCCCGCGTTGAGCAAAGGACCGGTCGAACGGCAAGTTGTGCGCATCGTGACACCGGGTACAGTAACCGACGAAGCCCTGTTGAATGAACGTCAGGACAATCTGATTGGCGCACTGTATCACGACGGCACACAGTTTGGTCTTGCCGTGCTCGACATCAGCTCAGGACGTTTTTTGATCAATCAATTTCCGGCGGAAGAGACGCTGCTGGCTGAGCTGCAGCGCCTGGACCCTGTAGAGCTACTGTATAACGAGAGCTTTGCACACGTAGCGCTGCTCGGGAACCGTCGCGGTATGCGGCGGCGCCCGGAGTGGGAATTCGAGCTGGGTACAGCTCGCCAGTTGCTGTGCCAGCAATTTGGCACCCGTGATTTGGTCGGCTTCGGCGTTGAGCAGGCAACCTGCGCGCTGAGCGCCGCTGGCTGCCTGATGCAGTATGTCAAGGATACACAGCGTACCGCCTTGCCACATATCCGTTCTATTCGCCTCGAACAATCCGACAGCATGATAGTGCTGGACGCCGCCACACGCAGGAATCTCGAGCTGACGCAAAACTTGGCAGGAGGCCAGGAAAATACGTTGGCTAGCGTACTGGATGTGACGGCTACCGCCATGGGGAGCCGCCTGCTGAAGCGCTGGATCCACCAACCAAGCCGGGAACAGACGTTGTTGCTCGAGCGCCAGCAGATTATTGCCGAGCTCATAGCGTTGGACCTTTACGCCAGCTTGGTGACGCCATTGCGACAAATCGGCGACCTCGAGCGCGTCTTGGCGCGACTGGCGTTACGCTCTGCACGCCCTCGTGACTTGAGTCGTATGCGTACAGCGCTGCAACATCTGCCTGAATTGCAGCACCTCCTAGCTCAGAGCTCTAATCCGGCTCTAACGCTGCTAGCCACAGAGATCGCCACCTTCCCGGCGCTGTGTGTGCTGTTAGAACAAGCCATCGTCGAAACCCCGCCTGTTGTCATTCGCGACGGTGGCGTCATAGCAACTGGCTACGATGCCGAGCTCGATGAATTACGCGCGATGGCAGCGGGTGCCACCGAATATCTGCAACAGCTGGAGCTGCGCGAACGAGCGCGCACGGGCATCGCGACGCTGAAGGTCGATTACAACAAAGTACACGGCTTCTATATCGAAGTGACCCGGGCCAACAGTCACCTGGTCCCCGCTGATTATGTCCGCCGTCAGACGCTTAAAAACAACGAACGCTATATAATCCCAGAACTCAAAGCTTACGAAGATAAAGCCTTAACGGCACAAAGCCGCGCATTGGCACTGGAAAAGCAGCGCTATGAAGAATTGCTCGACTTACTGATGCCACATTTGGCACAGCTCCAGCAGTCCGCGTCTGCTATAGCGCGCCTGGATGTGCTTGCCGCCCTGGCCGAGCGGGCCGAGACATTAAATTACTGTCGCCCTGAATTAGTTACCCAAACGGGCATACAGATTGATAATGGTCGACATCCCGTCGTAGAACAGGTGCTGAGCTCACCGTTTATTGCCAACCCGGTACACCTGAGTCCAGAGCGACGCATGTTGATCATCACCGGTCCCAACATGGGCGGTAAATCGACCTATATGCGGCAAACTGCATTAATTGTGTTGATGGCGCACATCGGCGCCTATGTCCCGGCGGACAGAGCATACATTGGGCCTGTCGACCGCATATTCACCCGTATCGGTGCATCCGATGATCTCGCATCAGGACGCTCAACTTTTATGGTTGAAATGACTGAAACGGCCAACATTCTTCACAATGCAACCCAACACAGCCTGGTGCTGATGGATGAAATAGGCCGCGGTACCAGCACCTATGACGGCTTGTCGTTGGCATGGGCGTGCGCTGAACATCTGGCCTGCCGCATTCAAGCGTATACCCTGTTTGCGACACACTATTTTGAACTGACGCAGTTAGCGACACAGCTACCACATCTGGCAAATGTGCATCTTGATGCAGTCGAACATGGCGACAGTATTGCCTTTATGCACGCCGTTCAAGAAGGGGCAGCGAGCCGTTCCTATGGGCTTCAGGTTGCATCCCTAGCCGGAGTTCCCAAAGCAGTCATTTCTAGGGCACGTCACAAGCTGGCCGAATTGGAAAATGGAGCGAATCAACACCCGATGAGCGAAAAGGCCAGCTCCCAGCTCCCGCTGTATCTGGAGTCTACGCCAGCTTCTGCATTGATAGAGGCACTAGCCACCCTGGATCCCGACAATATGAGCCCACGTCAAGCGCTTGAAGCCGTGTATCGGTTGAAACAGCTCAGCCACTGATTTTTGCGCACGCCGCTCCTATGACCGGCACAAGCACGACCAGGCACCATTCGTGGGCAGCCACGGCCGTTCACCAACAGGTTTCCACTGCCATATATCAATAAAAAAGGGGCCGACAAGGCCCCGTTTTTATTAGCGAGATGAACTCATTCGCCATTGAACAGTGCATCTACCGACAGCCCTTGCTGCGTCAGGATATCGCGCAACCGCCGCAAAGCCTCAACCTGGATTTGACGCACACGTTCACGAGTCAATCCAATCTCACGCCCGACGTCCTCAAGCGTGGCGGGCTCATAACCGAGCAATCCAAACCGACGAGCCAACACTTCTCGCTGTTTGATATTCAATTGCTCAAGCCAATGGACAACCGACATGCGCATATCGTCATCCTGAGTTTCAAGCTCCGGCCCCATGCCGCGCTCATCGGTCAGAACATCCAACAACGCTTTGTCACCATCACCACCAATCGGAGAATCGACAGAGCAAATCTTCTCGTTGAGCTTCAACATCCGCGAGACATCTTCTACTGGCCTATCAACGGCCGCTGCGATTTCCTCTGCTGTTGGTTCATGGTCAAGGCGATGAGCCAGCTCGCGGGCCGTGCGCAGGTAAACATTCAGCTCTTTGACGACATGGATGGGTAAACGAATAGTGCGAGTTTGATTCATGATCGCACGTTCAATGGTTTGACGAATCCACCAGGTCGCATAAGTCGAGAAACGGAAGCCACGCTCGGGGTCAAATTTCTCAACTGCGCGGATCAGCCCCAGATTCCCTTCTTCAACCAAATCGAGTAGCGCTAGCCCCCGATTGTTATAGCGACGGGCGATCTTGACCACCAAACGTAAATTGGACTCTATCATCCTCTTGCGAGCCGCGACGTCGCCACGTAACGCCTTACGTGCGAAAAAAACTTCTTCTTGTGCGGTTAACAGTGGCGAGAATCCAATCTCACCCAAGTAGAGTTGAGTCGCATCCATCGAGCTACGCAGCGCATCAACGGTAGGGTGTACCTCCGCCTGGGGCTCGTCGAGCTCTTCCACATCCATCTCGTCCATGGATTCCAGCGTTTCCAGTTCCTCATCAGCCTCGAAAACGCTTTCAGAGGTCATCAGTTCTGTGTCGCTCATAGGTTGTCCCCCCAACCCGTTAGTCCATTCGTCTGCGGGTGCTATCGTTTCGGAAGAAATCGCACCGGGTTTACCGATTGTCCCCGATAACGGATTTCGAAGTGTAATCGCACATCCTGAGCATCACTGCTGCCCATGTCGGCGATTCGCTGACCAGCTTTTACCTCTTGCTGCTCCTGCACCCGCAACACATCATTGTGGGCGTAGGCCGAGAGGTAGTCTTCGTTGTGTTTTATAATTATCAAATTGCCGTAGCCGCGCAGAGCACTTCCAGCATAGACCACCTTGCCAGCGGCGGCGGCAACCACGGCCTGACCGCGGGTACCTGCTACATCTATACCTTTATTACCCTGCTCTGACAGCGAGAAGCCTTGTACAACACGACCTTTCGTTGGCCACTGCCAGGTTAAAACTTTGTTGTAATTTTGTTCAGATACGGTTCGAGAGTATTCCTTTCCTTTTACAGCAGCAAGCCCCTGCGCAGGGGCTGCTGCGCCTTTTTGCACAATATTTTGTTGTGGATCACGATCCGCTTGCGCCCCCACGGCGGAGCTTATTGGAGCCTTGCGTAATTGTAAAAGTTGTCCCGGATGAATCGTATAGGGCTTCTTCAAATTATTCATCCGGACCAGCTCAGTCATACTGGTGCCGTGATTGGCCGCAATTTGCGACAAACTGTCGCCGCGCTTGACGACATAACGACCAGCACTGGGATCATCCAGATCGAGTTTAAGAATCTGCCCGGAATAGATGGCGTAAGGCGCTTCAATCCCGTTGTACCGCGCGACTTCCTGAAAATCGAGTCCATACATCCAGGCAATGGCGTACAAGGTATCACCGGCTTTGACCCGATAACGATTCTTGCCCAAAGGCACATTGGCGACGGGACGACCTGCGTTCGATGCCGAGCGGGCCTGATTTTTCCCCGCATCCCGAACGGGTGCCGAAGTATGACTGTTACTACAGGCCGTCAACACCAGTGCGGCCAACAGCATCATCAGATATTGCTTCATCCTTTCGCTTCGCTCATCAATCCTTGAACACCAGATACAACACGATCGCCAGGGCTACCGAAAGCCAACCAAGCATATCAATATACTGCCGTAACTTGCGTTCCATGGCTTCGCCGCCCCATTTCATCAATGCAGCAACCAAAAAGAAGCGCGCGCTACGTGAAATGATCGAAGCTACCATGAAAGGCAAAATTGCCATTTTCATCACACCGGCAGTCACGGTGAAAAGCTTATAGGGAATAGGGGAAAAACCGGCCAGGAACACTACCCAAAAATCCCACTGTTCGAACCAAGTTTTGATTTGTTCAAATTGGTCCTGATACCCCATCGACAGAATGGCTGGTTGCACTAACCAGTCAAACAACCAGAACCCCAGCATATAGCCAATGAGTCCACCTGCAGCGGAGGCCAGCGAAGCCAGCAGCGCAAAACGCCAGGCAGACTCAGGCTTGGCCAGACACATTGGAGCCAACATCACATCGGGCGGAATAGGCCAAAATACAGACTCTGCAACACTGTTTGCCGCCAAAAACCAGGGTGCATGTCGATGACGAGACCAGCGCATGACGACATCATAGAGACGGGAAAACAGCTTCACATGACCTCTCCACTTACTAGCGGTACAAACCTCACCGCCTCCAATACCTCATGTCGCAGGCGACCCATGCGCTTTTCAATCAGTAGCAACTGCTGTTGATGCTCGCCTACCGGAATGACCAGGCGCCCCCCCTCTTTCAATTGCTCAAGCAACGCATCGGGAACAGAGCTGGCCGCAGCGGTCACAATGATGGCATCAAACGGTGCTTTCGTCGGCCATCCAGTCCAGCCATCGGCGTGTTTGGTCGAAACATTGTGCAAGTCGAGACGTTGTAAACGGCGACGCGCCTGATATTGCAGCGACTTGATGCGTTCCACGGTATACACATGACTGACCAGATGAGCGAGAACTGCCGTTTGATAACCAGAGCCAGTCCCGATCTCCAGAACTGACTGGATTTGGCGCCCCATTAGCAACTGTTCGGTCATGCGCGCAACAATGTAGGGTTGCGAAATGGTCTGCCCAAAACCAATTGGCAGCGCCATGTTCTCCCATGCTTGATGCGCGAAGGCCTCGTCGATAAAAGCATCACGTGGCACGCTAGCGATAGCCTGAAGCACCCGGGGATCTTCTATTCCCTGAGTCTGTAACTGTCTGACGAGCTGTGACGCATTACTGCTACGCAATGGACTTTATAACCTCTCAACCCATTCTTTCAGTTGGGCTATGTGCCGGTAGGCCGTCATATCGATCTGTAACGGGGTAATGGATACAAAGCCCGCTTCAACCGCAGCGAAATCCGTTCCCGCTCCCGCATCCTGCCCTGTCGAGGGCGGAGCAATCCAGTACATCCGCTTGCCTCGGGGATCCTGATCAACAATCACGCCTTCAGCCGGATGTCGACACCCTAGTCGGGTAACCTGAATCCCCTTAATTTGCTCCAATGGCAAATCAGGCACGTTAACATTCAAGATTTGATCCGCTGGCAACGGCGAGTCTTGTAGCGCTTTCACCAGCTTCACCGCGTACGCCGCTGCAGAAGCAAAGTGCTGATGCCCATCCAGCGAAATGGCTATGGCCGGCAACCCTAAATAACGCCCCTCCGTTGCGGCCGCAACAGTCCCAGAGTAAATCACGTCATCACCCAGATTCGCACCATGATTGATACCTGAAACGACCAAATCCGGTTGCGGCTTGAGTAACTCATTGACCGCCAGATGCACACAATCCGTCGGCGTTCCCTTGACGGCCAAGACGCGCTCACTCAAGGTCTCGACGCGCAGCGGATTCTCAAGCGTCAAAGAGTGGCTGGCTCCACTATGATTCCGATCCGGAGCCACAATCATCACGTCACCAATGCTTCCGAGCGCTTCGGCCAGCGTCCGAATCCCTTCCGCATTCACTCCATCATCATTACTGACCAGTATCTTCATTGGATTCCATGGTATCCATTATCAACAGTTCGCGTAGCAAGCTGGTTGCATAGCAGCCGGCAGGCAACCAAAAGTTCAGCACCAAACCATCGCTAGTCCATTCCCAACGCCAGTGACGCGGGATCAGTAACAACGGGCGACGTTCTTGCTGTAAGCCTGCAGCTTCAAGGCCCTGGCGCCAATTATCAAACGCCGCAAGAGCCTGTTGCTCAAATGCCAAGGCCGCGCCTTGCGCCGTCTCGCGACCACGTCCCCACAAAGGCGCAGTCAGCTGCAGATCCCCGCTGGCCAACCGTTGCTGCAGTTCAGGCGTAATTTCAGCCTCGCTAAAAAACGAGTGCGAACCCGCTAGCATTAGACAATCGCCAGCCAGTAACTGTGATGCCAAACCGGCCTGGATTCGGGCACTGATCACTTCATTGAACAGATAGCTGCGCGCAGCCGACAAGAAGATCGAGCGTTTATCGCGATCCTTGATACGTTTACCGCCAAACATCGCCTCAGCTGCATCCAGATTGCTACCATTGCGACCAAAACGCTGCTCGCCGAAGTAATTGGGAACCCCAGCTTCACCAATTGCCTGCAACCTGGCCTCAATTGCATCGCAACGTTCAACATCACGCAATACCAGTCGGAAATAATTGCCTTTCAGGGCGCCAGTTCGCATCTTGCGGGAGTGGCGGCTGCGTTGCAGGATCTGAATATTCTCGTTTTCGATGACGCTCAAGTCTGGCTCGTCTTTGCCTGGCAAATGAATGCCAAACCACTGCTCAGTCACGCCATGGCGATCCTTCAGTCCCGCCCAGGTGACGGCACCGCGATTAACACCGGCAGCCTTGGCCAATAAACCAGCAATCCAGGCGGTATTCTCACCACGCTTTCGCACCGAGACCAGGATGTGCTCGCCATTACCATCAGGCTCGAACCCCAGATCCTCGATAACCACAAAATCCTCAGGCTGAACCTTGAAGCGGCCGCGCCATTCTGGTTTGCCAAGTAGATAATTCCATTCCGGCAGACTCATGCTTTCACCACCAATACGACTGCTTCTACGGCGATCCCTTCCTTACGGCCAGTAAAACCCAGCCGTTCGGTCGTGGTTGCCTTGACATTAATTTGACTGACCGCTGCCTGTAAATCTGTAGCGATCGTCGTGCACATTGCATCTATATGCGGAGCCATCTTCGGTGCCTGGGCGATGATTGTAATATCCGCATTCCCTAGCCGATAGCCCTGCGCCTGAACACGGGCGTAGACATCTCGCAGCAGTATCCGGCTATCAATGCCCTTGAAGGCAGCATCGGTATCAGGGAAATGGCGGCCAATATCACCGGCCCCGATGGCACCAAGCAAAGCATCACTCAGCGCATGTAACACCACATCGCCATCAGAATGGGCAAGCAACCCCTGCTCATATGGGACAGGAACCCCACCCAGCATACAAGGCCCCTCACCGCCAAAGCGATGAACATCAAAGCCATGTCCAATCCGGATCATGTTTCCTTCTCCTGTTGATTCAAAAACAAGGCAGCTAAAGCCAAATCCTCCGGCCGAGTCACTTTGATATTGTCTGCTCGCCCCTCAACCATGCGTGGACGCCAACCTGCCAACTCCATCGCCGAAGCCTCATCCGTGATCATGGCGCCGCGCCCCAGCGCATCTTGTAACGCCTGCTGCAACTCGAGGCAACGAAAGAACTGAGGCGTCAAGGCATGCCAAAGGTCACTGCGGTCGACGGTTCGCACGACGTGCCCTGACGTATCAGAACGCTTCATCGTATCGCGCACCCGGCTTCCAAGCAGCCCACCATCCCCAGCCAGGCCTTCGTGGATCAACAAGTCAATATCGTGATGGGTAATACAGGGGCGCGCGGCGTCGTGTACCAACACCCATTCGGTCTTGACCAGGCTTAATCCGTTGAGTACTGACTCCGCGCGTACTGTTCCACCATGAATCACCGATACGCGCGGATGGCTAGCCAACGGCAAGGTGGCAAAAAAATCATCATCTGGGGCAATAGCCACCACCACCTGCGCTATCCGGGGGTGAGATAACAGACGATCGAGCGTGTGTTCGATGAGGAATTTGCCCGCTAGCGGTAAGTACTGTTTGGGGCATGCAGCCCCCATCCGGCTACCGATACCAGCCGCAGGGACCACAACGGTGAAGGTCAGCATCATTCATCACTCTTGGGTAAGGAGCTGGGCATGGTTGCCGCATTCTTGCCATCTTTGGGTAGAATGCGATAGAAGGTCTCGTTAGGTTTGATAAAACCCAGGTCGTTGCGCGATAACTCTTCGATGGCCTCGAGGCCACTTTTCAAATCATCAATTTCCTTATACAACAACTCATTGCGTTCCTTGAGTTGCTGGTTATCGGCTTGCTGGCGCACGACACTTTCCGTCGTCTGGCGATATTCGACCAGCCCGTTTTTACCAAACCAGAGCTGATGTTGCAGCCAGGCCAGTACCAGTAACATGACAAGGGTAAATAGGCGCATTGGTGTTCCTCCCGGCGCCATAGTTTCCCATATTACGCCGTAAAAGAAAGCCCCGCCGATTGGCGGGGCTTCATTGACTCAAGGAGTCTGGTCAACGATTAAGCTTGACCCTTAACTTCCTTCAGGCCACGGAACGGAGCCTTTTCACCCAGCGCTTCTTCGATACGGATCAGCTGGTTGTACTTGGCAACACGGTCAGAACGGCTCATAGAACCAGTCTTGATTTGGCCAGCAGCGGTACCAACAGCCAGGTCAGCGATGGTCGCATCTTCAGTTTCGCCAGAGCGGTGAGAGATAACGGCAGTGTAACCGGCATCCTTGGCCATCTTGATAGCGTCCAGAGTTTCGGACAGAGAGCCGATTTGGTTGAACTTGATCAGGATGGAGTTAGCGATGCCGTTTTCGATACCGCGCTTCAGGATCTTGGTGTTGGTTACGAACAGGTCGTCACCGACGATTTGGATCTTCTTGCCCAGCTTTTCAGTCTGGTAAGCGAAGCCTTCCCAATCAGATTCGTCCAGACCATCTTCGATAGAAACGATCGGGAACTTGTTGGTCAGATCTTCCAGGAAGTCAGAGAAACCGTTAGAAGTGAAGACACGGCCTTCGCCCTTCAGGTTGTACTCTTTCTTCTCTGCGTCGTAGAACTCGGAAGCTGCGCAGTCCATCGCCAGAGTCACGTCCTTACCCAGAACGTAGCCAGCCTTGGCAACTGCTTCAGCGATAACTTCCAGCGCTTCTGCGTTGGACTTCAGGTTCGGAGCGAAACCGCCTTCATCACCCACAGCAGTGTTGTAGCCCTTGGACTTCAGAACCTTGGCCAGGTTGTGGAATACTTCAGCGCCCATGCGGATAGCTTCTTTCAGCGTCTTGGCGCCAACTGGCTGGATCATGAATTCTTGGATGTCGACGTTGTTGTCAGCGTGCTCACCACCGTTGATGATGTTCATCATCGGCAGCGGCATGGAGTAAACACCCGGAGTGCCGTTCAGCTCAGCGATCCAGGCGTACAGCGGCATGCCCTTGGCAGCAGCAGCAGCCTTGGCGTTAGCCAGGGAGACAGCCAGGATGGCGTTAGCACCGAAGTTGGATTTGTTTTCAGTGCCATCCAGATCGATCATGATTTGGTCAACAGCGCGTTGGTCAGCAGCATCTTTACCAACCAGAGCAGCAGCGATCGGGCCGTTTACAGCGCCAATAGCCTTCAGAACGCCCTTACCCAGGAAACGAGACTTGTCACCGTCACGCAGTTCCAGCGCTTCACGGGAACCGGTAGAAGCACCAGACGGAGCAGCAGCCATACCAACGAAACCACCTTCCAGGTGAACTTCGGCTTCTACAGTCGGGTTACCGCGGGAGTCAATGATTTCACGAGCCAGTACTTTAACGATCTTAGCCATTGTATCGATCCTCGATATTTGAAATAAAACAACACTAAAGTTGCAAAAAAATGCGGTGGCGGAACTATGCCCACAACCGCGGATTTTGTCGACTTAATTTAGGTGGCGCTTCTGGTATTCGCCAGCCGCCCGAATAAAGCCTTCGAACAACGGATGACCATCTCGCGGGGTCGATGTGAATTCCGGGTGGAATTGCACGGCAACGAACCATGGATGATCCGGTATTTCAATGATCTCAACCAGCTTCTTGTCTGCTGACAGACCGGTTACCTTCAAGCCGGCCGCCTCAACGCGAGGCAACAGGGTATTGTTGACTTCATAACGGTGACGATGGCGCTCATAGATGGTGTCGTTGCCATACATGGCGTGCACCTTGGAGCCTTCAGCCAGGTGGCAAAGCTGGGCACCAAGACGCATGGTGCCGCCCAGATCCGATCCTTCCGAGCGCTGCTCTACCTTGCCCTCTTCATTAATCCATTCGGTAATCAAACCCACAATCGGGAATGGCGAATCTTTGCGGAATTCTGAAGAGTGTGCGCCGTCCATGCCGGCAACATGGCGCGCGTATTCAATCATTGCGACCTGCATACCCAGGCAAATGCCCAGATACGGAATCTTGTTCTCGCGAGCATATTGAGCGGCCAGAATCTTGCCTTCGACACCGCGCTCACCAAAACCACCCGGCACCAGAATCGCATCCAGGCCTTCCAGAATTTCGGTGCCCTTGGTCTCGACATCTTGGGAGTCAATGTACTTGATATTGATGCTCAGATGATTCTTCAGGCCACCATGTTTCAAGGCCTCATTCACTGATTTGTAGGCATCCGGCAACGAGACATACTTGCCGACCATACCGATCGTGACTTCGCCGCTGGCATTGGCTTGCTGATAGATGACCTTCTCCCACTCGGAAAGATCGGCTTCGCCACAGCTGAGACCGAAGCGGTCAACCACCAGTTGATCCAGTCCTTGCGCTTTAAGCATCGCCGGAATCTTGTAGATGGTATCGACGTCTTTCAATGAGACGACGGCACGCTCCGGTACGTTACAGAACAGGGCAATCTTGGCGCGTTCGTTGGCCGGGATCGAGCGATCAGAGCGACAAATCAGGATGTCCGGCTGGATACCGATTGAGAGCAGCTCTTTGACAGAGTGCTGCGTCGGCTTGGTCTTGACCTCACCGGCCGCAGCCAGATAAGGCACCAGCGTCAGGTGCATGAACAGCGCATTGTTACGGCCGATATCCACGGCCAACTGACGAATCGCTTCCAGGAACGGCAGGGATTCGATATCCCCAACGGTACCACCGACCTCGACGATGGCCACATCCTGGCCCTCGGCACCGGCGATAACACGTTCCTTGATCGCGTTGGTAATGTGTGGAATGACCTGAATGGTCGCGCCAAGATAATCACCACGACGCTCCTTGCGCAGCACATCGGCATATACGCGGCCCGTGGTGAAATTATTACGGCGTGTCATCTTGGTACGGATGAAGCGCTCGTAGTGGCCCAGGTCCAGATCTGTTTCGGCGCCATCTTCGGTGACGAAGACTTCACCATGCTGGATCGGGCTCATGGTGCCCGGATCTACGTTGATGTAGGGATCCAGCTTCATGATGGTTACCTTGAGGCCACGGGCTTCCAGAATGGCTGCCAGAGAGGCTGCCGCTATGCCCTTACCCAAGGATGAAACCACCCCGCCTGTCACGAAAATATATTTAGTCGTCATGCTGAACCTGAATATGTTTAGGAATTACACGGTGCGTGCAGAGATAACTCAAGACGGGGGCATATTGTAGCAAAGGCACCTCTCCCTAACAACGCACAAAAATTTATCAATCCTCGGGCGTCAGGGATTTGCGTTGCATCAACTTTATTCTGAATCCTTGACCCTTTGCCATGCAGATTCCATCTGCTCCAGGCTTGCTTGCTGCACAGAAAGCCCCATACGGAGCAGATCCTGCTCAACGGCACGGAAGCGACGTTCAAACTTGCTGTTCGCGTCGCGCAGCACCTGCTCGGGTTCTTTCTTCAAATGACGCACCAGATTGACGGTCGCAAATAGCAAGTCCCCCAGCTCTTCGGCGACCTTTTGCTCATCGCGAACCGGCTGGTTGACCTCATGCATCACCTCATCCACCTCTTCGAGCACTTTATCGAGTACCGGTTGCAATTCGGGCCAATCAAACCCGACGCCAGCACAGCGCTTCTGAATTTTGTTGGCGCGTGTCAGCGCTGGCAATGCCAATGGAATATCATCCAGCACGCTGGTAGCCAGGGCGTCCTTTTGCTGGCGTTCGCGGGACTTTTCCGCTTCCCAGTTGGCATTCACCGCGGCCGTGTCGGCAAACTTCGCCTCGGCAAACACATGTGGATGGCGACGCACCAGCTTCTCGCTGACGGTATCCACCACATCGTCAAAATTGAACCACGCTTTTTCCTGCGCCATTTGGCAATAGAACACCACCTGGAACAGCAGATCCCCCAGCTCGCCTTTTAACGCCTGCCAATCCTCACGTTCAATGCTGTCCGCGACCTCATAGGCCTCCTCCAGCGTATAGGGCACTATGCTGGCGAAAGTCTGCTTGCGATCCCATGGGCAACCGCGTTGTGGGTCGCGCAATTGCTGCATCAAAGCCAGCAGATCCGGCAGGGAATAATGGGGCGTGGACATGACTTTCTCCTTAAAAACAACAGGGGGCGTCAGCCCCCTGCTCTTGATGAGCCTTACAGACGTTTGGCACTGACCACATCGGTCATCTGGTTGAGTTTTGATAACATGCGATTGAGCGCATCGATGTTGTAGATCTCCATATCGATATCGATGTCCGCCGTTTGCAACTTGGTGTTCGAACGCGAACGCATGCCAAGCACGTTGATCTTCTCGTTGGCAATGATGGTGGTGATATCGCGCAGCAGCCCGGACCTGTCGTTGGCGGTAATGCGCACCGTCAGCGTATAACCGCCGGAGTAGTTTTCACCCCAGACCGCCTCAATCACCCGCTCGGGATTACGCCGCATCAGCTCTTTAAGCTGTTCACAATCCTCACGGTGAATGGAGATGCCACGTCCCTGCGTGATGAAGCCAATAATACCGTCACCCGGGATAGGCTGGCAGCAACGGGCTATGTGGGTCATCAGGTTCCCGACCCCTTGTACCACAATATGTCCCTTCGGCTGCTGCTGGACCCGGTTCTGGCTCTTCTGCTCCAGCTGAGCCAGTAGTTTCTTCTCTTCCTCTTCGGCGGTGGGCTTGTTCAGCTTGCCTTCGAAGAAGTTCATGATTTGGTTGATGCGAATATCACCGGCGCCGAGGCCGGCCAGCAGGTCATCGTGTTCGTGCACGTTGTAGCGGCCGTAGACCTCGCGCAGCATCTGGGCCTGCTGATCCTTGCTGAGCTGAAAACCGTGACGTTCCATCTCTTTATCCAGCAGCTCCTTGCCGGCCAGGATATTTTTGTCACGATCCAGTTTCCGGAACCAGGACGCAACCTTGGCCCGTGCCCGGCTGGTTCGCAAGAAACCCATATTCGGATTCATCCAATCGCGGCTCGGATTGGGTTCTTTCTGTGTGATGATCTCGATCTGATCCCCGGTCTGCAGCGTGTAAGTAAACGGCACAATTCGGCCATCGACCTTGGCGCCAATGCAGCGGTGGCCCACCATGCTGTGTACCTGATAGGCAAAATCGAGCGGCGTGGCGCCCACCGGCAAGTCGACCACATCACCCTTGGGGGTGAAGACATAGACCCGATCTTCGAATACTTGGGTCCGCAGCTCATCCACCAGCGAGCCGGACTCGACCATGTCTTCCTGCCACGCCAGCAGTTTACGCAGCCAGGCAATGCGATCCTCGTAGGCAGAGTCCCTGCCCGGCAGGGTCCCCTCTTTGTATTTCCAATGCGCCGCGATGCCCAACTCGGCATCCTGATGCATCTGCTCTGTGCGGATCTGGATCTCGACCGTTTTACCTTCCGGACCGAGCACGACGGTATGGATGGATTGATATCCATTCGGCTTCGGGTTGGCGACATAGTCATCAAACTCCCGAGGAATATGGTGCCAATGGGTATGCACTATCCCCAGCGCCGCATAGCAATCCTGCAGCCGGTGGGTGATCACTCGCACCGCTCGAACATCATACAGATCAGAGAAGCTCAGTTGCTTCTTCTGCATCTTGCGCCAGATGCTGTAGATGTGTTTGGGGCGGCCATACACATCCGCTTGTACGCCGGCTTGCTGCAACGCCAGTTTGAGCTCTTCGACAAAGCTGTGGATGTAACGCTCCCGGTCAAGACGCTTTTCATCCAGCAGCTTGGCAATCTGCTTGTAGGTATCCGGATGCAGATAGCGGAACGAGAGATCCTCCAGCTCCCACTTCAACTGACCGATACCGAGACGGTTAGCCAACGGTGCATAGATGTTGGTGATCTCCTTGGCCACCAGCACCCGCGTCTCTTCATCGGCGTTCTTCACTTCACGCAGGCAGGCAATGCGCTCGGCCAACTTGATGACCACAGCCCGCACATCTTCGACCATGGCCAGCAACATGCGGCGTACATTATCGATCTGGGTATCGGAGACTTCACCGGAGTTCAGACTTTGCAGGAAGCGAATGGCCTCCATGTCGATCACCCCTTCGAGCAGGCGGGCAATGCCAGGGCCAAAATCCTCGACCGTCTGCTCCACTGACAGGTGCCGCGCTTCGACATGGGGGTAGAGAATAGCGGCACGCAAGGTGTCGATATCCATATGCAACATCAACAGGATACCGACCATCTCGGCCGAACGGTTTGCTAAGCGGCTGGACTCGGCTTCGCTTTCGCCAAGGCGGTTCTGACAGTACGCAAATACCGTGTGCAGTGTTTCGCGGTCATCGACCGACAGTGGCAATGTTTCTGTCCACTCCTGCAGATTGAATCCGGATTTGAGGTGTGTATCGCGTACCGCAACCATGGCTTATCCCTTATTTTGTGTTCTACGTCGTGTCGCTAGACTTTCTCGAACAGCAGTATCGTCTCGACATGCCCCGTCTGCGGGAACATGTCGAACAGCGACCAGCGCACTAACTGATAACCGGCCGAGAATAACAGTTTGCAATCCCGAGCTGCCGTGACCGGGTTGCAAGAAACATACACAAGCCGTTTGGGTGCCAGACGCATCAAGTGCGGCATGACACCGGCGGCACCTGGCCGCGCCGGATCCAGCAGTACCAACGAGAATGGCTCTCGGGCCCACGGCATGTCATGAAACGGCTCATCCAGATTACACTGGAAAAAGCGTGCTCGCTCGACACCGTTATCGGCCGCGTTCTGTCGCGCCCGCAGCACCATCTCGCGCACACCTTCAATCCCCACCACCTCGCCCGCGCGCCGTCCCAACGGCAACGTGAAATTACCAAGGCCACAAAATAGGTCCAGCACCTTGTCATCCGCTTTCGGAGCCAGCCATTGCAACACGGTCGCGACCATTTGCTCATTGATGGTGCGATTGACCTGCAAGAAGTCACCGGGCAGGAAGCGAATCCATTGCTCATCGATTCGGTAGCCGGGTGTCAGTGCTCCATCCTGCAGGGCGACAGGACCGGCGTCAGTTTGCAGATAAGCCTGTAACCGGTGTTGTGTTGCAAACTCGCACAATCGCTCCAGATCCCCCGCTGGCGGCTGCCCATTGTGGCGAACCAGCAGCACAGTTCCATTATCGGCAGCACACAGTTCAACATGTCCCAGGTCGCGGAACGACGTCAACTGGTTGCACAGTACTCGCAAGGGAGTAATCAGCGCGGAGAGAGCCGGCTCCAATACCGGACAGCCGGCCACCTCTACCAGCTCATGGCTCTGACGACGACGGAACCCCAGGCGTGCCAGCCGCGCTTTTTTGTCGTACTTGATCGCCAGGCGACAAACACGCCGATAACCTTGCGCGGGTCCCGTGACGCACGCTTCCGGTTCACCAATCTCGGTAGCGGCAAGGCGGCGAAACAACTGCTGCACCCCCGCTACCTTGCAGGAAATCTGCATCTGTGCCGGAAGGTGCTGGGTGCTGCAGCCACCACAATCGGCATAGTGGGGGCAGATCGGCGCCTGCCGCTCGTTGCTGGGCGTCAACACCGACAGCAACTGCGCCTGCGCATGCTGCTTTTTCTTGTCATCCTCCAGCCGCACCTTTACACGTTCGCCCGGCATGGCGCCGTCAATGAACAGGGCCTTCCCCTGGTGGCGTCCGACACCCACGCCATGCAGATCGAGCGAATCGACCTGGACCTCCAGTGTGATGCGGGTTGGCGTCTTGGGTTGGGGCTTGAAAAACTGGGCCATAATGCTTGGTGCCTCGGGGTGGCTATGTCATATTGATTGCGCTTTCAGGTGGGGTATTGTCCCACAAGAACCCGGCTATGACCAAATACCGACTATGACCAAATATGGCCTTCGCGGGCGGGTACTGGCTTTCACCGTCCTGCCCACCCTGATCATCGGCTGTCTGCTGGCAGGCTATTTCACCTTTCACCGCTATCAGCAGCTGGAAGAGTACATCATCGAGCAGGGCATCAGCGTCATCGAACCGCTGGCCATTGCCAGTGAATACGGCATGAAACAGAACAACCGTGAGTTGCTCAAACGGTTGCTGGGTCTGACCCATCGCAAGAACTCGTCGTTCATCAAATCGATCGCCGTGTTTGATCTGCATAATCAGTTATTTGTGACGTCCAATTTTCACCGCGAATTACACCGGCTGCGCCTGCCGGGTAGCAGTCGCATCCCAGATCTCACCAGCATTGAGTATCAGGGGGATGACATCATATTACGCACGCCCATCCTGGAAGAGGTCAGCCTGACAGAGTCCTCTTTGCTGGAGCGACAAGCACAACCGGTCGTCGGTTACATTGCCATCCAGATGAACACCGACCACGCGCTGATCATCCAATATCGCGATACTGCCGTCGCCGTGCTGATTGTGCTGGCCGGCCTCATCCTCAGCCTCTATTTCGGCCTCAATCTGGTCAGTGTGGTCATCGACCCCATCAACCGAATGGTGCGCGCGGTCTACCAGATCCGCGAGGGGCGCCTGGATACCCGGGTCCGCGGTCAGATGCGTGGTGAACTCGACATGCTGAAAAATGGCATCAATGCGATGGCCAAGGCGATCGCCGAGTATCACAACGAAATGCAGATGAACATCGACCAGGCGACATCAGATCTTCGCGAAACACTGGAGCAGATTGAGATCCAGAACGTGGAACTCGACATGGCCAAGAAACGGGCTCAGGAGGCCGCACGCGTCAAGTCCGAGTTTCTGGCCAATATGTCTCATGAGTTACGCACCCCGCTCAATGGGGTCATTGGCTTTGCCAAACAATTGATGAAAACGCCCTTAGTCAGCAACCAGCTGGACTATCTTGGCACCATCGAAAAGTCGGCCAAAAACCTGCTAAACATCATCAATGACATCCTGGACTTCTCCAAGCTCGAAGCCGGGAAACTGACACTGGAACAGATTCCATTCAGCCTGCGGGATGTCATCAACGAAACCATGACCCTGCTGGCACCGAGTGCGCATGACAAGGGGCTCGAGTTGTCCTTACGCGTCGATGCCAGCGTGCCGGACCTGCTGACCGGAGACCCGCTGCGCTTGCAGCAAATTCTGACCAACCTGGCCGGCAATGCCATCAAGTTTACCGAACAGGGCAATGTCGATATTCATATCAGTGCTGACAACAGCCCGAATACGGAACGGGTCAACCTGGCAATCCGCATTCGCGATACGGGCATTGGCATGAGTCAGCAACAGCAATATCAACTGTTTCAGCCATTTAACCAGGGTGACAGCTCGATTTCCCGTCGCTACGGCGGCACCGGGCTGGGGCTGGTGATTACCCAGAAACTGGTGCAGCAAATGGGCGGCAACATTCAGGTCGAATCCCATCTGGAACAGGGTTCGCTGTTTATTCTGACATTGCCGATGCAGCCTGCCAGCCAACAAGCTGAGGAACACCCGCAATTGAAGGTGTTGACGGATGAGCCCGTCTTGCTGATCGAAGCCGATGCCTGGGCGCGCCAAGCCTGCCTTAGCCAGCTCGAAGAGTGGAAGATGCGGGTCTTCGCCATTGCCCAGGTTGAAGAGAGCGAGCGTCTAAACCAGTTGCATTTCACCACGTTGCTGATGGGGCTGCCGGCAAAACCGGACTTGACCGCACTGCCGGCGCAACTGGAACAGATCCGCGGCCACTACGATCGCCTGGTGTTCCTGCTCAACTCTCATGATCCACAACTGCAAGCGCAGTTGCTGGCGCTGGGGGCCAGCCATTGTCTGAGCAAACCGGTGCCTCACAGCAAGTTGCTGGCGGCCCTGCTCTCCTCGCATAGCTATACACCGACGCAACAACAACCGGCGCCTCGCCCTCAACGCCTGCCATTGAACGTGCTGGCGGTGGATGACAACCCGGCCAATCTGAAACTGATCACCGCTATGCTGGATGACCTGGTGCAGGAAGTTCACTCCTGTCAAAACGGACGGCAGGCAGTCGAGCTGGCGCAACGCATGGAGTTCGACCTGATCTTCATGGATATTCAGATGCCAGTTCTGGATGGTATCAGTGCAACGCAGGCCATTCGTCAGGAGGGTTGTAACCAGCACACCCCGATTATCGCTGTCACCGCCCATGCCATCCCCGGCGAGCGAGAACGCTTGATGGCACAAGGCATGGATGAGTATCTGGCCAAACCGATTGACGAACAGCAGCTGGACCAGCTGCTACGTGAGCTGGGCTTGCCACCGTCGGATGGCAAGCCACGCAAACCACGCCCGGAGCCGGGGCTATTATGCCCGCCCATGATTGCCGACGCACGTGCAGACGCCCCGAACCAGGTTGCGATAGCCTCGGCACATACAGAGCAGTTACGCGATGCAGAACTGGCATTGCGCCAGGCAGCGGGCAAACCCGAGCTGGCACAGGAGATGTTACAGATGCTGCTGGATGGCCTGCCCGAAATTGAATCTCTGCTCGCACACGCCGCCAGCCAGCCGAGCGAAGACATGGTGACGGCGATTCATCGCCTGGCTGGCAGCGCCGCCTACTGTGGCCTGCCCGGTCTGCAGTCCCACTGTCGCCAGCTCGAGCAGGCGTTGCGCGCCGGCATCCCCTGTGCGGACTTGGAGCCCGAGCTGCTGGAGTTGCAGGATCTGTTGCAACGCCTGCGCGCCGAGAATGGCATCGCCAGCGCATAGCCGCGATGCACGTGCCGGCGCCGACATGAGGCCATCTGCGCTACGGCGCCGCCATGGGGCGTCATCACCACAACTCATGCTCAGGCCTGATCACTGGTGCGGAATGCACCGATGCATTGCACGGCCAGAGCGGGGAGGCTCGCTTCAGGTCACGGCACAGGTGCAGCCTCCGACAATAAAAAGGGCCCGCATGGGCCCTTTCACTAGCGCCTGGGGAGCACCGTCATAGCCCTTGTCGAGCCTCGATCATCAAGCGCTTCATCTCGGCGACGGCCGCAGGCAGACCTTCAAATACCGCCCGGCCAATGATGGCATGACCGATGTTTAGCTCTTCCATTTCCGGGATAGCGGCAATGGGCTTGACGTTATGGTAATGCAAGCCATGCCCGGCATTGACACGCAGGCCCTTGCTGTGGGCATAACGGGCCGCGACACGGATGCGTTGCAGCTCCTCCTGCTGGAGCGCGGGTGTCTCGGCATCGGCATAACGCCCGGTGTGGATTTCGATGTAGGGAGCACCGACGGCCACTGCGGCATCGATCTGTACCGATTCGGCATCGATAAACAGCGACACTTGAGTGCCAACTGCCGCCAGACGAGCCACCGCATCTCGCACCTTGTCGAGTTGGCCTGCGACATCCAGCCCACCTTCGGTGGTGACTTCGGTGCGCTTTTCTGGCACCAGACAAACAAAGTGCGGCTTGATGCGGCAGGCGATGCTTAACATCTCTTCGGTCACAGCCATCTCCAGGTTCATCGGTGTCTGCAGCGTCTGGCGCAGGATCTCGACATCCCGATCCGTGATATGCCGACGGTCTTCCCGCAGGTGAATGGTGATGCCATCCGCTCCGGCCTGCTCCGCCAGCCCGGCGGCCAGTACCGGATCCGGATAACTGGTACCACGGGCATTACGCAAGGTCGCCACATGGTCAATATTGACACCCAGAAAAATCTCGCTCACTGCTTTTTCCTCGCTGCAAGTTGTTGGAACAGTTCCCGGCTCTTCAGGGGCCGGTTTCCCAAAAGGGGATGCAGGGCCTGCCGACAAAAACGCTTCGCCGCCTGCAACTGTATCAGGTCATCAAAACGGCGTCGGGCCATGGCCTGCAGATCGACGCCGCGAAACAAATCCGGTCGGCGTCCTGCCAGACCGTAACGCACAAAACCGTACTCGGCACGATACAGGTAGACCCCCTCCGGCTCAATGGGCAGCCCGGAATCTGCCTCCCGTTCGAACTCGACACCATAGCCCAGCTCATCAAGCAGCTGCAGCTCGAACTGTCGCAACACCGGCTCGGCAGCCGGCAGCGTCGCCAGCAGTCCAAGGACTTGGTCGTAGTTGGCAAACAAGCCAGGATAGGCGGTGTGACTGTCCAGCAAGTAATAGAGGAGCTCATTCAGGTAAAGGCCACTGTAGAGCGCCTCGTCGCGCAAACTGAGCGGCGGGCGCCGCAGCTCGGCACTGATGAGGGTTTTGAGTTCGCTGCGCCCCTGCCAGCTGACCTGCAACGGCATAAAGGGCTGCAACAAGGCCTTGAGGCCCGAGGAGTGGCGACGCGAACCTCGCGCCACCACGCTGATCCGACCGGCTTCGGCACAGAACAGTTCGATGAGCTGACTGCTCTCTCGATAGGGGCGACAGTGCAACACATAGGCCGCTTGCAGCACTGCCGTCGACATCCTAGTCGTCGCCGTAACCGAGGCTGCGCAAAGCACGCTCGTCGTCAGCCCACCCAGCCTTGACCTTGACCCACAGTTCGAGGAAAACACGGGTGCCAAACAGGCGCTCCATATCAATTCGCGCTTCGGTGCCGATGGTCTTGAGCTTTTCGCCCTTGTTGCCGATGACCATCTTCTTCTGGCCGTCACGCTCGACGAGGATCAGCGCATTGATGTGAAACAAGCCATCCTGCTCAACCTTGAAGCGCTCAATCTCGACCGTCACCGAGTATGGCAACTCCTCGCCCATGAAACGCATCAGCTTTTCACGGATGATCTCTGACGCCATGAAGCGTGAGGAACGATCTGTGATGTAGTCTTCCGGGAAGTAGTGCTCCCCTTCCGGCAACAATTCGCGCGCCATGTCGCGGATCTTGTCAACATTGGTGCCCTTCTCGGCGGACAGCGGCAAGACAGCGGCAAAATTCATCTTCTGCGCCAGCATCTGGATATGCGGCAACAACAGTTCCTTGTCATCGATGAGGTCGATCTTGTTGATCGCCAATACCACCGGACATTTGACATGACGCAGCTTGCCAAGCACATGCTCATCATCGTCAGTCCAGCGCGTACCATCGACAACGAAGACCACCATCTCGACATCCCCCAACGAGCTGGTGGCTGCGCGGTTCATCAGACGGTTGATGGCACGTTTCTCTTCCTGATGCAGACCGGGGGTATCCACATAAATCGTCTGGTATGCCCCCTGGGTATCAATGCCCAGGATGCGGTGACGGGTAGTCTGTGGCTTGCGAGAGGTAATGCTCACCTTCTGGCCCAGAATCTGGTTCAGCAGCGTCGATTTGCCAACATTCGGCCGGCCGACGATGGCAACGAAACCGCAATAGGTAGTCTGTTCAGTCATTTGAGTTGCTCCAGAGCTTTTTCGGCCGCGGCCTGCTCGGCTTTACGGCGACTGGAGCCCACACCAATCACGCTCGAGGCGATGCCTTCGATTTCGCACTGGACAGTGAACTCCTGATTGTGGGCCTCTCCCTTGACCTTGACCACCACATAGCTAGGTAGTGGCCGACGACGCCCCTGCAGGAACTCCTGCAGGCGGGTCTTTGGATCCTTCTGCTCCGCACCAGGACGGATCTCGTCCAGACGCGGTGCATACCAGTTCAGCAGTAACGTGCGCGTCACTTCCATGCCGGCATCGAGATAAATGGCACCGATGATCGCCTCGACGGTATCGGCGAGGATCGACTCGCGACGATACCCCCCGCTCTTGAGTTCACCCGGGCCGAGGATCAGGTAGTCACCGAGCTCGAATTCACGAGCCAGCTCGGCCAGGGTCTTCTCCCGCACCAAGGTCGCGCGCATGCGGCTCATGTCGCCTTCACTGACCTCCGGAAACCGGTGATACAAGGTCTCGGCAATGACCAGGCTGAGGATTGAATCGCCCAGAAACTCCAGTCGCTCATTATGACGTGAGCCAGCACTGCGGTGCGTGATC
This sequence comes from Pseudaeromonas sharmana, assembly GCF_042649925.1. Taxonomy (NCBI): domain Bacteria; kingdom Pseudomonadati; phylum Pseudomonadota; class Gammaproteobacteria; order Aeromonadales; family Aeromonadaceae; genus Pseudaeromonas; species Pseudaeromonas sharmana. The sequence goes on from NZ_JBHSAF010000006.1 coordinate 106,510, forward strand.
GCCCGCTTGAGCAAATCAGCATCGGCAAACTGATGGCCCAGCTTGTTCAGCAGCCGGTTCAATTTGTCTGTCACTGGATGCCACCTATACGATTGAATCGGACCGCACTCGGGATCCAGCCTGGCATGGCCGAATCTTCAGGACGCTCAAACTCGAAGCTGATCCAGATGAACACCGCCTTACCGACCAGATTACGCTCCGGCACGAAGCCCCAGTAGCGGCTGTCCTTGCTGTTGTCGCGGTTATCCCCCATGGCAAAGTAATGCCCTTCTGGCACCACCCACTCATCCTGCAAGTTACCGCTTTGGTGGTAATAGTTCTGTACCTGGTCCAGCGCGACCGGAATTTTCAGAATCTTGTGATTGACCGGGCCCAGCTGTTCAGCGAAACGCTCCATCGGATAAGGATCGGTCTGATAGTCACCGAGGAAGGTCTGACTGACCTTTTGCAGCTGCGGGCAGGGCGTTTGCCCCTCGGTACAGGCCGGCTGAATGTACAGCTCCTTGTTACGATAGATGATGCGATCACCCGGCAAGCCGACGATACGCTTGATGTAGTCGATGGTCGGCTGCTCCGGATATTTGAACACCACGACATCCCCACGCTGCGGATGTCCGGTCGGGATCAGAGTGTGGTTGTTGAGCGGTTCCTTGATGCCGTATGAGAACTTCTGCACCAGGATGAAGTCCCCCTTGAGCAGCGTCGGCATCATCGACTCCGACGGGATCTGGAACGGCTCGAACAGGAAGGAACGCAGCACCAGTACGGCAGCAATCACCGGGAAGATGCCCTTGCACTGCTCGACCCAGCCCGGCTCGGCCATCAGCTTGTTGATCGTCTCGGCATCAAACGCCTTGCCGGCAGAGGACTCCCCCTTCAATACCCGCTGGCGGCGGAAACGAACCAACAGCAGGCTGTCGAGCAGCCAGACCAAACCGGTCAGCGCCGTGGCGCCAATCAGTAACAGGGTAAAGGTATTGGCCATCAATTATTGTCCTTTCCGACATGCAGGATAGCGAGGAATGCTTCCTGAGGTACATCGACACGACCGAGCGACTTCATGCGCTTCTTGCCTTCCTTCTGCTTGTTCAGCAGCTTTTTCTTCCGCGACACGTCACCACCGTAACACTTGGCCAAGACGTCCTTGCGCATCGCCTTGACGGTGCTGCGCGCGATGACGTGGTTGCCAATTGCCGCCTGAATCGCGATATCAAACATCTGCCGCGGAATCAGCTCCCGCATCTTTTCCACCAGCAGGCGACCACGGAATTGAGCGTTATCCTTGTGGGTAATGATCGCCAGCGCATCGACACGCTCGTTGTTGATCAGGATATCGAGGCGCACCATGTCGGCCGTCTCAAAGCGCTTGAATCCGTAATCCAGCGAGGCATAACCACGGCTGGTGGATTTCAGACGGTCAAAGAAATCCAGCACCACTTCGGCCATCGGGATCTCATAGGTCAGCGCGACCTGATTGCCGTGGTAAACCATGTTGGTCTGCACACCACGCTTTTCGATACACAGCGTGATGACGTTCCCCAGGTACTCGGAAGGTACCAGGATGTGGCACTCGGCGATCGGTTCGCGGATCTCGTCAATGCTGGTCACAGCCGGCAAGGCCGCCGGGCTGTCGATATGAATCGTCGTTCCATCTGTCATCAGGATCTCGTAAACCACGGTTGGCGCCGTGGTGATCAGATCCAGATCGTATTCCCGCTCCAGACGCTCCTGGATAATCTCCATGTGCAACATGCCGAGGAAGCCGCAACGGAAACCAAAGCCCAATGCCGTCGAGTTTTCCGGCTCGAAGAACAGCGAGGCATCGTTCAGTGACAGTTTATCCAGCGCATCGCGGAAGGCCTCGTAATCATCGGAGGAGATCGGGAACAGACCGGCATAGACCTGGGGCTTGACCTTCTTGAAACCTGGCAGCGGCTTGTCTGCACCGTACTTGGCCAGTGTCAGGGTATCGCCCACCGGCGCGCCGTGGATATCCTTGATACCACAGACGACCCAACCTACCTCGCCACAGCCCAGCTGGTCGGTATCCTTGCGCTTCGGTGTCGAGATGCCGAGACGATCAACGCCCCACACCTGCCCCGTGCTCATCACCTTGATCTTGTCACCCTTTTTCAGGCTACCGTTCTTGATGCGCACCAGTGACACGACGCCGAGGTAGTCATCAAACCAGGAGTCGATGATCAGTGCCTGCAGAGGCGCTTCCGGATCTCCCTCCGGGGACGGGATTTGCTTGACGATGGTCTCCAGAACCTCATCGACACCGAGGCCAGTTTTCGCCGAGCAACGTACGGCATCCATCGCATCAATGCCGACGATATCTTCAATCTCTTCAGCCACCCGCTCCGGTTCAGCCTGAGGCAGGTCGATCTTGTTCAATACCGGTACGACCTCAAGGCTCATCTCGATCGCGGTATAGCAGTTTGCCAGAGTCTGTGCCTCAACCCCCTGACCCGCGTCCACCACCAGCAAAGCCCCTTCGCAGGCCGCCAGGGAACGAGAGACTTCATACGAGAAGTCGACGTGGCCCGGGGTATCGATGAAGTTCAGCTGATAGGTCTCGCCGTCTTTGGCCTGGTAGTTCAGGGTCACACTCTGGGCCTTGATGGTAATGCCGCGCTCACGCTCCAGCTCCATCGAGTCCAGCACCTGCTCCTGCATTTCACGATCCGATAGACCTCCACAGATCTGAATCAGACGGTCCGACAGGGTCGACTTGCCATGGTCGATGTGGGCAATAATGGAAAAGTTTCGAATATGCTTCATGGATTCTTCAAAAGTGATGAAAAAGGCGTCTTCTGACGCATAGGCGCGGGATTTTACTGGATTCGCCGGACGGCGGCTATCGCTTAGTCAGAGTTTAGTCAACCTGATGTGTCGGCAAGCTCAGTCCGAGCATGACCGGACGATAAAAGCCACCGCCCAACCGCTTGGCTCCCCAGCGCGCCAGCGCGAATCCGAGCAGCCCGCCACACAGGGCGCCCACCACTTCAGCGGGCTCCTCGCCGACAGGCCAACTGGTTGATGCCATCTTTCCGGCAACCGCCCCCAGCAACAAAAACAGCAACGGCACCATGTAGACCAGCAAGGCGCTGGTCAACAGGCTGCGCTCGGGAATACCGATCCGGATTTGTTGTCCGACAATGACCGGCGTAGTCAATGCAACCTCCAGCAACTGCGGGCGACCAGGCATCGCTTTGGCCAAGGTACCGACACCACAGCTTTCCTGCTGGTGACAGTGGCCGCAGGCACTCTTGCGACGGCATTCAACTTGTGCCCAGTTGTCGCGCACTGCCACCACGGTTGCAATCGATTCAATCATTCGGCGAGCCCCTTGGCTAGTGGATGCAAGGAGTCAGCAATGCGCCGCGCCGTCTCGGCAGGCACTTCACCGACTATCGTTACCTCAACCTTATGATCATTCAGCATACGCAGCAAGCTGGTCCCACCCTGTCGGACCAGTTGTTGCCCCGGGGGCAGATCCGGTGACGAAAGGTAGATAGAGACATCCACCAGGCCATCGCTGAGCATCATATAGTCGACGCTCTGCTCGGTACCGGCCAACTGATGACGATCGGAAGAGACGACGCGAAAACCGACAGGCATCCAGCCAGGGGCCCAACCCAGCGACATCTGCGGCTCCTGGTAGGCCTGTGCCACATCAATCGGCGCCGGCAACTCCGCCTGAGCCAGCTTGCGCAGCCATGCCGGGGCCTCGGTATGCAGTCGCAGATCGACCCCCATAAACTGCTCGATGGGATCACCGTCGTTATCAATCAGATCCAGCCGCAACAACAATCCGGACTCCTGCTCCAACCAGAGCACAAAACCGTATTTATTGTTGTCTTTGGCTGCGAGTCGCACGACCTGTACCGGCAAGCCGGCAATGCGATTGCGTCCGGTGACCACAGGCTCATAACTTTCCAGCACGCGAGCCACCTTCATATTGAGAATGGCATTCCAGAACCCGGGCAGGCGCGCGCCGTTCAGGGTGTAGGGATCGGCTCCCGCCTCAAAGAAGGTGATCGCATCATCACGCTTGAGATACTCGCTTGGCCGGCCATTCAGATAAATGTAATGCGTTACCTCATGGGGCCCGACCACGGCATGGGAAAAACGCAGCGGCTCGACATTGCCCTGCCGCACCCGGACCATGGACAGCTCGAAGTTGTAATGCCGATAGGCCCGTTGCATCTGCTGCAACAAGGCCTCTGCGGATGGAGAAACCGGCTCGGCTTGAGCCAGAGAACAGCAGGCGAGCAGGATTAGCCACCCTGCTCGCAAAAAAGACGACAACGGCACGCCAATACTCCGTCTGTCAGGGCTGATTCACATGCAAACGCTGCTGCAACTGATGGTCTCGCAGGAAGGCATTGATGCGTTCCCGCTCCTTCATCCGTTGCTCATCGTTATAGGCGGCAGGTTGCGGAGTATGAACCGATTGCGCGATGGGCTGATAATTGATGCTCACCGGGGCGGCAACGCCACCAACGGGGACCGTGTTCAGTACCGGACTGGGCATCACGGTCTCGTCCTGTCCCATCTGGTGGTAACGCACACCGAGGATCGTCACTGCGGCGACTGACGCCGCGATGGCCAACTGCCCACCGGAGCGCAACGCATGCACGACCCCCGGACGGAGACGCTGCAACAGCGAAATCCGGGGCGCCAGGATGGCGGGCTCCTGCGCCAATGCCGCGCTAACGCAGCTGGCCAGATCCAGTGACACCACAGGCGGTACCTCATGTCTTAACGCATCACCGATCAGGTGATAACGCCCCCAGAGCGCCTGCTGTTCAGTCGTCTGGTAATCCGACTTTGCATCCAACGGCAAGTCGCCATCGATCAGTCGGGAAATCCGTTCATTGTTCGCCATAGTCAAGCTGTCATCCCCATTAGCGTTGCAACAAGGGCTGTATTCGTTTATCGATGGCGTCCCGCGCTCGGAAAATCCGTGAACGCACTGTCCCGACCGGGCACTCCATCACTTCAGCAATCTCTTCGTAGCTCATCCCTTCGATCTCGCGAAGGGTAATGGCACTGCGCAACTCCTCCGGGAGCTCCTGCAATGCCAACTCAACCTCCCGGCGAATCTCATCCGACAGGATCAGATTCTCCGGATTCTCGACCTCATGCAGCGCCTGCGCGCCGTCATAGGTTTCGGCCTCCTGACTGTCAACGTCGCTGTCCGGAGGACGACGCCCTTGTGCAGTCAGATAATTCTTGGCGGTATTGACCGCAATCCGGTACAGCCAGGTATAGAACGCACTCTCCCCGCGGAAATCCGGCAGCGCACGGTAAGCCTTGATAAAGGCCTCCTGCGCCACATCGGGCACATCCCCTGGGTTGCTGACAAAACGGGAAACGAGGGAGATCACCTTGTGCTGATACTTCTGTACCAGCAGATTAAAGGCCTGCTTATCACCTCGCTGCACCCGCGCTATCAGCTGCAGATCGATATTCTGGTCATTCACGTCGCTCATTGGAGCCGGCTATTCCTTGTCATCTGCCTGGTTCATCGGCTCGAAATAAGCGCAAATAATCAGACAGCCTGTTCTTATAAAAGTTCGCACTGAAGCAAAAAAGCGTGATCTGGACTGCATCAGTAGTCCGAATTGGGCTAACATGGACCCTTTCCACACCCAGGCCAATGATACTTATGAAACAGAACGTTGAATACAGTTGTGATGTTCTCGTCATTGGCAGTGGTGCCGCCGGCCTCTCCCTGGCATTGCGTCTAGCTGACCACGCCAGAGTGATGGTATTGAGCAAGGGACCCTTGAGCGAGGGGGCCACCTATTATGCCCAAGGAGGCATCGCTGCCGTTTTCGATGAAAAGGACAGTATCGAATCCCACGTCAGCGACACCCTGAACGCCGGCGCCGGACTGTGCGACCGGACGACCGTCGAGTTCACCGCCCGTCATGCCAAAAGTGCCATTGAATGGCTGATTCAACAAGGCGTGCCCTTCGATCAGGAGGAATCGGGCTCCGAAGATGGCCAACCGACCTATCATCTGACGCGCGAGGGCGGGCACAGTCACAGGCGGATCTTCCACTCGGCGGATGCCACCGGCAAAACCGTACAAATCACCCTGGTTGATCAGGTGCGCGCCCATCCGAATATTCAGCTGATGGAGCGTTTCAACGCCGTTGATCTCATCACCACGCGCAAGCTCGGCCTTCCCGGTAACCGCGTGCTGGGCGCCTATGTCTGGAACCGCAATCGTGAAGAGGTGGAAACGGTGCGCGCGCGCTTTGTTGCCCTGGCGACCGGCGGCGCATCGAAAGTCTATCAATATACCTCCAACCCGGATGTCAGCTCGGGCGACGGCATCGCCATGGCCTGGCGCGCTGGTTGCCGTGTGGCCAACATGGAGTTCAACCAATTCCATCCCACCACACTGTTTCATCCTGAGGACCGCAATTTTCTGCTAACCGAAGCGCTGCGTGGTGAAGGAGCCTACCTGCGGCGTCCCGATGGCAGCCGCTTCATGGCCGACTTTGATCCGCGCGCCGAATTGGCGCCGCGTGATATCGTCGCCCGCGCCATCGACTACGAGATGAAGCGCTTGGGTGTCGACTGCATGTACCTGGATATCAGCCACAAGCCGGCGGAATTCATCGTCAAGCACTTCCCGACCATCTATGAACGTTGCCAGAAGATCGGCATCGACATTACCCGCCAGTCGATCCCCGTGGTCCCGGCCGCCCATTACACCTGCGGCGGTGTCATGATCGATCATCATGGCCAGACGGATGTGCCAGGGCTCTATGCCATCGGCGAGGTCACCTACACCGGCCTGCACGGTGCTAATCGCATGGCCTCGAATTCGCTGCTCGAATGCATCGTTTTTGCCCATGCCGCCGCCGAGGATATTCGCAATCACCTGCCGATCAGCAGCGAACCGCCATCACTGCCGCACTGGGATGAAAGCCAGGTCAGCGACTCCGATGAAGAGGTGGTGATCCAGCACAACTGGCACGAATTGCGACTGTTTATGTGGGACTATGTCGGCATAGTGCGCACCGACAAACGCCTGGCTCGTGCCAAGCGGCGCATTGAATTGCTCAAGCAAGAGGTGCAGGAGTATTACGCCCACTTCCGGGTATCCAATAACCTGTTGGAGTTGCGGAACCTGCTGCAGGTCGCCGATTTGATCGTCAACTCGGCCATCAGCCGCAAAGAGTCGCGCGGGCTACACTACAACCTCGATTACCCCGACCAGCAACCCAATCCCCATCCGACGATCCTGATCCCGGACAACTACTAAAGCGCAGGCCTCTGATGCATCAGGGGCCTGATACATTTGACGCCTTTCGCCCTTTTCGCTAGATTGCGCCGGTGCCTTTGTGCACGTTACGACTATGCAATCCAATACAGGGATATTACTGATAATGAAGAAGATCACACTTGCTGCGGCCCTGCTGCTGGCCTTCACGGCGAATGCCCACGCTGGTTTGTTGGACTCTGTTGCCAAGACCGCGACCGCGCTCGACAGCGCAACCGGCGGCGAAACTTCCACGCAGGATGCCGTGCTTGAGCTGGTGAAGTCCAAGGTCAAGGAAGGTGCAACCAAGGAAGAAGTGAAGAAGCAACTTGGCGAGCCGAAAGTGATTGCCACCGAGAATGGCAATGAAATTTGGAAATATGATGCCAACAGCCTGAATGCCAACGCCGGTGCCGCCATGCAACTGGCCAGCGCCTTGGGTGCCGACACCAGTAAGGTACAGAAGATCGTTGCGCTGCACTTTGACGGTAACAGCGTCAAATCCTACGATGTGGTCGACGGAACCCTGACCAACTGATGTTCTGGCGGACCCGGCTCACGGGTCCGTCATCCCCCGGATGACAGCGCCGTTTGGCTGCGTCATAGTGAGATCATCTCCCGCCTCTGGAGTGGTCCATGTCCGACCTGCTGGAACCTGCCGAACTCGATGCGCTGCTGCAACAGCAGGCATTCGCCTCACCACGCTGGCGCAAGCTGGCGTTCTGGTTATTGCTTGCGGCTCTACCGGTAACCTGTGGACTGGCTCTGCATCCTTGGCTATCAGCCCCGCCACTGTCTCAACTACCCCGCGCCGTGCGCTGGGGGGAATCGCCAACGCCGCTGACCCAATCAGAACAGTCCTGCCTGAGTACGTGGGCGGAGCGACACAATCTGGCCGCCGCCGCACGGATGATTCTGGCAGAACGCGAGCGCGGTGCCACCCTGGTCTGGCTAGGCAAGGAAGATAACCGCACGCTGGTACTGGCCAAAGGCTTGCCGGAATTATGCCGATGAAATCCTTGACCCACGGCGCCACTTTGACGCTGCTGCTACTGCTTAATCTGCTTGCTGGCGCGCTGGCACTCTGGTCGCACTCCGACGCGGCACTGGCTTATCGCCTGGCGGGCAAGAGCTGGCTTTACCATCGTCACGCCTATGATCACTCGCCGTTGGCCAGCTTGCTGCTGGCACGACCTGTCAGCCAATGGGATGAACAGGGGCGACTGCAACTGCTCAGCAACCACGATGCCCAGTTCGATACCGAGCTGCTGCTGGCGGATGGCTCGCACAGCAGCCACCTGCGCATCACCATTCAAGGCGAATGGCAGATCAGCGACGGCTATCTGGTGCTGCAATCCCATCACTACAGTGCCCTGCCGCTGGATACCATAGCCCGCGGGCTGCTAGAGAATCAGGGCGATATGCTGCAGCAGCTTTGGCTAGGCAATTTCAATCGCAGCCGCCGTCTGACACTGCTCACCCCTGAGCATTTGTTGTTACAGGAAGAGAATCGCAGCCTGTGGTTGCTCACCGCAGAACCGAACAGCAGTTAAGGTTCGGTTTAACCCTGTTATGTGATCTTGCTATATCTATTCCTCTGTCTGGAGTCGAACATGAAATCATCTGTACTGTTTTGCACCCTGTTGGCGAGCCTGGCGGCCCCCCCCCTGTCCGCAGCCAGTAACAAGGACGTGAAGATGTTCCCCCCCGCGACGGAACAACAACAACGCAACGTCATTCGACTGCCGGCCCTGGATAATGAGCAGGAACGCAAGGTCGAAATTCTGATTAGCAAGCCGCTGGAAGTAGATTGCAATCGCCAGCGTCTGACGGGCGATCTGGTTGAAGACACCGTCAAGGGATGGGGCTACAGCTACTATACGTTGAGTGAAGTTAAAGGCCCGGTGAGCACCATGATGGCCTGCCCGAACAACGACAAACACCAGGCGCAAGTACCCGTCTATGGCGAAGGCTTCCTGCTACGCTACAACAGTCGCCTGCCCGTTGTGCTCTACGCTCCCAAGGATGTCACCATCCAGTACCGCATCTGGCAACCGGGGGAAGTCCTGAACGCCAGTGCAGAATAACGCCCCAGTCTCGCCATGCCCCTTTCTGCGCGTGGCGAGACAGCCCCCTCCCGCTTGCATAACCAGCGTCCATCGTTCAGCGGCGAATCAGCAGACGCCGCGCCCCCCAGTCACCAGGCTCTGCGGCGAAACGACCGGCCAGCGGCTGATGACAGACAGGACAGGCACCCGCCTGCAACTGCCACCCCGTCAATCGATAGCCATCGCGCGAGATCAGCCGGTGTCCGCAGGCCGCGCAGCAGGTGCCTTCGCCTTCCAGATCCGATCGGTTGCCAATATAGACGTGTTGCAATCCACACTGCCGGGCTAACTGCCGAGCGTTAACCAGCGTGGCCAACGGGGTCGCCGGCCGATCCAGCAAATGATAGTCCGGGTGGAATGCGGTGAAGTGCAACGGCACCTCGGACCCCAGCTCGCTCCCGATCCATTCACACATAGCCCTGAGCTGCTGCTCATCATCATTCAGCCCCGGGATCAGCAGGGTCGTGATCTCCAACCAGGTGTCGGTTTCATGATACAGGTAACGCAACGTCTCCAGCACCGGCGCCAACTGGCCACCACAGAGTTGATGATAGAACGCGTCAGTGAAGCCCTTGAGATCAACATTGGCCGCATCCATGTCGGCAAACAACTCAGTCGCAGGTTCGGGATTGATATAGCCGGCAGTCACCGCCACAGTCGCAATCGCCCTGGCGTGGCAGGCCTGCGCTACCGCGCTGGCATATTCAAGATAAATCACCGGGTCGTTATAGGTGAAGGCCACACTCCGGCAACCATAACGCAGCGCCAGCTGTGCCAGCTCGTCCGGCGTCACCGCCACGGACAGGGTATGCGCCTGGCGAGACTTGCTGATCTGCCAATTTTGGCAAAATTTACAGGTTAAATTGCAGCCCGCCGTGCCGAATGAGAGTACCGACGAGCCCGGATAAAAGTGAAACAGCGGTTTTTTCTCGATCGGATCGATACACAGACCACTGGTGCGCCCATACGCAGCCAACACCATCCGGCCACCCAACGCCTGGCGTACATAGCAGACGCCGCGTTTCCCGTCACGCAGGTGGCAATAGCGGGGGCACAGGGTACACTCCACTCGCCCGTCCGCCAGTTGCCGAGCATAACGACTCTCACAGATTGCAGCTGTTGTCATCGCCAACCTCCTGAACACTCTATAATTCTAGAGCACGCAGACCATGAGCCTATGAGCGGCGATGACCGACTCACCACGGGAGCCCGCATGACGCAGACTCGCGCCCCTGCAGTGGCGGGGCAATTCTATCCAGGCGATGCCGAGACCTTGAGTCATTGGCTACAGCAACACATGCAGCATCCGGCACTGGAGTTTACCCCGCCACGCATGCTGATCCTGCCGCATGCGGGTTATATCTATTCCGGCGATCTCGCCGCGTTGGGGGTCTGCCAGCTTGATGCCAGCCTGCACAAACGCATCATAGTGCTTTGTCCGGCACACCGGATGTCGTTTGCGGGGATCGCCCTGCCATCAGAGGCATGCCAGGGCTTTGCAACGCCTCTTGGCGACATACCGCTGGATCCGCTTCTGCTGTCGGCCCTCGCCGGGAAACCCGAGGTCCATCGCCACGATCATCCCCATCAGCAAGAACATGCCATCGAAGTCCTGTTACCCATGCTGCAGCACCGGTTGCAGCACTTCACGCTGCTGCCAATCGTCGTCGGCAACATAGCCCCCAAGCGACTGAAGATGTTGTTGAACCCTCTGCTACAACAGCGCTCGACCCTGTTGATCGTCAGCAGCGATCTCAGTCATTACCTCAGTTATCAGGAAGCCAAGGCGCAGGACACGGTGACCCTGTCACAAATCATGGCACTGGAGGCAACACTGCAACCAGAACAGGCCTGTGGCAGCACCGCCTTGAATGCCGCGCTGCTGCTGGCGGCGCGACAGGGTTGGCGGCCACGGCTGTTAGGGCAGTACAATTCGGGGGATATGAATGGCGACAAAATTCGGGTAGTCGGTTATGCCAGCCTCGCCTTCTACGCTTGATATCCAGGCCCTGAGTGACGACGTCCGGCAAACACTGCTGCGGCTGGCCCGCCAGGCGATTGCCAGCCATTGGCAACCCCAGTTGCAGGCACAGCTCGACGCGCTGGTCCACGACATCCCCGGAGGCGAGCAACCGCTCGCCTGCTTTGTCACCCTGCACCTGCATGGCGAACTGCGCGGTTGTATCGGCTGCCTTGAGCCGACTGGCCCGTTGGCCAGCAGTCTGATCCGCTACGCCCGTGCTGCCGCATTCGAGGATCCGCGCTTCCCACCCCTGAGACAAAGCGAATTACCACAGTGCACGTTGAGCCTGTCGTTACTCGGCCCGCTCGCCCCGCTGCCGGCCGGCTCGCGCCAGGAATTGACCGCGGCCTTGACGCCTGGGGTGGACGGTCTGTGGTTGATAAGCCCCGGCCATAAGGCCACCTTCTTGCCGGCGGTCTGGCATGAGCTTCCCGGCCGCCCGGAGTTCATCAACCAGCTGTTGCGCAAAGGCGGCTGGCCAGCAGGCACCTGGCCTGAAAAGCTGCAGGCCTGGCGCTATTCAGCCACCGAGGTGAGTGAACAGCCCTCCCGCCTGCAGCCTTGATGCAAGCCAGCCCCGGCCTGCCCGACACGGTTTCGGAAAAAACGATATTTGGCCGATTATTTAACTGACAGTTAGGTTCAGACCGTTATACTCGGAGCCAGGATCGGAGCGGTTCTGCTGCCATTTCAGTGCAGAAGGGATCGCAAACCCCGGTTTGCTCTACAGGCCGTCGCCTGTGCTTTCGCCACCGAACCGATGCGAATCGGCTACCTGACGAGGTGACGCATGGAACACTCTCTCCCCTTGATTACCACCCTGGTGGGTTCACTGCTGATGGCGTTTGTCTTCGGCATGCTCGCTCACCGCTTGAAACTCTCTCCCATGGTCGGCTACCTGCTGGCCGGTGTCCTGGTCGGCCCCTTTACGCCTGGCTATGTTGCCGATGCCGATATCGCGCCGGAGCTGGCTGAACTGGGCGTCATACTGCTGATGTTTGGTGTTGGCCTGCACTTCTCGCTGCGCGACCTGATGGCCGTCAAACGCATCGCCGTACCCGGCGCCATAGTCCAGATCGCCATCGCGACCCTGCTCGGCGCCCTGCTGGCGACACTCCTGGGCTGGTCTCCCCTGGCGGCAACCCTGTTCGGTCTCTCACTCTCTGTCGCCAGCACCGTCGTGCTGCTGCGGGCACTCGAGGCCCGTAACATGGTTGACAGTCCGGAGGGCAAGATCGCCGTTGGCTGGTTGATCGTCGAAGATCTGGTGATGGTTCTGGCACTGGTATTGCTGCCACTGCTGGCTAATTTGTCCAGTGAGGATGGTCAAGGCGCCAGTTGGGGGCACTTGCTCAGCGAAGTGGCTTGGACCCTCGGCAAGGTCGCCACCTTTATCACCCTGATGGTGGTCTTCGGCCGCCGCTTCATTCCATGGCTGCTGGCACGCAGTGCCGCCACCGGCTCGCGCGAATTGTTCACCCTGGCCGTACTGGCGATCGCCCTCGGTATCGCCTTCGGTGCCGTCGAACTGTTTGATGTCTCGTTTGCACTGGGCGCCTTCTTTGCAGGCATAGTGCTCAACGGCTCCGAACTCAGTCACAAGGCCGCCAATGACTCGCTGCCGCTGCGGGACGCGTTCGCGGTGCTGTTTTTTGTCTCGGTCGGCATGCTGTTCAACCCGGCGATCCTGCTGACGGCACCACTGGCGGTGCTGGCCAGCGTCATCATCATACTGTTTGGCAAGTCGCTGGCAGCCTACGGCATTGTGCGGTTGTTCGGGCATGATCGCCATACTGCATTGACCATCTCGGCCAGCCTGGCACAGATCGGCGAATTCTCGTTCATTCTGCTGGGGCTCGGCATCACCCTCGGCCTGCTGCCCAACGAAGCCCGGGACATAGTGTTGGCGGGGGCGATCCTGTCAATTCTGGTTAACCCGTTCCTGTTCAATCTGATCGACCGCCTCGAGGCGGCCAAGCGCATCAGCGAAGAGGGCGACACACCACCACGTCAGAGTGTGCCCGCCGATAAAGTGGTATTGGTAGGGGGCGGCCGCATCGGCAGCCGCATCGCCGAACAACTGCGTTCGGCTCGCGTACCGCTGGTGATTGTCGAAAGCGATCCGGGACAGACCGAGCGTCTGCGCGAACAGGGATTCGAGGTGATGCATGGCAACGCTGTGTTGCCAGACACCCTGAGTGCAGCCGGCATCGAGGAGGCCTGTGTGCTGATCGTCGCCATTCCGAACAGCTTCGAGGCCGGCGAGATCATTGCCCACCAGCGCATGCTGGCGCCTGAGCGTACCATCCTCGCCTGTGCCTACTTTGGTGACGAGGTGGAATGGCTCCTCAAGCAAGGCGCGACATCGGTGGTCAATGGTGCCGATGAAGTAGCCAACCGCCTCGTCAGCCAGCTCCCCGACCACAGGCGTGGCCAGCCGGCAACATCCCCTGGCGCAACACATTGATGCAGATTGACGTTGACAAGTGACGCGCCGACAGGTCTAATGCGCGTCCTTGCCCGGATAGCTCAGTCGGTAGAGCAGCGGATTGAAAATCCGCGTGTCCTTGGTTCGATTCCGAGTCCGGGCACCATACAGCACAAGGCCTTGCAGCAATGCAGGGCCTTTTTGCTATGCGCGTCTGGTCGAAATCTGGCACCTTCCGGTCGGCCTAGAGCACCGGACTGAAAATCCGTATTCATCAATTCAGATCATGATAAAAGAAAATGAATTTCAGCACTTCTGCGCCCTTCCAGCCAAACTCCGTGATTTTTGAATATGGGCAATGGCCGCCAACAGAATAGATCGGGAATGGGATCTCTTCATCGGCCTCTCCGTTATGCACTTAAACATATTGCGTTACCACGACGCCTATCCGCCTACGATTCTCCCTTCGCTCAAGCACTCACTATTAGCCTACCTATCCAGTTGGCTATCATCTGTTTCTGGCCCAAATCTTGAAATGCGCCTTGTAGCCGGATCTATATAACGCCACTTGTTGCAACAATCGCTACTTGTAGACAGATCCAGGTCATGACCCCAACAATTTTGTTCTATTTGGTACAAGGAGAGTTCCCATGTCTATTGCTCGTCGTCTTGCTTTACTCTTGTGCTTTGCTGTTGTGTCTATATCTTCTGCAAGCGCTGGAACACTTACGGTCGCCGCTGCGGCTGATATGAAGTTTGCCATGGCAGAGATTGCTGCCGCTTTTAATCAGTGTCATCCCGGCGACAAGGTTGAAGTCGTTTTTGGTTCGTCAGGTAAGTCCTTTACCCAGATCCAACAGGGCGCTCCCTACGATATGTTTTTCTCTGCCGATATTAAGTTCCCCAAGGAGCTGATTGCCAAGGGGTTTGCTCAACCAGAGCCCATACCATACGCAGTAGGTCGTTTGGTGTTATGGAGTACCGATCCCAAGGTCAAGACGATGACCATGCAGGATCTGCTGGCGTCTGACATCAAAAAAATTGCCATTGCCAATCCGAAGCATGCGCCCTATGGCAAACGTGCAGAAGAGGCGCTGAAGGCATCGGGCGTCTGGGACAAGATGGAGAGCAAACTGGTACTGGGTGAAGACATAGTCCAAACCGCTCAGTTCGTGCAGACCGGCAATGCCCAAGTGGGGCTACTGGCGCTTTCTCTGGCCATGAGCCCGAAGATGAGCCAGTTGGGTTTTTACCAGTTGCTTCCTGATTCGCTGCATGAACCATTGAATCAAGCGTTTGTGATTACCAACCATGGCAAAGACAATCCCCTTGCCAAAACCTTCGCGGATTATATGCAGAGCCCCGCCAGTCGGACCACCATGGTGCGATATGGCTTTGTACTACCCGGCGAGCAGTTGGCTAAATAAGGAGACGCTATGGCATGGCGTATGATCCGGCACCGCAACAGCGGTGCCTTCTTCAGTAGTTCTTTGATCGGTTCTCTAGGCGGCCTGATTGGCCTTGGTGGTGCAGAATTTCGTTTGCCGGTGCTGGTTGGGGCGTTTGGTGTCCCGACGCTGGAAGCGGTGATCCTGAATAAGGCCATCAGTCTGGTGGTGGTCAGCAGTGCCATGCTGTTTCGTAGTCATGCTATCCAGTTTTCCACACTGTGGTCAGCGTCTGCTGTGGTCTTCAACTTGCTTGCTGGCAGCCTGATCGGTGCTTGGTGGGCAGCAGGTTATATGCAGCGCCTCTCGGCTCGATGGCTGAACCGGATCATCTTGCTGCTACTCCTGACTTTGGCGGTGTTGATGTTGAGTGAAGCCTTTTTCCCCCTTAGGACCGTGGGGCAACCCCTGCTGGATAACCCTTGGCTACTCCGGTTAGCAGGTGTGGTTGCGGGGTTGGGGATTGGTGCTGTTGCCGCCGTTTTGGGGGTGGCGGGAGGCGAGTTGCTGATCCCGACCGGAGTTCTCTTATTCGGGCTGGATATCAAGCTGGCGGGTAGTGTTTCGCTGGCGGTCAGTCTGCCGACCATGATCGTTGGCTTCTTGCGTTATCGCCAAGCCAGCGCCTTTACCGTTCTGAGTCAAGAGCGTGGCTTGTTGTGGGCCATGGTAGTGGGTTCGATAGCAGGTAGTGCATTGGGGTCGCAGATATTGGGGATAGTTCCAGCCCATGCACTGATGATTGGCCTAGGCGGCATCCTGCTGCTCTCGGCGTACAAAGTTTTCAGCCATGCCCATTAGTTCACGCGAGGGATCCTTATGTCATTAACAGAGAACGACTGGCAAGCCATCTTGCTGACGTTAAAGCTGGCTGCTCTTGTCACCCTGATTTTGCTGATACTGGCAACGCCACTGGCGTGGTGGTTAGCCAGAACGGCTTGTTGGCTCAAGAGGCCTATCGGAGCCGTGGTGTCCTTACCTCTGGTGCTGCCACCGTCAGTCTTGGGTTTTTATTTGCTATTGGCGATGGGGCCGCAGGGCATTGTCGGACAACTGCTGGCGGAGTTCGGAATTGGTCCTCTGCCGTTTACTTTTGCCGGATTGGTGTTTGCCTCCGTGTTCTATTCACTACCGTTCATGGTTCAACCGATACAGAACGCATTTGAAGCGATCGGTGATGGACCTCTTGAGGCGGCGGCGACGTTGCGAGCCTCACCGCTGGATCGCTTCTTTACCATAGCGATACCATTGGCATTTCCAGGGTTTATCACCGCCAGCATTCTGACCTTCGCCCACACGATTGGTGAATTTGGTGTAGTGCTGATGATCGGCGGCAACTTGCCGGGCGTCACTCGGGTTGCATCAGTACAAATTTATGACCATGTCGAAGCCATGGAATATGCCGATGCCCATCGTCTGGCGGCCGTCATGTTGGTGTTTTCCTTTCTTGTCCTACTGGGTCTGCACCTGGGACGTTCTGAGAAACCTCGGAGGTAATCATGGGTACAAACGCAATGATTTATGCCCGGTTTGCCAAGTCATGGTCCGGGTTTTCATTGAATGTCGATTTGCAATTGCCCGGCGTTGGCGTGACAGCCCTATTTGGTCACTCCGGCTCGGGGAAAACCACCCTGCTGCGCTGTCTGGCTGGATTGGGTTCCCTCCCTCTGGGGATGTGTCAATTCAAGGGTGAGGTCTGGCAAGACGAGAACACTTACCTGCCATCGCATAAGCGTCCGATAGGGTATGTCTTTCAGGATGCCAATTTATTTCCGCATTTGAGCGTACTGAAGAACCTGAAATATGGGCAAGCCAGAAGCCAACAGGGGAAGATAGCCAGTTTGGAGCAAGCGATTGGCTTGCTGGGTATTGAACATTTGTTGCAACGTAAACCCGGTGAACTCTCGGGCGGAGAAAAACAGCGGGTCGGTATTGCTCGGGCCTTGGCGGTGAATCCCCGGTTATTGTTAATGGATGAACCGTTGGCAGCGCTGGACTTGGCGCGTAAGCAGGAGATCCTACCCTATCTGGAAAATCTCCATGGTGAATTGAAAATTCCCATCCTGTATGTCAGCCACTCACCCGATGAAGTTGCCCGGTTAGCGGATCATATCGTCGTCATGGCAGATGGACGGGCTTTGGCGCAAGGACCATTGGTTGAGACCCTGTCGCGGATTGATTTACCCATCCGGCTTGGTGAAGAGGCTGGGGTTGTGCTGGAAGGAGAAATCAGCCAACGGGATCAGACGTGGTCACTGATGCAAGTGGCATTTCCTGGCGGATCGCTGTGGGCAAAAGATATTGGTCATCCTGTGGGTCACAAGGCCCGGATACGGGTTCTAGCCCGAGATGTCAGTATCTCGTTACAGCAACAGCACGATACCAGTATCCAGAATCATTTCCATGGCATAGTCGATAGCATCCAGATTGATGAACATCCGGGGTTAACCTTGGTGAGGGTCTGTGTGGGAACGGCGATTTTGATTGCCAGGCTAACGACTCGAGCAGCTCATGAACTACAGATCACCAGTGGTAAACAGGTATGGTTACAAGTCAAATCAGTGGCACTGGTTGAGTGATTTCAGTCAGGATATGATGCACTGAGGCTCATTGTTTATGGCGGCTATATGGCTAATTCTGTCCTCATGATCAGCATCGGTGCATCTTGTGGAGCAGTGTTAAGATGGCTGCTTGGGCTGGCACTAAATGCGCTCTTCCCCACAATACCGCCCGGCACCCTGATAGCCAATTTATTGGGGTGCTATCTTATCGGTATAGCCCTTTCGTTTTTCGCTCTTAATCCTAATACTGATATGGTGTGGCGACTGCTGATCATTACCGGTTTTCTGGGAGGACTGACGACGTTTTCTACTTTCTCGGCTGAAGTGAGTTCCTTATTACAACAAGGCCGATGGCTTTGGGTCTGTGCATCGGTATCTGCACATGTTTTAGGCTCTCTCGCCATGACATTACTTGGTATAGCAACCGTCTCTCTTTTTCATCGAATGTGATAGGAGGTGCTACATGCAGGGATACAAACTGTCTTTTTTTACCCAACAAGATCGTCGAGTGCATGGTCAGTCTGTCGCTCAGTGGATTATCGAGGCCGCCAGGAATCTCGGCGTTAGAGGTGCCACCATGTTTGCCGCCAGTGAAGGGTTTGGTCACGATCACAAATTGCATTCGATTCATTTTTTTGAACTGAGTGACCAACCATTAGAAGTGACTCTGGCCGTCACACCAGACGAAGCAGAATCCATATTCAACATGTTGAAAAATAATAATATTGATGTTTTTTATACGCTGACACCTATTGAGTTTGGAATGGTCAGCGAGCGCATCTAAGTTCGTTGCAATAGCATTCCTCATCCAAAACGGATCCTCTTTCATTCCCCGCAGTACATGGTGACAACCTGTTCTTCACGCTAACCAACCAACCGAATTTTCACGCAAGAATGGAAGATTTGTCATCCAGACTGAGTCCTAGGCTTCATCTCAACCGGCGGTGGTGAACGGTTTGAATGTGTGATGCATATCCAGATTTTTTATGTGGTTTTTCTGCTAGGTTCAGGGTTCGACCAACACGA
This sequence comes from Pseudaeromonas sharmana, assembly GCF_042649925.1. NCBI lineage: Bacteria > Pseudomonadati > Pseudomonadota > Gammaproteobacteria > Aeromonadales > Aeromonadaceae > Pseudaeromonas > Pseudaeromonas sharmana. The sequence goes on from NZ_JBHSAF010000006.1 coordinate 125,392, forward strand.
AGGAAGCTGGACACATGATTCAGACACATGAAATCGAGCAGATGTGTGTGGTGGCCAAGGGCCCCAACCACGGCCCGGCCCCCATACCGCAAGAGGGGCAATGGATTAAGGTCAAGGAGGTCAGCGATGTCTCCGGCCTGACTCACGGCGTGGGCTGGTGCGCACCGCAGCAGGGCGCCTGCAAGCTGACACTTAATGTGAAGCAGGGGATCATTCAAGAGGCGCTGGTTGAAACCATCGGTTGTACTGGGATGACCCATTCGGCAGCCATGGCGGCGGAAATCCTGCCGGGCAAGACCATTCTGGAAGCACTGAATACCGATCTGGTCTGTGATGCTATTAATGTCGCCATGCGTGAGCTCTTTTTGCAAATCGTCTATGGCCGTAGTCAGACGGCCTTTTCCGAAGGCGGGCTCCCCATCGGCGCGGGTCTGGAGGATCTGGGCAAAGGGTTGCGTAGCGTGACAGGAACTATGTATGGTACCAGCGCCAAAGGCGCTCGCTATCTGGAGATGGCCGAGGGTTATGTCACCAAGCTGGCATTGGATAGCGACAACGAGATCATCGGATACCAGTTCGTCCAGTTGGGGGTGATGATGGATCAGATCGCCAAGGGGATGGATGCCCAGGAGGCACTGACCAAGGCAACCGGAACCTATGGCCGCTTTGCCGAAGCGGTCAAAGTCATCAACCCACGCAAGGAATAAGGAGTCGTCCATGGCTTTGTTTGAAGGATATGAAAGACGGATCGCCCAGATCTCCTCGTTTCTTGCGGCCAATGGCATTGCCTCGCTGGAAGAGGCCGAGCAGTTGTGTCTGGCGCGTGAGGTGGATGTGCGAAAGATCGTCAAGTCCATCCAGCCGATTGCGTTTGAAAATGCCGGTTGGGCCTATTTGGTCGGTGCTGCGGTGGCTATCAAGCGAGAGCAGACCAAGGCCGCCGATGTGGCTATCACCCTCGGTGAGGGGCTGCAATCGTTCTGCATTCCCGGCTCGGTGGCTGATGATCGACAGGTCGGGGTTGGTCATGGGAATTTGGCCTCGATGTTGCTGCGTGAAGAGACCGGTTGCTTTGCCTTCTGTGCCGGACACGAGTCCTTTGCTGCCGCCGAAGGTGCCATAGGGCTGGCCCGCTCGGCCAACAATGCGCGCAACCAACCATTACGAGTTATTCTGAACGGGCTGGGCAAGGATGCCGCATTGATCATCTCGCGGGTCAATGGCTTCACCTATGTCGAGACCCGGTTTGACTATGCCACGGGTAAGCTAGCCATCGTCAGGGAGAAAGCCTACTCCGCTGGCGAGCGCGCCGCTGTGCGCTGCTATGGCGCGGATGACGTGCGTGAAGGGGTCGCCATCATGCATCAGGAGCGAGTTGATGTAGCCATCACCGGCAACTCAACCAATCCGACCCGCTTCCAGCATCCGGTCATGGGGGTCTATAAGAAAGAGCGATTGTTGGCGGGCGAAAAATTTTTCTCGGTTGCGTCGGGTGGCGGAACAGGACGAACCTTACACCCTGACAACATGGGAGCGGGACCAGCCTCCTATGGCATGACCGACACCATGGGGCGTATGCACTCCGATGCCCAGTTTGCCGGTTCCTCCTCGGTGCCTGCCCATGTGGAGATGATGGGGCTGATCGGAATGGGGAATAACCCCATGGTTGGCGCTTCGGTGGCTGTGGCCGTGGCTGTCGAGCAAGCACTGAAGTGACGGCTACCGGACACCCACCTTGGTCTGGGTGGGTGTCCGCCTTCCTCATTTCGCCCTTCTCTCCCCAGCGTCGTCTGGAGTACTCGACTAATCGCTACATATGGTCATGGCGACGTGGGCTTCTCAAAAAATGTGATTGTGGTAACATCTTCCGCGGAGATGGCATTCCTCCGTTTCAGAAACCGCCTTAATTGAAGGCTGATGATGCCTACATCAATTCCTGAACTTGATAGGAAGGTGTAGTTGCATCCGCATGCTTTCTATTTCGTTCAGGGCAATGAATTTTTCATTCCATGGACTGATATGAAGCATAAACATCGCTATAGACAGCTTGATGCGTTACCCGGTATCGAGCTGCTTCCTTACTTGGCCAAGTGGCTCATTCTCTCGACGCTAGTCGCTATCCTCGCCGGTTCGGCATCCGCTCTGTTTCTCTTTGCCTTGGAGTGGGCAACCCAGACCCGTCTTGGTCATCGCGAGCTGATCTGGTTGTTACCCCTGGCTGGTTTTGGGGTGGGCTGGATCTACCTGAAGGTTGGTCAACAGGTCGAAGCCGGTAACAACCTGTTGATCGACGAAATCCATGATCCCAAGAAAGTCATTCCGCTACGCATGGCTCCTTTGGTACTAGGGGCGACCGTAGTCTCTCATCTGTTTGGGGCTTCGGTGGGGCGTGAAGGAACCGCCGTGCAGATGGGCGGCGCTTTGGCCGATCAACTGACACGCGTATTCGGGCTCTCCCGCGATGCGCGACGCGTCTTGTTGATGGCAGGGATCAGCGCCGGTTTTTCTTCGGTGTTTGGTACCCCGCTGGCCGGGGCCGTCTTCGGGCTGGAGGTCCTGGCGATAGGACGGATGCGATATGATGCCATCCTGGCCTGCTTTGTCGCCTCGATTGTGGCCGATCAGGTTGGGTTGTGGTGGGGGATCCAGCACACCCACTACTTCATCCCTTCTGTTCCAGAAGTATCGATTTGGGGGATCTGCGCCATGCTAATCGCTGGAGCCATCTTCGGCCTGACCGGAAAACTGTTCTCTATTTTGACCCATGGCTTGGGCAAAATATTCAAGCAAGTGGTGCCCTTCGCGCCATTACGTCCATTGCTAGGCGGCTTGGTCATCGTATCTCTGGTCTGGTTTTGCGGTGGGGACAAGTACCTGGGCCTAGGCATTCCTACCATTGTGGATACGTTCCGTCAGCCGCTCCCCTCTTATGATTTCATCGCCAAGCTGGGTTTTACGGTGAGTTCGTTAGCTAGTGGTTTCAAGGGTGGAGAAGTCACACCACTCTTTTACATTGGGGCCACATTGGGTAATGCTCTGGCTCCAATCCTGAATATGCCCTTTCCGCTGCTGGCAGGCGTCGGTTTTGTGGCTGTTTTTGCAGGCGCGGCCAATACGCCCCTGGCATCTACGTTCATGGCCGTCGAGCTCTTCGGTGCAGAGATGGGGGTCTATGCCGGGATCGCCTGTGTCGTTAGCTATCTCTTCTCGGGATATGCCAGCATTTACCGTTCACAGCGAGTCGGCTCGCCCAAGCACGTCCCGATGCCTGAGAATATCAAGCTGGCGGACATCCCTGACTATCGAAAGGAGCGAGCCTTCTCTGCTCATTATCTTGTGATTTCCCAGAGAGTCTCCAAATGAATAAGTTAGCTGCTGTCCGCCTCTATTTCCCACATGCGGCACATGCCCGCCGATCCAAGTTCTGGCATCGCTTGCTGCCGCCATCTCTGGGACACTTTTTGCTCAAGTCGGCCCATCGAGCCGGTATTCAGCAAGTGCTGCATCACAGCGTTCATGCTGGATATTTGCCGGGGAATAAACTCAGTGTTCGCACCCCCGAGGTGAGCGCTCCTCACCATCCAAGTTGTATTGAGCTCATCGACATCGAGCACAAACTGCGGGATTTTATCCAGCAACATGCTGAAGAGCTAAAGCAAGTTCGCGTGGTCTTGCATCGTTGTGAGCTATTGGAATCGATATCGGGAGATTAGCCGTTTCATTGGGGGCCGACAAACAGGTGAGCGGAGTTTGCTTTTTGATTGGGAATACATCGTGGTGGATGATCTGAGCTTCCTTCGATGCCAACTGACCACAACCTGTTCCAGGCCCCTAGTAACACCAGATAAAAGACGCAGCCAAATTGACATCAAGGATGAACAGATGAACTTTTTAGGAATGCTCCAACAATTACCAAGGACAGTGTGGCTCATTGGTGCCATCAGCCTGATCAACGACAGTGCCAGTGACATGCTTTATCCCCTCATCCCTCTCTACCTCACCTCGGTTCTGATGGCGGGGCCAAAGTCGCTGGGCTTGATTGAAGGGATAGCTGAGGCAACGGCCAGCTTGTTAAAGCTCGGCTCGGGTCTGCTCTACGACCGGACGCAGAAGGCCAAACCCTGGCTCTTGTGGGGATATGGTATGGCGGGCCTGGTGCGTCCTCTGATTGCTTTTATTGGTAGTTGGCCTTGGTTGTTGGTGATCCGCTTTGCCGATCGCGTTGGCAAAGGGCTTAGAGCCTCGCCGAGAGACGCCTTACTGGCGAATGCCGTGAAGAGTGAACAACGGGGGCTTGCTTTCGGATTACACCGGGCGATGGATAACGCCGGAGCTGTTATCGGGCCGTTAGTAGCGGCATTGCTGCTAGGGGCCGGTTTATCGCTCAAGAGCATTTTCCTGTTGGCATTTCTTCCTGCGATGCTGTGTCTGTGGCTGGCAAGTCAAATCAAAGAGCCGCCCATCGCACCGTCGCCTTCAAAGATTAACTGGTCATGGCGGATTGCGGCTCTGCCGAGGGCGTATCGTTATTACCTGGCCATCGTCGCACTATTTACGCTGGGTAACTCTTCCAACATGTTTTTGTTGATGCGAGCTCAGGAGCTTGGTGTCACTCAAGCCCATATTCCACTTCTTTGGGCGGCGGTATCTGCCGTTGCCACTCTATTCTCAACACCATTGTCCGCCTTGTCGGATAAATATGGCCGTATCGGTATGTTGACGTGCGGGTACTTAGCATACGGCTTCGTCTATTTGTCTTTGGGGTTTATTCAGACCGATGGTGTTGCACTATTCGTACTCTTTGCCCTGTATGGCCTGTTCATGGCTGCCACTGAAGGGGTGGAGAAGGCATTAGTTGCGGATATCGCGCCCAAGGAAACCCGAGGAATGGCTTTTGGTTGGTTCAATCTGGTGTGTGGGGTGATGTTATTGCCCGCGTCATTAATCTTTGGCTGGTTGTATCAGAGCTATTCGCCAGCGGTCGCGTTCAGCTTTTCAACCGGATGCGCCATAACCGCAGCATGCCTACTCTTGGTGCTAAGACCATCCCTAGTTCGGCTAAAAAATTAACGTTCAACTGTTTGCTGTAGTCGGCACTAGAGACATGATCAAGTAAGAGCGATTACCCAAAGAATAAATCCCTAGCCCGTTAAGGCTAGGGGGTTAACATCATCTATACAGTGCCGCGATCAGCGCCTCAATCTCAGTCAATCGCTTCTTGGCCTTCACGCTCTGGAACAGTTTACGGCAGGATCGCAGCTGTTCCGGTTCGCTGAGGGGATAGCTCTTGATGGCCGGGATGAGCTCAGGGATCCGCCGTACAATCAACCGACCTAACCGGGCCTTCTCCTGGCGCGTTGCCAATCGTCCATTGAGTTTGTACGCGTAGAATCCTGGGCCGATGTGGACATGTTCAAAATCTTCGCCGAAAACAAACATCAATGCGTCGTTTATCTTGTCGTCAAACTGACGCAAATCTATTTGTTCACGATATTTAAGACTCACAAGTTCGTTGGCCTGATAGAAATCATGAATTGAATTTTTGATTAAGCTGAATAAATTCGACATATGCACTCCTTATTAGTTAGGTTAAATGTGCTCCTATGCCTAATCAGTTATCAATTCTTTATCCCTATCAACTCAGCTCCTCTTGTTGTTGCCGTTGAATTGAAATATACGCCAATGAATTATTCAAAGTAAACACCTTTAAACAAATATTTCCATGATTTAAATAACCCTCGCGCGCGTAGGTTGGTTTATTTAATTAACGAGAAATGCAGAATAAAACGCTCACACTAAACTAATCACCGGAATATCAGACAAGATAAATATATATAAATCACTTGATAACCCATGACCATTTCGGCATGGGAAACCAAGGAGAATATATATATGTCTGAATTATCATTATTTGATGCAATTGGTGAAGGCAAAACGGCGACGCAGGATTATCTTGATACTCTGTCTCGGGCTTTGCTGCGTCATCATCAACTGGTCAAAGCCATTCGCATCTACGGTCGTTATGTACCGGAGTCACTGCCCATGCCCGGTTTACCGGTACTGGTTGCCGTGTTTAACCACACCAATGTCTATGCCTTGCACCAACTCCCCTCCTCTCAGATAGGGCAGTTGGTGTTGTCCATTGCCTCGTTCTCCGGTCAGGCCACTCATGATGTCGAGTCCGGGGTGTTTGAAGAGGTCTGGAACATGGGAGCCAGCAGCTTTACCACCGACAGCGCCGAGCAGGCGGTGTACTGGTTGCCGTTACCGGAGAGCTGGATTGCTCTGGACGGCTCGCAGTCGGTGTTGAATGACAAGGCTCATCCGGTGTTCAAGCTGTTGCACGTTACCGGTCGCGATTCCGGTCCGGTCGTGGATATCAGTGACGGTGTGGTGAGCCTGGCGCTGGAGTCTGAATGGGATGGGGAGTGGGCCGCATGACTGATATCAACCGCTCCTCGTTGCTCTCCAAGCTCAAGCATATCAAGGGCATGAAGTTACTGGTTGAGCAGGCTGTCCTGCTTTACCTGTTGATGACCGACGAGCAAACGCCGATGTGGGTCAAGACGATTGTGGTCAGCGCCCTCGCCTACCTGTTGTGCCCGGTCGATGCGATACCGGACTTTCTGCCCGGTGTCGGTCTCACCGATGACTTAGGGGTAATCAGCGGTGCCATTGCCTCGCTAGGCAGTCACATCCATCAAGGTCATCGCAGCAAAGCGGCTGACTTCTTCAAGTAATCCATTCACAAGGAAAATCATCATGACTAAAGCCACTCAACCGGCAGCGGCGGCTGCTCCGGTCTGGACTGTTATTAAATCGGCCAAGGCTCCGAAGATGAGCGCTCGGGCCAATGGTCTTTTGCACTACGAGGTCGGTAAGAACGACGAGGGGCGTTATGCCCTGCGCATTACTGCCAACGACACGGGCGGCCTGTTCAGCAAGCACTGGTTATCTCTGGATGACATTCTGGCGCTGTTGGATTTGCTCAAGGATGCGCCCTTTAAATCGGTAGCCCTCAAGGCGTTGTTTGTTCGTGGCAGTGCCAACAACCACGGTTTTCTGGCTGCCGTTCTACGAGCTGAGAAGCTGTTGCTTGCTGCCGAGCCTAACTCCCCCTTCCATCGGATTGGGTTGTCATTGAGCGACTGGTTAACTCAGCTGGGTGAACCGGTGTCTATGGATAAACCGACTCGCAAGGGAAAGGCCAAGGGCCAGAAGGGACAAGAGACCCCGGACAGTGCCACAGGTAACGAACCATGCGATGAGCCCTCGTTTTTGGAAACAACCAATAACGAGGCCAGTTTGTCAGACAAGATGGATGAGAGCGGGGCCGATTCTGAAACCGAAACCGGTAACACGGCGGCCAGTGAGGAGACTCACCAATGAATCACCGTGACCCAATCCATCACCAAGGCCCAATCAATAACCGTGACATAGCACTGAGCTGGCAGGGGTTGCCCCTGCCGGTTTCATCAAAGTTCGCGGTATGTCTGACTGACCTACTGAACACCCACAAGCCCACATGGCAGCAAGCTCGTGCTGTGACGATGAACTTTCGTGACCCGAGCTATGGCCCGGAGAGTGGTGGTTTTCATCCGGTGGAAATCCGTCTGCAACGCCGAGGAAATCTATGGTCCTTGGTCTATATGACGGACTTCTCCTATGTCGGCATGGGGGATTATGCGGAGCTGGCCAAGGAGGTGGACTTTGATTTCTCAAGCCAGGAAGGGTTGGTTGCGCATGTTCATGTCGTGCCGCTGTCTGAGCTGCATGAGTTCTATGCGCTGTGGGAGAGCAACTTCCTGAGTTACCTGTCACTGGGCGTCTACACCCTAACCCTCTCGTGTGAATAATCCCCCTGTTATTCCCGCAAATTTCACGGGTTCACGGGGTTGAGATGGAAAAGCCCAATCACTCCAAGGGAAAAACCGGCCCCGTTACCCCCCGTTCGTGCGGGGCGGACACGGGGCGCAATCTCAATTTGCGGGGCAACCCGGTCACATCAATATCCCACCCACTATTCCCGCAAATTTCGCGGGTTCACGGGGTTGAAATGGAAAAGCCCAATCACTCCAAGGGGAAAACCTGCCCCGTAACTCCCCATTTTTGCGGGGCAGTCACGGGGCGCGGTCGGTTTTTTACGGGAGCGCACCGGATATCGACCGGAGCAGCCATGTCACCTGCCACTGTTTGCGCGTTGCCGTCGTGCCAAGCCATGCAGGCCAAGGCGCGATGAGCAACGACCACCTCGACAGCCAAGCCAGGAACAAGGATTAGACCTCCTCGTTCCCGTGTTTGGCTGTTATCTCCAACACTTACCAAGCCTATGCGGAGGGTACGATGAACGATTCACCGACTCGTTTTAAATTCACTAACCGGCGCATAGCCGAGTTACCACCAAATCCAGAGGATGCCAGAAGCACCGAGGCGGAGTATTCCGATATCGAAGTCACCGGTTTGCGCTGTCTGGTCGGCAAGGGCGAAGGCCGTCGCAAGTTCCTGCTGCGATATCAGATGCATGGCCGTAAACGGGCGATTGCTCTGGGACACTACCCAGCCATCGATGTCAGCACCGCTCGCAAGCTGGCGCTGGATTACAAACGTAAGATTGCCGAGGGTGTAGACCCACAACAAGCCAAGGAAGATAAGCGTAATCAGAAGACCCTGAGTCATCTGTTTCAAGAGGACTATCTGCCTTATCTCCAGATGCGTAACCGGAGCTGGAAGACCGACGAACAACGCTTTCGCATCCACCTGCGGCCCCTGTTCGGCAACCTACTGCTAGAGGAAATCACCGTCACCCGAATCCAGAACATGCAGCAGATGTTATTGAAGCGACTCACCACCGCCACGGCCAACAGGGTGCTGTCACTGCTCAAGGCCATCATGACCTGGGCATTTCGTGCCGGACTCATCAAAGAGAATCCAGCCATCTTGGTGACCCTGCTTAGGGAGAACAATCGACGGGAGCGCTACTTCACCCCGGATGAAATCCGTCGTTTGTTCCGAGCGGCTGACCAACATCAAAGTTTCTATACCGGCCAGTACGTGAAGATGCTGTTGCTCACCGGTTTACGCCGAGCCGAACTGGCCGAGGCTAAATGGCAACACTACAACAAGGAGGAGAAGACCCTATACATTCCCCACACCAAGAACGGTCACAGCCGGATATTGCATCTGAACCATATGGCGGTGGACTTGCTCAACTACTTGCCCGTTCGCCCCGGAAACCCCTACCTGTTTCCCGGCCATCGAAAAGGTAAACCCCTGCAAAACCCCACCAAGGGTTTTCAGAAAATGCTGGCTCGGGCTGGTATTGATAAAGAAGGCGTCTGCCTGCACACCTGCCGTCACTCGGTCGCCGCCTTGATTGTCTCCAACGGCGGCACCTTGTTTGATGTGCAGTCCCAGCTCGGGCATAGGAGCAGTCAAACCTCCCTGCGTTATGCCCACTTGCATGACACTCGGATGCAACAGACCAGCCAACGGATAGCCAACTGCATCCATGATGCACTGACCCACAATCCGCCCCCGCAACTGCCACAACCCGAAGAGGCCGAATGGGAGCAGGCCAGCTAGCAACGTCGGTATCTCACGGCTGGGTGAGATACCGACATCATTGCCTAGCCCGCAGAATCATCTTTGCGAGGCACGCCCGCCCCCAACTGCGTAATCGCTCTTTCTTGACTATGTAATTGCATTGTGTTTGACCACTTAATCGCATGTGCTTGACCAAGGGATAGTTGAGCTCAGATCGTAAGTAGTGATGGCAGCTAGCTGCTTGGTTTTATTTGATGCGGCGCACATTTTTCTTTACCATGCCCCTGTTTTGTAACCCGATGGATGATGATCCCCCTGTGACTGTAACGCCGCCTTAATCTGCACCTCCCTCCTGGAATCGGTCCCTTGCGCCCGGTTCGACCATATCAATGTCTGTTCGATCAGGCGTTGTGTTTTTGTATGTCTACACCCTGTGAACTGACACTATCCCCACGATGCTCTTATCGTCAGTGGGTCGACGTCGCTATTTAAAAAAGGATGAAATTCATGCTACTAGCATCCACACGCCAGGATTGGCTGGGTAACAAACGAGGCGATATTCTCGCGGGCTTGGTGGTCGCGCTGGCACTGATCCCCGAAGCCATCGCGTTTTCCATCATCGCCGGAGTAGATCCGAAAGTGGGCCTCTATGCCTCCTTCTGTATCGCGGTGGTGACCGCCATAGTCGGTGGGCGTCCAGGCATGATCTCGGCGGCAACCGGCGCCATGGCGTTGCTGATGGTGACCCTGGTCAAAGAGCATGGCCTGCAATATTTGCTGGCCGCCACCCTGCTCACCGGATTATTCCAATTGCTGGCGGGGTATCTCAAGCTGGGCAGCCTGATGCGCTTTGTCTCCCGCTCCGTGGTAACCGGCTTTGTCAACGCGCTCGCCATTCTGATTTTTATGGCGCAGTTACCCGAGCTGACCAATGTCAGCTGGGTGGTCTATGCCATGACCGCCGCCGGATTGGCCATCATCTACCTCTTCCCCTTGATCAATAAAACCATCCCGTCGCCGTTAGTCTGCATCTTGCTGCTGACCGCCATCTCAATCGGGTTTGGCCTGGATATTCGAACTGTCGGCGATATGGGTGAGCTGCCGGACACCTTGCCAATCTTCCTGTGGCCCGAGGTACCGCTCTCCTGGCAGACCCTGATGATCATCCTGCCCTACTCGGCGGGTCTGGCCGTGGTGGGTCTGCTGGAGTCGATGATGACTGCCACCATAGTGGATGATTTGACGGACACCCCAAGCGACAAGAACCGTGAGTGCAAGGGTCAGGGGATTGCCAACCTGGTTGCGGGGTTATTCGGCGGCATGGCCGGTTGCGCCATGATTGGCCAGTCGGTCATCAACATCAAGTCGGGTGGCCGGGGCCGCCTGTCGACCCTGGTAGCGGGCGTCATGTTGCTGCTGATGGTGGTATTCCTCAGTGATTGGGTCTCGCAGATCCCCATGGCGGCCCTGGTGGCCGTGATGATCATGGTATCGATCGGTACCTTCTCTTGGCAGTCGCTGCGCAATCTGAAAACCCATCCGGTATCAACCAGTTGCGTGATGGTAACGACGGTCGTTGTCGTGGTTTTCACTCATAATCTGGCCTTCGGCGTCTTTGCCGGAGTGCTGCTGGCGGCGATGTTTTTTGCCAACAAGATTGCCCATTTCCTGCTGGTCAGCAGCGAGCTGGACGCCGAGGGTACCACCCGGTGCTATACGGTCAAAGGCCAGGTCTTCTTTGCCTCCTCCCAACGCTTTAGCGAGCACTTCAATTTCAAAGAAGTGCTGGAGAAGGTGGTCATCGATCTGAGTCATGCCCATTTTTGGGATATCACCGCCGTCAGTGCGTTGGATCGGGTGGTGATCAAGTTCCGTCGGGAAGGAGCCGAAGTTGAGCTCATCGGCATGAACGAGGCCAGCGCCACCATTGTCGACCGTTTCGGCATCCACGATAAGCCCGAAGAAGTTGAAAAACTGATGGGCGGCCATTGAGCCAGAGGAATTTAAGATGATGAAAGAACAGATTATTGCCTGTATCGATGGATCTAACTGCACGATGGCGGTCAGCCAATGGGCTGCTTGGACTGCGGATCGTTTAAATGCGCCATTGAAATTACTGCACGTATTAGAGAAAAACGCCTCTGCCATAGCAACTGATGACTGGTCTGGCAGTATTGGCATCGATAGCCGAGAAGAGTTGCTTGCTGAATTAGTTCAGTTAGATCAGCAACGTAGCAAGCTGGCACAAGAGCAAGGCAAACATATGCTTTCCCTGGCCAAGCAACTGGTGATGGCTCATCAACCAGTTGCAACCGCGATAGTTCCTAAAATCTCGCAACGTCATGGGGATCTGCTCGATGCGCTAACCGATTTAGAACAAGAAACTCGGCTCATTATTATGGGCAAGCAAGGGCAACTGAGCACAAAATCACATAGTCAGGTTGGCAGTCAGTTGGAAAGTGTTGTGCGAGTGATGCACACCCCCATTCTGGTCGTTCAAGCTGACTTTAAAGCGCCAAGCAGAGTGATGGTCGCTTATGATGGGAGTGAAACGTCACGAAATATTCTCTCTCGATTGACGCTTAGTCCTCTATTGCACGGTTTAGACTGCGACTTAGTCATGGTCGGTGGAGCCAGAGAACAGTTATTTGGTGCGCAAACCATGCTGCAAGCTGCCGGTATCGATGTTGAAATACACATTCTGACTGGTGATGTTGAAGCTGCATTGAAAAACCATATCGAAAAGCGCCATATCGACTTACTAATCATGGGTGCCTATGGGCATTCTAGACTTCGTCAATTTCTTGTTGGAAGTAATACAACTAGACTATTGAATCACAGCTCGATACCGGTACTAGTGTTGCGCTAAGAATAACAAGGCCGTGACAATACTTGGCTCTCCGTCGCGGCCTTGTTACATCCACAATCAATGACCAATTCAAATGCATCCCCGGATGTCACTGAATCGACACGAGTAATTAAGACCCCTCCCTACCACTCTCGGTATCTCACCCTACAGTGAGATACCGATCCTCGCTGTTTAGCTGCCCGACAACCGGTTTTAACTCGTCCTCCTCACAAACAGCCACAGCTTGTCCTGACCAGCCTAACAGGCCTGCTCACTCGCTTCTCACCGGCTGATAACAAAACCCCTCCCCTGATAACAAAAGCCCATCGTCAATGACGGCTTTTGCGAAAAACTTCCCGCTATCGCAGACATCCCCCTCCCTACAGAGGTACGGGTTGGTAGATCAGAAAATCCTCCAAATCAATCCCGAACGACACTCATATCTCAAAAAATACGTTTCTTGAAATGAACAACTGAGATAGCATCTATTTCAAATAATGGAGAATTTGAGATGAACAAGATTGCCTTGCCCCCAAAAGACCGAATTCCCAACATCTTTAATCATATAAGTTCGACATGCCCCGATAAGTTCGGGGACTATCTGGAGCTGTTCTCTCCTGTGGATGGGAAAGGTCGTTACCTTCATTTTGATGAGTTGCAGTACAGATTACCGAAGGGCGTCGATCCTGCGCTAGCTTGGGCTGTTGTAAAGTTGGCAAGATTCAAGCATATCAGCACATTGATACTACTTGGATCGCCACAGAAACCATGTGGCTTTTACCTCACATCAACGATCCAAAAAGCCATCTCGGAAGCGGATAGGAATGCAACGAGCGCCGCTCTAGAGTGGATGACCAGTAAAATCGGGGAATCCAAACATTTTGAATATCTTTTGCATGACTTGGTTGAGGATGAAGCAATTAGCAGTAGCCAGCTTGAAGGCGCAGCCACAACGACCATAGTTGCCAAAGACTTGTTAAAAAGAAAGCGTAAACCAAGAACACCGGATGAAAAAATGATCTTGGGAAATTTCAAGATGATGAAATATGCCTGGGAGAACAAAGATAAAGAACTGTCATATTCTCTAATTTCGGAGCTGCATAAAATCGGAGTCGAGGGAATTGATGACGAAAAATATAGACCAGGAACATTTAGAACCACAGATGATGTTGAAGTTGTCGATGCGGAAGGTAATACGGTGCACACACCACCATCTGCCGATGGACTAAGAAAAAGGCTAAAATCGATCGCTGAGTGGGCTAATACAAATCATCATGACATAAATAGCAAAGACTATGTTCATCCACTGGTGAAAGCGATGACGCTTCACTTTTCAATTGGGTATGAACATCCTTTTTACGACGGCAATGGCAGAGTCGCTAGATCATTGTTTTACTGGTATATGTTCAAAAATGACTTTGCCGCATTCAGGTATATAGCAATCAGCGTGCTGTTAAAAGCTGCACCAGTTAAATACGGGAAGAGCTATCTATACACGGAAAGTGATGAAATGGACTTGACCTATTTCCTCGACTACCAGAGCAGCATAACGATAAGAGCAATCAACGAATTCAAAAACGCCTACAAGAAGACTCTAGACGATATCGAAGAATTCAACGGATGGCTATGGAACTCGGGCCTATACAAGAAACTATCTGATAAACAACAAACAGTATTTCAAGTTGCAAAAAGCGGCCTTGCTAAACACTTCACCATATCAAACACGAAAGATAATCTGGGCTGTTCATATAACACAGCTGCAACCGCTCTAAATGGGTTAGTAGACTTGAAACTATTCAAGAAGGAAAAGATTGGAAGAGAGTGGGTATATTCAATGCTCAGCACAAGCAAGATTAAAGAGCTATGGATAAAGTGATCCGTCGGCCATGACATCGGTATCTCCCCCAGTGTGAGATACCGATCCTCGCCATTCAGCAGCTCGATAACCGGTTTTAGCTCACCTTCCTCACAAACAGCCACCGCCTGTCCTGACGGGCCTTCCTGGCCTGCTCAATCGCCTCTCGCCGGTTGATAACAAAACCCCACCCCTGATGACAAAAGCCCATCGTCGATGACGGCTTTTGCGAAAAACTTCCTGCTCTGTCAAACGTCAGGCCCTGTCGCGGCCCTCCTTGATAATCCGCGACACGGTTTCAGCCTTTGTGTAGCGGTATGCACGAACACGACAAGATTGCTCAACGCCTCGGTATGCTCCTCACCCGTTTGTATAGCGGTGAGAAGTTGCACCTGCACGAGCTGGCCGCTGAGTACAACGTCACCCTGCGTACCCTGCAACGGGACTTCAACGAACGCCTGAGCTATCTGCCGATTGAAAACCGTAACCGGCAATACTGGTTACGGTCGGATTATTTGCATCACAAGAACGATGGAGACTTGCGGCGACTGGCCGAACAGTTAGGTATCGCTGACTTGTTCCCCTATGCCAGCGAGCAGCGCTTGCGGCAGTTGCTGGATAAGAACAACCCGGCCTTGTTTGCTATCAAAGGATTCAATGCCGCATCGGCTGAGCCGTTGAGTCGGCATATGCCGGTCTTGGAGCAGGCGTTAACCGGGCACTTGCAATGCTGGTTGATAACCAAAGACCAACGCAAGCAGCTGTTCAGTCCCTATCAGCTCATCAACTACAAGGGCACCTGGCATTTAGTCGGCGTCAATGAAGGACGCTTGCAAGCCTATCCGCTGAGTACCATCGAGCTGGTTGAACTCTCCCAGCAAGCCTTCACCCCTGACCCGGTGATACAGCGGCAAATCGATACCGACCCGACTCTATGGCGCTCCGGCATGATTGAAGTGCTACTCAAGGCCCATGTCTCGATAGCCATTAACTTTCAGCATCGTCCGTTATTGCCGGAGCAGGAGATTGTCAAAACGCTGGATGACGGCTCCTTGCTGCTCACCAGTCGCGTGTTCGATGCCAATCAAATCTTGCCCGTTATCAAGTCCTGGATGCCGGGACTGACCGTTATCTCCCCCGGTTTTATCCATGAACAAATCGTTCGCGATTTACGTCAGCTGTTGAGCCTGATGAGCCAGGCACCGCCCTGACTCACTCGTGACTCAGTTCACGATTTTTAAATCTGGCGACGCTGCCTGTCGTCTTGCGACACCACCTGTCGCAGCCGTCCAGCACTGTCGTCAACCACTAAGCAGTAGCAATCCAAGGAGTAAACCCATGAGCAAAATGATTCAGATGAAAGAGTCCACCGCCAAGCGTGAAGTGAAACAAGAGTACGGCCTGAGCGAATCAGACGGTCAAACCTTCTGGGACCGGGTGAACTGGGTCATCGGTCAATCCCGAGAAGAAATCGACTCGAAAGACCGTATCCCCGCCGGATATGAAGAGTGCTGATAGCACTTGGCTGATGCGCACCCGGCTCTGGCCGGGTGTCATCGTGTAATAACAACACAACGGGAACAACTATGAACAAAACACCCTTGGCCATCGTGTTGATGGCTACCTTGTCAGCTTGCGGCGGTGGTGGCTCATCCAGTGATAATGGTGGCGCTAAAGCCAGCCTAACCTTCACTCCGGTTCAGGATGTGGCCGCACTGGTCGGCACACAATCGGCAACCCTGACGACCACTCGGGCCGCTACCAGTTGGAGTCCTATCACAGCAGCGTATGCCGATGAGGTAGCCACCTCGGTAGAGTTGGTGGCAACCGATGTCGGTGGTAACCAGTTCAAGACCAACTTTTTGGATGAGAATGGCAACACATCTAGTGAAACTGTTCTGCCCACCGGCATGATTCGCCTGGATGATGACCACGCCATGGTCGAGCTGTTTGTCACGACCAACAAGACCGCCAACACCAAGGAGTATCGTCACTATCTGGTCGAATACTCCACCGGCAAGATGATTCTGGTGGAGACGCTGGCGGCGCTTTATAACGCCTGGAACGTGAACGCCGTGAGTTACGCGTCTGGCCCGAACAGCCTGCACAATGCGACCAACGACGTTATCTATCGCAAGGAAGATTCCAAGTGGTACAGACTGACGCCGAACTGGGATGACCTGACATTCAGCGAAATCGCCTATGCAGATAGTACGGATGCAGACAAAACCGATATCGGTCGCATCTTGTTAATGCCCAACGGCGACCTGTTCACCGTGAATGGCGGGAAGGCGTACTTAAATGGCAACCTGCTGGACACTGGTGATGAAATGGTGATGTCCGTCTTCCAAAAGGATGGACAGGCTTATGCGATGACCAACTACCTGTTGTTCAACATCACAGGGGGTAACGTAGTCCAGCAAGCCGAATTGCCAAAGGGCAATCTGGGCATGCTGGCCACCGCCATATCGTTTGATGGCACCAACATCAATCTTGCCAACTGCACGAGTTATACGGTGAGTGACGGTGTTATCGGTGTCAGCTATGCACCGGCTGACCGTGACAGCGTTGTGTATGACGCAGTGATGGCCGGTAGCACCATGATGTGTAGCGGCATCCCAAAAGTCTCCGCACAAGCATCGACGAGCTTCTCTGACGACGATGCAACGTGTGACCGTATCAACGGCTGGAACGAGAACGGTGGCAATCGGTTGTTGAATATATCCAACGGTGTAGAGCAGCGCGTTAGCGGCGTGGATGGCGTCTATGCGGTTATCCCGATGAGCCGGGATACGGCCTATGTGAACCAGTACATTTGCACCGCCACGGATGGCGATGGGGTGAGCGCTGCCAAGTGGTCACTCGATAGCGTGCATAGCAAGGTGGACTTCTCTACCGGCGAGCTGAGTGCGCTGTCTGCCCCCGTGGTCATGTCCATCGTGAACTAACTCCTGAGCGATACCTGCCACGACGCTCGTAAAGCAAAGGGGCCAGTCTGCACTGGCCCCTTTTTATTTTTTAGAACTTATCGACGCTTGCCGTTAACCCCTGCATCCCCGATGCGGGAGATGCTGTCACCCGACCCTGGGAGCACGTCGGACGGCGTGTGAACTTGGTCGTCTTCGGTGGCTGAACCGCCTCCGGCTCATGGTCATCCTCACCATCCAAGCCCATCATCTTGTCATAATCGAAGGCGTAGTATTGACCATCGTAGATACCCGCCGTGGCGCTCTTGATGCGGGTGGTCATGCGGTCCTTTTCGGTGCGAATAAGGCACCCTTGTTCTTCCAACCGGGCCAGCACCTGCTTGCCGAACTGGGGAACCAGAGTCTTGAACCACTCGACGCGCACCAGCAACTGTTTGTTACGGATAACGCCCAAATGACGCCCCGTTGTCGGCGCACCCATATCGGGGAACTCATGACGCTTCAGGACCACTTGCTCCTGCAAATGGCGAATAGCTCGGGCGATATCATCCGGCTGCTCATCCAGCGAGGCGACCCAACGATTAGCCGCCAGAACCACAGCAGCCATGATCTCTTCCTCGGTGTAAGGCAGCACACCCAGCTCGATACTGTACAGGCCGGTAGCCAGCGTCATCGCGAAGAAGTCCAAACCTCGACGAATCAACGGTGACTCGGCAGCGCCATCCACCAAGGGCACCAGACGCTCGGCGCACTCGTTAACCCGGACTTGCACCAGCTGTTGCAGCGCCACATAGGAGGTCACCTCCGGCAAATTCAGCAACCCTTGCGCCAAGGCCGGTAGTGCAGTGCCATAGCACATCCCACTGGCTGTCTTAATCTGGTCAATGCGGGCCTTGGTTTGAGCAAGGGTTTCACCCGGCAGGCTCGCATCTTCGGGGCGAACCTCGATGTTGGGCATCCGTATGCGTGCACCTGAATTCACACTATCGCCAGTCTTTCGCAGATAGTCATCCGAGCTCAGTTCACCCGTTGAAATAACACACAAAGCTGCGGTGCTCTGGGTTTCAACCACGGCACCCGCCTTGTCACAGCGCCCCTTCCGTTGACCATTGGTCATGGCATACATGAGCGCACCGAAATTTTTGCCGATGAACGAACCCAACTCATCAAGCACCAACCCCATACCATGGTGCCCTTCGAGGAGCGAGAGCAACGCATTGAGCGTATTGTGCCACTTGCGGATCGCTGAGCCGCCATCCGTGCTAGGGTCAGTTGCCCGGCCAACGACACTCTGAGCCAGCTGAGCCAGGGTTGTCTTCCCCACAGAGCTGGGGCCATGAAAATGGACAATGGTCGTCCCCTTTTGCAGCAGGTTGATCAACACGTTCGTTAGCATGACCAGTATTGCGAACTGCATGAGCGGGGAGTGACGAACCGCTGTCGCCACCTGTTGTATCCACTCCTCATGAGAGCCTTGAGGCTGGAGCTGCTTCATCACCTTGCGAAGTCGGTAGCACAGTTGGTTACCATGTCGTTGCAAGGCTTCGCGCTCGTCCTCTCGAATCAAGGTTTCATCGTGAGTAACATAGGCCAACTGCCCCGGCACAAAGCCTGCCTGATCCACCAAGCAAACAGACTCTATCTGTTTCATTTTTGCGCAGCTCAGCATAAAGCGGACCAGTTGACTCTCTGTCGCTGAGTAGTACGCCAGCCGGTGCGAACTCGTCCTTGCCTTGATTTTTTTCAGGTCTTGGTAAACGGACTCAAGGTCGATTGTCAATGTCACTAACTGCCCATCGGCGTCAAGACAAGCCAGCTCCTGCGCTTCGAATCGGCCCTCGATGTCATGGAAGGTGGTTATCGGTAATCCGACCCCATCAAAGAAAACTGAGGGCTCTTTACCCGCCATATTCATGATTTTGCCATCAGGGGTAATCGCGTAACTTTCCGACAAAAGGGATGAAGTACGCCACTGGCTTAACTGGGCAATGGTATGAGTCAGAGGAGAGCCATCCGGCCACACAGGACACTCCTCAGGAGATTTCTCCTCGTTGAGTGACTGCCCGTCAGGGGATGCAAGATATCGGGCCTCTTCACACCAATTTTTGATGGCAACAAGCTCTTGATACACTTGAGCCCTTGTACTGTGGTTGCCATAGGTCTGAGCGGGAGCTACAGCCATAGCTTGGCTGACGTGTTGGGCAAGAGTGTCAATCTGGCTTTGGGATTGAGTTACAGATTCAGAGGAAAAATTAGAAACGGTTGTATTCATCGTCAAACTATGGGGGAGCCTCCTCCCCCACCTCCTTAAAAAGTTAACATGTGAGGGACGGTATCTCCCACACGGTCGTCAATTTGTTTACTGCCTTGAGCAGGGTGGCGTCGTGGAACCGGGCATAGCGCTCTGTCATTTTCGGCGAGCTATGACCCAACACCTTCTGCAGGACGTCTAGAGAGCAGCCTGCATTCAGCAGCGACGTGGCTACTGTGTGACGTAAATCATGAATTCTGACCCCAACAAGCCCGCAGTCTTCGCAGATGCGGTACCAGTAACGACGGGGCTCTGAGATAGTTGACAACTCGTCCTTGCCCCTAAAGAGCAAGCCAGTTGTTCCGTATTTTTGACGTTGGTACTCGACCAACTCAGATGAGAGATCATTCAACGGGATTAGCCTCTCACGACCAGATTTGCTGGTCGGCAAGTACGCTATCCGCGAAGTAATGTCACAATTTGGAAGCTGTAGTGTTCGCGCTTCTCCCAGTCGACATCCTGTGGCGAGCAGGAATAGAAGGAGTCGCGCCTTGTCGTCATGGATGTCATCCATTAACCGACGAATAAGTTTATTTATACTCTCTGCTGGCAATCCCTTTGGCGGCAAAACAGCTTCATGTTTAGCCGGGATCCCTGAAGCTGGCGATGAAGAAATCACTTCATGCTCAACCGCAAAGGTCATAATGGCCTTGAACTGAGCCAAGTACCGGTTCACCGTGGCGACTGAGAGCTCTTGAGAAAGCTCAGCGAGAAAACGCTCTATGTCCGCCCGAGTGATTCGGTTAAGTGGCACATGCCCGAAGGCTGATTTAATTAACTTTACCCGTGATTCAATCGTTTTTGGGGAGCGGTGACTGACCCGTACAGCAGGTAAGTACTGCTCATCGATATACGACCCCAATGACTCCGAGGCCATATACTTTTGCAAAAACGACTCGGGATTTAAGATAAACTCCGCCATCAATTTCTCGGCTCTCTTTCGAATCACCGAGACAGTGGCATCACCAAATCTGCCGATTTTAATCCTTTTGTGTCCTCCCTTTTGGGGACAACGGAAGTAGCCAACCTTGGTACCTGATGGATACGTAACCCATGTAAGCCATCGACAGTGCGGATCGGTTTCCTCTCGTTGCTTGGGTGTTTTCACACGGCAAGGAACAGGCTCCAGTTCGGCAGTTGGTGTTGATGCATCATATCGCACACCACCTCCTACCACCTGACCAGCCATTTGACTGGTCTGGCGCTAATATTGCGCTTTAAAGGATAAATATCAATCCAGGGGGAAACGACTATCGATTGATATGCAAGGAAAAAAAACAAGAAAGGGACCTGAGCAACCGCAGGTGCGGAATGAACATTGCTTAACGGGTTTACGGTCTAAGCAGGCGCTAGAAATTTGGATCTTGATGCGACTTTTTTATGGTTTAACGACATCAATCGAAGCCACAAAAAGAGTGCAAAAAATAGCCTGTTTTGATTCTATTTTTTCACATCAAAAATAATCTATATATCAAAAAGATATAAAAAACATGTTAGAGCCTGCTCCAAAAATTTCATGTCGATGCCCATAAACGTCCCTAACCAGTCTTTTGTTAGCTAAGGAACCCATCCCCCCTTGGCAGTAAACACTCCGGATCCAATGCCGTTACCAGAGATGCAAACCAATCAACACGGAAAACTTGTCTGGTCGATATCTGGTAACTCTGAAACGAGCAAAAAACAGACAAACAGGCTGTTGCCGGTTGAAAGACGATAGTGCCGAATAGAGCCAGGGATCGCTGTTCGAGAAGGGAGAACTCGCCAAAGGCAAAGCCAATGACCGGAAAAGGATAATGAACACTTATAGAGAGAAGAGAACAGATTGAGAGGCAAACGGTCGTTGAACCGCTCTTTCACATGGACTTATAACCGTTTCAAAGGCTTGAAAATCCGCGTGTCCTTGGTTCGATTCCGAGTCCGGGCACCATACAGCACAAGGCCCTGCAGCAATGCAGGGCCTTTTTGCTATGCGCGTCTGGTCGAAATCTGGCACCTTCCGGTCGGGCTAGAGCACCGGACTGAAAATCCGCGTTCCCCAGATAAAATCACGGCAACGGCAAATAGACTTCCCCCCCTCAGCCTTGACTTGCACAATAGATAACTGGTTAGAGACCAGGGTTGAAAATCCCCTCGACTGCTTCATGTCAAAGTCTGAGCAGCACACCAGCCACGGAATGACCTCAAGGTGTCTAGATCACGGGTTGCGATTCATCATTGCAAGCCTCAACCTCAGGTCTCATCTCGGAAGCAAACTCCAAGCTGAATGCCTCGCCCTTCACTATTGACAAAGATCACAAAAACCATCAATTAATCAAGCAGAATGAGATGTCAACTTTAACGACAAGTTCGCCGATTTTTACTCTCTAAATGCCCGTTTGCTAGTTATTTGCACCACTTGATAGTTATTCACACCGCTTGCTGAGAAATGGAATCAGCAAACCATGGATTGCATTGCCTGGCAATTCCGGTTTAGGGTTTTCATAAAACACGATGTGTAAGTTTTTAATTACACTCATGAAAAGGCAAACTGAGCGAAAGTTCAGGACGCAAAGCCTCCGGTCTAAGGGTTATGAATGCCTAGGATAGCGGGGTTGCCACAGTTGTATCGTTCTTAGACATACCACAAAGTATGTAGGAACCATTGCTACCTGATTGCGTTGCCTTTTTCGTTGTTAGCCATTAAATACGAAAAAGAATATTCATAATGCCAAGTCCAAAACCCACCCTGCTAACACTGTTAGTTGGATGCCCCTGCGCCACCTCTGCCCTCGCAGCTATTCCTGCAAAACCCTCTATCGGCTCGGGTAACGCCCTGTTTGCCATCGTCGAGGTCAATCAATCCGCCACCGCTTACGAGCAGCTCACCAAAGTAAAGGAGCCCGGCAAGGCTTCAGTCTGGACCGATGTAGGCCGCTAGCTGTCTCGGATGAGCCAGGAAAGGTTCCATCCTTATAACAAGAAAAACGGCGCTGGCGGCCAAGATAGGGCTTGCTAGAAGCCATTAGGCCCGTCAAGTAAACCGTAACAGGATATGGGAGATTCGACGTCAAATGGGGCTTCGACATAACTCACTGTCCGTCATGGCAAATCGTGGTGGATGAAACCTAGGTCATCTGCCTTTTCACCAACAAGAAGGGAAAAAATGCAAAAAACTTACCTTGCCAGTTTGTTGACCGGCTTGTGCATGAGTAGTCAACTGTGGGCAGCCACCCCTTACGACATCAATCAAAGTTACGGCGGTGGTAGCGAAGTCAGTTTCAACGGCAAGATCTACGAGGCCAAATGGTGGGCCAATGCCGGCCAGAGTCCCGGTATACAGGTCGCCAACGAGTGGGATTCACCGTGGCGCCTGATTGGCGATGACAATGGAGCCGGTGGCAATGAGACCCTCCCTACCGAACCGCCGGTTGTTGAGCAGCCTCCCGCGACCGAGCAAACCGAGACTGTCTATCTGACCCAGGCTGAGCTCGATGACAAGGAGCGAGCGCTGACCAGCGATGCCACGATGAAGGCAGTGAAAGCATCCATCGAAACCCGCCCCAACGAGCTGGTTGAGCTTGTGGCACCGGGCCGGGAGGACAATCCGCCGAACGTGCGGCTGGTCGAATCACTACTCAGCGAGAGCCAGTTCGAATACCTATTCCCCCTGCGTGCCCCCGAATATACCTATCGCGGCCTGTTACAAGCGGTGGCCAAGTTCCCTGCCCTCTGCGGCAGTTACAGCGACGGTCGCGACACCGAGTCCATCTGCCGTAAGACCCTGGCCACCATGTTCGCCCACTTCGCCCAGGAGACTGGCGGCCACGAGAGCTGGCGGCCAGAAGCAGAGTGGCGTCAAGCGCTGGTTCACGTGCGCGAGATGGGCTGGAGTGAGACCATGCGCGGCGGCTATAACGGTGAGTGCAACCCGAACGTATGGCAGGGCCAGACCTGGCCATGCGGCACCTTCGACAATGGCGAGTTCAAGAGCTACTTTGGCCGCGGCGCCAAGCAACTGTCGTACAACTACAACTATGGCCCCTTCTCCGAAGCCATGTATGGCTCAGTGCGCCCCCTGCTTGATCACCCGGAGTTGGTGGCCGATACCTGGCTGAATCTCGCCAGCGCAATCTTCTTCTACGTCTATCCGCAACCACCCAAGCCCTCCATGCTGCACGTCATCGACGGCACTTGGCAGCCAAATGAGCATGACCGCCAGAACGGTCTGCTACCAGGCTTTGGCGTGACCACCCAGATCATCAACGGTGGGGTGGAGTGTGGCGGCACCAATGAGCACGCCCAGTCTCAGAACCGCATCAATTACTACCGCGAGTTCGCCAACTACCTTGAGGTGCCGGTGCCGGCAGACGAGGTACTCGGCTGTAAAGGGATGAAATACTTCGACGAAGCGGGTGCCGGTGCCTTGCCGGTCTACTGGGAGCAGGACTGGAGCTATGTGGCGGGCAACCCCAACGGTGGCAAGAGCTATGCGTGCAAGTTGGTAGGCTACCAAACCCGCTTCAGCGCCTTTAAGGAAGGGGATTACAGCCGCTGCGTCCAGCACTTCTACCCTGAGGTGGAGGTCACCGACGACGAGGGAACCAACAGTGGCGAGCTCAACCAGCCGCCAGTCGCCCATATAACGGGTCCTAACCAAGCGGCTGGTGGCGCCAGTGTGAGCCTCTCAGGCCAGAACTCGACCGATCCCGAGGGCAAGGCGCTGCACTATGCCTGGACGCTGCCGGCTGGTGTCTCCGCCTCCACCCTGGATCAGGCGACCATCGCGCTGGTACTGGCCAAGCCGACCAACGACACCGAGTTGCAGATCGGTCTACAGGTGACCGACGAGGGGGGCCTCTCCCATAGCACCACCCACATCCTGCTGGTCAAGGGCGAGGGTAGCGGCGATACGACGCCTCCTGCCGGTGACTATCCAGCCTATAAGGCGGGCAACGCCTACAAGGCTGGGGATAGGGTAAGTAATGCTGGCGATAGCTACGAGTGCAAGCCACACCCCTACACCGGCTGGTGCTCCGGTGCAGCCTGGGCTTATGAACCCGGCAAGGGCACAGCCTGGAGCGATGCCTGGATCAAGCTGTGAACGCAGTGAATAAATGACCACCATTTCCATACAATTCATATAATTATGCCAATTCAGACACTGGCTTAGGCCAGTGTCTGAATTTTTCTGGTAGAGGTGGCTTAGGGACGGTTCGAACAAGTCTCTGATATGAGATCATATTTGTCATCTGGAGCCATGAATCAGGTGGCAACATGAGTCATCAGCTCACCTTCGCCGACAGTGAATTCAGCAGTAAGCGCCCTGAGACCCGAAAAGCGATTTTCCTCTCCCTCATGGGGCATAATTCTGCCATGGCAGGATATGACCGCTGCCATTGAGCCGTTTTATCCCAAGGCCAGTAATGGTCATGACAACGACATATAGATTTCAGCCCCTCGGCCTTGCTCTGCACAATAAACAACCAGCGAGACCAGAGTTGAAAATCCGCGTGTCCTTGGTTCGATTCCGAGTCCGGGCACCATACAGCACAAGGCCTTGCAGCAATGCAGGGCCTTTTTGCTATGTGCGTCTGGTCGAAATCTGGCAGCTTCCGGTCGACTTTGAGCGCTGGACTGAGTCTCCACATGTTCGGGGCTCCATCACATTTGCCAACCCAGATCAAATAACAAACAATTGTGATATGAATCAATATTTTAAATACTGAAAGTTAATAACTGTAACGGAATATTAGAGACCACTGTTACATAAGCGACGCATCAGATTTGTTATTTTCAGACTGAGAATCACCGAGAGTAAATACCCCAAAAATGACATTGATGTGGCGCAGGGGATCTTCTGCGCCGCATGACACGGCAGCTGTTTCTATGCACAGGATGTGTCATATGTCGACAGCTTCACCACTGTGCTGGTTTCGTCTGGCTCAGGAGTGAAAGGCAACATGGTGCGAAAGGCCATGACGCAAAGCTACCGGCCTGTTGGTTATTTCTAGCGGAATGACCTATGGCAGCGGGGCTACCTCTGACCATTCATGACGGATGGTCACCTATAAATCAGAAACGGAGAAACAATGCACAACTTCAAACTGTCCCTGCTGGGTTGTCTGCTTGGCATCACCAGCCCGCTGTTGCACGCCGCAACGACCACCCAGAGCATGATCAACCCACAATCAGGCGTCGTGGTCGGTTATTGGCATAACTGGTGCAACGGTGGTGGTTACAAAGGCGGTACAGCTCCCTGCGTCAATCTCGAACAGATCAATCCTCAGTACAATGTCGTTAACGTCTCCTTTATGAAGGTGTACGGCAATGAGGTATTACCGACGTTCAAGCTGGATCCGGGTATTGGTCTGAGCGAGAGTCAATTCATCGCTCAGATTGCCACGTTGAACAGTCAAGGACGCTCGGTACTCTTGGCACTGGGCGGTGCCGAGGCTCATATTGAACTGCATAAAGGTCAGGAGCAGGCCTTTGCCGATGAGATCATCCGACTGGTTGAGTTGTACGGCTTTGATGGTCTGGATATCGACCTCGAGCAAACCGCAATTACAGCGGCAGACAACCAGACTGTGATTCCGGCTGCCTTACGTCTCGTCAAGGACCACTATCGAGCCCAGGGCAAAAACTTCCTGATCACCATGGCCCCCGAATTTCCATATCTGACCAGCAATGGCTTATACACACCGTACTTGCGCGCACTGGAAGGGTACTACGACTGGATAAACCCGCAATTTTACAATCAGGGCGGCGATGGTATCTGGGTCGATGGCATTGGCTGGATAGCACAGAACAACGACACGCTCAAAGGCGACTTTATCTACTACATCGCCGACTCGCTGGTGAACGGCACCCGAGGTTTCTACAAGATCCCGTCAGACAAACTGGTATTTGGTATTCCGACCAACAATGATGCCGCAGCGACCGGTTATGTAAAAAATCCGCAGGATCTGTTCTCTGCTTTCAACAGACTGAAGGCACAGAGTCAGCCGCTGCGGGGAGTCATGACATGGTCTATCAACTGGGACATGGGGCGCGATGCGGCCGGGACCAGTTATGGGGAGTCATTCATCAAGAGTTACGGCCCCTTCATTCATGGACAGCAAATCACACCGCCTACCACAGATGGCAAACCGGTGTTTGCTGGTCTTGCCGACGTGCGTATCAAGCAAGGAACTGCCTTTGACCCTTTGTCAGGAGTAACAGCCTATGACAACGAAGATGGCGATCTGACTGCCAGTATCTCTGTCTCGGGCAGTGTGAATAACCAGCAAATCGGTCTCTATCCATTGACCTATGCCGTGGTGGATAGCGATGGCCATGTGACCGAGCAGTTACGCAGTGCTGAGGTCTATAGCATGACACCGGTGTTCAGCGGGATTTCTGACACAACCATCACTGTTGGCACGACCTTCGATGCGTTAGCCGGCATTACAGCCAAGGATGATGAAGATGGTGATTTGACCAGCCAGATCCAGGTTGTCGGTAGCGTTGATAGCCAGACTGTCGGCAGTTACACCTTGAGTTACCAGGTGATTGACAGTGCCGGTCAGCAGGTGACCCAAACTCGCAAAGTGACGGTACGCGAGGCTGGTGCTGTTTGCGATAACGTGTGGCAAGCCAAGCAGGTTTACGTTGGCGGTGATGTGGTGAACTACAACGGCAAACGCTGGCAAGCCGGTTGGTGGACCCAGGGTGAAGAGCCTGGCACCTCAGGACAATGGGGCGTCTGGCGTCAGCAGGGAGACAGCGACTGTGGCGGTGCGGTACAACCACCGGTCACTGGCGGCAGTGACTTTACCATCGGTGATATTGGCAGCAGCTATGTCGTGGCAAACGGACAGGTCAGCATCGATTTAACGGTTACGACCATGAACGCCGTACAAATCACTGCCCGCTTGCAACAAGGCAGCTCCGTTTTTGGCAGCGTTAGTGCACTGGTTGATGGAACCAGTCCATTGCAACTGGTCGCCAATGGGGTAAGCGCTGGCAATTACGAGCTGGTGATCACCGGGCTGGCCTCTGGGCAGGCACAGGTTGATCACAGTGTGGCAGTTACACTCACGGCTAGTAGTAGTGACTCGGGCAGTGGTAATTATCCCGCCTACGCGGCAAGCACCGCCTACAAGGCGGGTGATCGTGTCAGCAACGGCGGTACCAACTATGAGTGCAAGCCTTGGCCGTATACGGCCTGGTGTGGTGGAACCAGCACTTTCTATGCCCCTGGTACCGGCAGCGCCTGGAGCGATGCCTGGATCAAGCTATAAACCACGCGACACACGCAGGGATTAGATCATAAACCTTTTAGTTACAAGGAGTTAATTCCAAAACCTGCATGGTATAAGGATTTAATTACGAGGGAGGCATGATGCCTCCCTTTTTGCTATGCGCGTCGGGTCGAAATCTGGCAGGTTCTTATCAGCCAAATCCGCTCGACCTCGCTTCGCCTTCACCGTTCTTTCCCAGATCAATTACAACAAAATAAACACTTTGTTGATAATTCAACTTATTGTTGATAGTTTACCTTTATTCCGCCAGCGAGGTCCACCCATCAGCCGAGTCTTGTCACATGCCCAACACCCCTCCCCTGCCCGATACCGAACGTCTTGCCCTGAATGCCGAGCGGCAGCTGGTGTTCACTGTCTTGACCAGCGTGGTAAAGACCGTCGGCAGCATCGTCGGCAAGAATACCGAAGTGGTCTTACACGATCTGACCAACCCGGCTCACTCGGTGGTTGCGATCGCCAATGGTCATATCACGGGGCGCGTGGTCGGCAGCCCGGTGCTGGCAGGCCCCGGCCAGGATCTGGGCTTCAATGCTGTGGTCCAGACCCCGGAGCAAACCGCCAGCCCGGAGCCCGTGGTGCTGGAACATTATCAGACCCGACTTGCCTCGGGGGCGGTACTGCACAGCGCAACGGCTATCTATCGGGACAGTAGCGGCACCCCCTTTGCCGGGTTTTGCATCAATGCGGATCTCAGTGGTCTGCACGCGGCACGCGCCTGTCTCGATCAGCTGCTCGGCACCAGCAGCGTCACCGAGGTCAAGAGCATCGAGCAGCCGGATATGGAGTTACTGATGACCGAGATAATCCAGTCCGCACTCAACACCACCGCCTCCAGCAATCGCGCCATGAAGAAGCAAGCAAAGCTCGAAGCCGTACGCCAGATGCACGAACGTGGCATGTTCATCGTCAAAGGCGGGATTGAAAAGGCCGCCGCCGCCCTCGGCGTCAGCCGTTACACCATTTACAACTATCTGGATGAGATCAAGTCCATGCCGCCCACTCAGACGGCAGAGCGGTAATGACTGCGCTCGGCAGAGAACACCTTGATCACCGCCCCAGTAACCCAGCATGAGCCACAGCCGCATGAATCAGCCCATAACGAGTCCACTCAACACAAGCCACGCGATTGTCCGCTACCCGACTGAATTGCCCTTCCCGTTTGCCAAAGCGGTCGCGGCCAATGGTTTTTTGTTTCTCTCGGGCCAGGTTGCGATGGATGACAGTGGCAGCCCGCAGCATGGGGATGTCCCCACCCAGACCCGCCTGATCCTGAACAATCTGCAACGAACGCTGATCGCCTGCGGCGGAGCCTGGGAACAGGTGGTGAAAGTCACGGTCTGGCTTTCGGATATGGCCCATTTCGCCGCATTCAATCAGGAATATCAACGCCATTTCCCGGCAGGATTTCCGGCTCGCTCTGTGGTCAGTTGCCAGCTGGCGTTTGGACTGGACGTCGAGATTGAGCTGCAAGCCTGTACCCATCAATCATCCCCATCACCCCGGAGCCATGCCGATGCCTCTGCACATTGAAACCCCATATGTTGAATCTCGTGCCTTGAGTGAGCGCAGCGGACGCGCCATCTGGCTGAAATTCGAGTCCGCACAACCCTCCGGCTCCTTCAAGCTGCGCGGTATCGGCCATGCCTGCGAGACCTATTATGCGCGGGGTGCCCAGCGCTTTATTTCGTCCTCCGGCGGCAATGCAGGGCTTGCCGTGGCGTACGCCGGACGGCAACTGGACGTCCCGGTGATCGTGGTGGTGCCTGAAACCACTCCGGCGCGCGCCAGGGAGTTATTGCGCTTGGAGCAGGCCGCAGTGATCGTGCACGGCGCCTCCTGGCAGGAAGCCAATGCCTATGCCCAATCGCTACTGGCTGCGGGCGACGCGTTCCTGCATCCCTTTGATGATCCGCTGTTATGGCAGGGGCATGCCTCCATGATCGATGAAATGGCGCGTCACGGTCATAAACCCGATGCGATTGTGCTCTCGGTAGGCGGTGGCGGCTTACTCTGTGGGGTGGTAGAGGGCTTGCAGCGTAACGGCTGGCAAGATATCCCCGTGCTCGCCGTCGAGACCGAGGGCACCGCCTCGCTGCATGCCGCCCTACAGGCCGGTCATCCGGTGGAGCTGGCCGCGGTGCACGGTGTGGCCACCTCGTTGGGCGCACGACGGGTCTGTGATCAGGCGCTGACCTGGGCTCATTCCCATCCGATCCACGCCCTGCGGGTGTCGGATCCGGCGGCTCTGGGGGCTTGTGAACAGTTCCTTGCCGATCATCGTGTGCTGGTTGAGCCCGCCTGTGGAGCGGCCCTGTCGGTGGTGTACGATGGGCATCCCGTGCTGAATGCCTATTCGAAACTGGCCATCATCATCTGTGGCGGCGCCACCACCACGATCGATCAGATCCGCCAGTGGGCTGCGGCCTGTTAGCCGGTCGCTCCCGGTAGGCCCTCGCGGGCCCAGCGTCAGATGCCGAGTCCCGCCCCCTACAGCACAAGGCCCTGCAGCAATGCAGGGCCTTTGGGCTATGCGCGTCTGGTCGAAATCTGGCAGCATCTGGTCGGGCACACAGACGCGATGCATGGTCACAGGGTCGTTACTTAACCAGCGATACCATTTCCTCGGCAAATGCCCGGAATGTTCTGGCCGGGCGGCCCAAGACCGTTTCAACATCGTCAGTCACCTCGTCGTAGTGCCCTTCGGCAAACCAGTCGAGGATCTCGGCCAGTCGCTCTGCCAACCAGGTATCCATGCCGGCGGCGAGCATCGCCTGCTCCGCGACCGACCTGGAGACAGCCACATAGCGTATGCTTTTCCCCGCCAATTCGGAGAGGATCGCCGCCTGTTCGCTAAACGTCAGAGCTTCCGGACCTGACAGCTGGTAAGTCTTGTTGTCATGGCCGGGCTCGGTGAGTGCCGCGACCGCCACGGCAGCAACATCGCGGATGTCGACCACGCTCTGCCTGGCCTCACGCAACGGCAGGAAAAACTGCCCGGTGGCCTTGATCGATTCAACGCTGGCAAACAGATTTTGATAGAAGGAGTTAGGCTGCAGCAGCGTATAGGTCAGCCCGGAGGACAGCACCAGCCTGTCGGTTTGGGCATGGGTGCGAATGATCTCCGAGCCTGCCGTCTCGGCCGCCCCCATGCCGGATAACTTGACCAAGTGCGATGCGCCGCTGCGCTTCATCGCCTCGAGCACATTGCTGACCCATTGCCGGTTGTCCGGATGCGCCGCCATCGCCAGATAGACCGACGAAACGCCCTGCATGGCCTGCACCAGGCTGGCAACATCATAAAAATCACCCACACGGATCTGTGCAGGCGCCAGACCCAGCCGGCTCGCCGACTGCAGATTGCGCACCATGGCCAGGAACGAAGCACCTTTTGCCTGCAGTTGCTTTACCACTTCCGCGCCGGTATTACCGGTTGCCCCGAGAACAAGAATTGTCATAGCCCCACCTCTGTTTGTGTCCTTGTCTGGATACCTGGTGCTGACTATAGTTCATCCCATTGAGGCAATTAATCGCCATTAATGCATTTCATTATCCCAAATATGAGACAATCGCCACATGCATGAATTGAGTGGATTGCCGCTGTTTGCCAAGATCGTCGAGCTGAACAGTTTTGCTGAGGCCGCCCGTCAACTACAACTACCGGCGACCACCCTGAGCCGGAAGATTCAGCAACTGGAATCGGAACTAGGCGGCAAGTTACTCAATCGCACGACTCGCTCCCTCTCTCTGACCGAATTGGGCGAGCGGGTGTTACCAAAGGCATTGTTAATCCAGCAAACCGTGAAGGAGCTACAGGAAGAAGCCGAGCATATCTCGACCCAACCGACAGGCAAGTTGCACATCGCCGCGCCACGGGCCTTCAGTGTCAATATTCTCGCACCTTTGCTCAGTCAGTTCAGACAACAACACCCCGGTATCCGAATTGAACTGGATGCCAGCAACCGGTTCCAGGATCTGACCAAAGGCAGCCTCGACTTTGTATTCCGCATCGGTGAACTCGCGGACTCTTCACTGATCGCCCTGCCGCTGACACAGGTTGACTATGAGCTGGTCGCCAGCCCGCAGCTGTTGGCTCATCACGCAGATCCGCAAGGCCCCGCCCATCCAAGGGATCTGCAGCACTACCCAAGCATCCGCAACCATGTCGATGGTTTTATTCTGCCGTGGCATTTGCACAAGCAAGGTGAGGTGTATCAGCACCAGTCAGAGCCGGACCTGCTATCCGATGACTTGCAAGTGTCACTGATGTACGCACTCGACGGGGTCGGCATCGCCTATCTGCCCTATTCTCTGGTGTATCGACCGTTACAGGACGGCAGGCTGGTCACGTTGCTGGATGAGTGGCAACGCCATCATCCGACGGCCTACCTGATTTACCCGGACCGGGCCTATCTGCCACAAAAATCCAAGCTGTTTCTGCAGTTCATCAAGGCGCAACTCCCCCATTTCCAGCAGCGGTTAACCAAACCCGGACACAGATAGCGTCGGCAGCAACGGTCAGGATGCCTGAGAATGCTCGCCGCCGTCACAGCAAGACGTCAGGGACGCAGTGGCAGATTCACGTTGAACAGCCCGAACCGAGCTGGAGTGTGAGCCGCCAGTATTGATGAACGCCGGTTGCCACGGATTGAGCGTGTCAGACGATGGACGTCATGGTCGGGAGGTGCCCCATGGCGCGCAGGGCCAGTTTGCTCCGCCTTAACGCTTGCCATTCGTGGCAAGCTCATCGACCACGATGACGGAGTGACAACGCGGCAACAGGGTCACTATCCGCCCGATCAGGCAGCGTTCAATTCACGGCAGGAGATTGTCAAAACAGCGCAGGCGAATAACGGAAAGGAAAAGCAGCGAATGGGGAAATTAACCAGCGATCATCTCGGAGAAACGGCGAGCCTGACAACCATCGGGGTAGCGGCTATTTAACCAATTTTGCATGCCTTCAGTGGATAATAATCCGCTGATCTTTTGCCAAGTAACACGTTTTTTATTATTTGCGCTCGGACATGGGGTATAACAAATCCAGCGCTCGCTATCGGATGAAATATGTCTGGATACACAGAGTTCCTGTGTCAAATTTAAAAGCATAGAGATTCCTTGCATTATTATTGAGGGCCGGGACAGGCGTCGCCTATCCCGGCAATCCGTTAGAGAACGGATACGTTGGCCGCCTGCGGGCCCTTGGCGCCCTGCTCGACGGAGAAGGAGACACGGTCACCTTCGTTCAATGAGCGATAGCCGTCGCCAGTGATGGCGCGGAAGTGAACAAATACATCGGCACCGCCATTTTCTTGAGAAATGAAACCGAAGCCTTTTTCAGAGTTGAACCATTTAACGGTGCCAGTAGTTTTGGACATGTTTAAACCTACGAAATAAATATTAACATCACACAAGGTGATTATTTTGAAATAACAGGTGGGAGAACTCGAAACAATTTGTCACAGAGGGTGACTGAATTGATAGGGAGGGGCTACTACTTGTTACACTAACTTCATCAGAAGTGGTGCCAAGATACGTGGATTATTTATCGATCACAAGCACTATTTGCAAAATTGATTTTTACTCCCGCTAACCTGCCGATTTATATCGTTTTTTATTTCTTGCTGCCGAATACCGCCCCCGCCTCCGCAACAAGGCTCAGACTTTAGCCCGGGAACCAGGAGCAGGCCGTCGCCGAAGACCAGCGCCTCCTGGCCACCCGCGTCATGGACGCTTGCCAAACCGACCGACAGATGATAACTATTATCAACAAATGGAGGGTAACATCATGTCTGTCAAGAAACTGGTATTGATTCGCCACGGCGAAAGCATCTGGAATCAGGAAAATCGCTTCACTGGTTGGACCGACGTGCCACTGTCGGCAAAAGGCGTGCAAGAGGCCCATGCCGCCGGCCAACTACTGAAAGCCGAAGGTTTCCAGTTTGATTATGCCTACACCTCTGTCCTCAAACGCGCCATTTCCACGCTGTGGGCCGTGCTGGAAGAGACCGACCTGCAGTGGATACCGGTGGAAAAGGACTGGCGCCTGAACGAACGTCACTATGGCGCCTTGCAAGGGCTGAACAAGGCAGAAACCGCCGAGAAGTTCGGCGATGAGCAGGTAAAATTGTGGCGCCGCGGTTTTGCCATCACCCCACCGGCCCTGACGCCGGAGGATCCCCGGTTCCCAGGTCACGACAGCCGTTATGCCACGGTCCCAGCCTCACAATTACCCGCCACTGAAAGCCTGGCGATTACCATAGAGCGCGTCATTCCCTATTGGCTGGAAACCATACGCCCACGCGTCGAATCCGGAGAAAAGGTGATCATCGCCGCCCACGGCAACTCCTTGCGCGCACTGGTAAAGTACCTGGATGACATCAGTGAGGAAGCGATTCTGGAGCTGAATATTCCTACCGGGGTACCACTGGTATATGAGTTTGATGACCAGATGAAACCGGTTCGTCACTATTATTTGGGCAATGCCGATGAAATTGCAGCCAAGGCTGCCGCCGTCGCCAATCAGGGCAAGGCGAAATAACGCATTCGCTTTGCCGAGGCTGTATCAATAATGGCGCCGCATGGCGCCTTTATTATGTCTCTTGCCTGCGCGTCACAGGAAATAAAGACTCACACCACAGCACGGCTAATACGCTGCGCTGCTGTATTGACTGTTTTTTATACTCCATAGGCAAGCCGCTCAGTTTGTATATATGGTTAACAGAGGAGTTAGCAGGATGAAGCAGGCTCTTGAGAGCCTTAATTCGCCCCTTGAGCGATGGCGTTGACAATCATGTCCACAAGCGAATCCGAATTACTGCCCACCCGCGAACAGCTGCTGGAAATTATCCGGCTGCAAACCAATATTGCCCAGCTGGGGCTGGATTTGGGCGGCGTCATGGCGCTGGTCGTCGACCGCACCTTGACATTGACCGCAGCCGATGGCGCCGTGATTGAACTCGCCGAAAACAATTACATGGTCTATCGCGCTGCAGCCGGAATTGCAGCCAGGCAATTGGGGTTGCGACTGCCGATGGAGGCCAGCTTGTCCGGACAAAGCGTGCGCTCCGGGCAGATGATGATCTGTCATGACACTGAGTGTGATGCGCGTGTCGATCTTGACTCCTGTCAGCGAGTGGGTGTCCGTTCCATGCTGATATTACCCCTGCTGCATGTAAGCCTGTGCGTCGGTGTACTGAAGATCATGTCGCGGCAGCCGAATGCATTTAACCAGCATCACGCCAGCGTGTTGCAACTACTGACTGAAGTGCTCGGTGCCGAAATTTTCTTTGCCGCCAAGTACGCCACCCATGACCTGTTCTACCGAGCCACCCATGACGAGATGACCGGACTCGCCAACCGGGCACTGTTCCTCGAACGCCTGCATCATGCCGTCGCCCATACCCGGCGCCATGGTACGCCCCTGGGCGTATTAATGATCGATATGGATGGCCTCAAGGCGATCAACGACCACTATGGCCACCACGCAGGCGATCAGGCGATACAGGCTTTTGCTGGACGACTCAGGAGCATGCTGCGCGGAACCGATACTGTCGCCCGGCTTGGTGGCGATGAGTTTGCCGTACTGATGCAACCGATTGTCGATACAGCGACGCTGGTTCGCCATATCGAGCGGCTACAGACGCAAATGAACCACCCTTATCCTGAGCTGGCGTTTGCCATTGCCGGCAGTGTCGGTTTTGCGATGGCACCTCTGGATGGCATCGAGCCAGAGATCCTGCTGGAGAAAGCAGATCAGTCGATGTACCTCGTCAAACGCGAACGTAAACAGCAGCACTGAGCGACGCCCCTGCCCGCGGTTTGAAGCCGCAGGATCCAACGCGGCTGGGGAAACCCGCGCACACGGCCGGTCAAATAAGACACGAGCCGTGACCATGGAACCAACCGATGACGGCAGGCATGCCGCCATCGTGCCCCCTGAATAGGTTACAGCGTGCTGGTGGAAGACAAGCTGCCAGCATGTTTCCCCAAATGAACGGTGTTGCGCATCACCCGGCCAGTGCGGCCAGCAGGGTTTCAGCGGTCTGCTCCGAAGAGGCTGGATTCTGCCCGGTGATCAGCAGGCCATCACGCAGTACAAACGGCTGCCAATCCGGCCCCTTGCGATAATCACCGCCATTGGCTTGCAGCATCTCCTCGACCAGGAACGGCACCACATCGGTGAGCTGAACCGCTGCTTCTTCACTGTTGGAGAAGCCGGTCACCTGATGCCCTCGTACCAGCGGAGTACCATCGGCAGCGCGGGTATGGCGCAACACGCCGGGCGCATGGCAGACGGTCGCCACCGGTTTACCCGCCGCGATAGCCTGTTCAATCAGGGCGATGGAGTAACGATCCTCGGCCAGATCCCACAGTGGACCATGACCACCGGGATAGAAAACGGCATCGAACTCATCGATGCGGATGTCGGCCAGTTTGTGAGTGGCTGCCAGCAGTGCCGTGGCCTCCTCATCGCTACGGAAACGGTGGGTCGCCGCGGTCTGGAAGTCAGGCTCGTCGCTCTTGGGATCGAGCGGCGGCTGACCGCCGGCAGGCGAAGCCAGCGTGATGTCGCAACCGGCATCGCGGAACACATAATAGGGGGCCGCGAACTCTTCGAGCCAGAAACCGGTTTTCAGGCCAGTGTTACCCAACTGGTCATGGGAGGTGAGTACCATCAGGATACGGGACATAAGATATTCCTTGTCATTACAGCGAGATCGTTCAGAGATAGCGCAGCAACCGGTAGGGTTACCGCTCCGTGGTTAATCGGCCAGGTGCACGATGCACTTGCCAAAGTTTTCGCCCCGCAGTACGCCAATCAACGCCTGTGGTGCCGACTCAAAGCCGCTGATCCTATGTTCACGGAAGCGGATCTTGCCTGCGGCCACCCAGGGTCCCATCTGCTGCAGGAACTCCGGAAAGCGGTGGCCATAGTCATCAAAAATAATAAAACCCTGCATACGAATGCGCTGTTTGAGCAGCGTCGCAGCCAGGAGAGGCAAGCGATCCGGGCCGTCCGGAAGCGACGTCGCGTTGTAGTGGGCGATCAGACCGCACACCGGAACCCGCGCCTTGGTGTTCAGCAGCGGCAGCACGGCATCAAACACCTTGCCGCCGACATTTTCGAAATAGACATCGATACCCTGCGGACAGGCCTCCGCCAGGCGGGTCGCCAGATCCGGCGCCTTGTGATCGATACAGGCATCAAAGCCTAGCTCGTCGACCACATAGCGGCACTTCTCGGCGCCCCCGGCAATGCCGATCACCCGACAGCCCTGCAACTTGGCGATCTGACCAACCACGGCGCCGACTGCGCCACTGGCGGCCGCAACGACCACCGTCTCCCCGGCTTGCGGCTGACCGATGTCCAGTAACCCCATATATGCGGTGAAACCTGGCATGCCCAATACGCCCAGCGCCAACGACGGTTGTACCAGATCGCCCAAGCGGAACAGACCGTTGCCATCACTCAGCGCATACTCCTGCCAGCCGGTGTAGGCCATCACCAGTTCGCCAACCGCATAGTCAGGATGCTGCGAGGCGATAACCCGGCTCACAGCACCGCCGACCATCACCTCACCC
The DNA here is from genome assembly GCF_042649925.1 of Pseudaeromonas sharmana. NCBI lineage: Bacteria > Pseudomonadati > Pseudomonadota > Gammaproteobacteria > Aeromonadales > Aeromonadaceae > Pseudaeromonas > Pseudaeromonas sharmana. The sequence goes on from NZ_JBHSAF010000006.1 coordinate 162,737, forward strand.
AGCGCCACTGGCGGCGCATAGGATTTGGCGTCGCTCATCCGACCGCGCATGTAGGGGTCGATAGAGAGGTAGAGCGTCTGCAGCAACACTTGTCCGGCCTGAGGTTCTGGTACCGGTTGGCTATCGAGACGAAAATTCTCGGCAACCGGTTCACCGACCGGACGCGAAGCCAATACCCAACGACGATTGATCCCATTCATCTGTCTTCTCCCGAACCGGATATTAGACCGGTCGTCTAATTGTAGTGTAAAAAAAGGGCGGCCATGTTCACTGACCGCCGGGATAGCTAACTCAGTTCAGCTGTAACCACTCGCGGCTGCGCTGCAACACAGCACGGAAGGCGCTGTCATCTCGGCGCAACTTGGCCAGCAGGGATGCACCAAGCCAGGCCTCGTATAACCATTGCGCCAACTCGCCAGCCGGCGCCGGGTTGGCAATCGAACCATCCGCTTGACCTCGCGCGACCACATCGGCCAGGCGACCGAGGATCTGCTCGGTTCCGGAAAGCATGATGGCTCGCATCGCCTCGGAGAGATCCGCCACCTCAGCCGCCAGCTTGACGATCAGGCAGTAGTCGGCTGCATCCTCCCCCTGCTGGGTTTCGATCCAGCGCTGAAAGTAGGTCTGCAAACAGGCGCCACCACTGAGATCGGAACGCTCAAACAGCCCGTCAAGCCGTTGCAGATAGTGGCTAAAGTAAGCCTCCAGCAGCGCGATGCCAAACCCCTCTTTCGAAGCGAAATAGTGATAAAACGAGCCCTTGGGCACGCCGGCGGTGGTTAGCAATTCGGCCAACCCGACGCCAACAAAGCCCTTGCGTGCCACCAGACGGTGGCCGCAGTCGAGGATATGCTGGCGCGTATCGATGCGTTCTGTATTCATGATGTGCACTGTAAACCAAAATTAGACCGGTCGTCTAGTGCTTTCTGATCCGCAATGTGCAGTGAATATTCCGGCTGCGCATCTCAGTGCTGACGATGAAAGGCGGGCAGCAAATCCCGGTTCTCTTCAATCACATCGTCAAGCGCGCGCTCCAGCACTGTGCCGCTGCGCACCAGCGGATTGAGCACCAGAGCCCGCCAGGCGGTATGGCGATCGCCACTGATAGCCGCAGAAATCGTCAGTTGTTCAAAGCTCTTCATCAGTTGCAGCAGACGCAGCACATCTTCCGGGAACGGTGCCACGTTCAGCGGCAGCGGACCGGAACGGGTAATCAGTGCGCTGACCTCGACGGCACAGTCATCTGGCAGACCGGCGATCGTCCCCTGGTTGCGGGTGTTGACGTGCATGATGATGCGCTTGTCATTGTAAATCGCACTCATCAGCTCGCAGGCCGCTTCGGAATAGTACTGACCGCCCCGCCCTTCCAGCGCTTTTGGTTTCACCGCCAGATCCGGGTCGCGATAGATCTCGAACAGCTTCTGCTCCAGCGCCTTGACCACTTCACCGCGGGTCCCCTCGCCATTGGCTTCTCCAAGCTCCTGCTGCAGGATATCGTCGCTCATATAGTAGTAACGCAGGTAGGCGCAGGGGATCATGCCCAGCCCCGTGAGCAGGTGCTGCGGCCAGCGAAACGGCGGAATATTGCGCGGTACCAAGGGATCCGGCCCCTGAGTAATCTGCGCAATCACCTGCGGCAGACGATCCTCTCCCTGCTGCAGGATCTGGCGTACAAAGATGAAGTGGTTCAGCCCTGCCACCTGCATGACAAAATCCGACTCCCGTTGGCAACCCAGCAATTGGGCGACCCCCTTTTGCATGATCACCGGCACGTTGCACAGCCCGACCGCCTTGACGCGGCTATGACGCAACACCGCCTCGGTCACCATGCCGGACGGGTTGGTGAAATTCAGCAACCAGGCATCGGGACAGAGCTCCTCCATTTCGGCAGCGATCGCCAATGCGATGGGGATGGTACGACAGGCGTTGGCAAAACCGCCGAGGCCGTTGGTCTCCTGACCGATCAGACCGTGACGCAGCGAGATGCGCTCGTCACGAATACGCGCCTCGAGACACCCGGCACGAAATTGCGAACAGACAAAGTCGGCACCGAGCAGCGCTTCGCGACGATTGAGCGTCTCCAATACCGGCAGCGTTAAGCCAGCTCGGGCCAGCATGCGCCGGGTCAGGTCGGCGATGATCGCCATTTTCTCTCGCCCGTCCTCGATATCCACCAGCCACAGTTCACGCAACGGCAACTCGTGACGACGTTGTATCAGCCCCTCGATCAGTTCCGGCGTGTAGCTGGATCCCGCACCAATGATTGCAATCTTGAGCCCGGTCATGGTTTACCTCGATGATGTAATGGTTTCATCTAATTAAAGAGCGCACAGCGTTGCTCAACAAACGAAAAAAACCACTGCATGCATTAATCTGACTAATCCATGGCCACACATGTCTCATAACCGTCTGACACTACTTCACACCTTCGAGGTTGCAGCACGCCTGTTGAGCTTCACCCTGGCGGCCGCGGAGCTGCACCTGACCCAGGGCGCCGTGAGTCAGCGCATTCGCCAGTTGGAGAATCAACTGGGCTTTCGTCTGTTCCTGCGTCTGACTCGTCGCTTGGCGCTCACCGCAGAGGGTGAGCGGCTTCTGATTACGCTGACGCGCTCTTTGCGGCACATCGACAACGAGATTGAGGATATTCGCGATGGCGATCTGCGTGGCACCCTGACGCTGGGCATAGCACCGACGCTGGGACTGCAGTGGTTATTACCCCGCTTGCCGCGTTTCCAGCAACGTTGGCCCAGTCTGAACCTGATGTTGCGGGTACGCGCCGGCACCGTGGATTTCAATGAAGAGCGGGTGGATCTGGCGATCTATTACGGCGCCCCCCCTACCCCGGATCTGCACCGTGAACATCTGATGGATGAACAGTTACTCCCGCTGTGCAGCCCGGAATACGCGGCACGTTTGCAACTGGCGGATCATCCGGAGCGGCTTGCCGATGCCTGTTTTATCCATGCGTCGGAGTCATCCGATGTGCAGCACCTGTTTTCCGAGTGGCGCCAGTGGTGCGAGCAAACCGGCCATGCGCTGCCTGTTGAAGGTCGCTACTACGGCTTCAATCACTACCTGATGGCACTGCAAGCCGCCTGTAATGGCATGGGAGTGATAATGGGGCGCCAGCGGCTGGCCGAAGCGATGATCGCGCGCGGAGAGCTGGTTTGCCCGTATGGTCCGGCGATTCCTGCCGGCCGTGACTACAGCCTGATCTATCCTCGCGAGCAACAACAGCGGCCACGCCTCAGCGCCTTCACCACTTGGCTGAAATCCGCTGTGCAAGAGACAACGAACGACAGCCCAGACACGATCAAGACAGGAGGACCCGATGACAGCCAAGCGCAGTGAATGGCAACGTATGCTGGCCGGAGAAGAGTATGACGCCGCCGATCCCGCCCTGAGTGCAGCACGACGACGTTGTCGCCAGCTCTATCAGACGCTGAACAGTGGCTATGGTGAGGCTGACGCCTTGTTGTCCGAGTTGCTGGGCAGCCGTGGCCAGCAGTGCAGTATTCATCCCCCGTTCTTTTGCGACTATGGTTGCCATATCCATGTTGGCGAGAATTTTTACGCCAACGTCGGTTGTACGCTGATTGATGTCTGTGAAATTCGTATTGGCGATAACGTCCTGCTAGGCCCCAACGTCCAGATCTACACGGCCGGACATCCGATTGCCGTTGCACCGCGGATTGCCGGGCAGGAGTTTGGCAAACCGGTACGCATCGGCAACAACGTCTGGATAGGCGGTAGCGCTATCCTCTGTCCGGGAGTGACGATTGGCGATCACAGTGTCATTGGTGCCGGCAGCGTGGTGACTCGCGACATTCCGGCGGGCGTGGTGGCCGCAGGCAATCCGTGCCGGGTGCTGCGTACCATGACCGCTGCAGAATTGGCTGACGTCACCGGATCTTCGTCAACGACCTGCGCACAAGATTGAACTACCCTGAAGAAAAGGCCTTGCAGCAGCGGAGGAGACCATGTGGAGCCGGCTCAGGCGAAGCATCAATGGGCATCTATGGCTGCTTGGCCTGTGGCTCCTCTGTGCATCCGATGTGCAGGCCCGACAGGCGCTGTTCGCCGCCATGTATGACGCTCCCCCCTTCATCATGGCGCGCAGCACTGTTACTTCCGAATCCGACGCCGAGGGGATCGACTGGGAGCTATTGCAAGAGTTGGCGTCGCGCAGCGGCATCGATATCTACCCGCTACGCTATCCGCTAGGCCGGGCTCTGAAGGATGTTGGCTCCGGAAAGATGGATATCATCACCGGCCTGACGTTGCAAATGGCCAACCAGTACCAATTGGGACACCTTGAGCAACCCTACTATCAATGCCATGTTCGCTTCTATGCGACGGCAGCGCTGGCACCGAAGATTCACCGTTACCAAGACCTGAGCGGCAAGATTATTGGCCATGTGCGTGGCGCAGACTATTTTCACACCTTCGATCAGGACAGGAGCTTGCGCAAGAGTGCCGTCAACCATCTGCATCAACTGCCGGGCAAGCTGTTACGACAATATAATCAGCTCATCATCGCCCAGGATTGCCAGATGGACTACCTGTTGGCCAAGTTGGGGCTGCAACAGCGGATCCAGCCGACCCGCTATGATCCCGGCATCCCCGTTTCGCTGTATGTCGGCTATTCGCGTCAGACGCTGTCTGCCAGTACGGTATCACGCTTGAATCAGGCCTTGCGCGACATGCTGGCGGAAGGATGGTTGCAGCAGGTGGCCGACAGCTACATTCATCCGCTGAGTTCACCCGTCACGCCGGCGCTTCCCTGAACAGGCTCTAAACCGATGCCCGGTCCCCGCCACGCCAGTTGGCACTCTGCCGTACGAAGGCTTATCCTTACCTCATCAGCACAAAAAACAGCCAATCCGATGGGAGGAGGTCATTATGGTAATTGGAGGCCCGTCTTCGCTGACCAGCGCCAGCTTTGGCATCACGACGCTGCCGGCCAAGCCTGCCCCGACGCCTGAGCAGCAAAACCAACTGCAAGATGCGGCTCAGAATGCCCAGACGAGCAGACAAGGCGAGCAGGCCGCTCAACAGACTGCCGTCCGTACCGCCGTTGTGGGTGTTGTGGAAACAGAAAACCGGAATGACGCTATCGAGGCTTACGTCAATAGCAGCAATGGCTCTGATGGCAACAACGTCGAATTGGCGAGTCCTTCATCCGGCCGCATGATGGAGCTGTATCAGCAGCAACAGCGCGCCGATCTCGTGCAGAATATGCAAAAAAACGCCAATAGCCCTTTGCAGCAGAAGATGGATGAGATGACGGGGCTCGGCTCCGTCTCGGGCAACTATGTCTCGACTAAAGTCTGAACATGATTCACCTGACGACACCTCCCTCTCGGAGGTGTCTTTTTAACTGCCGCCTTGTAACCGACCGCACACTCAATTCAATACTGAGATGACAAAATAGAGTTTCATATGCCACCTTGGTGTGAAGTCTATGGAGGGAATAACACGATGAAGCAGCTCCTGAGCTGGGCATTGCTGGCGGCCTTGTATCCGTCACTGCTGCTGGCGGCTGAGAACGAAGGACGCCAACCACTACGCTGGCAAATTACCCCGTATCTGGGTTATGGCAGCGAAATTCAGTTCGACGGTCAGGACGATTCTGGCAACGCCTCCGCCGACGCCGGCAGTCTGTTTGGGCTGAGTATCGGCAAGGAGACGGCCGATCCGGGCCTGATCGAGGTGCTCTTCAGTCACCAGAAGAGCACGCTGTCTCCCAGCCAGGGAACAGACCTGAACATCAGTTATCTGCACTTTGCCGGCGCATTGATTTTCGAAAACAGCCTGCGCCCCTATGTCGGAGCAGGCATAGGCCTGAGCCATTTCAGTGCCTACGACAGCACGACACGCCCATCACTGGCGCTGGCTCTCGGTCTGCAGCCACGCCTTGGCGAACATCTGGCGCTGCGCGCCGAAATCAGGGGCTATGGCACCTTTATCAGTGACAACAGCAGCTTCATCTGCGATCCCAAGCTCTGTAATCTCTACCTGCAGGGCGACATGGTGACGCAGGCGCAGGCCAACCTTGGCCTGACATTCCGTTTCTGACCCGCCAACCGGTTTGCGATATGAAAAAGCCCCTGAACGGGGCTTTTTCTGACGCTGAAATCCAGGTCGACTCAATGATCGAGATACAGGTAGTGCATCCAGCCCGTCATGCGTAACAGCACCTTGCGCATCACGGCAACATGAGCGAAATGGTCGGTATAGATGGCGACCTGTGCTGCGACCCCATCCGGCAGGTCATACTCATCGATAGCGGGATCCAGCTCTATCTCGGCCAGAATGCCATTACGCCGATCAAAGCTGATGGTTTGCAGTTGTGTTTGCGCCTGATAGACCCCTTCAGGAATAGCGGGCAAAACCTGCTTCACCTTACCGTGGAACACGGTTCCCGGAATACCGGTAAATACCACTTCCGCCTCATCACCCGCTTTCACCCGCAGTAACGAATTCTGCCGAAACGACGCCATCACACTCCGCCCCTGCTTGGGAATGAAAAACATCGCCGGACGGAACGGCATGCTGTTGACAAAACTGCCCTTGCTCAGCAGAACCTGGGTCACATAGCCATCGGTCAATGCTTTGACCTCAGTTTGCTGCAAGTTGTACTGTGCCTCGCGCAACTGCGCTTTGAGGCTGACGACCGAGGCATTTTCCCCATTGACGATGGCATTCAGCTGACTCTCGATTTGCTGTTGCTGCGCCAATGCGGCACTCAGACGGGCCTCCTGGGCCAGATAGGCTTGCTTGGCATTCGTTGCTTCTTGCTCGGTGAACGGATTCACCGTCTTGTTGGACGCCTTTTGATAACGCGCTAAATCTTTCATTGCCCGGTCACGCTCGGCTCGGGCCTGGGCCACCTGCGCCTTACTGGCATCGAGCTGATCCCGTTGTGCCGCCACCGCTTGAGTCGCGGTGATCAGATCGGCCTGGAGTCGATCTACGCGCGCCTGATAAATGGTTGGATCAATGCGAAACAGTACCTCACCAGCCTTCAGCGGTTGGTTTGGCGTTACCGGTACTTCACTGACGACACCCGATACCTGCGCGATGATCGGAACACCGATGACGGCCTTCTGGGCCACATAGGTATAGGGGTGGTTGTAATTCATGGTCAGCACCAGGCCGGCGACAATAAAAACCCCGCCCAGGACGGCCGTAGGCACAGTCCACTTGTTGACTGGAATCTTGAAAATCTTAAAACAGCCATAAGCAAAGGCTGCATAGGTCATGATAATCAGCAAATCCATCTGCTTACTCTCCCTTGCCTGATGTGGGCTCAACCTGGGTTTCGGCAGGCAAGGATGTCAAACGCGACTCCAGTTCCAGCAGGCGTTTTTCCATCTCCTCGAGTCGCCCATGATCCTGGCGGATCTGATTAGCCATTCCCCAACCACGATCTTCACGGTACAGGGTGGCCCAAATCCAGAGGAACGGCCAGATGACATGGAGCGTAAACAGACTGATCCAACCGGCAATATGGATGGCATCCTGATGCGGATGGTTGCGTTTGACCGCTATATCGTAGGGGATGTCATGTATGATGATGACACCATAAAAACAGACTAGCAGGACGACCAACAGGACGCCCAGAGCAAAGTAATCCAGAAACATGTCCTCACACTCCTTGTAACAACACTCTATGGAAGCTTAACAAAGTCTTGAGAATCCATTGCCGCCACAACGCCTGGATATGAAATGCATCACACCCGAAGCAGCGCTGAAAACTCCATTATTTGCCAGCCCGAAACCGGATCTGACGCGCGAGAAAACGATAGGCCTCATCGCTGAGGCTATCGGCAAAAATCCACAGGGTATGACGCGATTCGCCCTGTAAATCCAGCCAGAGGAATCCTGCCGCAATCCGGGAACCACTCCCCAGGGAAAAACGCTGTTGTTGCCAGTAGAGGGTCTCTCCCGACCACTCCAGCGCGAAATAACGCTGCCTCGCCTGCCATACAGCCCAACACAGGCTAAGGCCCCAGGCGGCACAAAATGCATACCAGACGCCACCATGCAACCAGAGCGACAGCAACAGCAACAACAACAGATGGCCCCCCAGCAGAATCTGTTGATGCCGCAGTGATGGACTAACTTGCAGTACGCGTCTGATGGCTGTCACGAATCACCTCAATCAAGGCCCTAAACTCCGGTTGCTCCGGTACCTCGCCGCGCATCAGCCAACGGAACAGCTGCAAATCCGACTGCTCGAGCAGACGGACAAACGCCTCCTGCTGGCCGGGGAGCAATCGCGACCATTGCTGTTCCAAAAACGGCATCAGGATGACATCCAGCTCCAGCATGCCCCGCCGGCACTGCCAACGCAGCCACTCCTGTTCACGCATTGCTTTCTCCAACCGAATCCCATCGTTAACACCGATGCTATCAGCAGGAGATGGCGGCTGACAAACGACACGTTGATCATTAACATTCAGCTCACATTGTTGGTCGATATGAAGAAAAACATGAACGCCATACCATTGAGTCTGCCCACTGCCCCGTCTCGATATCTCCTGAACCGGATGGGCGTCATTCGCCTGACCGGAGAGGATCGCGTCAAGTACCTGCACAGCCAGGTCACCTGTGATGTGCAAGCGTTACAGGCCGGTCAACACACCCTGGCAGGACATTGTGATCCGAAGGGCAAACTATGGAATCTGTTCCGTCTGGTGGTCGAACCAACATCGCTGCTGATGCTTTCGCCGCGCGAGCTGTTTGCCAAGGCATTACCGGAGCTGAAAAAGTACGCAGTGTTTTCCAAGGTTGGGATTGAAGACGCCAGTGATGAACTTCCGCTGTTTGGCGTGGCAGGTCAGGGCGCCGATGCCTGGATACAGGCACAAGGGCTGCATGCAGCCGCCGTCGATGGTGCGCCGTATGCCATTCAGCTGGCGCCAGATCGCTGGTTGTTGCTGGGGCATCCCGCTGCAGTTGACACACTCCCCGCCGAGCCGGAGCTGGACTGGTGGGGACAAGAAATTCTGGCCGGTCTCCCTACAATGAGCGCGCTGCATCAGGGCGAATATATTCCGCAAATGCTTAACCTGCAGGCGCTCAATGGCATCAGTTTCCGCAAAGGCTGTTATACGGGACAGGAAACGGTTGCCCGCGCCAAGTACCGTGGAGCCAATAATCGCCGCCTCTTCATTTTGCAGGGGCACGTCAGCGCCACACTGACGCCCGGTGACACGTTGGAATGGCAATTGGGCGAGCACTGGAAGCGCGTCGGCATAGTGCTGGATTGCTGGCAGCAACAGCAACAGGTATTGCTGAGCGCCGTATTGCCGCAGGATCTTGACGCCGATGCCTGCCTGCGCATTAAAGGCGACGAGGGCAGCCATCTGCATGGCTTGCCATTGCCATACGCGCTGAGCGATGAATAAACAGCGGGCCTGCCGGCCCACTGTTTAGCGCATGACCAGCACATCCCCTTTGTGCTGTAACAGCGCATGCAAGTGGTAGCCAGAGGTCCAGTGTTCGTCCTCCTGGTCCTCTGAACCGACGATCAGCAGTGCGTCACGCGACTGCTTCATGTGCTGTGATAACAGACTCGCGGCATCACCGGACAGCACTTCCCAGCGCGGCAAAGGCCCCGCAAGATGAGCCATCCAGTCAGCTAACTGATGTTCTGCCCGTGACTTGCGCGACTCCAGCCAATGCTGGGACTCCTGCTCCAGTTCGATAGCCAGCTGCGCCTCTGCCACCGGCTCCAGGACATGGATCACGGTCAATGCCGCCTCCAGCCAGTTGGCAAATGTCGCGGCGCGATGGAGCCGCGTCTGACCGGACGGATGCAATGTCAGCGCCAGCGTAAAATGCAGTGGTGCCGACCAGAACGGCGAATCATCATCGAGTATCAAGACGTCATAGCGCGTGGAGGGCGGCAACCGTTCGGCCAGCGAAGTACGCCAATGCGCCAGCAAGCCGTTGGCTTGCCGGTGTCCAAGAATGAGCAGATCGGGTTGTAACTCGCGCAACGCGAAATGTATCTGCTCCATGACCTCGCCAGCCTCTACCTGATAACGGCGAATATGGCACGGCAACGCGCTGGTGATACGCGTCAAATAATCCAGGCTGTGGCGTTTGAGATGCCACAATTCACTCTCGGTGACCGCTTTTTCATCCGCCACCGGGATAACACTCAACAGCGTCAACTCGGCATTCATGCGGTGCGCAAGCTTCGCCGCCCGCTGAATCAGATGGCTGGCCTCATGTTGCAGATCCACTGCCAAAAGCAGTTGCTGGTATCGCATATCCCCTCCAGCACACAGTTTTCTCCCCTTTGAGGCTAGGAATAGTTGTCTGATTCTGCCAGTGCGCTAAAAATAAACGACGAGTCTCAAATGCAGCATTGCACCGGCTCGGTCGTCAGCTTAACTTGAAAGGACAGGCTTTCTAATAAGGACGTTGCTATGCCAAGAGTGATGCTGCTGCTCTGTCTGCTGATCGCGCTACCGGCCGCAGCGCTGGAGCCGGTCACCGTTCAGCTCAAGTGGACGCATCAATTTCAGTTCGCCGGTTACTATATGGCGTTGCACAAAGGCTTTTACCGTCAGGCCGGACTGGATGTCACCCTGTTGGCCAACGGTTACAACGGGCATTTTGTGTCGCCGGTTGAAGCCGTACTCAACGCAGAAGCGGACTATGGCATCAGCAACTCCGGGCTGGTTCGCGACTACGCAGAGGGAAAACCGCTAGTGGCCCTGGCGGCCACCTTGCAGCACTCCGCCGTTTCCTGGCTGGTACTGGAACGACCGGACATCCAGAACCTGCATGACCTGGTCGGTAAAAAGCTGATGACCGTGTTCCCGCTGAGCGAGAGCGTCGAGCTGCTCGCCCCCTTTGAGGCCGAGGGCATCAACCTGAATCAGCTGCATTTGGTTCCCACTCAATTTGATCTCGGGCCGCTGCTACGCGGGGAGGTCGATGCCTTCGATGCCTATGTCACCAATGAACCTTTTCTGTTGCAGCAAAAAGGCATCCCTTACCGCCTGATCGATCCGCGCACCTATGGTATCGACTTTTATGGCGATATTCTGTTCACCTCGCAACGTGAAATGATGCTACACCCGGAGCGGGTGCGCGCCTTTCGCCAAGCCAGCCTGCAAGGCTGGCGCTATGCAATGGACCATGTGGATGAAACCATCGCGGTAATTCTGCGTCACTACACCACTGACCGCACCCCGGAACAGCTCAGGTTCGAGGCCAATGCGATGCGGCGTCTGATGCAACCGGATCTCATCGACATTGGTCACATGAACCCCGGTCGCTGGCAGCGGATTGCCGAACTGCAACTGGGGGAGTCCTACGCGGACAAACTGCAGCTGCAAAATTTTTTGTACAGTGAAACGGAACAGCAGGGGCGCATTACCGGCTTTTTGCATCTGCTGATCGCCGTCTCCCTGCTCGCCATCCTCTTGATGCTGGCGGTGATGTGGTTCTATCGCCTGAATCGACGCCTGAAAACCGAGATTGCCGCGCGCAAACTGGCGGAAAGCCAGTTGTTGAATCTCAGCATGACGGATCCCCTGACCGGATTGCACAATCTGCGTTATCTGCAACAACATCTGCAAGAAACCTTCGAGCACTTTCATCGATATCGGCGCCCCTTCAGTCTGTTGATGATGGACATCGATTTCTTCAAGCGCATCAATGATGAATGGGGCCATGCGGCCGGAGACGAAGTCCTGCGACAACTGGGCAGCCGCTTGCAAACCCATCTGCGACAGTGTGATGTGTTGGCCAGAATCGGCGGCGAGGAGTTTGTTTTGCTGCTGCTCGAGTGTCGGCAGGAAGAGGCTTGCCGGCGAGCCGAAACACTCAGGATGCAGATTTGCAGCGAGCCGTTCACCATCACCAGCAAGACGACGTTAACGCTGACCGTCAGCCTCGGCGTAACGGAAGTTGACCTGAAAGATCAGGAGATCTGCGACATCATGGCCCGGGCCGATGAGGCGCTCTACCGGGCCAAATCACTGGGTCGAAACCGGGTTGAGTGTTATCGTATTCACGAGAGTTGATCACCCCATCCTGACCATGCCACTGCTATTGCTGCTTTTTTTGCTGCTACCACCGCCCAGTCATGCCGAGCCGGTGCCCCCTGCCACCCCGCTGCGTTTTGCCGCCTGCGTCATCAAGGTGGAAAACCGGCTGTTGCAGGTGCAGGATCGACTATCCGGGCGCTATGCCCTCCCCGGTGGCTACATTGAAGCGGGAGAGACGCCGGAACAGGCCGCCTTGCGCGAGTTATACGAAGAGACGGGACTGCATGCCAGCGCCGTGCAGCGCCTAGTACCAGACTATGTTGGCGGCGCGTTTTTTGCCTGCCAGACACAAAGCCCGCTGCGCTGGATCTCGGCCAGTGGTGATGTCGATATTCTCGCTGCGCCACATCTGGGCCGTGAAATCATTCGCGCCCGCCTGCTCGATCCTGAACAACTGCCGGAAGACAGCCGTCAGCGATTTAGCGATCAACTACCCCGTCTGCAACCGGAGCTGGCGCATATCGCCATCAGCCAGGCCGAAGACGTCACCGATTTTCGCGATCATGCCCATGATTGGCAACGCTGGGAACTGTACTGGCTTGAGCGATGGCATGGCTGGAGTGGCCACTGGCCGGGATGGATCTTCAGCAACCTGTTCGGCAGCCTGCCCTTCTGGCTGTGTTGCGTACCACTCTGGCGCTGGCGATTTGGCAACGAGGGGGCACGCCAGATGCTGACTGGCGGCGCTGTGTTACTTTTTCTGGTCGAGCTGGCCAAAGCGGCGTTCGCACAGCCCCGACCATTTCATTTCATTCCGGAGCTGGCCGGACAGTTTCCCGCCGGTTATGGCATGCCTAGCGGTCACACGGCCCAGGCCTTGTTCTTTTGCCTGTTGCTCGGTCAGCAGGCCAAGTGGCCTATGTATTGGCGTGGGTTGTTTGCTGCGGCCGCCACACTGACCGTTGCCATGGGTCGTACCGCCAGCGGCGCACATTTTTTCAGTGATACGCTGGCGGGAATGGCACTGGCCTTATCTGCGCTGACGCTGCTGCCGCAGATCCAGAATCGGAATCGCCCGGCCACATGTTGGCTGTTGGCCTCGCTCGTCGGAGCCGCAGCCTGGCATTATCAGTCACAACCGCTGCTCTGCCTGTTCGGCGCCTGCTGCGGCGGCGCATTGGCCGGCATTTTGCCGAAAAAATCAGCACGGCAGGGGATGTCATGCCCGCCGGCGTGGATAACCACTGGCAGCGCGTTGCTTATCATCCTGTCCTGCCTGGTGTTGCAGCACCTGCTGGCGAAAGTCGGCTTGGGATCGGTCACCCTGCTCGCCTGCCAGACACTGCTCTGGTCAGGTCTGGCAGGCTACTTATGGTGGAGTGTCTCTGGCGGGGCAAAGCCCGCTCATCGCGCCTAGTGCTGGGTGGCGACTGCGGCCGAGGCTGCATCGGACAAGGTTTGAGTCGAGTTGGAAACGCCCTGTTCAACCTGGCTGGCGACAGCTTGGCTCGCTTGTTGCTGCAGTTGCAGCAGTGGCTGCATCTGACTCGGCCAGGTCAAGCCCGCCGCACTGCTAGCGTTGGCAACGGCCGTGCTGCCAGCGGCCAGCGGTTCACTGAAAATCTGTTGTTTACCTTGTTGCTGCAACAGGATCGCCATCTGATTACTCTGCGAGTTCCAGACAAAACCAGCCTTATCGGCTAATGGTTGTGTCAACGCATTGTTCGACAACACGTAGAACAATGGTCCCTCCTGCTGAATCTCATCAGCCGTTTTCAACAACGACACCGCAGTACCGTAATGTTCACCCAGCAGAGGCTGCATTCGATCCTTGATCAGCGGCTGTTCAAACAGGTTCACCTCGTTAGGGTCAAGGCCGACCATGGGCTTGATCAATGCCCACAGCAACTGACTCTGCGCACCGGCAATCAGCGGGGCTATGCAAGCAGTCAACATCAGGCTGCAACACAAAACGAGCGCAACTTTTACAACACGCATGACAAATTTCCTCTGGCTTCAAGGCGATATGCCTCTTTGTCGCGCGACATCATATCCTTTCCCGTCATGAACTCCGAATCAGAATGTGAAATCAGCGAGGCGATCACAACTTGACCGAAGCTAGTCAAATGAAACCATGTCAAAATGGCCGCCCGCATTGATAGCGGCAGCGGGCCAATGGGGCCCCGCGATACATTACGGAGCAAACGATGATCATAAGAACAGGGTGGCAACGCACACGTTGCCTGGTGCTGGGCTTGGCCCTGACGTTACCCGTGCAAGCGGAAGAGCCCGATGCCATGGCTGCGGCACAAGCCGAATATGAAGCCGCAAACATCGCCGCCATGCAGGCTGCCGTTGCCGGCCCAACAGATATTACCATCAACGATCAGGCCCACCTGCAATTGCCGGAAGGCATGGCCTTTATACCCAAGCAGCAGACACAGCGCCTGCTGCAGGCCATTGACGGCCAGGGTGACAGCGCGGTCGAAGGCACCATCATCCCGCAGAGCGAGGACGAAAACTGGATGTTGCTGGTCAGCTACGAGAAGACAGGTTTCATTCGTGATGACGATGCCAAGGAGTGGGATCCGGACGGTATGCTCGACAGTCTCAAAGAGGGTACCGAAGCCGCCAACGAAGAGCGTCGTCAACGCGGTATTCCGGAACTGGAAGTCCTGGGCTGGGCAGAGGTTCCCGCCTACGACTCGGCACAACACCAGCTTCGCTGGTCTGCCTCGGCTCGACAGAAGGGCAGCGTCGACAGCAACTACACCATCAACTACAAGACGTTGGCCCTCGGACGCGAAGGCTATATTGGCATGAACCTGATCACGGACATGGAGAACGTCGATCGCCTCAAGCCACTGGCTTCGCAACTGATCAACGGCATTGCCTACAACGACGGCAAACATTACAGCGATTTCAGCGAAGAGACCGATCAGGTGGCAGAATATGGTCTGGCCGCACTGGTGGCTGGCGTTGCCGCCAAGAAACTGGGGTTCTTTGCGCTGGCGGCGGCCTTCTTTGCCAAATTTGCCAAGGTTATCTTCATCGCCGTGGCTGCTGGCGGCGCGACTTTGGGTAAACTGTTCCGACGCAAATAACCAAGACAGGAATCCCTGTGCTCAAGCTTTTGATGATACTGTTCGGGGCCGGCAAGCTTGGCCCCCTGTTGCTAACCCTTGGCAGCATGGCGCTCTCTTTGGTGATCTATGCCCAGCTGTTTGGCTGGTGGTATGCCGCCGGTTTTATTGCATTGCTGTTCATTCACGAGATGGGCCACTACCTGGCTGCGCGCCAGCGGGGGCTGCAGGTTGGCGCCCCGACATTTATCCCGTTTGTCGGAGCCTGGATCCAGCTCAAGGAGCAGCCGATGGATGTCGAGACTGAAGCCTGGGTTGGTTTTGCCGGCCCTTTGCTCGGAACCCTGGGCGCCCTCGGCTGTTATTACATCGGGCGACAAGGTGGTAGCGAAATCTGGTTGGCACTGGCCTATATCGGCTTCATCCTCAATCTGTTTAACCTGATACCACTGAGCCCGTTTGATGGCGGACGCATCGTGGCCATCATATCGCCACGCTTGTGGCTGGTTGGCGTCCCGGTGTTGATCGCGCTGTTTTTTTACCGTCCTAGTCCACTGTTGTTGTTGGTCGCAGTGCTGGCGGCGCCACAAGTCTGGAGCGTCCTGCGCGGACGCGAACGGCATGACAAGCCGGAAGGTTATTATCGGGTCAGCCTGGAACAGCGCATTCAGTACGCCTGTTATTATCTGGCGTTACTGGGCTTTCTTGCCATCATGAGTCACGATGTGCATCTGATGCTGAGCCATCTCAGAAGTCATTGATTTTGCATTCACCACGAGGAGCTAACGTGAAACGAACCAGTCTGATCCTGAGCACCACGGCGCTGTTGGCGTCCATGATATGGGGGTGCAGTGACATGAAGGCGGCCGGTCGCGATATTGGCCACGCCACTCGGGACGTGACGCGGAGCATTGGACACACCACCCGGGATGTCACCACCGCCATAGGCCACAAGACGCGGGACACGACCAAGGCGATCGGTCACGGTACACGCGATGCCGTTCAGGGCGTCGCCGAAGGGTGGGAAGAAGAGGCGGAATAAGACCACTCGGTCCGATATGGCATCACCAGCCCACCTGACAACACGCAGCCGGTGATATCCCATGCCAATGATTAAGGGGGCCTTCCGGCCCCCTTATCTTGATTATCGCAACCTGTGACGGTATTACAGCGCCTTGAGGATATTCTCGACAGTTGCCTTGGCGTCGCCGAAGCACATGTGCGAGTTCTCCTTGAAGAACAGTGGGTTCTGCACACCGGCATAGCCGGTGTTCATCGAACGCTTGAACACCACCACGTTCTGCGCCTTCCACACTTCCAGTACCGGCATCCCCGCGATTGGGCTGCCCGGATCTTCCATCGCCGCCGGGTTCACCGTGTCGTTGGCACCAATCACCAGTACGGTGTCGGTATCCGGGAAGTCTTCATTGATCTCGTCCATCTCCAGCACGATGTCGTACGGTACCTTGGCTTCCGCCAGCAGCACGTTCATGTGTCCTGGCAGACGTCCCGCCACCGGGTGGATACCAAAACGCACCTTGATACCACGCTCACGCAGTTTCTGCGTGATTTCAGCGACCGGATATTGAGCCTGAGCCACCGCCATGCCGTAACCGGGAGTAATGATCACTGAGCTGGAGTTCTTCAGCAGCTCAGCCACCTCTTCCGGCTTCATTTCGCGGTACTCGCCCATCTCTTCCTCAGAAGTACTGCTGCTGGCCCCATCGGTGCCAAAACCACCGGCAATCACCGAGAGGAAAGAGCGGTTCATCGCCTTACACATGATGTAAGAGAGGATGGCACCCGATGAGCCCACCAGTGCACCAGTCACGATCAGCAGGTCGTTGGAGAGCATGAAGCCCGCCGCGGCTGCAGCCCACCCTGAGTAGGAGTTCAGCATCGAGACCACGACCGGCATGTCAGCGCCGCCGATAGACGCCACCAGATGCCAGCCGAATGCCAGCGCGATCAATGTCATCAGCAGGATCGCCCAGGTAGAGCCACCAACGTTGATGAAATAGAGCATCAGAGCAAAGGAGCCGACTGCAGCCAGCAGGTTCAGCTTGTGCTTGTGCGGCAGCGACAACGGCTTGGAGCTGATAATGCCACGCAGCTTGCCAAAGGCGACAATGGAGCCGGTGAACGTAACAGCACCGATGAACACACCAAGGAAAATTTCCGTCAGGTGAATGTTCAGCATGGCTCCCGTCAGATGGGCATCGTGAGCGGCTTGCTGATTGGCAATCTGGGCGATAGCTTGCTGTGCCGCCGCCAGGATCTCTTCCGGGCTACCGGAGAGCGGCAGCACCAGTTGGGCTGCGGCATCGGATGGCAGCAGATCGATGAAGCTGTTAAAACCGACCAGTACCGCTGCCAGGCCGACGAAGCTGTGTAGCACTGCCACCAGCTCCGGCATCTGGGTCATCTCGACTTTTAGCGCCAGGCGGGCACCGATGGCGCCACCGATGGCCATCGCGATCAGAATATAGACAACGCCATGCACACTCGGGCTGGCAATGGTTGCCACCAGGGCAATGGCCATACCGACGATACCGAACCAGTTACCGTACTTGGCGGTTTCCTGCTTCGACAGTCCGGCGAGGCTGAGGATGAACAGCACGGCGGCGATGATATAAGCAGCCGTGACCAATCCATGAGACATGTTGTTTCTCCCTTAATCCTTGCGGAACATCTTGAGCATGCGCTGAGTCACCGTGAAGCCGCCGGCAATGTTGATCGTCGCGATCAACACGGCGACAAACGCCAGTACCGTGACCAGGGTCGATGCCGAGCCGATCTGCAACAGGGCGCCGACAACGATGATGCCAGAAATGGCATTCGTGACGGACATCAGCGGTGTATGCAGAGCATGGGTGACATTCCACACCACGTAGTAACCGACGACACACGCCAGCACGAACACGGTGAAATGCGACAGGAAATCCGGCGGTGCCACATGACCCACCCAGCCGAATCCGGCAACGCCGGCAGCGGCCAGCCAGTACTTGAGCTTGGAAGGCTGCTTGGCTGCTTTGGCTACGGGTGCCGGAGCCGCCTCTTTCTTTGGCGCGGCGGTGACACTGATGGCAGGTGGCGGGAACGTCACGTCACCGGCCTTGACCACGCTCATGTTACGCAGTACGACATCGTCGAAATTGATATCGATGTTGCCATCCTTCTCCTTGCACAGCAGCTTGGTCAGGTTGACCAGGTTGGTGGCATAGAGTTGGGAAGATTGGGTCGGCAGACGGCCTGGCAGGTCGGTGTAACCGATCACCTTGACGCCACTGGCTGTCACATGCAGCTCGCCCGGCACCGTATATTCACAGTTGCCGCCAGCAGCCGAGGCCAGGTCGACGATGACCGAACCCGGCTTCATGCTGTCCACCATCTCCTTGGTGATCAGCTTGGGTGCCGGCTTGCCCGGGATCAATGCCGTGGTGATGATGATATCCACCTCTTTGGCCTGAGCAGCAAACAGCGCCATCTCGGCGGCGATGAACTCATCCGACATCACCTTGGCATAACCATCGGAGGAGGCTCCATCCTCACCACCAAAATCGAGTTTCAGGAACTCGCCACCCATGGATTCGATCTGTTCGGCCACTTCCAGGCGGGTATCAAAGGCACGCACGATGGCACCGAGGGAGCCTGCGGCACCGATGGCGGCCAGACCAGCCACACCCGCACCAATCACCAGCACCTTGGCCGGCGGCACCTTGCCAGCGGCGGTGATTTGGCCGGTGAAGAAACGGCCGAAAGCATGGGCCGCTTCAACGACGGCACGATAACCACCGATGTTGGCCATCGAGGAGAGGGCATCCAGCGCCTGGGCGCGGGAGATACGCGGCACCATGTCCATCGCCAGCACATTGACCTGTTTTTCGGCCAGTTTTGCGACCAACTCCGGATTCTGGGCAGGCCAGACGAAGCTGACAAGGGTGGTGCCGGCTTGCAGACGCGCAATTTCAGCGTCGCTGGGGGCATTTACCTTGTAGATAATCGGAGATTGCCACAGCGTATCGGTGTCCACGACGCTGGCACCAGCCGCGGTGAAGGCGGCATCATCAAAACTGGCCAGAGCACCGGCCCCCGACTCGACGACAACGTCGAAGCCGAGCTTGCGCAGTTGCTCGACGGTCACCGGGGTGGCGGCCACCCGGGTTTCACCGGCGAGACTTTCTCTCGGTATTCCAATCTGCATGTCTTTTCCCTGATATTCGATAAAGGTCGCTATGCACGCTCCCCCAGAGGCAGGAAAGCGTCTCGGCACTCGGGTTCCCCCGCAACGCCGGCGTTTACTAGGCAACAGGACAGGATTATCAACGATCTTGACGTTCGCTGATACCAGACCAGTCACACCGGCCTGATCCCTCAACACCGGAAACCCGATTTGCCATCGGATTTCGGGAGCCAGGCTTGTGCGCTGCTGCCATCCCGGATGCGCCAAAACAGGACATCCTGCAAAACGGGTCTCACACTGTAGCCGGTATAACCCGGAAAAAAAATCCTTGGACCCGGCTTAGTTATAATTATTTGGCGTTTATAGTTCCTTTCGGTTCTATTAAATCGCTATAGACCACATAAAATCTTTTAAGTAAATGGACTGCCCGCCAATCCAAAACCGCCCGCGCTGCGTATTAAGAGCGGGAAAATCTCGTAAGGACGATGTCATGTTAAAACAGGGTCTGCTGTTATCGTTGTTGCTGTTATCCGCCTGTACCGGTGTTCCGGAGGGGCTCTCACCGGTCCACGCCTTCGATGCCCAGCGGTACCTTGGGGTCTGGTACGAAGTCGCCCGCCTGGATCATCGCTTTGAGCGAGGTTTGGAACAGGTCACCGCGGAATACCGGCTCAACCCGGATGGCAGTATTGGCGTTCGCAATCGGGGATTTAACCCCAGTCGAGGCGAGTGGCAACAGGCCGACGGTATCGCGCGGTTTGTGTCGACACCGGATATTGGCCATCTCAAGGTCAGTTTCTTCGGCCCCTTCTATGGCGGCTACACCATCCTGGATCTGGATGCGGATTATCGCTATGCCCTGGTCAGTGGCCCAGACCGTGATTACTTGTGGCTGTTATCTCGCACCCCCACCTTGCCAGAAAAAGAAAAGGCACGGTTATTAAACCGTGCCCAAAGTATGGGGTTTGCGACCGCACAGCTGATCTGGGTTAACCAGACAGCCCGCTGATGAGGGATCAGTGGGCGCGGTACATGGCCTCGATCTCGGCACCGAATGTCTGTTCGATCGCCTTGCGCCGCAACTTCAAGGTTGGCGTCAGTTCCCCAAGTTCCATCGAGAATGGCCGTGGCAGCAGCGTGAACTTCTTCACCTGCTCCCACTTGGCAAGGTGTTGTTGCAGCGCGTTAATCCGCTTCTCAAAACACGCGACCACCTCACTGTTTTTAAGCAGATCCAGGCGATTCTGATACTCGATACCCAGTTGACGCGCCATCTCTTCCAGAGACTCGAAGCATGGGACTATCAATGCGGAGACAAAATGGCGGGCATCGGCGACCACCGCAATTTGCTCGATCAAGGGATCTTTTGACAGCGTGCCCTCCACGACCTGAGGGGCCACATACTTGCCGTTCGACGTCTTCATCAGCTCTTTCAGGCGCTCGGTAAACAACAAGCGTCCCTGAGCATCGAGATCACCGGCATCGCCGGTGCGGAAGTAACCATCCTCGGTCAGGACTTTGGCGGTCTCCTCCGGCTTGTTGTAGTAGCCACGCATCACCGTGGGTCCCTTGACCTGAATTTCCTTGTCTGCCCCCAAGCGCACTTCCAGGCCATCCAGCGGAGTGCCTATGGTTCCAATGGCCAGATCATCATGCCGCGGGCACGATACGGTGGCACAGGTTTCGGTCAAGCCATAACCGCACTTGATATTCAGCCCTGCGGCATTGAAGAACAGATTGATTTCGTCAGCCAGTCGCGCGCCGCCGACCGGCAAAAAGCGCACTCGCCCACCAAACCGCTGACGCAGCGTCGAAAACAACAGACGGTCCGCAACCTTGTGCTGCAGTTTCAGCAGCACTCCCGGTTGCTCACCCGCCATGCGCGCTTCCAAGTGACGCAAGCCAATGCGCTTGCACCAGTAAAAAATGTGGCGCCGCACTGGATTGGCGGTATCGGCCTTACCGTGAATGATGGTGTAGGCCTTCTCATAGACTCGGGGCACCGCACACATCACAGTGGGGCGGACATCGTGCAACACTGACATCACCGCCTGCGGATCACGAATGTAAACATTCACGGCGCCACGATACAGCACATAGTAGGTCCAATAACGTTCGTAGACGTGACTAAGTGGCAACAGCGCCAGCGAAACATCCTCGTGGCCGACGCTAACGCGCTGATCGTGCATCACCAGCACCGCCGCCAGATTGCTGTAATCCACCATGACGCCTTTGGGCTCGCCCGTGGTCCCCGAGGTATAAACCAGGGTCAGCAAATCCTCCATTCGATAATCTGCCGCACGCTGTTGCAACTCACGAGCCGCCGGCTCATGGTTGCCATACTGCAGCAACTCGGCAAAGTGCATCGCCTGAGGGCAGCCCTGAAGATCGACAGCCGGTTCGAAACAGATGATGTGATCCAGACAGCCTTCGGCCAGCAGTTGCCGCGCCTGTTCAAATTGCGGCTGCTCTCCCACAAACAGGATCCGGATCCCCGCATCGTTGAGGATGTAGCGGGTCTGCTCAAGCGTGTTGGTTGAGTAAATCGGCACCACGACGCCCCGCGCCGCCAGAATACCCAGGTCCGCTTGTGTCCACTCCGGCATGTTGCGGGCGCAGATGCCCACCATTTGTTGTGGTTGATGGCCCAGCCGAATCAGCGCCTGAGCCAGATAATCCATGCTGCGGCCAAATGCCTGCCAGCTGATGTCTCGCCACTGTCCATCCTGTTGGACCCGCAGCGCGGCTTTGTGTTTCAGTCCCTCGATACGCTTGCGAAAAACGCGAACCAAATGGAGCTCATGCATTGCTAAAAACCTTTCAGATTACAGTTGTTCGGCCAATAACGCTGTCCGAATGCGATACCAAGGGGAGGATCCCACAATTTAGCGTACAGGTGTTAGCTTTTTGCTTCAAAGTTGCTGCCGGTGCACAATAGACAGTGCCAAACAGACCATTCACATCAGGACAACGAGAGTGAAAATGTGTAACTGGATGCGGATCCGCCCCTGGGCACTGGTGATATCGGGGGCCGTGTTGCTGGCAGGCGTAGCCGTCACAACACTGGGTTGGCTGGATACCCGGCAGGCTGCGGCCGGTGGCTGGCTCTACAACGCCAACGGCTACCAGCAAGCGGTCTATCGCGCCACACAGAATGGCAAGCCGCTGCTGCTATGGCTGCAACAGGGCGACTGCATGCGCTGCCAACAACTCGAACAGCTGTGGCAGACTCCGCAGTGGCAAGAGAGCACCCGCGACTGGCTACGCGTGCGACTGGATGGTGAAGCGGATATTGCGACGGCACAACTGCTGGAACGCTACCACCAGCAAGCGGAATTTCCGGTCTGGATCCTGGAACGGACCCCGCAGGGCGAGGCCACAGCGCTCTATTTTAACGCCGATATGACGGCGTTTCGTGTCGGCGCGCATGGCCAACCCATGGCCCTCACCGCCGAACACCTCAAGGCTGCCCTCGACAGCTGGCTTCTCGAAAGCGCCGACGAGACGGTCAATTCCCAAGCCACATCCCCTGCTGCGGAGTCTGGCCCTGAAAGTGAAATGGAATAGAGACCAGGCGCTGGCCATCGTTATGCTGCAGCGCAAAGTGCAGGTGCGGAGCCGTGCTGTAGCCGGTATTACCCGACTCGGCGATCATCTGCCCGGCACTCACGCTTTGCCCGGACTGCACCCTGGCGGTGCCGGTCCGCAGGTGGGCATACACCGTCATGGTGCCATCACCATGCAGCAGCCGGATATAGTTGGTCCTGGCCCGCGCTGAAGGATCCTGACTGCTGCCACTAAACCCCATCTTCATGTCAAACACCACCCCGGAGCGGGCAGCCAGTACCGGTGTACCCTCTGGCATCGGCACATCAATCGCATAGCGATTACCCGGCAGGTGATGACTGAACCGGCCCTCAAAACCTTGTGATATGCGATAGCGGCCGCGGAACGGCACTACCAGGTCGGCATCCTGAGTATGACTCGGTGCACCAATCACAAAGGTATGGCGGATCGCCAGGGTCCCATCGCCATGGTAACTCAGTCGATCCACAAACTGTTCTGACTGGGCCGGCACCACGATCGGTGCCGACAGATCATGCTGGCTCTCGACCCCAACACGGGTACTCAGTTGCAGACTCACCGTCACAGGCCCGTGCAGCTCGTTGATGATGAATAAATTACCACTTGGGGTATAGCGCAGACGCACCTTGTCCGGATCCGGGTCCAGATACTCCAGCTCTTCCGGATTAAAAGGAGCGGCCAGATCGCGATCATCGGTATAACTGACGACGCCATCGGCATTGACGTACTTGAAGACACCCGCGTGGAGCGGGCAGGCTAACCAGCACAGCAGCAGGAGCCCGCCGCCCCTCACGCTAGCGCCTCCGATTGACGCTGCATGACCAGCGCATCCTCAACACCGTCTTCATGGCGGTAATACGCCTTGCGACACCCCGCAATCTGGTAACCGTAACGCTGGTATAACGCGATGGCCGCCGCATTGGATCGGCGCACCTCCAGCCACCAGCAGGCGCAGCCCCGAGCGGCACTGCGATGCAAATAATCCTCCAGCAGTCGGGCACCATAACCCAAGCGCCGCACGCCCGGCGCTACACAGATATTGTGCAGTGTCGACTCATCGAGCAGCCAATCGGCGATATAGAACCCAAGCAGTTGCTCCCCCTGCCAGATGCCGACGGTCAGGTATCGCTCGCCAAAGCTTTGCGCCAGCAGGTTGGCACTCCACGGTGCGATATGGGCGGCTTGTTCAATCGGCAGCATCAGCGACAACTGATCCGGGCACAGCGGGCGACATTCAGGCACCATTCTGCCCCCATCCCAGTGCACAGAGTGCGCGCCAGACCGCTCGTTTTCCGGCGTAACCCGGCAGAATCGCTAGCTCGACCGGCACTGGCCCGCCGCTCTCCATCTGCAACAATGCATCCGCAGGCTGACACGCGGCGACATCCAGCTCGGCGCAGCGCACACCCTGACGCTGCAGCCAGAGCACCAAGGCGGGAAACCAGGCAGGCGCCGCGCCCTGCAGCCAGAGCGTCGGCGTGATCGTGTCACTTGCTGTCGGCGCTGTCTTCGCGCAGCTATCCGGCGCAACAACCACAGAGGGCTGGAGCTGCAAGCATTCGGGACGGCGCAACTGCCATAGCGTCAAGCCCATGGCCAACACCCCCTGTTCCTGTCTCGTCAGCATTCCAGATTCTCCTTTGTAATCGCGATGTTATCGCCTCGCTACTCACCCTGGCGCCGGCGTAACATTTTCCTGTCCCGACGACAATTGACCACCCTGTGACATCATTTTTTGTCATCCAAGGCACAACTAACCCTTGCGTTTGTGAGACTAATCACAACAATTAGCGATAGGTGACGCCGCGATGTGATCCCGATCGCCGGCCGTGATTCGAGCGCCAGACATTTCCTTTTTTACCAGCAGGTCGGCATGGATAACAAAGCACTGCAGGATCGCATCGGCAAACTGATCGATGCCCTCGCCCAAGGGTTGTACGAGCGCAAGGATACCATGCGCCTGTGCCTTCTGGCCGCCTTATGCGGCGAGAGTGTCTTCATGCTGGGCCCACCCGGCATCGCCAAGAGCCTGTTGGCACGACGGTTGATCTGCGCATTCAGCGACAGTCGTGCGTTTGAATATCTGATGACCCGTTTTTCGACCCCGGAAGAAGTCTTCGGTCCGCTGTCGATTCAGGCACTCAAAGATGAAGGCCGCTACCTCCGCCTCACCGAGGGGTATCTCCCCGATGCCGAAGTGGTTTTCCTGGATGAAATTTGGAAGGCCGGACCGGCGATTCTCAATACCTTGCTGACCGTGATCAACGAGCGGCGCTTCCGCAATGGTGAAAAGGAGATCCGCGTTCCGATGCGGCTGCTGGTCACCGCCTCTAACGAATTACCCGAAGAGCAAAGCGGCCTAGAGGCGCTCTATGATCGCATGCTCATTCGTCTGTGGTTAGACCGCATACAGGACAAGCAGAATTTCCGTGCCATGCTGACCAGTCGTCAGGATCCGGCTCAGGATCCGGTACCGGCTACCCTGAAAATCGACGACAACGACTACCTGGCCTGGCAGCAGGGGCTGACCCAGGTCAGCCTCAGCGATAACCTGTTTGAACAGCTGTTTCTGTTGCGTGAACGCCTGGCCGAGCTGAATGCTCAATCCGATGATACCCACCGGCAATCCCTGTACGTCTCGGACCGACGCTGGAAAAAAGCCCTGCGCCTGTTACAGGCCAGCGCCTTCTTCAACGGCCGCCATCACATAGTGCCGCTGGATCTGCTGTTGCTAAAAGACTGTCTGTGGCATGACCTGCATGCCCGTGAGCAGATCCGGCAGCAGCTGGCTGATTTTGCCAAGCGCCAGGCCTATGCACAGGATCGCCTGCAGTTCGCGCTACAACAGCAGCAGCAGGAGCTGATGCAGTTGCAGGAGGCGATGGTGCAGGAGTTGGGCTGTCAGCTGGAGTCCGTGCAGAACCCGCTGTTAAAACGCACCACCTGGCAACTGGATTTCAAAGCCAATGGCATGGACCCTCGCCAGCCGCACTATCGCCTGCTGTTTCTGGCGCCATGTCAGTTGGACCCGCAGCAACCGGAGCGACTGACTCGCTATGCGGCCCTGAGCCGTCGTGACCTGCTGCAGTGGCTGCGCAAAGGAGGCCGGGTCCCCGTTCGTCTGCACCAAGATACCTCGAGCATCGAATTGTTACTCGATGTCGATAGCCGCCAGCAACTGATGGTTCGCGACACCGCCAACCGTCCGGTGCCGGTGGCGTTCGCGCGCCCTGGCGGGGTACCGGAATGGCTGCGACAGCGCTGGTTGGCAGCGATAGAAGAGCGTGAAGAAGCCCTGGTGGAGCTGCGCCGCGATATCACCACGCAACGACAGTTGTTTACCAGTCATTGTCCACACCTGTTTCTCGCCGCGGACTGGCTGGTGATGATTGAAGAGAGCCTGTTGCAGCTGGTCCAAAAAGACGATGCTCTGGTCGCCATGCTGGCTGAAGCCCGTGAGGCCCTCGACAACTTGTTGCAGTACGCGGGGGGCGGCCCGAGATGATCGATCTGCATACGCTATCGACCCTGTTGTCATTCAATGATGCCGAACTGATCAAGGACATGGTCAGTGGCTTGATGGGGTCTCCCCAGGTCGTCAGTTTTCTCAAGGCGCGTCCACGTTTTGAGCAACAGATCCGCGATCAACTTGGCCGCTGGAGCCGTGGAGTCAGCAGCCAGGTATGGCACCAACCGGTCCCCGCAGAACTGGAACAGGAGTTTCGGCTCTATCAGGAAACACAACTGCTCGCGGCCGAACAGTTTCAGACACATGAGCCCCGCCTGATTGCCCAATTGGCACGCAGCCCCTTTCTGGAACAAGCGACCAGCCTGCTCGGCAACCTCAAGGAGTCCAATCCTCATCTCCGCAAGCAGCTGTTCCTTACGCGCTGGCGCGACGATATAGTCAATCGCCTGGTCGCCCTTGAACTGGCTCTCGCCGATCAGGAACGAGAACGCATGCTGCGGGAGCTGGAAGAGCGAGTGGATATCGCCAGTACCGTCGAAGAGACGCTACAGCCAGATAACCCGGGAAAACTCTGGGATCTGAGCGCCGCCAAACTGTTGCAGGGTGATACCCAGCGATTACGGCATTATGCCCAGTTTTTGGCCCGCAACCCTGAACTGCGCAATATTGCAGCAGAGCTAGGACGCGCGGCAGCGGATGAACAGCGCAATCGGCAACGGTTGAGCAATGTCGAAAACCGGGTGATGCAATACGAGCAACAGGATGCCATCCCGGATGATCTGGTCGGTGTGCACCAGAGCAACGAGTTGCAGCATCTGCTGCCCTCGCAGACGATGCTGTTAAGCAGCCCGGAATTGGAAACCCTGTTCTACCAGCAAATGGCGGAACGACGCCTGCTGAATTATCACTTCATGGGTCAGAGTCGGGCGCCGAAAGTCATGCTCGAACAGCGCTATACCAGCGGCGACGAACTTAAACCCAAAGGGCCCTTCATCGTCTGCATCGATACATCCGGTTCGATGAGCGGTTACCCGGAACAAGCGGCCAAAGCTTTTTGTCTTGCCTTGCTGCAAATTGCCATCAGCGAGGATCGGCCCTGCATCATTCAGCTGTTTTCAACGGACGTCATCAGTTACGAATTGACCGGCAAGCAGGGACTACAAGAAGCGGTGAATTTTCTCGGCTGCAGCTTTAAAGGCGGTACTGATTTGGCCCCCTGCTTTGCCACCGTGCTCGAGCAGATGCAACAGCGGGCCTACCAGGATGCCGATGCCATAGTGCTGTCCGACTTCATTGCCCAGCGGCTGCCAACCGAGTTGCGGGAACAGGTACGCGACATCAAACGACGTGGCAATCGCTTCAATGCCATCAGCCTCTCTCGGCATGGCAAGCCGGCGCTGATGAAAATTTTCGACGCTGTCTGGCGCTTCGATACCGGGTTAAAAGGCCGCCTGCTGCGTCGTCTCTCCTGACCTGACCTTTACGCTCTGTGTCATGCGCCATGCCAAGGCCAACTCGGGCAATGCGGTAGCCAGGAACCATGGCCTGCTGATCGAGCCAAGGGGATGATACCTATGGCGTTGGGCAAATGAGGAAAGATGGGGAAGTGAGGAAAATGACCGCCGCGCAGAAAGACAAAACCCGCCAGAAGGCGGGTCTTTTTGAATCTGGCAGGGGCGGAGGGATTCGAACCCCCAACCATCGGTTTTGGAGACCGCTGTTCTACCAATTGGAACTACGCCCCTGCATTCAACGAGGCGCATTATACAAACTGATCCCTAAAGGTAAAGGCCTTTTTCTGGGTCAGCCGTGCGACTGCGCAACAATTAGGCGCCGGTACAGTGACACTCTGCCCTGGGTCACAAAAAACGATCTCCAGCGCGGGATTTAGCGCATTAACATGCCGGGGCGCTTGCTCTATAATTCCCGCGTTTGCATACAAGACACGGATGGATAACCAGCCCATGCAGCCAAACGTTTACGCCTCCGCGCCGATCACCAGCCTCTATCGTGTCGCGCGTCAGCCATGGTCTTGTACTGCCCTTTGGTCGAGCCCCGTTTCCGGGGCTTTTTGTTGTCCACCTTGCCGACGTTAAGGAATCACAGACGATGGCCAACCCCCTCTACCAGAAGCACATCATCTCCATTTCCGATCTGACCCGCACCGAGCTGGAGCTGGTGGTGGAAACCGCCAGCCGGTTGAAAGCCGAGCCGCGCCACGATCTGCTGTGTCACAAACTGATTGCCAGCTGCTTCTTTGAGGCCTCGACCCGAACCCGTCTCTCCTTTGAAACGGCGGTGCAACGCCTCGGTGGTAACGTCATCGGTTTTGCCGATGCCGGCAATACCTCACTGGCCAAGAAAGGGGAAACGCTGGCCGATTCGGTTCGCATCATCACCTCCTACACCGATGCCTACGTGATGCGACATCCGCAGGAGGGGGCCGCCCGTCTGGCTGCCGAGTTCTCACGGGTCCCGGTGATCAACGCTGGAGATGGCTCCAACCAACACCCAACGCAGACGTTGCTGGATCTGTTCACGCTGTACGAAACCCAGGGCCGTCTGGATAATCTGAATGTCGCTTTCGTCGGCGACCTCAAGTATGGCCGCACCGTCCACTCGCTGGCTCAGGCACTGAGCCTGTTCAACGCACGTCTGTTCTTCGTGTCGCCCGAGGCCCTGGCGATGCCGGACTACATCTGTGAAGAACTCGAAGAGCGTGGCATCGAATTCAGCGTGCATGAGCATCTTGAGGAGATCATCCCGCAGCTGGACATCCTCTACATGACACGGGTACAGAAAGAGCGCTTCGATGAAGCCGAATATCGCCACATCGCAGCCAAGTATGTATTGACGGTCGATACGCTGGCGGATGCGCGTGACAACCTGAAAATACTGCACCCCTTGCCGCGGGTTGACGAAATTCACATCGACGTCGACACCACCCCCTATGCCTATTATTTCGAGCAGGCCGAAAATGGCGTCTACGCCCGCCAGGCTCTGCTGGCCCTCGTGCTGAACGAAACCGTCTAAGGAGCACTGTATGTCCGAGAAAAAACAACTGCAGGTCGAAGCCATCTGTAACGGCTCCGTCATCGACCATATCCCGGCGGGCCAGGGCATCAAGATCCTCAAGCTGTTCCACTTGCTGGATACCCGAGAACGCATCACCGTCGGCCTGAATCTGCCATCCGCGGCCCTGGGTGCCAAAGACCTGATCAAGGTCGAAAACACCTCGTTGACCGGAGAGCAGGCAAATCAACTGGCGTTATTTGCGCCGCAGGCGACGGTGAACATCATCGAAGATTTCAAGGTCGTGAAGAAACATCAGCTGCAACTGCCTGAACAGATCAGTGGTGTCTTTGCCTGCCCGAACTCCAACTGCATCAGCCATAGCGAACCGGTGGCCAGCTGTTTCTCGGTCCGGGAAGTGAAGGGCGCAGTGCGGATGAAATGCAAATACTGCGAGAAATCCTTCACCAAAGAGATTGTCAGCGCACATTTCTGAATAAAAACAACGGGACGGCATGTGCCGTTCCCGTCTCCCGCCTCCTGCCAATAAATCTTTATCTATACTCAGACCATCTCATGTGATTCGGTAAATAACCATTCGAGGTGGTGCCTTATGATTGTTCTGGTCGGCGGCGAAAAAGGCGGCAGCGGCAAAAGCTGTCTGGCGCAAAATCTGGCGGTCTACTTCCGTCGGCACTACCAAGGCGAAGTGCTGCTGGTGGACTGCGACCCGCAACGAACCACCTCAGACTGGATCCAGGAGCGCAAGGACAACACGGATCTGCCGTCCATCAATTGTGTCCAGCTCTACGGCAACATCCGCGAAGATTTGCTGAGTCTGAAGAGTCGCTACGATTTTGTGGTTGTCGATTGCGGAGGGCAGGATAACCGGGCCCTGCGCTCTACCATGTCGGTCGCCTCCCATGCCCTGATCCCTCTGCGTCCGAAACGGCGGGACCTGAAAACCCTGCCGCACATGGAAGACATCATCACCACCTGTAAAATGGTCAACCCGTCACTGAGTGCCGCCGTCGTGATGACCCAGTGCCCGTCCCTACCCAACCAAGCGCGACGCATTCTTGAAGCCAAGGAGGTGTGCAGCTCTTTTTGTGTGCACGTACTGGATGCCATCATCTACAGCCGTAATGTCTACGACGACAGCGAAGAGCGCGGATTATCGGTCATGGAGATCGAACCGGATGGAAAAGCGGCCGAGGAGATCAAGGCCATCGCCAAAGAGTTTCTTAATCTGTAGGACGTGTTATGGGCCTGTCAGACCTGAAAAAAAAGAGCGAATCACCGCCCCCGGAGAAAGATAGCGAGGACGTGAAGGCCAAGACGGCCATCACCCTCGATGAATTTATCAATGACGCTGAGCTGTACGCGCTCGGCCACTCGCGCAAAATTACGATTCCTCGCCCCAAGGCGCAAATTCCGCTGGCCCCCGAACCAGAAGATCTCAGCGAGGAAGCTCTGGCATTACGCGCCGTATTCAAGAAGGCCACCTACTCGATGAGCCTCGAATGCATCGAGAACCTCAAGCAGATCGCCGAAAACGATGGCATGAACCGCTCTCAGCTGCTGCGTTTGTTTACCCACTATTTTTACCAGCTCCCCCCGGAGGAGCGGGATCTGATCTACGAGCGGTTCAGTCATCTGTTCGATAACAACAAAAAATAATCTGTTACCGGCACCGCTCCCTCCGAGCGGTGCTTTTTGTTACCATCCCGCCCCATTCCAACACTTGATAGCTCGTGAGCACACGCATGAAGATTGGACTCTTTTATGGTTCCAGCACCTGTTACACCGAGATGGTAGCTGAAAAAATCCAGGCCAGAGTGGGACCCGAGCTGGTCACGCTGCACAACCTGAAAACCACGTCCGTACAGCAAATGGCTGACTACGATTGTCTGATGTTGGGTATCTCGACCTGGGATTTTGGCGAAATACAGGAGGACTGGCTCGCCAGTTGGGATGCCATCGACAGCGTCGACTTGCGCGGCAAGCGGATTGCACTGTTTGGCTTGGGCGATCAAGCAGGATATGGCGAATGGTTTCTCGATGCGATGGGCTTGCTACATGACAAGCTGGTGTTGCAAGGCTGCCAGCTGGTGGGCTACTGGCCAAACGAAGGCTATGAATTCGACGCCTCGAAGGCATTGAGCCCAGATGGCCAGTGGTTTGTCGGCCTGGCACTCGACGAAACCAGCCAGTACGACCAGACTGATGAGCGGCTCGATCGTTGGCTGCCGCAAGTTCTCGATGAGATGCTGATGCTCACCGTATGAGGATCCGCACACAGGCAGCCAATGACCAGGGGCCTCAGCGGCCCCTTGTCATGTCTACAGCTTGGAATCAGGCCTGCTCTTCCGCCAGACCGCAGACGGGTTGTCGTGGTAACCATGCCAGAACCATGGCCACCAGCGTCGGCAGAATCCAGGCCAGCCCCAGACTGAACAGCGGCAGGAAGTTGAAGAGATCCAGATTCACACCGGCCGTTTTCAGGCCATCCAGGGCACCAAACAGCATCGAAACCAGCAACACCAGACGGAACGCCAGGCGCGGGTGAGCATAGTAGTCTTTGAGGAATGTCATCGCCACCAGCGCGATAGCAACCGGATAGATGGCGACCAGCACAGGAATCGACAAGGCAATCAGCGTCGACAGCCCCACATTGGCAACCAATGCGCAGGTCGCACACATGACGACCACCAAAGCGCGATAGCTCAACCGGGGCCACAGGGTATGGAAAAAGTCAGCACAGGCTGAGGTCAGGCCTACTGCGGTCGTCAGGCAGGCCAAAGAGACAATGGCCGCCAGAATCAACTGGCCGGCAGAGCCGAACAGCTTGGATACATACAGGGCGACAATTTCGCCACCGTTGGTCGGATTGACCATCAACCCACCCGATGTTGCCCCCAACTGGAACAGCGACACGTAAACAAACGCCAGCCCGACAGCGGCAATCACGCCTGCACGGATCAGATATCGGGTCTGCAGCGTCTTATCGGTTACGCCTTTGTCACGCAATACATCGATAATCAGCATGCCAAACATCAGCGCACCAAAGGTATCCATGGTGTTGTAACCTTCCAGCAAGCCCTTGATACCCGGGTTGGCAACATAATCACCGGATGCGGCCGGTACGACCCCTTGAGGCGCAATCAGCACGGCGACAGCCAGAACCAGTAACAACAGCACCAGGACCGGTGTCAGCACTTTACCGATCGCATCCAGCAGACGCCCCTGATTCAACGACAGGAACAGAGTCAAACCAAAATAGGCCACGGTGAAACCGATCAGGGTGCCCTGACTCGCCCCATCCCCCAGGAACGGTTTAACGCCCATCTCATAAGCCACCAATCCGGTACGTGGCGTGGCGAACGCGGGCCCAATGATCAGATAGGCCGCAACGGCGATCGCGACACCGATAGAGGGCGGCAGCAGACGCGTCATCGTCAGCAGACCGCCACCGGCACGGGCGACGGCCAGAATCGTTAACAACGGCAGGCCAACGCCGGTCAGCAAGAAGCCCAACATGGCCCAGGACATGGACTCGCCAGCAAGAAAGCCGGCCATGGGTGGAAAAATGATATTCCCTGCGCCCAGAAAGAACGCAAAGGTCATAAAGCCCAGACCGATGATATCGGTGGTTTTCATCGTTTGATTCAAGGTGAACTCCAACTCTGTAACTAGCTGATTTTGTGTTTTTTTATTCTGTGATGCTGGCCATCTTGGCCGCAGAGTGAATCACCATCCATGGCGACACCCCCAGCAGGATCCTCCGGGATCCTGTGGTGGAAAATAGGTTAAGCAGGATAAAGCAATTGATTTTCGACGCAAGGCACTCGCTAGAGCGCAAGGTAGAACGGCGAGACAAACTTTGAATATGTATCGGAATAAGCGCCATCTGCAGCACAAATAACAATACTTTCCGCTTCAATGTGGGTTTTATTTCTACCAAACAGCATTAAAAAACGATTTGGAGCTTTGCCAGGCTTCGGAATTAATCGCTGCCCAAGTTGCAAGTACCATCCCTGTTGTACTGCAGTGTGCTGTAGTTGTTCGGCTGCCGCTATCGGCAAGATGACTGCCAGTCGCCCGGTGGGCGTCAACAGTCGTTCCGCCTGATGCAACAACTCTTCGTGATTCAGCGTCGAGGTATGACGTGCTTGTTGCCGACTGCTATCGCTAAAGGGTTGCCCGTGGCGAAAAAACGGCGGGTTGGACACCACCAGATCGTAGGCCTCGGCAACATGGTCCTGAATGGCACAGCTATGGACCTTAATCTTCTGTGGCCATGGGGATGCGGCAACATTTTCTGCGGCTTGCACCGCCGCCGCCAAATCCAGTTCCACGGCATCGATATGGCAATCTGCCGCTGTGCGCTGCGCCAGCATCAAGGCAATCAGCCCGGTTCCAGTGCCAATATCCAGAATCCGCCGAGCCCCCTCCAGGGGTACCCAGGCGCCAAGAGCCACGCCATCGGTCCCTACCTTCATGGCACAGCGATCCTGATGAATGGCAAACTGTTTAAAGCGAAATGGACAACTACTCATGCCTTGCCACTACACAACTGACTACCGGCTGCGGATTTTATCACGCCACTAGCCTATAATGTGCCCCCAAATACCAGCAACGAGTAACTCGCCACATGTCCTTCGAACTTCTGGATCTTGATCCCGCCCTGCTGCAGGCTGTCGCCGCACAGGGTTTCAGCCGGCCTACCACGATACAGCAACAAGTCATTCCGGTGGCGATGGATGGTCGGGATGTGTTGGCGTCCGCCCCGACCGGCACCGGTAAGACCGCGGCCTTCTTGCTGCCCTGCATGCAACACCTGCTCGATTACCCGCGTCGCCGTGCCGGTGCGGCTCGCGTGTTGATTTTGGCTCCCACCCGCGAACTGGCGCTCCAGATTACCGAACAAGCCAGAGCCTTGGCCCAATATACCCACCTGGTCATAGAAACCATCATCGGCGGTGTCGAACACGACAAGCAACTTCCGGCACTGACCCAGACCACCGATATCGTCATCGCGACACCAGGTCGCCTGCTCGAATACATTGATGCGGAGAGCTTTGATAGTCGAGCCATCGAGGTGCTGGTGCTGGATGAAGCTGACCGCATGCTCGACATGGGTTTCATCAAGGATGTCGAACGCATTGCAGGTGAAGCGCGGTGGCGCAAACAGACATTGCTGTTTTCCGCCACACTCGAAGGCAATGGCCTCAGCCGCTTTGCCAACGAGGTGTTGAAAGATGCGGTCGAATTGCATGCCGACTCGCCACGCAGCGAGCGGCGCAAGATTCAGCAGCTGATGTATCTGGCCGACTCGCCGGAACACAAGCTGGCACTGTTGGTCCACCTGCTGCGCAGTGAAGACGTTAAACGCAGTATCATCTTCGTCAAAACCCGCGAGCGTCTGGCCGAGCTGGTCGCGCAACTGAATGCCCAGGGGATCGACTGCGCCTGGATTCGAGGGGAAATGGAGCAGGAGCGCCGTATTGAAGCCATCCGCCGTTTCCGCGATGAGGAAGTCGCCATCCTGCTGGCCACTGACGTTGCCGCGCGCGGTATCGATCTTCCGGATGTCAGTCACGTCATCAATTTCGATCTGCCTCGTACCGCCGACGTCTATGTGCACCGCATTGGTCGTACCGCACGAGCCGGTAAACGCGGCACCGCCATCAGCCTGATTGAAGCGCATGATGTACCTATGCTGGAGCGGATAGAACGCTACACCGAGGAGACGTTACGTCGTCGTGTGATTGACGAATTGCGCCCGCAGCACAAGATGGCTTCCGCCGGTGGCAAAAAGAAACCTGATGCCAAAAAAGAGAAAAAGAAAGCGCAAAAGAAAGACGAGCAAGAACCGCGCAAGAAGCAACGCCATCGTGACCTGAAGAACAAGGGCAAGCCTGACTGGGCACGCAAGAAAGCCGCCAAAAATACCACCGAAAGCGCGTAACCCCTTCCGCCAGCACAGCCGGTCTGTGCTGGCCTTCCCTGTACCGCCCGCCTGATGACTCCTTGTGAGCCAAGCCGATCTTTAACTGCATAAACATGGGCTTAACAGAAGTACTCAGCTACATTCAAAGCCTAGATATTCATAAAACGGCGTCTTCATGTCTCTCTTGTCCCGTTTGCGTAATATTCGTCTGGCGACACGCGCCACCCTGCTGTTTGCCGTCAGCCTGTTGATGGTGATGGGTACCAGCCTGCTGGTCCTTGGCTTTTTCTTCCTGCATTCCATCAGTGATATCGAAAGTCAGCTTCTGGTTCGCGCCAACCATCAGGCCAGAGAGAGTATCAATCTGCGTCTCGATGAAATGGCGGCACGCAGCATCGACTGGGCATATTGGGATGAAACCTACCGTCTGCTGACCTCAGGTGACGAACGCTACGCGCAGCGCAACCTGAACACCGACTCCTTCAAGACGAATGACGTCGATCTGATGTTGTTTCTGGATCGCCGCGGCCAGCCCAAATTGGCCAGCATGCTCAACCCGCAACGCACTGAGCTGATCGCCGTCAGTGCCGAGCTATCCCAGGAGTTGTTATCTGACGATGGCTTGGGTAGCCGCATCCAACACCTGCTGCAACATCCCGATGTCGAACCGCGGCCCATATCAGGCATCATCATGCTGCAAGGCATTCCCTGGAATGTGGCGCTGACGCCGGTGCTGACTAGCGAATACCAGGGCCCTGTGGCCGGTTGGATGATCTGGGCTCAGGCCATCCCCTCCTTCTTTCCCGCCCGCGTCAGCAAAATATTGACCAGTGACGCTGTGTTGAAAGTGGCGACAGACACGGCAGTGCAGCAGCATAAGATCACTCCGCTGCCATCCCCCGATCCGGAGGTCACGCTCTGGCAAGCGGAGCAAACCCTGTTTGCCGCCAGCGATATACGGGATCTCAATCAGCACAGAGCCATGCGACTCGAAACTTCGTCACCACGCCTGATCTATCGCGCCGGCCAGTTGTCGATGAAAGTCCTGCTGGCGGTCAATCTACTGGGTGGCGGTCTGTTGCTGATCCTGTTTTTGCGGCTGTTCCGGCAACATATCACCGCCCGGTTTCAAGCACTGGAACAGGGTCTGCGCAAACTGGCTTACGACAACTGGAGCACGCCACTGGCTATCGACGGCAAGGATGAGGTGGCCCTTGCAAGCCAGGTCATCAATCAGCTGCTCGCTTCCAGAGAGAGTTCCAATCTGGAGCTCCAGGAGATAGAGCAGAAATTCTCGGCTATCTACCAGCACAGCGCAGCCGGCATCATGATGTTGCATCAAGGCATGATCATGAACATGAACCAGACAGCGCTACAACTGCTTGACTATCGTCACGCCCCGCCACTGGGTCAACCGTTCAGCCAACTGCTGCCAGAGGATCAGCCTGATGAACCCTATAGTTCGTCACGCTTCCAGCAAATGCTGCAACTGGGGCAACACCATTTCGAATGGGAACTGGTCACCCGCAACGGTTCCCGACTGCCATGCGAGATCCAGCTGGTTGCGTTGCGTCACGCCGATCATGACAGCTGGCTACTGACCATGATCGACATTACCGAGCGCCGCAACACCGAGAGTAAAATTAAACGGCTCAGTTTGTACGACACCTTGACCGGATTGCTGAATCGTCATCAACTACAAGCCATCATCAACCAGGACCTTGCCGAACGCGAGCATCACGGCAAAGCACAGCCCTTTGGCCTCCTGCACCTCGACATCATTCATTTCAAGCACATCAACGATACCTTCGGCCACGAGATCGGGGACCAGCTGTTGCAGGAGATAGCGCGCCGCTTGAGCCGCCTCTGCCCGCAACAGATCCTGGCGCGCATCGCCGCAGATGAATTCGTCCTCTATTTGCCGCAACTGGAAAGTCTGTTTGCCACGATGCGCCTGGCCAAGCGCTTACAACATGCCCTCATCGCCCCCTTGCGTATTGAACATCAGGAATTGCAGGTCGTAATCTGTATTGGCGTAGTCGTCGGACGACAAGAGTTTCATACGGCAGAGGAAGTCCTGCGTTGCACCGATTACGCCCTGGGCAAGGCCAAGCAAGGCCCTCTTTCTATCCGCTTGTTTACGCAGCGCCTGTATCAGGAAGCCATCGAGTCGATGATGATAAAGCGCGATCTGCCGCAGGCTATCCGTCAAGATCAACTGATGGTCTGGTTCCAACCGATCGTCGATAGCCATACTGAGCAGGTGGTCGGCCTGGAGGCCTTGGTACGCTGGAAACACCCCAAACTGGGGTTTGTTTCACCCGCCAAATTCATCCCCATTGCCGAACAGGGACACCTGGTCATCGAGCTGGGCGAGAAGGTGCTGCAGTTAGCCTGCGACTATGCGGTGCAGCTCAACCAGTGTCGAGAAAAACGCCAACTGCCGCCATTGATTACCCACGTCAACCTGTCGGCTCGCCACTTCGCCAGCCCGCGTTTACTGCCGTTGCTGGAACACACGCTCGCCTGCAGCGGGCTCCCGGCCAGCCAGCTGGCCATCGAGATCACCGAAACCACCCTGCTTGCATCACCGCGAGATGCCATTCGACGTATGCATGCCATCCGCCAATTGGGCATTCACCTGGCGTTGGATGATTTTGGTACCGGCTATTCGGCACTCAATACCCTCTGCCAGTATCCGATAGACATGGTGAAGCTGGACCGCAGCTTCGTGTTACGGCTGATGGAGGGTCAACAGGGCGAGCTGCTGGTCAGAGCCATCATCAATATGGCGCGGGATCTCGGCCTGGATGTCATTGCCGAGGGCGTGGAACTCGCCTCCCAGCGGGATAAGCTGGTGGCGCTGGGTATCCGCGAGATCCAGGGTTACTACTACTATCGCCCCATGTCCGGCGAAGCGTTGGCGAACCTCAACGCCTGCTAGTCAACAAACGAGGCCTGGATCTCGGCGGCGCAGTGCAGGCAAGATGAACATGACCCACTTGGGGCGGCAGACATACCACCCCAAGTGGGGTTGCGGTGTGTGAGTCAACGGGAGCGCTCAGCGCTCTTTGTTAAGCCAACAGGAGTGCGGCCCGAGCCAGTTCCGCTGTTCGCGGTGAACGCAAGATCATGCCGACTGCTCTGCCCGCCGGAAGAGAGGACGTAACGGCGTCGACAGCTCGGGAATGTAACGATAGCCTGCCAGATCAAAATCCAGCAAACCCTCGGCGCGATCGATACCCTGAGTCAAGGCATAGCGACACATGAGACCACGCGCCTTCTTGGCATAAAAACTGATGATCTTGTAGCGTCCGTTCTTCTCATCCTCAAATACCGGAGAGATAACCTCAGCCTGCAGTCTGGCTACACGCACCGCCTTGAAATACTCCTCCGACGCCAGATTTACCAGCACCCTGGCAGACAGATGCTGTAACTCCTGGTTCAGCAAATCGGTGATGGTGTCCCCCCAGAACGCATAGAGATGGCGGCCCTGCGCATTCTCCAGCGCAGTGCCCATCTCCAGCCGGTATGGCAACATCAAATCCAGTGGTCGAAGAACGCCATACAGACCCGAGAGGATGCGCAAGTGTGATTGTGCCCGCTGCAACGCCTCGGTACCGAGCGTCTCTACCTGCAAACCGGTGTAGACATCCCCCTTAAAAGCAAACAGCGCCGGACGCGCTGCCGGCGGTTGTAACGGCAATGCCCACTCAGCAAAACGGGCCGCGTTCAACCCGGCCAGTTTATCGCTGATACTCATCAGCGAGGCTAATTGTGCCGGAGTGAGCTGCCGGCAAAGGGCCACCAGCTCACTGGCCTGCGCTAACAATTCCGGCTGGGTGACCGGGGTCTCCGGCAGCGGCGAAGAATAATCCAGCGTCTTCGCCGGCGAGATCACCATCAACATCGGTAGCTATCCTCAATGGTTAGTCGAGCGTCACGTTATTGAGCATGCCTCCGTCGGCTGCGACCCCACCATCGAGCTTGATCATCAGACGGACATCGTTGGCCGAGTCGGCATGCGCCAGGGCCTCGTTATAACCGATAACGCCTTGACGGAACAGGTCAAACAGCGATTGGTCGAAGGTGACCATGCCCTGTTCCCGCGACTTGCTCATCACCTCTTTCAGGCGATGCAGCTCACCCTTCATGACGATGTCCTTGACCAGAGGGGTATTGACCAGCAGCTCGAACGCTGCCCGGCGCCCCTGTCCATCTCGGGTCGGGATCAGCTGTTGTGCCACTATCCCCTTGAGATTACAGGAGAGATCGTACAGTAGTTGACGATGCTTCTCCTGCGGCACCAGGTGCATGATCCGCTCCAGCGCCTGGTTGGCGTTGTTGGCGTGTAACGTGGCCATGCACAAGTGACCGGTCTCGGCAAACGACAGGGCAAACTCCATCGTCTCCTGCGAGCGGATTTCACCGATCAATATGACATCCGGAGCCTGACGCAAGGCACTCTTCAGTGCCGCATCAAACGATTCGGTATCCGTCCCCACCTCACGCTGCGTAATCAGGGAGCGTCCGTGATGATGAACGAATTCGACGGGATCCTCGATCGTCAGTATGTGTCCATCCGTCGTCCGGTTGCGATAGCCGATCATGGCGGCCTGGGTCGTCGACTTACCTGCTCCCGTCGCCCCGACAAACAGTAACAGTCCACGCTTGGCAACACCCAGCTCGCGCAGGATGCCAGGCAGGAATAGCTCCTCGATGGTCGGAATTTCGGTCACGATGCGGCGACAGACCATCCCCGGCGAGCCCATCTGCCAAAAGCAGCTGACACGAAAACGCCCGAGATCCGGGCGTTGGATGGCAAAGTTGGCCTCATACGACTGGCAGTAACGCTCGAACAACGCCGGCGTCATGATTTCGCGAATGAACTCCAGCACCATGCCATCATCCAGCTTGACGTTGCCCAGCGCCGTCAGGCGACCGTTCACCTTGAGACAAGGCTCAATACCGTTCGACAGGAACAGGTCCGACCCCTTCTGGTCGATTAATACCCGTAACAAACCATCAATTTTCATCGGTTATCCTTAGATGCTGTTAGGGTCCATCGCCTTGGCCTTAGCGTCCGCGACCGACACCTGACCACGGGAAACCAGCTGTTTCAGGCATTGATCCATGGTCTGCATACCGTGAATCATCCCGGTCTGGATAACGGAATACATCTGGGCAATCTTGTCTTCGCGGATCAGGTTCCGGATAGCAGGAATACCGATCATGATCTCGTGCGCCGCCACCCGACCACCGCCAATCTTCTTCAACAGCGTCTGGGATATAACGGCACGCAACGATTCTGACAGCATGGAGCGCACCATGTCTTTTTCCGCCCCCGGGAACACGTCGATGATACGGTCGATGGTTTTCGCCGCCGAGCTGGTGTGCAGGGTACCGAATACCAGGTGACCGGTTTCAGCCGCCGTCAGCGCCAGGCGGATGGTTTCGAGGTCCCGCATTTCACCGACCAGAATGATATCCGGGTCTTCACGCAGTGCCGAGCGCAGGGCGTTACTGAAATTCAGCGTGTCGCGATGCACTTCACGCTGGTTAATCAGGCTGCGTTTATTTTCATGCAGGAATTCGATGGGGTCTTCAATCGTCAGAATATGGTGATGGAAGTTGTCATTGATGTAGTCGATCATCGCCGCCAGTGTGGTGGACTTACCCGAACCGGTCGGCCCGGTGACAAGAACCAGCCCGCGAGGATACTCGCAGATGGGCCGGAATATCTCCGGAGCACTCAACTCTTCGAGCGTCAGCACTGTACTGGGAATGGTACGGAACACCGCGGCGACACCCCGGTTCTGATGGAAGGCGTTAACCCGGAAACGCGCCAGATTCGGTACCGCAAACGAGAAGTCGACCTCCAGGTTCTCTTCCAGCTCTTTGCGCTGATGATCGTTCATGATGTCGTAAATCAGGCTGTGCACCTGACGGTGCTCCAGCGCCGGCAGATTGATCTTGCGAACATCGCCATCAACCCGAATCATCGGAGGCACACCGGCAGAGAGGTGTAGATCCGAGGCTTTATGCTTTACACTGAACGCCAATAATTCTGTGATATCCATGTGTTATCCACTCTTGTTACGTCAATCTGGACGAAAAAACAGCATGAGCGACATTGCCCACCATCTACAACAGGTCCAGGCACAAATTGCCACCGCCGCCGGCAAGGCCGGACGTGCGCCTGACGAGATCCAGTTGCTGGCAGTCAGCAAAACCAAACCCCTGAGCGCAATCCAGGAGGCCTACGCGGCAGGACAACGCCGATTTGGCGAATCCTATGCACAGGAGGCTGTACTCAAGGTACAAGCCGCCCAAGCCGCAGGACTGGAAATCGAATGGCACTTTATCGGCCCGTTACAGTCCAACAAGACCCGTCCGGTTGCCGCACACTTCGACTGGGTCGATAGTGTCGACAGATTGAAAATCGCCGAACGGCTCAACGAGCAACGCCCCGATAGCCTTCCACCGCTGAATGTCTGTATCCAGGTGAATATTAGCGGAGAAAGCCAGAAATCGGGTACAACCGACGCCGCAGTTTTCGATCTGGCGCGAGCAATCAGTGCTCTGCCCCGACTGAGGCTGCGTGGGTTGATGGCCATCGCCGAGAATACCGACGATGAAGGAGCCATTCAGCGCAGTTTTTCACAACTTCATGATCTTTTCGTGCATCTGCACGAATCTTTCCCGTCCATGGATACCCTCTCCATGGGCATGACCCAGGATCTCGAGATCGCAGTAGCCAGTGGCAGCACCCAGGTGCGCATCGGTACCGCAATTTTCGGGGCAAGAGAATACAGGCAGGAATAATGGAACAACGCAATATCGCTTTTATCGGTGGCGGCAATATGGCCCGCAGCCTGGTGAGTGGATTGATTCACGCCGGCTACCCTGCAGCATGCATCCGGGTCACGGATCTGGATCAGGATAAACTCGATGCCTTACAGCAGGAGTTTGGTGTCCAGACCTTTCTCGATAATTTCGCTGCGGCAGACGGTGCCGACGTGCTGGTGCTGGCGGTCAAACCCCAATACATGGCCGAAGCGCTCGACGAGCTGACCGAACGTCTCGGTACCTATGGCGAGCGGCTGGTGATCTCGATTGCAGCCGGGATCAGCGTCACCCGTCTGAGCGCCCTGCTGGGCGGCCATCGCCGTATCGTCCGTTGCATGCCAAACACGCCGGCCTTGATTGGTCTTGGCATGACAGGGCTGTTCGCCGATCCCAGTGTCCCGGTTGCCGATTGCGGCTTCGCTGAAAGCATGCTGCAGTCCGTCGGCAAGACGGTCTGGGTTGGAACTGAGTCCGGGATCAACAGCGTGATTGCAGCATCTGGTTCGGCCCCGGCCTACTTCTTCCTGTTCATGGAGGCCATGGCGGCTGAAGCCCAGCGCATGGGCTTCTCGGCAGAACAGGCACGCCTGCTGGTGCAACAAACCGCCCTCGGCGCGGCCCAGATGGTGGTCGATAATCCGCAGTTGGAACTGGCAACCCTGCGTGCCCAGGTCACCTCAAAGGGGGGCACGACGGCAGAAGCAATTCGCTCTTTTGAAGAGCAGGGGTTGGCCAACATGGTCAGCACCGCCATGCAGGCCGCCGTAACGCGCGCCGAAGAGATGGAAACACTGTTCTGAGGTCGCACTATGACGCAAACCCTGATTTTTCTCGTTTCAACCCTGTTTGATCTGTACCTGATGGTCGTGCTGCTGCGGGTCTGGCTGCAGTGGGCACGCGCCGACTTTTATAACCCGCTGAGCCAGTTCACCGTCAAGGCCACCCATCCGATACTGGCGCCACTGCGTCGTATCATTCCCTCGCTGGGTGGCCTGGATCTGGCCGGCATCGTGCTGGCATGGCTGGTCTCGCTGCTGAAGTTTGTGACATTAAGCCTGCTGTTGGGGGGGTTACCGCAGATCAGCGTGCTCCTGATCTTCAGTGTACTGCTGGTGCTGAAACAGGCGGGCTCCCTGCTGTTCTGGATCCTGGTCGTTCGTGCCATCCTCAGTTGGGTCAGTCAGGGGCGTAACCCGTTTGACTTTGTGCTGATTCAACTGACCGAGCCGCTGCTGTCACCGATCCGCCGCATCATTCCACCGCTTGGCG
Source organism: Pseudaeromonas sharmana (assembly GCF_042649925.1). Lineage (NCBI taxonomy): Bacteria > Pseudomonadati > Pseudomonadota > Gammaproteobacteria > Aeromonadales > Aeromonadaceae > Pseudaeromonas > Pseudaeromonas sharmana. The sequence goes on from NZ_JBHSAF010000006.1 coordinate 206,160, forward strand.
GGCTGGATCTGTCGGTGTTGGTCCTGTTCCTGCTGCTGCAGGCGCTGAATGTGTTTTTGTCGAACTCCGGCTGGTTCGGCATGATCTGGCAACAGCTCTAGCATGCCGGCCGTGCGTCTGGAGGGGGGCGACTTGTGGCTGGATCTGCTGATTCAGCCCAAGGCCAGCCGCGATCTCATCGTCGGCTTGCATGGAGAGGAACTGAAGGTGGCCATCACGGCGCCACCGGTTGACGGCCAGGCCAACAGTCACCTCATCAAGTTCCTCGCCAAGCAGTGCCGGGTGGCCAAAGGACAAGTGTCGATCGTGCGTGGTGAATTGGGCCGTCACAAGTCCGTCCGCATCACTGCGCCCAAACAGATTCCTGACGAACTCAAGCCGCTGCTGCACCCGGAGTGACCCCATCTGAATGCATGGAGCAGAAAGCAAAAGGGCTGTCATCGACAGCCCTTTGTTCCTTGCGCGGTATAGTGCCAACTCGGGCCGACTAGGTCGGCCGGCGCGCCTGCTGATCCAGCTCGGCCAGTTTGCTGACCATCTGCTCGCGAATCACCTCAGAGCATTCTCGCACCTGATCCCGCGCCCACTGCTGGCTATCCACCGGCGCCAGCATCTCAATCCAGACTTCGCCATTATCCCAGCGATTGAGATCCACCTGAGTGGCGTAGCTGGATGCCACGATCGGCACAATCGGAACCCCAGCCTGCATTGCCGTATGGAAGGCACCAGTCTTGAACGGCAACAAACCACGACCACGGGAGCGAGTACCCTCCGGGAACATCCAGATCGACAACCGGCGTTCACGGATCTTATCCACTACCTGACGAATGGTATCAATCGCACGAGCGCGATTGCTGCGATCGATCAGGATGTTGCCTGACAGGTAAAACAGAATACCGAACAACGGTAACCAGACCAGGCTCTTTTTACCCACCGCCACCACGCCGGGCTGGACCGCACAGGTCAACACCACTATGTCCCAATTCGTCTGGTGATTGGCCACGTAAACAGCAGGCCCCAGCTTGTCGATTCCGGGCGGAATCTTCAGATGCACTTTCAGGCCGATCACGGGCAACGCGAAGCGCAACAAGCGATTGGATAACCAATAGACATTCGTCCTATGCCGCGGACGTAACAGACAAATGGCCAGACCGAGCAAAAACCAGAGCACCATCATCAGCCCGAGAACCAACAGGCGAATCAGTTTGAGCATACAACCCCCTTGTTAAGAGCCGGCAGTATAGCACCGTCCCCAGAGCCTCAGGCAACCATGCCGCGCCAGCTCCCGTAACGCAGGTTTCACACTGGTGATTCGTCATCCGTGTCGATAGACTCCCATTATTTCGCTGACACCAAGAGCCGCCCATATGACCCTCTCCCGCCGCTACCGTTTACTGTGCCTGAGCCTGTCGTTATCTGCTGCCGGCTGCAGCAGCCTGCCTGCCGATCCCCCCGCCGAGCAACGCGTTGACATCGCGGCCGCACGCGCCATCTACCATGGCCCCATCGACTGGTATGGGGTACACCGCTTGCAATCCCTGGCCGGCAAGCATGCCCTCCGGGTGCTGGAAGTGGATAGCCGCGGCGGAGATGCCGAAGCGGCGATGGCGCTGGGGTACTGGATCCACCAGCACAAGCTGAATCTGGAAGTGACCCGTCTGTGTCTGGAGAATTGCGCCAACTATCTGTTTCCCGCGGCGCGTAACAAGCTGATACAACCCGGCGCCATAGTGGCATGGCAGGGCAATCTGCAATACCAGTTACAACAACAGCTGAATCCCGCGGCGAACCAACCCCAACCCGCACCATTACCGGTGGATGAACTGAATGCTTTGCGCAAACAGGTATCGCTGGAGGAGATCTTCTTCAAACGCCTCGGTGTGGACAGCCGCGTCTGCTGGATTGGGAAACTACCCCCCTATAACGCACACGGCGCCTTTGTAATGCCGCCGGAAGATCTGCGGCGCTTCAACATCAACGGCGTACGCACCGAAAAAGAGTACTCGGCTCGTAGTGTCTCGCGCTGGCAATCCCAGCTACAGGTGCAAAAAGTGGTACTACCCTACGGCGGGGCACTGTGAGCACTGGTTTTTTCGATTGAAAGCGCATTCTTGATGCAATGAGGGGGAGGTGGCGCCCAAAAAAGCACCAGCGCAGTGGGCGTCATCCTGTCGATGCGTAAGATGGGCCTCTGATGTAATGCAACCGGACCGGGCCTATGTCGTTCCTTGTCAACCGCTGGCTGATGCGCACCCTGTGGCTATTGCTCCCCTGCCTGCTCTGGCTGGGTACCAGCGCCATGCTGGCCGATGGCTGGGTCAAATTGCAGCTGGGTGCGTTACATCAGCGCCTCGGGGAGCACATCCAAACGACGCTGGATGAATCAGAATCCCTGTTGCAACTGCTGGCAGACAAATCCCAAGGTCATTGTTCGACCGAGACCCTCTCTTTGATGCGCAGCCTGGCTTATGACTACGAGGAGATCCGAGAAGCCGCCGTTCTGCGACAAAACAGCATCGTCTGCTCATCCTGGGGGCGCCACCATCCAGCCATTCCGGTCGCCACCAGCGCCAGCGAATATCATGCCGGCTCGCGCCAGTTTGCGCCGCTGTATGGCTCGGCCTTCAGCGATCTGAAGAATTATTCGTTGATCATGGGGCTCGGTCTGGCAGAAGGGGTCGGCGTCAACCTGCTGCTGGTGCCGGAAGCGCTCTTCACGCCGTTACAGGGTACCGACCTCCCCTATCGCGCCCGTCTTTCGCTGTCACACGATGGCCAGCCGCTGGCTGAAGCCGGATACGGCGAGTCCCTGCTGATGTTCGATACCCCCCTGCTGCGGCGGGCTTTTCCAGAGGGGCCTTATGTCGACCAGCAACAGATTGGCCCCCTGCAACTGCAGATCTATCTCGACGCCATGTTGTTCTGGCGTAGCTGGCTCTGGGCGCTGCCGCTCACCGCCGGCGTGCTGTTGCTATTGGGGGCCGTCCCTTACCTGCTTTGGCGCCGGGTAAAACAGGGGCGCTGCCATCTCAGCCATGCCGTCAGCCATGAACTGGCGCGAGCCATTCGCCGACATGAGTTTTTTATCCAGTACTTGCCGACGATGAATCATGAAACCGGAGAGTGCATCGGTGCCGAAGCCCTGATCCGCTGGCGTCACCCTCGTCAGGGCATCATCATGCCTGACTTGTTCATTCCGATTGCCGAGCGCACCGGCATGATAGTGCCGATGACCCAGTGGCTGATCGAGCAGCTGGCCGTGGAAATGGGCGGCTGGTTGCGCGCACATCCGGAGTGTTATCTGTCATTGAACGTCAGCTCGGCGCATTTCGAGTCAAAGCTGTTCCTGCGCCGCGCCGTGCAGACCCTGCAACGGCATGGCATAGCGCCCGACCAGATCACGCTGGAAATCACCGAGCGCGACCTGCTGGACAAGTCGGATGAATCAACCCGCAAGGCGTTACAACTCGCCAACCAGTATGGTTTCAAGCTGGCGATCGATGACTTCGGCACCGGCTACAACAATCTGGCGCGCCTGTATGAGTTCGGCTTTGAACTGATCAAGATCGACCGCAGCCTGGTGCGCACCGCCGTCGACAAACAGGGCGGGGATCGGGTATTCGACGCCGTCCTCACCGTCGCGAACGGTTATGGGGCACCGGTGCTGGTGGAAGGGGTAGAACAGATCACCGACGTGGCCTTTCTGGCAACAAGGTCAATTCACAGCCTGCAGGGCTGGTATTTCTCCCGACCGGTGGGAGCGGCCGACTTCCAGCAATTCCATGGCCGCCACTCGTCACCTGACGTGACGACCACAGAACAGACCGCGGACGATCCTCAACTGGTCACCTTGTACTCCTGATGCCGTCTGGTTGCTGGACCACGGCGGGTAGGGTGAATTGCGCCGGCGCCGCCTATCTGCAGCCGACAACCGGCCATTGTCGCCACCTCGACCGGCCCAGACTAGGCTTCCTCATCCCAAGGCATGGCGGGTAACTGCGCCAGGTACTCAGCGTAGCGCTCTTCGCTAAACGGCTGCCCGGTCTCCTGCATCATCATGATTTCCGCCCCGAGCGCACAGGCAATCAGATGCCGCGCCTCATCCTGAGCATGCCCGGTCATCGCCAGGCGCATCAGCGTCGCCTTGACGCAGGGCGGGTAATTATCACTGAGCTGGTTTTCGACCATCTCCAGCAGCAAGTCGCCATCAAAAATCGGCTCATCCTGATTCATCGTTCTCTCCTCAGTGTCGGGGGCCCCTGCCCCCGCACAGACTTACGCCTCGGCCGGCAACGGCTCCAGCTCGATCCTGTCTACCCGCTGCAGCCCACGCGGCAACTTGGCACCACGCCGGCCGCGTTCACCGCGATACAGTTCCAGATCCGCGGGTTTGAGGGTCAGCTTGCGCTTGCCGGCATGCAAGGTCACTGGCTGTTGTGGCCCGATGACCGCCACCTGCGTCACAAACTCTTCCCGGCTGGCCACCCGGCTGCCCGGTATGCCAATCAACTTGTTGCCCTTGCCTTTGGCCAGCTCCGGTAAATCCGCTAACGGGAACAACAGCATGCGCCCCTCATTGCTGATCACCAGACACAGACTCTCGGCCAGCGTGGCGATCGGCTGCGGCGCCATGACCTCTGCGCCCTCTGGCAAGGTCAACAGCGCCTTGCCGCTCTTGTTCTTGCTGACCAGATCGGCATAGCTACAAATAAAGCCATAACCGGCGTCGGAGCAGATCAGGAACTTCTCTTCGTCGTTACCCAACAACAGATGGCGCGCCTGTTCACCAGGATTCAGGCTGCAACGTCCGGTCAGCGGTTCCCCCTGGGAGCGCGCCGAAGGCAGGGTATGCGCCTCCAGCGAGTAGGTGCGGCCCTGATTGGTCATGAACACCACCTGCTGGTTACTGCGTCCGGTGGCCGCCGCCAGATACTGATCGCCAGCCTTGTAGGAGAGGCCGGCGACATCGATGTCGTGGCCCTTGGCCGCCCGCACCCAACCCATCTCCGACAGCACCACAGTGACGGGCTCGCTCGGCGTCAGCTCTTTCTCGGTCAGAGCCTTGGCCTCTTCGCGCTCCACCAGCGGTGAACGACGGGCATCACCGTATTTTTCGGCATCGGCCAGCAGCTCCTTCTTCAGCAAGGTATTGAGGCGGCGTTCGGACCCCAGCAACGCCTGCAACTGCTCGCGTTCGGCGGCCAGCTCATCCTGTTCGGCACGGATCTTCATCTCTTCCAGCCGCGCCAGTTGCCGCAGCCGGGTATCCAGAATGTAGTCCGCCTGCTCATCCGACAGGCCGAAACGCGCCATCAGTACCGGCTTGGGTTCATCCTCGGTACGGATGAGGTGGATCACCTCATCCAGATTGAGGAAGGCGATCAACAACCCTTCCAACAGGTGCAGGCGACGCTCCACCTTGTCGAGGCGGAACTGCAAGCGCCGGCGCACCGTCTCGCGGCGGAAGCTCAGCCACTCGCCGAGCAGGGTGCGCAGATCCTTGACCTGGGGCCGGTTATCCAGCCCGAGGATGTTCAGGTTGACGCGGTAGCTCTTCTCCAGATCGGTACTGGCAAACAGGTGCTGCATCAGCTGCTCGACATCGACCCGGTTTGAGCGCGGCACAATCACGATGCGCGTCGGATTCTCATGATCGGCTTCATCGCGCAGATCACTGACCATCGGCAGCTTCTTGGCCTGCATCTGGGCGGCGATCTGCTCGAGGATCCGGGCTCCCGAGGCCTGATGCGGCAATGCCGTGATGACGATATCGCCATCCTCGATCCGGTAGACGGCCCGCATGCGAATCGAGCCACGCCCGGTCTCATAGACCTTGCGCAGTTCGGCACGCGGCGTGATGATTTCGGCGGCGGTCGGGTAGTCCGGCCCCTGAATATGCTGCATCAGGGTGGCCACATCGGCATCCGGCTGCTCCAGCAACATGACACAGGCATGGGCCACTTCGCGTGCGTTGTGCGGTGGAATGTCGGTGGCCATACCGACCGCAATGCCGGTAACGCCATTGAGCAGGATATGTGGCAAGCGCGCCGGCAAGAACGCCGGCTCTTTCAGGGTACCGTCAAAGTTGGGTACCCACTCCACTGTGCCCTGCTCCAGTTCCGAGAGCAGCACCTCGGAGAAGCGCGACAGGCGCGCCTCGGTATAACGCATGGCGGCAAAGGACTTGGGATCGTCCGGCGCCCCCCAGTTACCCTGGCCATCCACCAGCGGATAGCGATAGGAAAACGGCTGCGCCATCAGCACCATGGCCTCGTAGCAGGCCGAGTCGCCATGGGGGTGGTACTTACCCAGCACGTCACCGACGGTGCGCGCCGATTTCTTGTGTTTGGCCAGCGCCGAGAGGCCCAACTCGCTCATCGCATAGATGATGCGCCGTTGCACCGGTTTGAGACCATCGCTGATATGTGGCAGCGCGCGGTCCATGATCACGTACATGGAGTAGTTCAGGTAGGCCTGTTCGGTGAACGTGCGCAACGGCAAGCGTTCAATCCCTTCCAGGCTCAGTTCGGCATCACTCATGGGACTGTGGGTTCCAATTCAACAGGATGACAGCAATCAACGGGTAATGATGACATGACTGTCGGCGACAAAAAAGCAAGAGACCTCAAGGATCCGGCGATGCCGCGTCATTTGGCCCGTCGGTGGCATTCTCTGCCGTCAGTTGCAGGCGGGCGCGCCAGCCCGTCCAGTCAAACGCGGGCCCGGGATCCGTTTTGCGCCCGGGTGCAATATCGCAGTGCCCGACGATGCGTTGCGGGGTAATCGCCGGGTAGACACGCATCAATAACCGGGCCAGGTGTGCCAGTTGCTGATACTGCGCCTCGGTATAGCCGCCCTCATCGGTCCCCTCCAGCTCGATGCCGATAGAGAAATCATTGCAGGCGCTACGCCCCTGAAAACTCGACACCCCGGCATGCCAGGCGCGCAGGGTGAAGGGGACATACTGCACCACTTCGCCATCGCGCCGAATCAGACAGTGCGCAGACACCTGCAGGCCGGCGATCGACGCAAAGTAGGGGTGCGCCATCGGGTCGAGGCGGCCCATGAACAGATCATCGATCCAGGGGCCGCCAAACTCCCCCGGCGGCAAACTGATACCGTGCACCACCAGCAACGAGATCTCCCCATCCGGCCGCGGATTGCAGTGCGGCGAGGGCTGGCGCCGGCAGAGTGCCAGCCAGCCCGCATCGATATGCCCGTTATGACTCACGTTTGCCTCACTATCGTTCATTGCCTACACCCCCCATCGCAAGCTGACGCACGCCTAGCGCGGTGCGAGCCACGCGCTGCGCAGGAGCCAGCTGCCGACAGGCCCCCTTCATGTTATCCTTATCGACACAGACAGGCTTGCATATAACGGCTAGCTCGCACAAGACTCGCGAGCATTAGCCCTGCCAATACAGGACCTTACATGTTAGAACACGATATTCAACGCGCCGTCACGGCCGCCCTGGAAGAAGATCTCGGTGGCACCCTGGACCCGCATGCCGACATCACGGCCCAACTGATCCCCGCCGCCAAACAGGCCACGGCCTTCGTCATCACCCGCGAAGCCGGCGTGTTCTGTGGCCGCGCCTGGGTCGATGAGGTGTTTCGCCAGTTAGGCAATGACGTCAACGTCCTCTGGCAAGTACAGGATGGCGATGCCGTCCAGCCGAACCAGGAGCTGTTTCGGCTGCAGGGGCCGGCCCAGAAGCTGCTAACCGGTGAGCGCACCGCACTGAATTTTGTCCAGAGCCTCTCCGGCGTCGCGTCACTGGTCGCCCGTTATGTGCAAGAGATTGCCGGCACCCGTTGCCGGCTGCTGGATACCCGCAAGACGGTGCCCGGTTTGCGTACCGCGCTGAAGTATGCCGTCACCTGTGGCGGTGGCAGCAACCACCGCATGGGATTGTTCGACGCCTATCTGATCAAGGAAAACCACATTCTGGCCTGTGGCGGTATCGCCGCTGCGGTGACCCGGGCGCGCGAGCTGGCCCCGGGCAAGCGGGTTGAAGTCGAGGTCGAGAACCTGGATGAACTGCAGCAGGCGCTGGCCGCCCAGGCCGACATCATCATGCTCGATAACTTCGAAGTGCCGATGATGGAACAGGCGGTGGCCATCAATCAGGGGCAAGCCAAGCTGGAGGTCTCCGGCAATGTCAGCCTGGCGACCATTCGCCGCTATGCCGAGACCGGCGTCGACTTTATCTCGGTCGGCGCCCTGACCAAACATGTGCATGCGCTCGACCTGTCGATGCGTTTCCTGTAACCCACCTGCCCGCCCCCGTCACGCCACCGCCGCGTCGGGGGTCGGGTCACAGCCCCTCTCGCCAGCAGCATAATCTGCGGCCGCGGCGGCCACGCACCACCGCCAGCCCTTTGCAGCATTTATCGTGTAAAGACTTAATTTACAAAGCCTTTTACTCTGCGCTTGCCAGGCTGTGGCGCGCATGAGAGGCTTTTCATGGTAAATGTGTCACTTGACGGCGGCAAAGTCGTAAAAAATGGCCTTTACTTTTAGTGGTGCCTCACAGTTTCACATAATCAGTCCCGCAAACAGCGTGGTCAGGGATGTACCCAGGAGCGCAAATGGAGCTATTATCGGCGCTGTGGTGGCACGCCACCCCTTCCTCAGGAACGATAAACGTAAGGAAACCTGATTATGAAAAAGCAAACCGGTTTTACCCTGATTGAATTGATGATCGTTGTTGCCATCGTCGCCATCCTGGCTGCGATCGCGCTGCCGGCGTACAACAAATACACCGCACGCTCCAAGTTCACCGAAGTTGTCACCGCAACCAACGGCGTCAAGCAACAGGTTGAACTGTGCATTTATGATCTGGGCACCAAGACTGGGTGCACCAGTGAAGAAAGTGGAGCCGGCTGGAACATCAAAGCAGCCGATGCTTACGCCACAAAATATGTCGCCACCATTGCTGTGGCTGATGGAACCATCACAGCAACAGCAAATAACGTTGAAGGTCTTGACGGTGAAACCTTTATTCTGGTTCCTACTGTCGAAGCTGGTGGTCAGGTCACCTGGACAAACGATACCGGCTCATGCCGTGCTGCTGAACTGTGCTAATCAACAACGTTTGATGGCCATTTAAATACAGCAATGCCACCTTCTGGTGGCATTGTTTATCACTTCGATGCTTAAAAGGGCAATTGCATGACGGCAACCGCAAGTGGCCTGGCCATGAGCCTCGTCGCCTCCTCCTTGCTGAGCGATGAGGATACCCGACGTTATAGCGCCGAGGCCAAACAGCAGCACAAACCGCTGATCACCTTCCTGGTGGATAACAAGATTCTCGGCAGTGCCGCCCTGGCCGAATTTTGCGAGCAGGAGTATGGGGTACCTCTGCTGGATCTCGATGCCTTCGACCTGAGCGAGATCCCGCAGAAATACCTCAACAGCAAGCTGATCGACAAGCACCATGCGCTGCCGATCTACACCCAGGGCCACACCCTGTACGTGGCCATGTCGGACCCGACCAATGTCGCGGCGCTGGAGGACTTCGGCTTCAGCTTCGGCCTGCACACCGAGGCACTGCTGGTCGACGAGCTGAAACTGCAAAAGGCCATCGTCAAGCTGACCGAGGGGGTCGCCGAAGCGCTGGGGGTCGACAGCCTGCACGACAACGACATCGACGGCCTCGAGGTCGGCGATGACGACCTCCACGAGGACAAGGCGCCAAGCAATGACGCCGATGACGATGCGCCGATCGTCAAGTACATCAACAAGGTGCTGCTGGATGCCATCAAGCGCGGCGCCTCGGACTTGCACTTCGAGCCGTACGAGACCAAATACCGCATCCGCTTCCGTATCGACGGCATACTGCACGAGATCGCCTCACCGCCGGTTAACCTCGGCAGCCGCTTCGCCGCTCGCCTCAAGGTCATGTCCCGGCTGGACATCGCCGAACGCCGGCTGCCACAGGATGGCCGTATCAAGCTGAAAGTCTCGGCCACCAAGGCGATGGACATGCGCGTCAACACCCTGCCGACCATGTGGGGCGAGAAAATCGTGCTGCGGATCCTCGACTCCTCGGCGGCGCGCCTGAACATCGAGCAGCTCGGCTACGACAGCGAACAGAAAACCACCTACCTGAATGCCCTGGCCAAGCCCCAGGGCATGATTCTGGTCACCGGCCCCACCGGCTCCGGGAAAACCGTCTCGCTGTACACCGGGCTGAACATTCTCAACACCTCGGAGCGCAACATCTCCACCGCCGAAGACCCGGTAGAAATCAACTTGCCCGGCATCAATCAGGTCCAGGTCAACCCCAAGGCCGGTTTGTCGTTTGCCAGCGCGTTGCGCGCCTTTTTGCGTCAGGATCCGGACGTGGTCATGGTCGGGGAAATCCGCGATCTGGAGACCGCCGAGATCGCCATCAAGGCCGCGCAAACCGGTCACCTGGTGCTGTCGACGCTGCACACCAACTCCGCCGCCGAGACCCTGACCCGTCTGATGAACATGGGCGTGCCGGCGTTTAACATCGCCTCGTCCGTCACGCTGATCATGGCGCAGCGCCTGGCACGGCGGTTATGTGATAAATGCAAGGCCCCGGAGCAGATCCCGGCGCATGAGCTGCTGGCATTGGGCTATAGCCAGCAGCAGATCGATGCCGGTTTGCAGCTGTATAAACCGGTCGGCTGCCCGGAGTGCTCGGGGGGCTACAAGGGGCGGGTCGGTATCTACGAGATGCTGAAGATGTCCGAGGCCATCGCCAACCTGATCATGGAAGGCGGTAACTCGCTGCAGATCGCAAGCCTGGCACAAAAAGAGGGCATGCGGACCCTGCGCCAGACCGGCCTCGAAAAGGCACGGCTGGGCATCACCAGCCTCGCCGAGGTCAACCGCGTCACCAGCGGTTAACCGCTTGCCGCCGCAACCTAGGCATGTCACCTCGGGCACACGCGGCCCGATCGTGAGCCTCTGCCGGCACAGGATGAGAGCGCCGATACCGGGCGTGCAACGGATGAGTGTAGGAGAAGGCGCTGCGCATGATGCGTGGCGCGGATGGACCTGATACAGCAGAGAAGGAAGCAGGATGGCAGTCAACACAGGCACCCGCGACAAGATCGAAGCCAAGAAGTTCTACCCCTTCGTGTGGGAGGGGGTCAACCGCAAGGGCCAGAAGGTATCTGGCGAAATGCAGGGCGAGAACATCAATCTGGTGAAGAACGAACTGCGCAAGCAGGGCGTCAACGTCAGCAAGATCCGCCGCAAGAGCCAGTCGATCTTCTCCAAATACTCTGGCGCCATCAAGGCCATGGACATCGCCATGGTGTCGCGGCAGATTGCTACCATGCTGGCAGCCGGTGTGCCGCTGGTGCAGACCTTGCGTCTGCTCTCCAGCAGCCATGAAAAAACCACGATGCGCGAACTGCTGGCGAATATCTGTGCCGAAGTCGAAAGCGGCACCCCGCTGTCGCAGGCCCTGAAGAAACACCCGCGCTACTTTGACGATCTGTATGTTGATCTGGTAGCCGCCGGTGAGCAATCCGGTGCCCTGGAGCAGATCTACGACCGGATTGCCGTCTACAAGGAGAAGGCCGAGGCGCTGAAGTCGAAGATCAAGAAGGCCCTGATGTATCCGGCGGCGGTCATGGCCGTCGCGGTGATCGTCACCACCATACTGCTGCTGTTTGTCGTGCCGCAGTTCGAGGACATCTTCAAGAGCTTCGGCGCCGAGCTGCCGGCGTTCACCCAGATGGTGATTGGTTTGTCACGCTTCTTGCAGCACTCCTGGTATTTCTTCTTTTTGGGGATTGTGGGCTTCGTCTTTTTATTTGTGCGCGCTCACCGCAACTCGCAGAAGGTGCGCGACGAGGTCGACAAGGCAATCCTCAAGTTGCCTATCGTCGGCATGATACTGCATAAAGCCTGTCTGGCGCGTTTTGCCAGTACGCTCGCCACCACCTTCGCCGCGGGTATTCCGCTGGTAGAAGCCCTGATCTCGGCCGCCGGCGCCTCGGGCAATGCGCTGTACCGCGATGCGGTGATGGCGGTACGCAACGAAGTCATGGCCGGCATGCAGATGCACATCGCGATGCGCACCGTCGAAGTGTTTCCGGACATGGTGACCCAGATGGTGATGATCGGTGAAGAGTCCGGTAGCATAGACGACATGCTGTCCAAGATCGCCGGTATCTATTCGCAGCAGGTCGACGATGCCGTCGATGGCCTCTCCAGCCTGATCGAGCCACTGATCATGGTGATTCTCGGCGTTCTGGTCGGCGGCCTGGTGGTGGCCATGTATCTGCCGATCTTCAAGCTGGGTAGCGTCGTACGCTAACCCATGGCTAGCGGTTCAGGCCCGTCCCTGACGGGCCTTTATTATTTATCGAGAAAGGACAGCAAAGATGTTGTTAGCGCTTAGCGAGCAGTTTCCCTGGCTCTATCTGACGTTGGTCACCCTGCTGGGGCTGCTGGTCGGCAGCTTTTTGAATGTCGTGATCCACCGTCTGCCGATCATGCTGGAACGCAGCTGGCAGCAAGAATTCCACAGTTATTTCCATCCGGAGCAGGCGGCTCCGCCATCGAGCGCGCCTTACAACCTGGTGCTACCGCGCTCGGCATGCCCGCATTGTGGCCATCAGATTCGGGCATGGGAGAACATACCGCTCATCAGTTGGCTATGCCTGCGCGGGCGCTGCAGCCAATGCCAGGCAGCCATTTCACCCCGCTACCCGCTGGTGGAGCTGGTCAGCGGCATCATGACGCTGGTCATCGCCCTGCAACTGCCGGCAGGTCTGCAACAATGGAGCGCCATCCTCCTCGGCTGGGTGCTGCTGGCGCTGACCTGCATCGATCTGGACAAGATGCTGCTCCCCGACCAGTTGACGCTGCCGTTGCTGTGGCTGGGGTTGCTGCTGAATAGCCAATCGCTGTTTGTTGCCCTGCCGGATGCCGTCTTCGGTGCTGCCGCAGGCTATCTGGTGCTATGGAGTCTGTACTGGGGCTTCAAGCTGCTGACCGGCAAGGAGGGCATGGGCTATGGCGACTTTAAACTGCTGGCCGCATTGGGCGCCTGGCTCGGCTGGCAGGCCTTGCCGCTGATACTGATTCTGGCATCCTGTGTGGGTGCCGTGGTCGGCATTGGCCTGCTGCTGCTACGCCGGCACCAGCAGGGGAATCCAATTCCGTTTGGCCCCTATCTGGCCACCGCCGGCTGGATCGCCTTGCTCTGGGGTGAACAGATCAACCACTGGTACCTATCGACCTTGCTTTGAGTACGAAACCGCCATGAGTAATTTTATCGTCGGTCTCACCGGAGGCATCGGCAGTGGCAAGAGCACGGTTGCCAACCTGTTCAGCGAACTCGGGGTGCCGGTGATCGATGCCGATCTGCTCGCCCGGGAGCTGGTGGCCCCGGGTTCAGCCGCCCTGGCCGCCATTCACGCCCGGTTTGGCGACACTATGTTACTGGCCGATGGCAGCTTGGACCGTGCGCAGATGCGGCAGCAGATTTTCGCCGATCCGCAACAGCGGCGCTGGCTGGAAGCCTTGCTGCATCCGCAGATCCGCAGCGCCATCCTGCACGCCTGTCAGCAAAATACCGCCGCCTATGTCATCCTGATGGCCCCGCTGCTGTTTGAAAATAAGCTCGAGACGCTGGTCAATCGCGTGCTGACCGTCGACGTCAGCGTCGAAACCCAGATCGCGCGCACCTGTCAACGTGATGGCAATGACCGCACGCTGGTGGAAGCGATCATCGCGGCACAAGTGCCGCGCGACACCCGTCTGGCGCTCAGCCATGATGTCATCGACAACGAGCAGCGCTCGCTGGAGCAGTTGCGAGCCCACGTTAGTCAGTTACATATCAATTATTTGGCGTTTGCCTCTCAACACTTGCCGTGAATGACAGTACACTCGCCCATCATCTTATTGTTTCCGGCCACCGAGCCCGATAGCCCAGAGCCATGCTGACTTACGAATTCCCACTCAACGAGAAGAGCCGGACTTACCTGCGCTTCGATGCCCTGTTCCAGTTGCTGCGGCAAAATGCCGCTCAGGAGCGCAGCGGGCAAGCCATCAGCTTTTTTAAAGCCTTGTTTGATTTCATTGAACTCTCCGAGCGCTGCGACATTCGCACCGACTTGATGAAAGATCTGGAAAAGCAGCGCCAGAAGTTGGAGTCCTTGCGCCAAATGCCCTCGGTGGATACCGAGAAGCTGCAACAGTTGCTGGATCTGCTGGCCAGTCTGATTTACGAACTACCGCGCTCGGTTCGCGCCGGCACCCGCTTCAAGGAGGACAAGTTCCTCTGCAGCATCCGCCAGCGCTTTGCCATCCCGGGTGGGCTGTGCCCATTCGATGTGCCCATCCTGCATCACTGGCTGGGACAACCATTGACCACACGCGTCAGCGATGCAGAAAACTGGCTCAAGGAGCTGGATCTGCTGATGCGTGCCACCGATCAACTGTTACAGTTATGGCGCGAAAGTGGTCATTTTCAGGCTGAACTGGCCCGTAATGGCTTCTATCAGGACAATGCCGACGGTGCCGAGCTGGTACGTCTGCAAGTCGACCCTGCCTGTGGCCACTATCCGACATTGAGCGGTCACAAGACACGTTTTGCTATCCGCTTCCTGCCGCTGGGTGACATCGAGACCAACGATATCGCCTTCCAGTTGGCCTGCTGCTGATTGCCGCCAGGAGAAAAACGCATGGTCACCGAAGTCAAGTGCCCGACCTGTGGTCAGCCCGTGGTCTGGGGCGAGCAGAGCCCCTATCGCCCGTTTTGCAGTAAACGTTGCCAGTTGATCGACTTTGGCGAATGGGCAAACGAAGAAAAGCGGATCGCCGGTGAGTCCGGTGAGCCGGACAGTGATATCTGGTCCGAAGGCAACGGGGGGCCGACGGCACCTTGAGCAGCCAGCCCATGTGGCTGGCTTACACCTTGTCCGTGCCGTCAGTCGACCGCAGCGCCATCACGGCTTCTACGATCGGGGTATTGGCCTCTGGAAACACATAGCCCGCCAGTGCGGGTATAGCAACCCAAGACACGGCCTGCCCCTCGCGCCCGGTTGGCTCACCACTAAAGCTCGTCACGCGCCAGACATCCAGCCGGACCTGTTTGTCCACATAGTCATGATCCACCACCATCAGGGCACGGCATGACAGCACCCGGATCCCCAGTTCCTCATAGAGCTCCCGCGCCAGAGCCTCTGGCAGCGACTCCCCGGCCTCAACCTTGCCACCTGGAAATTCCCATTTCCCTGCCTGGTGTTGACTGGCACCACGGCGACTGATCAATACCGCGCCGGCGCCATTTTCAATGACACCGACAGCCACATGCACTCGACTCATCTGCCTACTCTTCTGTTCAATCGCCATTCTACCGCCATGCCAAAAGAAAGGGCGGCCTCACGCCGCCCTTCATCATGCTGCCAGCGTATTAGCTGATCTGGCCGTGACAATGCTTATATTTCTTGCCAGAGCCGCAAGGGCAAGGATCATTGCGCCCCACCTTGTCACCACGCACATACGGCGTCTGACTGCTAGCCTGTTCAGCTTGCGCCGCATCACCTTCTTCAGCCAGCCCCTCCGCCTCCGCATGGGTATAATTGCGCGGTGCGGCCTCAGCGCGACGACGCTGCTCCTCAATGGCATCCACATCACGCTCCTGCACCTGAACGCGGGACAGGATGGTGACCACCTCCAGCTTCAACGACTCCAGCATCTGGGTAAACAGCTCGAAGGATTCGCGCTTGTACTCCTGCTTGGGGTTCTTCTGCGCGTAACCACGCAGGTGAATGCCCTGACGCAGGTGGTCCATCGCCGCCAAGTGTTCCTTCCACAAGTTGTCGAGGCATTGCAGCATGATCGATTTCTCGAACTGATGAATGACCTCATCCCCCACTTGCTCTTTCTTGGCGTTATAGATTCGGGCGGCCTCGGCCACAATCCGGTCGCGCAACAGCTCTTCGTACAGCTTGTCGTCTTCCGCCAACCACTGCGCCAGTGGCAAATCCAGACTGAAGTCAGCGTGCAGGCGTGCTTCGAGACCGGCAACATCCCAGGTCTCATCCAGAGAGTTCGGCGTAATGTACTGGCTGATCACGCTATTAATCACATCGGCGCGGATCGCTTCGATCGTCTCGCTGATGTCGGAGGCTTCCAGCAGTTCATTGCGTTGCTCGTACACCACCTTACGCTGGTCGTTGGCAACATCATCAAACTCCAGCAGGTTTTTACGAATATCGAAGTTACGCGCTTCCACCTTCCGCTGGGCATTCTCGATCGCCTTGGTAACCCAAGGGTGCTCGATGGCCTCACCGTACTCCATGCCCAGCTTCTTCATCATGCCCGTGACACGATCGGAGGCAAAGATACGCATCAGGGTATCTTCCATCGACAGATAGAATCGGGATGAGCCCGGATCCCCCTGACGACCGGACCGGCCACGCAGCTGGTTATCGATCCGGCGTGACTCGTGACGTTCGGTACCTATGATGTGCAAACCGCCAGCGGCGATGACATCATCATGACGACGCTGCCACTCTGCTTTCACCGCATCGAGTTGCTCTTGCGTCGGATCCGTCAGCTTGGCCTGCTCGGCCTGCCAGTTCCCGCCCAACACGATATCGGTACCCCGACCAGCCATGTTGGTCGCGATGGTCACAGCCCCCGGGCGCCCGGCCTCGGCGACAATGTCTGCTTCCATGGCATGGAATTTGGCGTTCAGAACCTGGTGCTTGATCCCCTGCTTGTGCAGTACATTGGAGATCAGCTCCGAGTTTTCGATAGAGATGGTCCCCACCAGCACAGGACGCCCCTCCGCCACACGATTCTTGATGTCCTCAACAATCGCCGCATACTTCTCTTCCGATGTCAGATAGACCAGATCCCCCATGTCATTGCGGATCATCGGACGATTCGTCGGCAGCACAACGGTGTTCAAACCGTAAATTTGCTGGAACTCATAGGCTTCGGTATCCGCAGTACCGGTCATCCCGGCCAGCTTCTCATACAGACGGAAATAGTTCTGGAACGTGATGGAAGCCAGCGTCTGGTTTTCATTCTGAATGCGAACGCCCTCTTTGGCCTCCATCGCCTGATGCAGCCCCTCGGACCAACGACGTCCGGGCATAGTCCGGCCAGTATGCTCGTCGACGATAACCACTTCGCCATCTTTAACGATGTAATCGACGTTCTTTTCAAACAGCGTATGCGCGCGCAAACCGGCATTCACATGATGCAGCAGGGTGATGTTGCTGGCAGAGAACAGGGAGTCTTCAGCACTCATCAGACCATGCTGCTTCAGCAACTCTTCAACGTAGATCTGGCCATTCTCGGTGAGCAGCGCCTGACGAGCTTTCTCATCCACCGTGTAGTGACCTTCACCCCGATACTCTTCGCTGTCCTCTTTGTCCTGCTTCTGCAGTAACGGAATCAACTTGTTAATCTGGATATAGAGTTCGGAGCTGTCTTCAGCGGCGCCGGAGATAATCAGCGGTGTCCGCGCCTCGTCAATCAACACTGAGTCAACTTCATCAACCAGCGCATAAAACAGTGGACGCTGCACCCGTTGTTCGGCCGCATAAGCCATGTTGTCACGCAGGTAATCGAAGCCGAATTCGTTATTGGTAC
Organism: Pseudaeromonas sharmana; assembly: GCF_042649925.1. Lineage (NCBI taxonomy): Bacteria > Pseudomonadati > Pseudomonadota > Gammaproteobacteria > Aeromonadales > Aeromonadaceae > Pseudaeromonas > Pseudaeromonas sharmana. The sequence goes on from NZ_JBHSAF010000006.1 coordinate 223,765, forward strand.
CGTAGGTAATATCCGCACCATAAGCGACTCGTTTCTCTTCGTGACTCATTCCAGGCAAATTGCAGCCGACGGTCAGTCCCAGGAATTCAAACAGCGGACGATTCCACTCGGCATCACGACGCGCCAGGTAATCGTTGACCGTCACTATGTGTACGCCACGCCCGGTCAGGCCATTCAAATAGGCCGGCAGGGTTGCGGTCAGTGTCTTGCCTTCACCCGTCTTCATTTCCGCGATCTGGTTGTTGTTCAACACCATACCGCCCATCAACTGGACATCAAAGTGACGCATACCAAATACGCGCTTGGACGCTTCACGCACGGTGGCGAAGGCCTCCGGCAGCAACTGCTCCAGCAGTTCACCCTGTTCGATACGTTGGCGAAACTCGGCCGTCTTGGCCTTCAGATCGGCATCGGAGAGGGCCTCGAATTGAGGCTCCATGGCATTAATCTGTTTAACGATCTTGCGGAGCTTCTTCAGCGTGCGCTCGTTGCTGCTGCCAACGATTTTGGTAATTAAACTTGTAATCATCGTAACCAACTCTCTGGTTGTCTTTTGCTCCACACTGGTGAAGCGCCACGTTATCAAACACTCTTGTTTTCGGGACCCAATGCCATGCGAAAAAGGCATTAATCGATAATGAATACCGCCCCGACGTAATGGCAGCCATCAGCTGCCAAGCCGCGCCCTATCTTACCCCAGTACCATGACAGACTCGCATCCACCTCGATGCCAGAGACAAGAAAACAAACAGAAATCACACTCTGCCAAGATATGGTGTCTTGGCGGCTTCATTTCAAGCCTAGCGAGCCAAGCCTTGCGAGCCGTCGCTGATTTACTGCAGTTTGCCGAGGGTAGCATAAACCCTTATCAAAAAAGCAAACAAAAAGGCACCGGGGAGAGAAGCCGGTGCCTTTACGGTTATTTGGTGACCACGGTAAATATCAGGCGTAAGCCAGTTGTCCGTCCGCGAACGGTACCGGCGAAGCTTGCTTCTGATCTTCGAAGGTAACCATTTCCCACGCTTCGGCATCGTTCAGCAAGGTGCGCAACAACTGGTTGTTAACGGCATGCCCTGTTTTATATGCGCTGAACTCACCGAGAATCGTGTGATTGCCCATATACAGGTCACCCACCGCATCCAGCATCTTGTGTTTGACGAATTCATCGTCATAACGCAAACCTTCGTCGTTCAGAACACGGTAGTCATCCATCACAACGGCATTTTCCAGACTGCCACCCAGCGCGAGGTTCTTGGAGTGCATGAACTCGACGTCCTTCATGAAACAGAAGGTACGTGCACGACTCAGTTCACGCACAAAAGCCGCGCCACTGAAGTTCAGGCTCAGCATCTGCTTGGCCGGATCCATCACCGGGTGTTTGAAGTCGATACGCAGGTTCATGCGGAAACCTTTGTTATACGGCTTCAGCTCAGCCCACTTGTCACCGTCTTCGACTCGTACCGTCTTCTTGATACGAATAAAACGCTTGGGGGCATTCAATTCTTCAATGCCCGCAGACTGCAGCAGGAAAATAAACGGATGCGAACTGCCATCCATGACCGGTAGTTCTGGCGCGTCCACTTCGACATACAAATTATCGATACCGAACGCAGCCAATGCTGCGGACAAGTGCTCCACAGTAGAGATACGGACACCCTCATCGTTTACCAGAGCGGTACACAGGACGGTATCACGCACAGCCTCGGCCTGAGCAGGGATCTCGACTGCCGGCTGCAAATCAGTACGCACATAGACGATACCGGTATTGGCTGGCGCCGGTCGGAAGGTTACGGAAACCTTGCGTCCGGAGTGCAGACCGACACCTGTCGCCTGTACGCTTTGCTTGAGAGTGCGTTGTTTAATCATATCCTCACCTTGATCAGCGAGCTGGTCAGACCAACTCTCAGTTACGCATACTACCATAGGCGTTGCGCAAATGCTAATCGTGTCACACTTCTGTCTTCTGCTGTGCTTAATCTGCTTGTTTGCGCAGGAACGCCGGAATATCCAGATAATCCGGTTCGGCACGGCTCTGTACCGGCTCGGCATTGACCGCCTTCGGGCGCTCTTCGACGAACTGGCTCATCGGTGCATCCTGCAACATGGAACGCAGAGGACGCTCCGGTTTCTGGGCATTTTTCACCAGCGTGATCTCGGGCTTGCGCTCCTGACCGATACCGGTAGCCACCACGGTGACACGCAGTTCGTCCTGCATGTTGGGATCGATGACGGCCCCGACAACCACGGTGGCGTTTTCCGATGCGAAAGCCTTGACGGCATTACCAACCGTCTCAAACTCTTCCATCGTCACGTCCATACCCGCCGTGATATTCACGAGGATACCGCGCGCGCCGGCCAAATCGACGTCTTCCAGTAACGGGCTGGAAATGGCTTTTTCTGCCGCCTCTTCGGCGCGATCATCGCCACGTGCATAACCGGTCCCCATCATGGCGGTTCCCATTTCACGCATAACGGTGCGCACGTCGGCAAAGTCGACGTTAATCAAGCCCGGACGGGTAATCAGTTCTGCAATCCCCTGGACCGCCCCCAACAGCACATCGTTGGCGGCCTTGAAGGCTTCCAGCAGGCTGACGCCCTTACCCAGAACGCGCAGCAGTTTGTCATTCGGGATCGTAATCAGCGAATCAACATGCTTTGACAGCTCATCAATCCCCTGCAGCGCATAATTCATGCGCTTCTTGCCTTCGAAATTGAACGGCTTGGTGACGACGGCCACGGTCAGGATCCCCAACTCCTTGGCGACTTCAGCGACGACGGGGGCAGCACCGGTCCCGGTACCGCCACCCATGCCGGCCGCGATAAAGACCATGTCAGAGCCTTCCAGCATCTGGCGGATATCATCACGGTTTTCCAGTGCCGCTTCACGGCCAATCTCTGGATTGGCACCTGCGCCCAGGCCTTTGGTGATATTGCCACCGATTTGCACCGTCGTTTCAGCACCAGAATTACGCAGCGCCTGCGCATCGGTGTTGATGGCAATAAAGTGCACACCCTCGATGCTCTCACGGACCATATGCTCGACGGCATTGCCACCGCCACCACCGACGCCAATCACTTTGATGACGGCATCATCACCCTGGCTTCCAACCGGTTCAAACGTAAACATGATTCTCTCTCCGCACGATTTGCTTGCTAGCAAAAATCAAAACTCGCCACGTAACCAATTGCTCAGTCGCTGGAACATGCCACCAACACTGGCCTTGACGTTACTGTCCTTGCTTCCTTTGGACTGGTGAAGCTTGCCGTATTGCAACAGGCCCACAGCGGTAGAAAACACCGGCGCCTGTACATAGTCCGTCAGTCCACGTACGTTCTCGGGCTCGCCGACACGGACCTGGCACTGGAATATCTGTTCTGCACACTCGACGACCCCTTCGATTTGGGCTGAGCCGCCGGTCAGCACCACCCCGGCCGCCAGCTGGTGCTTGACGCCCTGGGCTCGAAGTTCGTTCTGCATCTTGCTGATTTCGTCCTGAACCAGCCCCAGTAGCTCACAATACCGCGGCTCAATCACTTCAGCCAAGGTTTGACGTTGCAAACTGCGCGCTGGACGACCTCCAACGCTCGGAACTTCGATAGTGTCTTCTTTGCTGACCAGGCGACCGAGGGCACTGCCGTAGCGTACCTTGATCGCCTCGGCATCCAGCGGCGGTGTTCCGAAGGCATAGGCGATGTCGCTGGTCACGGTGTTGCCCGCATACGGAATCACCTTGCTATAGCGCAAAGCGCCACCGGTGAACATGGCGATATCCATGGTACCACCACCGATATCGACGACACAGACGCCCAGCTCTTTCTCATCTTCCGTCAACACGGCATAGCTTGAGGCCAATGCCGAGAAAATCATCTGGTCGACCTTCAGCCCCACCCGCTCGACGCACTTTTCAATATTGCGCGCCATATCGTTATGGCAGGTAATCAGATGCACTTTGGCACCCATGCGCACCCCGGAAAGGCCGATCGGGTTCTTGATTCCTTCCTGATAATCGATCGAGTACTCCTGGGGCAGCACATGCAGCACGCGATGCTCGTCCGGAAGACGGACCGATTTCGCCGTATGAATCACGTTATCCACGTCATCCTGTGTGACCTCCTCATCGGAGATCGGCACCATGCCCTTTTCATTCCGGCACTCGATATGGCGCCCGGAAATACCGAGGAAGACAGACGAAATATGGCAATCGGCCATCATCTCGGCTTCGTCAACCGCACGTTGCAACGACTTGACGACCGACTCGAGATCATTCACTCCCCCTTTATCCATGCCGCGCGCGGAATGGGTACCGAGGCCAATGATATTGATCTCGCCATCCGGCAAGACTTCCCCCACTAATACGGCCACCTTGGTGGTGCCGATATCAAGTCCGACGATCAGATTTCTGTCTGTGGTCTTGGTCATTACCAGTCCCTTCAATTGGTTTCCATCCCACAGCAAAGCCGGTGTCATATCTCAGATCCAGATAAGCAATCTGCTCACGAGGATCCAGTTGCGGATAGACATCGATAAATCGCTGCAGCCGCGCTCCGGTATCAGCCCGCCCCAGAATCAACAGGGGACCGTCTTTGATTTTGACCTCCCAAGAGTGTCGTTTGGTCAAATTCACCGACTCGATGTGATAACCGTTAAGCGCCAGGATGCGCTCATAGTTCTTGTATTCTTCCCAGATGCGATTGGCCATGTCATCAGGACCAGACAATCGCACCAGGGGATGTTTCAATCGCTCCAGCGGCGCCTTGAAAATACCGCCCTTATCACTCAGCAGACGGTCTTCCCCCCAACGCGCACGAGGAGACTGTTCTATCACGTACACATACAACAACGCCGGCCAACGCTTGCGCACTGACGCCTGGTAAACCCAGGGCAGTGCTTCGATCTGTTGCTGCACATCATTGACGTCCAGTTTGAAGAAGTTACTGACTGCAGGGTCGGCTCGTAACGTCTCGCGGACATCCGCCACCGTGACATAATCGAGCTTGCCCTGCACCACCAGACCCTCCACCGGGATCCGATCTTCCTCAAAAAACCAGCGCTTGATGTCATTCGCCGCTGAACTCAGCCCATACAGCACTGCTGCGAAAAACAGCACGCCGAACAGAAATTCTCCCCGGGTGCGGTTGCGCGAGACCACTTCACTCATGCCGTTGCGTCCGCCATACCATCGTTATTGCGCTCCTTTGCCAGTGCAGAATGCACAACACCGGCAAAAATCAAGGGTGACATTATATAGAGGCCCCGGTACGGATCAAAACACCCGCTTGCAAAACCGGGGCTTGGGCTCACTCTTGTCCTTTCATCCGGACGATATCCAAACGCATTTCAGCCAGCATTTTCGCCAGGGCACCGACATTCCCCGCACCTTGCGTCAACACCAGATCACCCTCTTGCACCAACTCTGCCAGCACGGCCGGGACTTCCGCCGGGGTCGATACAAAGATCGGCTCCAGCTGGCCGCGTTGACGAATCGAACGACACAGCGCACGCCCATCGGCGCCCGGTATCGGATCCTCGCCCGCGGCATAGACTTCCAGCACGATGAGGACATCAACCTTGGAGAGCACCTCGGCAAAGTCTTCATACAAATCCCTGGTCCGCGTGTAACGGTGCGGCTGGAAAATCATGACCAGACGACGCTGAGCCCAACCTCCGCGCGCGGCATTGATCGTCACACGCACTTCACTTGGATGGTGACCATAATCATCCACCAGCATGGCCTTGCCACGCCCGGTCTCGAACTCGCCATAATGCTGGAAGCGACGCCCAACCCCTTCGAAACGTGCCAACGCGGCGATGATGGCCTCGTCCGCGATACCGTCCTCTGTCGCGACGGCAATCGCGGCAGCGGCATTCAGGGCATTGTGGCGGCCAGGCAGGTTCAGGGTCACATCCAGCAAGGAGCCATCGTGTCGACGGACCTTGAAGCGGCTACGCTGGGTCTCCTGCACGAAGTCAAGGACCTGGACATCGGCATCATCGCTGTAACCATAAGTAATGGTGGCTCGACCGATTTCCGGTAACAGGCCGCGGATAACCGGATCATCGATGCAAACCACCGCCAAGCCATAAAACGGCAGGTTGTGCAGGAACTCGATGAAGGTCGCCTTCAACTTATTAAAGTCGCCCCCGTAGGTGTCCATGTGATCCGCTTCGATATTGGTCACAATTGACACCATCGGTTGCAGATGCAAAAACGAGGCGTCACTCTCGTCGGCCTCGGCAATCAGGTAACGACTGCTACCAAGGCGTGCATTGGTACCGGCACTGTTCAGCAGGCCGCCGATGACAAAGGTCGGATCGCGATCCGCTTCGGCATAAATGGTCGACACCAGACTGGTCGTGGTCGTCTTGCCATGAGTCCCGGCGACCGCGATACCGTGACGATAACGCATCAATTCAGCCAGCATCTCGGCACGGCGCACAACGGGGATCCGCTGTTCACGCGCAGCGATGATTTCCGGGTTGTCAGCATGGATGGCGGTCGATACCACGACCACGCTGGCGCCGGACACATGACTGGCTTCATGGCCGATAAAGATGGTGGCGCCCAACTCGGCCAAGCGCTGTGTGACCCGGTTGGTCGCGATATCCGAGCCGGAAATCTGATAGCCCTCATTGGCCAACACTTCGGCAATCCCCCCCATGCCAGCCCCACCGATGCCGATAAAATGGATCCGCCGGACCCGACGCATCTCAGGAATCATGGTTCTCAGCTTTGCCAGTTCGACCTTGGTCATGCTTTTTCTCTCTTTTTTGTCAGCGCTTCGCACACCACAGCGACGCGCTCGGTGGCATTCAAGATGGCCTGTTTACGGGCCGCCGTCGCCATCTGTGCACGGCAATCGACATCCTGCAGCTCACGAAGAGCCGCAGCCAAACCTTCAGGCGTCAGTTCACGCTGAGGCATCAATAACGCAGCGCCTTGTTGTGTCAGGCTTTCGGCATTGCGGGTCTGGTGATCATCGACGGCATGAGGCAGCGGAACAAAAATCGCCGGCAACCCTGCCGCGGCGACTTCGGCCACTGTCAGCGCACCAGCCCGGCAGACAATCACATCCGCCCAGGCATAAGCGGCCGCCATATCGGTGATGAACTCGCACACCTCGGCTTCGACACCGACATCGCGATAGCGCATCTCGACATCGTCCCGATTACCCTTGCCAGTCTGGTGACGTATGTCCAGTCCCTCAAGCAGGGCTGCAGCCGCAGGGACCGTCTGGTTCAAGACCCGAGCGCCCAGGCTTCCGCCGACGATCAACACCCGCAACGACGCTCCGGGTTGCGGAGCGGCTCTGGGCGCCTCGGCCAAAGCGACCACCTCGGAACGCACCGGATTACCAACCACTTCGACTTTTTCATGCGCTGCAAACGCACCGGGGAAGCCGAGCAATACACGGCGTGCCAATCGTGCCAGCCAGCGATTTGTCAGACCGGCCGCGGCATTTTGTTCATGCAGCACCAGCGGGATCCCCGCCAGCCAGGCCGCAACGCCCCCCGGACCAGAGGCAAATCCGCCCATGCCGAGCACGACATCGGGCTGGAAGCACCTCAGCACACGCCGAGCCTGCAGAATCGAACGCAAGATACGCCACGGAGCGGCCAGCAGACGTAACAGACCATTCCCGCGCACGCCCTGAATATCGATAAACGAGATCGGATAGCCATGGGCCGGGACCAGCTCGGCCTCCATGCGATCAGCCGTGCCCAGCCAATGTATCGTCCACCCCTGTGCCGACAGATGGTGCGCAACCGCCAGGCCGGGGAACACATGCCCGCCGGTACCACCCGCCATCACCAGCAACCGCTTACTCATACCTCTCCCTTTTGCAGGACCTGTCCACTGTCCCGCCTGAGTTCAAAATCGATGCGTATCAACAAGGCAACTGCCATGCTCATGGCGATCAGACTGGAGCCGCCGTAACTGACCAGCGGCAACGTCAAGCCCTTGGTCGGCAGCATGCCGGCCGCCGCGCCGACATTGATCACGGTCTGGAAACCAAACCAGATACCGATGCCGCAGCCGACATAGCCATCAAACTGTTTCCCCTTGTCCAGCGCCGCGCGGCCAATTTGCAATGCCTTGAAGACCAAGGCCAGTTGCAATGCCAGCACCAGCAGCACGCCGAAATAACCGAGCTCCTCACCCAGGATCGCGAAGACAAAGTCGGTATGCGCCTCCGGCAGGTACTCCAGTTTCTGTACCGAGTTACCCAATCCCTGGCCAAAGAACCCACCGCGACCAAACGCCATCAGCGATTGAGTCAACTGATAACCACTGCCGAACGGATCGGCCCACGGGTCGAGAAACGAGGTCACCCGCCGCATCCGGTAGGGTTCGAACAGGATCAACATGACCAGTGCCGCAACGCCCATCATGATCATCAGTACAAACTGGAATAAACGAGCTCCGGCAAGGAACAACAACCCCAGCGTGGTCACAAACAGCACGACGACCGAGCCTAAATCCGGTTGCGCCAGCAACAGCAGCGCCATGCAGAACACCAGCGCCAACGGTTTGAGAAAGCCGGAGAAGTGGCCGCGGACTTCATCCAGTCGCCGCACCAAATAACCGGAAAGATAGGTGATCAACACCAGCTTGGCGGTTTCCGCCGGTTGCAAATTGAACGGGCCGAGCGGCAACCAACGCTTGGCGCCATTGACACTGTGTCCGGCCACCAGCACAACCAGTAGCATCAGAATTGAGAAAATCAGCAGCTGGCCGCCCCATTCCTGCCAATAGCGCACCGGCACATACAAGGTTGCAACCGCCGCCAACGTGCAGAGGAACAGGAAGATCAGATGCCGTTTGACAAAGAAAAAGGCGTCATTTTGCAACGAGACCCCTTCGGTGATCGAGGCAGATGCCACCATGATCAGACCGACGGCCATCAGTGTCGCCGCCAGAACCAGCAGTTGCCGGTCATACAAGGAGCTGCGGTCAGGTACCAGCCAGCGCCAGACGGCCGAGGTAGCGTTGCGCAACAAGGTCATAGCGCCTCCACCAAGTCACAGAAACGATCACCGCGGGCCTCAAAGTTACGGAACATGTCCAGGCTGGCACAGGCTGGAGCCAGCAGCACCCAGTCGCCGGCCTGGGTCAAGGCTGCGGCACGCGCGACCGCGGCTTCCAGATCGGCCACCCGCTCCGCCTGAGGACCCAACGCAGCTAACAGCTCGGCATCTTGGCCAAAACACAGCAAGTGATCGATGCCATGACCGAGCAAGGCTTGTAACGGTGCAAAGTCTTGCCCCTTGCCCTGCCCTCCGGCAATCAATACCAGTTTACCGGTAACAGCCTCGGCAATACCCGACACCGCCGCCAGCGTGGAGCCGACGTTGGTTGCCTTCGAGTCGTTAATCCAGCGCACTCCGTTATGCTCACGCACAAACTGACAACGGTGTGGTAGCCCACTGAAACGGCGCAGCACCGCCAGCTGCGGTGCACGAGGAATATCAACAGCATCGCACAATGCCATGGCCGCTAGCGCATTCATCTGATTATGCGCCCCGACAATCTGCATCTGACTAACCGGCATCACCGGCTCCCCTGCGACTGCCAACCAAAGTTCGCCCTGATGTCGTATGCGACCATACTGCTGGTCATCCAGTCCAAACGAACGCCAAACCGGCTGACCAAGCGGCAGCGTCGCCGCATCGTCACGGTTGCTGATGATACGCCGGGCGCCATTATGAATACGTTGTTTGGCCGCCAGATAGCCCGCCATGCCATCATACCGATCCAGGTGATCTTCACTCAGATTCAGAATCACTGCCGCGGCCGCTTGCAGAGTGTGCGTCGTCTCCAGTTGGAAACTGGACAACTCCAGCACATAAAGATCCGCCGGTTGCAGCAACAGATCCAACGCCGGGGTGCCGATATTGCCACCAACACCGACCGACAATCCGGCCTCAGCCGCCATCTCACCGACCAGCGTAGTCACAGTACTCTTACCATTCGACCCGGTGATCGCCACTATCGATGCCCTGGCTTGGCGCACGAACAACTCAATATCACCGATGATTTCGACACCGGCCTTTGCGGCCGCTTGCAGTGCAGGGGTCGCCAACGCAATGCCGGGGCTGGCAATGATCAGCTCGGCCTGACACAGCAGACGCTCATCCAACGGGCCAGTATGCAACGGCACGCCCGCGGGCAAGCTCTCCTGCCCGGGCGGATGGTTGCGGGTATCGACAACAGTCGGTGTCACACCAGCGCGCAGGAAATGATGCACACAGGAGAGACCCGTTTTGCCCAATCCAAGGATGATCACCTTTTGCATAATCGCTTACCGCAGTTTCAGGGTCACCAGACCCAGTAGCACCAACACCAGTGTGATAATCCAGAAGCGCACTATGACGCGCGGCTCTGGCCAGCCCTTCAATTCGTAATGATGGTGAATCGGAGCCATACGGAAAATTCGCTGGCCGCGTAACTTGTAGGATCCGACTTGCAGAATCACCGACAGGGTTTCCATGACAAAGACCCCGCCCATGATCACCAGCAGGAACTCCTGACGAATCAATACCGCAATGACGCCCAACACGCCCCCCAGCGCCAGTGAACCGACATCGCCCATGAACACTTGAGCCGGATAGGTATTGAACCAGAGGAATCCAAGCCCGGCACCGGCAATCGCCGTGCAGACCACCACCAGTTCAGAGGCATGCGCAACATAGGGAATGTGCAGGTAACTGGCAAAGTTGACGTTCCCGGTCGCCCACGCGACCAGCGCCAGTCCAGATGCCACCATGACAGTCGGCATAATAGCCAACCCATCCAGACCGTCGGTCAGGTTCACTGCGTTCGAGGAGCCGACAATCACCAGATAGCAGAACGGGATAAACAGCAGACCCATTTCAGGCATGAACTGTTTGAAGAACGGCACCACCAGGGTCGTTTCCGCCCCGCCAGCCGAACTGGAGTAGAGATAAATCCCCACCGCAATGGCCGCCAGCGACTGCCAAAAGTATTTCCAGCGGGCAATCAGACCCTTGGTATCCTTGCGTACCACCTTGCGGTAGTCATCAACAAAGCCAATGGCGCCGTAAACTACCAGCACGAATAACACGACCCATACATAGGGATTGCTCAGGCGCGCCCATAACAACACCGAGATCAGGATCGATGAGAGGATCATTACGCCACCCATGGTGGGCGTACCGCGCTTGCTGAAGTGCGATTCTGGGCCATCGTGACGAACAACCTGGCCAATCTGCAGCAGCTGGAGGCGACGGATGACATGCGGCCCCATCCAGAGCGCGACCGCCAAGGCGGTCAGAATCGCCATAATGGCCCGGAATGTCAGGTAGGAGACCACATGAAACAGTGAAAAATAGGGCGTCAGTAACTCCGCCAACCAGACTAGCATGTGTGCTCCTTGATGCTTCTTACGTGTTCAATGACTTCTTCCATGCGCGAACTGCGCGCACCCTTGGCCAATAACACCAGATCGTCGTGTTCGGCCAACACTGCAGATACAGCTGCCAACAGCTGCGTTTTATCGGCAAAATGGGTGCCCTGCGCAGCCTCGGCCGCCACAGCAGACCAGCGTCCCACCGTGTAAACGCCATCCAACCCGGCTTGCCGCGCATGTTCACCGACCCGTCTGTGCTGGGCCTCCGCTTCGACACCCAGCTCTCCCATGTCCCCAAACACCAGCACGCGATAGCCAGGCATGGCTGCCAGCGTATCAATGGCCGCCAGGACCGACTCGACACTGGCATTGTAGGTATCATCAATCAAGGTGACACCCGGCAACGATTGAACGCACAACCGCCCTTTGACCGGCGCCATCTGCGCCAAACCGAGACGAATTTGCCCCAGCGAGGCGCCCAGGCTCTGCGTCGCGGCTGCCGCAGCCAAGGCATTGGCAATGTTGTGTTGCCCCGGCAATGGCAGATTGACGTCGATCTCGCCAAGCGGCGTGACCAGCGTAAATTGGCTGCCGTAGATCGGATCGACATGAATATCCCTGGCCGTAAAGTCAGCCTTGTTGTTGTGCAGGCCGAAACTGACCATGTTCGGGCCCAAATCCCCTTGCCAATGGGAGAAGAATTCGCTGTCGGCATTTACCACCGCAGTGCCATCCTCATCCAGTCCGGTGAAAATTTCGGACTTGGCCAACGCCACCCCCTGCAACGAGCCAAAGCCCTCAAGGTGCGCCGCAGCCACGTTGTTGATCAGCGCGACATGAGGCTTGACCAGCGATGTCGTCCAGGCAATTTCACCTGGGTGATTGGCACCCAGTTCCATCACCGCATACTGGTCTTGAGGAGTCAGCCGCAGCAAGGTCAACGGCACGCCAATTTCATTATTCAGGTTGCCTTTCGTCGCCAGGACTTGGCCCATCGTCGACAGTATGGCTGCGCTCATCTCTTTCACCGTGGTCTTGCCACAGCTGCCGGTAATAGCCAACACCTTGGGCTGCAGACGATCCCGCAGCAAGCGACCAAGGTGACCCAAGGCATAACGGGTATCTTCAACCAGAATCTGAGGCACAGCTAACGGTTGCCGTTCACTGACCAGCAAGGCGGTAGCACCACCCTCGACCGCCGCCTGACAGAACGCGTGTCCATCAAAGCGTTCCCCTTTGAGCGCGACAAACAGTGCTGCAGAAACCCGCTGACGGGTATCGGTGACAACGTCCTCGATCAGGGTATCGTCACCGTGCAACTGGGCACCTAATGCCACTGCAATCTCTTTTACCGACAATGGAATCATGAACACTCCCCCAACAACAGACTGGCGGTCTCTCTGTCGCTGTAATGCAGTTTCTGTTTACCGATGATCTGATAGTCCTCGTGTCCCTTGCCAGCGATCAGAATGACATCACCGGCTCGGGCCTCGCTCCATGCTTGACGGATCGCCTGTTCACGCTGATGGATGACCCGGACCTGATCAGGGCGCGACAATCCGCCGCGCATATCCGCGATGATGGCCTCTGGCGCTTCAGTCCGCGGGTTGTCATCGGTCAGAATGACAACATCGGCCAGCTGTTCGGCCGCTGACGCCATCATGGGGCGCTTACCACGATCCCGATCACCACCACAGCCAACCAGGCAGAACAGGCGTCCGCGACAATGCAGGCGCGCCGCCGCCAAGGCTTTCTCCAATCCATCCGGGGTATGGGCGTAGTCCACGACGAGCAGCGGTTGCGCATCGCCACCGAAACATTCCATGCGCCCTGTAACCGGACTTAGCCGCGGTGCGGCTGCCAGCAAGGCCTTGAAGTCGTATCCAAGCACCAGCATCGCCGCCAGCGCGGCCAGGACATTCGACACATTAAACTGCCCCAGTAGCGAGGCGTCGAGCACCCCCTGGCCCCAGGAAGTCCGCAACGAGGCAGAAAAACCACGATCGTGGAAACGGACAGCCACGGCTTCAACGTAGCGGCTACCACGAGGGGCATTTTCCGGTAGCAGGGTATAGGTCACTGCCTGCGGTATTTGTTGTAACCACTGTCGCCCCACGGCATCGTCGGCGTTAAGCACAACATCCGCTGGTGCCACCATGGAGAACAGCTGCCGCTTGGCGGCGGCATAAGCGTCCATGTCGCCATGATAATCCAGATGATCGCGGCTCAAGTTGGTAAAGACGGCCACCGCAAACGACAAGGCGGAAACACGGTGCTGAACCAGCCCATGGGACGAGACCTCCATCGCCACCAGATCCGCTCCCAATGCCAGCTGCTGCGCCAGCTGTTGCTGGATTGCCAGCGGGCTGGCGGTTGTATTTTCAGTCGGCTGCAACGCACCAAACAGGCCATTACCGATGGTGCCCATCACCCCCGCCTGTCCACCCAGCAAGCTGCGCCAGTTGGCGATCAGCTGTGTGGTGGTGCTTTTGCCATTGGTGCCAGTGACACCAATCAGTTGCAGTTGTCGGGACGGCTCGCCGTAGAAACGCCCGGCCAGCTCGGAAACGCATCGCGCCAATCCGGGCACGGCAATACACAAGGCCGCACATTCAGGTACAGAATCCAATCCGGCGGGCTCAAACAGAATAGCTGCGGCCCCCTTGGCCGCCGCAGCGTTCATAAACTGGCGGCCATCAACAGCATGTCCCGGCAGAGCCAGAAACAGGTCGCCGGGCTGTACGGCCCGGCTATCAAGCTGCATCTCACGCAGCGCAACATTTGGCGCAGCTATTCCCAACGGGGAAAGCAAGGCATCAAGTGTGAGGGACAACTTTAACCTCCTGGCGAGCCAGATTGACTTGCGGTTTATTCAGTTCCGGGCTTTGCGGCGCATCGGGCGGCACATTATAGAGCTGCAAGGCCCCCGCCATCACTTCGGCAAAAGTAGGGCCAGCCACCGAACCACCGTAATAGCTCCCCGCTTTCGGCTCATTGATAATGACGACCATGGCAAAACGCGGATTGGAGACCGGAGCAAACCCGGCAAAAGTGCCGACATAATCCTTCCCATAGCCACCGGCAATGGCAACCTTGGCGGTACCCGTCTTGCCGGCGACCCGGTATCCCGGCACCTCCGCCTTGGTACCAGTCCCACCCCGTTCCACCACGGCTTCGAGCTGTAACATGACTGCTTCGGCATCTTTGCGCGAGACGACCTGCTCGCCCTGGGGAGCCGAAGAGACTTTCAGAATCGAGACCGGTTTACGGATGCCTTTGTTCGCCAAGGTGGCATACGCCGAGGCCAGCTGCAGCGGCGTGATGCGCAGGCCATAGCCAAAGCCCAGCGTCGCACGTTCAATATCCGACCAGCGTCGGCGCACCGGAATCATGCCGGAACTCTCCCCCAGCAAGCCGGTGCCGGAATCACTACCCAGACCAAACCGCGTCAGGGTATCGATGATCTGCTGTGGCTGCATGCGCAACGCTATGTGTGCCATGCCGATGTTCGAGGAAAATTTGAGGATGTCACCCAGCGACCCTTGGGCCATGCGGTGCGAATCGGTCACCCGCTTGCCACCAATATTAAAGGGTCGGGTATCGAATACCTCGCTCCAGTTGGTAATGCCATTTTCCAGGGCGCTGACGGCCACCAGCGGTTTGACGGTAGAACCGGGTTCATAGGTATCGGTTACGGTCCGATTACGCGCGCGGAAGCCCTGATACTGACCGCGGTTATTCGGGTTGTAAGACGGGGTATTAACCATGGCCAGAACCTCACCCGTGGTGACATCCAGCAGCACCAGGGAACCAGACGTGGCCTTGTTGACCTCGGTGGCATACTTCAGCGAGCGGTAGGCTAACGATTGCAGACGCTGGTCGATACTCAGTACCAGGTTGTTGGCCTTCTTGCCCTCTTTGACGATGCCGATATTCTCGATCACGCGCCCCTGACGATCCTTGCGCACTCTGCGCTCCGACGGCACGCTGCTGAGCCACTCGTTGAACGCCCGCTCGACCCCCTCAATACCGGATCCATCAATGTTGGTCATTCCGACAATGTGTGCGCTGATTTCGCCAGTTGGATAATAACGGCGTGACTCGCGGCGCAGATAGACGCCGCCCAGCTTCAACTTGGCCACATATTCGGCAACAGCAGGAGTCACTTGACGCTGAAGATAGACAAATCGACGACGCGGATCGGCAATCCGGGCCGTCAGCTCCTTAACATCCAGCCCCAGCACTTCGGCCAGCGCGCGCCAGGCCCTGTCGTTGTCCAGGCTACCGCTTTCATGAACGGCCTTGGGATCCGCCCAGACCGCTTGCACCGGAACGGAAACAGCCAGTTGTTCGCCATTCCGATCGGTGATCATGCCGCGGCCTTTCTCATCTGCCGTAGTCCGCAATGAGCGCAGATCACCTTCCAGTCGTAGCCGATCGGGATCGATGACCTGTATCCAGGCCGTACGAGCAACCAGCCCGATGAAACCGAGGATGATGAAACCCACCACAGTGAGGAAACGCCACTGTGGAATGCGGGGATCGATCTTCTGCGTCTTGCGTTTAACTTTCATGGCTGATTAATGATCTGTTCCTTCAGTGGAGAGGGCCGCGCCATCTCCAGCTTACTACGGGCGATATCACTCACCCTGGAGTGTTCGGACAGCGCGTTCTGCTCCAGCAGCAGATGGCGCCACTCAATGTCCAACTTGTCACGCTCATCCAGCAATTGATTAAGCGAAATCGTCAATAATCGGGTCTCGTTGGTGACCACTATCGTGGTCATCGCCGACGCCAGGATGGCCAGAGCCAGAATGACCTGAAACTTATGGCGCCCCAGATCGCGCAGAATCTCGCGCGCCAGATTGATACGCGGCTCCATCCTGATCTACTCCGGCAACTTGGCAGCGACACGCAACACGGCACTGCGTGAGCGGGGATTAGCCTCTATCTCGGCATCCGACGGCTTCATCGCCTTCCCTACACTGCGCATGGTACGGCCAAATGCCAGCTGAGCCTCGGTCAGTGGCAGCCCATGCGGTACCTCAGGGCCCTTTTCCTGTTTGCGAATGAACTGTTTGACCAACCGATCTTCCAGCGAGTGGAAACTGATGACTGCCAGCCGTCCTTCTGGAGCCAATACCTTGAGCGAGCCCTGTAGCGCTCGCTCGACCTCTTCCAGCTCGGAATTGATATAGATGCGGATACCCTGAAACGTGCGCGTCGCAGGGTGCTTGTTCTTTTCCTTATTCGGAATCAGTCGAGCGATCAGTTCGGCTAATTGGCGGGTACGGGTAAACGGTGTGGTCACACGATCATGCACAATGGCGCGCGCAATCTTGCGTGCAAAACGTTCTTCACCAAACTCCTTGAGCACCCAGGCGATATCATCAGCCTCGGCGTTAGCCAGCCACTCCGCCGCACTGATGCCTTGGGTTGGATCCATACGCATGTCCAGCGGACCATCCTTCTGGAAGCTAAAACCGCGCTCGGCATCATCTAGTTGTGGGGACGAGACCCCCAGATCCAGCAACAGCCCATCCACCTTGCCCTGCAAGCCGCGCTGCGTTAGATAGTCTTGCAAACCAGAAAATGGGCCGGCGACCATCTCGAATCGCGGGTCAGTGATAGTTTTCGCCTCGGCGATGGCCAACGGATCGCGGTCAATGGCAATCAAACGCCCGTCGTCATTCAGCTGCGACAGAATCAGCCGTGAATGACCGCCACGGCCAAAAGTGCCATCGACATAGATACCATCTGGGCGAATGGCAAGGGCCTCGACGGCCTCTTGCAGCATGACGGTCACATGACTGAAAGTCGGTTGCATGATTAAAGTGAAAAATCCCGTAAGTTATCGGACTGACTCCAGTCCATCTGCGGTAATGTCGCCAAATCCGTTTCAATCTGCAGCCGCCACTGTGGCTGACTCCAGATTTCAAATTTATTCAACTGCCCGACCAGCATGGCCTCCTTCTCAAGACCGGCATGTTCACGCAACGGAGCGGGTAACAGTAACCGGCCATGTCCATCCAGCTCACATTCACTGGCATAGCCCAGTAACAAACGCTGCAGACGACGCTCGTGCGGGTTAAGGCTCGAGAGTTGGCGAAGGCGCTGCTCGATCTCTTCCCATTCAGCAAGCGGAAACAGCAGCAGGCAGGGGTGGTTGATATCGATGGTGCAGATCAGCTGGCCGTCGCATGTCTCGCGAAGCCATTCACGATAGCGAGTTGGAATCGCCAGTCGCCCTTTGCTATCAAGCGAGATGGCGTGCGCGCCTCGTAACATCTGCCGTCCGTCCAGTAGCTCTATTTTTTTCCACTATTAACCACTTTTTCCCACCGCAGAGTGTAAGGACGCACCTGATCGTTTGCAAGGGAGCCAGAATGCACCAAGCCGCTATTTTCAAGGCCTCGCGCGGTAAATTTCGAAAAAGCCGTTTATTTTTCAGGTAAATGACCGAGATAAAAGAAACCAGCAATTTGCGATGCACTTCACTCTTTTTTAGTCGGGCATGCCGCAGCCATAATTTCTGCACGGCGAAAAAAGAAAAGGCCCGTTATCGAAGCGTCGATAGCAGGCCTGGATAATAAAGGGAGTGAGTCTGTAAGCCGGGTTCTGTGCCGCTTGCGCGGTAGCAGTCATTCCTCTAGGCCAGCAATCGCTCACTGGCTCAAGCAACCTACCCGCCCCCAGCGCGGGCCACGCCTGTGGGGGCCTATTTGGTCTTGCTCCGGGTGGAGTTTACCGTGCCACGAACTGTTACCAGTCGCGCGGTGCGCTCTTACCGCACCCTTTCACCCTTACCTGATCCCCGAAGGGCCATCGGCGGTTTGCTCTCTGTTGCACTGGTCGTGGGTTCACACCCCCCAGGCGTTACCTGGCACCCTGCCCTATGGAGCCCGGACTTTCCTCCCCTACATCCGTCTATCCGAAGATACAACGATGCAGCAGCGACTGCCCGACTCACTCCGGCGCGGATTATAGGGGCTCGGCGTCATCGGAGCAAACAGAAGTGTGCTCCAAGGCCCATTTGTATAGCGCGTTCTTCTTGACCCCATGGATCTCGGCACTGAGTGCCGCTGCTTTTTTCAGCGGCAGCTCCGCCAGCAGCAATTTCAACGTACGCAACGCCGCTGACGGTAACGCCTCGGCATCCGGCTTGTGCCCTGCCACCATCAGGACGATCTCGCCCCGCCGTCGATTCTCGTCCTGAGATAACCAGGCGTGCATTTCAGCGGCCGGCAAGCCATGAAAGCTCTCGAAGGTTTTAGTTAATTCACGCGCCACGACCAGGTAACGATCACCATACAGCCGGGCAATCGCCTGTACCGTATCCAGCAGTCGACGAGGGGATTCATAAAACACCAGCGTACGAGGGTCATCCGCCAATGCGGCAAGACGATCATCTCGCGCCTTCTCCTTGGCGGGCAAGAACCCCTCGAACGCGAAGCGATCTGTTGGTAGTCCGGATGCACTCAAAGCCGTAATCGCGGCGCAGGGTCCTGGCAGCGGAACGACAGGCACACCGGCGGCCCGACACTGACTGACAAGGTGGTAGCCTGGATCGCTGATCAGCGGTGTACCGGCATCCGATATCAGAGCGACGGATTGACCCTGCTGCACACGCTGTATCAATGCCGCAGCACGCTGTTGCTCATTGTGATCATGTAGCGCCAGCAACTGACCCCGAATCTGTAAGTGGTTGAGCAGAATTGCCGAGTGGCGAGTATCTTCAGCGGCAATGATATCGACACCCTCAAGGATCTCGACGGCCCGACGCGTGATGTCAGCCAAATTACCGATAGGCGTCGGCACTATATAGAGAGAGGGAACAGATTGCATGGCATCTCCTCGCCGAACAATTGTGTCGTAAAAATGACCCGTTTACACTATGCAGGACAATAACCTGTCACGGGGAATCATTTTGTACTGTCAAAACAAGCGCCATAGCCTAACACACTTCATTCCGTTGTTTCTGCTGACCCTGTTGTTAGCAGCTTGCGCGAGCACTCCGGATAACCAACAACCAGGAAGCAGCACACCGCCGAGTGCGTTTGGCCAACTGACGGAGAAGCCAGATTGGTATCTGCAACGCCTGGCCAAATCCGATGCCGCCAACCGCTTCTCATGGGAGCTGCTGGCCGCGCGCAGCCTTTTACAGTCCGGAGATGTGCAGCAAGCCAGCGCCATTAACCAGCAGTTGATCAAAGAAGCTGTCACGCCGCGCAAGATTCAGGAACAACGCCTGTTTGAGGCCATGCTGTTGCAGAAGCAAAAAAAACTGACCGAGGCTCTGCAGCTAGCAACGGATCTTGACCTAAGACCACTAGATACCGATGCAACGCTAGCCGTTTATCAATTGCGAGCAGCGCTACTGGCATCGAGTGGCGATGCACTTGCCGCGTTTGACAACCTGCTGCTCATGGAGCCCTACCTGACTGACGATGCCAAAACCGGCCATCACCAACAGATCCGTGACCTTTTGCTGACGATTCCGCCAGGAACCCTGCGCAGTGCAATCACCAAACCGGCACCAGATGTTCGTTCTGGCTGGCTGGAACTGGCGATATTGATCCAGAGTGCCAATGATTCTGCACTTGCAGCGCAATATCAGCAGTGGGCGCAGCGCTATCCTGAACACCCGGCTCAGTCACTGAACCTTGTGGACTCGTCACGCCAGAACAACGACACGCTTCCAGCCGTCGCCACAGGCTTGCCTGCGAAAACCGCGGTGCTGTTACCTTTAACCGGTCCACTGGCACAAAACAGCGCCGCACTGCGCAATGGTTTGCTAACCGCCTACAAAGAAGCGGGCATGCAAGGTGATATCCGCTTTTACGATAGCTACGCCACACCGATCCCCGCGCTATATCAACAGCTGCAACAGGATGGGGCACAATTGATCATTGGCCCGTTACTGAAGGATCAAGTCGAGGCACTGTTGGCCCTCAACCCAAGCATGCCAGTGCTGGCCCTGAATGAGCCCGACGGTAAAGTTGTCCGCACCGGGCTGTTCTATTACTCCTTAGCACCAACGGCCGATGCGGCAGAAGCCGCAACGCATATCAAGCAAGAGAATCACCGTTTACCACTGGTTCTCGTGCCTCAAGGAGCCCAAGGCCAAAAAGTTGCAGACAGTTTTTCTTCCACCTGGAACCAACTGACAGGAAGTAGCCCAGTTGTGGCCCGGTTTAGCGACCGACAAAGCCTGCAAGGGGTGTTACGGCAAGCGATGGGAGTGGACACCAGCGAACAGCGCATCAGCGAGATACAAAACGCAACCGGGCAGAAAGTATTTGCTCAAGCATTCAATCGCCAGGACATTGATGCCATTTACATTTACGCCTCTCCACTGGAGGCCGGCATCATACGGTCATTCATTGATATCACACAAAGTCCATTTGTTGCTCCCCCTGCCTATTACTTGAGTGCAAAGGGTAACCCCGGACTGAATAATGCCGGAGTCAGTCAATCTGTCATCGGTATGCAAGTCGGTGATATGCCATGGATGGTGGAGCCCACCCTTCCGTTGCGGGATAAGGTCATGCTGGTTTGGCCACAACAAAACAACGACCTGCTGCGATTCTTTGCTATGGGGTATGATGCGCTGATGATCGCAGCCAATTTGGCAACACTGGAAAGTCAGGCGTTGGAGGGATTAACAGGTCGTCTGCGCCTGGACTCTCAGGGTACAGTGCACCGAGAGCTCACATGGCACTCGATCGAAAAAGGCACCGCTGATGCGCCCGCCACAACAACCCCAGCTGCAGAAACTGCGACTCAATCACCCCAAGGGTGAAGCGTACGAACAACAGGCCCTGATCTTTCTGCAACGTCAGGGCCTGACGCTGCTCGAGCGCAATTACCGATCGCGTTTCGGTGAGATTGACTTGATCATGCGCGAGCAAAACACACTGGTGTTCGTGGAGGTCCGCTACCGAGCAAGCTCGCGGTATGGTGGTGCCATTGCCTCGATCACTGTAAAAAAACAAGAAAAGATATGGCTGACGGCAAGTCAGTATCTGCAGCAACGTCCGCATGCGGGAGCCTGTCGCGTTGATATCATCGCGTTTGAAGGAGATGCCCCGTGTCAGTGGATACAAAACGCTATTCAGAGGTAAATGTCATTGGATCGGATTAAAGAGCATTTTACAGAGAGTATTCAGACCAAGATTGCCGCTGCCGAAGCGCTGGCTGAAGACATCCAGACGGCGGCTCAGATGTTGACCATTTGTCTGCTAAACGGTAACAAGATCCTGACATGCGGCAACGGCACCATGGCTGCACTCAGCCAGTTATTCGTGACTCAACTGGTCCATAAATTTGACACTGAGCGCCCCTCGCTTCCGGCCATTGCCCTGTCCGCAGACAGTACTCTGATGAGCGGTATCGCCGCCGAAAGTGGTTATGACAACATGTACGCCAAGCAGGTACGCGCGCTCGGGCAACGAGGCGACATCTTGTTGCTACTGACATCTGAAGGCAATGACAAAGCACTTATCAAGGCGGCTGAAGCGGCGCTGGGGAGAGATATGACGCTAGTTGCCCTGACAGGATTTGATGGTGGAGAAATAGCGGGATTACTCGGCCCCAGTGATGTGGAAATTCGTGTTCCGTCCGCAAACCACGCCAGAATACTTGAAGTAAATCTGTTATGTCTGCAATGTCTTAGTGACTTGATTGACCGGACATTATTCCCGCAATGATAAATGGAGCAGACTGATGAGAGTTATTCCACTTTTGGTGTTACTAGGCAGCGTCAGCCTTTTACAAGGCTGTGCTGGAGTATTTGTTGCCGGAGCGGCAACCACCGCTGCCGTCGCCAATGACAGAAGAACCGTTGGTTCAGTCATCGATGACCAGAATATCGAAATGAAGTCATCCAGCGCCATTTCATCTCGCAAGGATATCAATAATGCCAGCCGCATAAGCGCAACCAGCGTTAATGGTAAAGTCCTGTTGGTTGGACAAACCCCCTATAGCCAATACAGCCGTGATGTCGAAAAACAGATCGCCCGTATTGATGGTGTCCGCTATATCTATAACGAACTGAGAATTCGGAAACCCATTGATCTCGGGCAGCAAACAACTGATTCCTGGATTACCTCTAAAGTCAAATCGCAGATGCTGACGACTAAGGGAATCGACAGCACGCATTTCAAGGTGGTAACCGAGAATGGTGAAGTCTTCCTGATGGGCCTGGTCACGCGGGATGAAGCCAGCCGGGCAGTTGAACTGACACGCAAGGTCAGCGGAGTGAAAAAGGTAATTAAGGTTTTCGAGTACATTCAGACACAGGACGGAGACAAGAAGCACTCGGAAACAGGGGCAGTCTCTAACACAAGCCCGCAAACGACTGCACCCGCGGGAGATGTCCAGATTGGTGCCGTACCGGAAGAAGTCATCCAGTACTGATAAAAAAACCGGCCATTGGCCGGTTTTTTATTTCACTATTCGCAGTGTCGGACGAGTACTGCCTGTTGGTTTCGGCGTGTCGTCAGGCGACGGCGGAACATCATCGGCTGACTCCATCTTCACTGCCTCATCAGCTTCGGCATCTTCCCAAGCAGCATAGGCCTCTTCAGGCGGAAAGAAGGTACCCATGCCATTCTCCCGGGCATGAATGGCCATCACTGCAGCCATCGGCACATAGACTTGAAATGGTACACCGCCGAAGCGTGCACTAAAGCTCAACGCCTCGTTATCAATCGTAAACGCCATGACCGCCTGCGGGGCTATATTCAGGACGATTTGATCGTCTTTGACAAACTGCATCGGCACTTTGACATGACGCACCTTGGTATTAACCAACAAGTGCGGAGTCATATCATTGTCTAACAGCCAGTCGTAAAACGCTCGCAGCAGATAAGGCCGACTAGGAGTCATATGATTTGGCATTGTCACAGGCCTGGCCGCATTTCGCGCTCAAAATCAGTCAAGGAAGCCTGGAAAGACTCACGCTCGAACAGACGTCCCATGTAGCTCTTCAGTTCTTTGGCACCCTTGCCAGTGAGCTCAATGCCTAACACAGGCAAGCGCCACAATAGCGGAGCCATGAAGCAATCGACCTGGCTGAATTCTTCGCTCATGAAGTAGGGATATTCATTGAAGATCGGCGCAATAGCCAGTAGCCCCTCGCGCAAATCTTTGCGGGCGACATCCGCATCAGCGGTATTAGCCATGATTTTGTCGACCAAAGAGTACCAGTCCAGTTCAATGCGATGCATCATCAGACGGCTATTACCACGCGCAACAGGATAGACTGGCATCAGTGGAGGGTGAGGGAAACGCTCATCCAGATATTCCATGATGATGCGTGAGGTATACAGCACCAAGTCTCGATCAACTAATGTTGGCACTGTTCCATAGGGATTGAGCTCAAGCAGCTCTTCCGGCAGATTATTCAGGTCAACCGGACAAATGTCGACAGTTACCCCCTTCTCAGCCAGCACGATACGGACCTGATGACTAAATAAATCATTGGCCGCAGAGAACAACGTCATTATTGAGCGCTTATTGGCAGCAAAAGCCATCGACCCCTCCATTTTCAAAACAGAGACGGCAATGAAGGCCGCCCCTCATCGCCAGACAAATATATAACAAAGACAGGTGCTCCCTTTAGCGCCATACAAGCACTTAGGATTCTTCCAAGGAGAAAGCTGCCTAAAACAGGTGTAATAGTGTACCAGATCCTGCGACGCCTGCGCAGGAATCGATTGATTAAAATTATATAGATGCAAAAGTTGCTTGCTGGCACATAAAGAAAACCCCGGTCGAAACCGGGGTTTTTGATAACAGCGATTAACGCTTGGAGTATTGCGGACGCTTACGAGCTTTGTGCAGACCGACTTTCTTACGTTCAACGCGACGAGCGTCACGAGTAACGAAGCCAGCCTTGCGCAGCGCCGGGCGCAGGCTCTCATCATATTCCATCAGAGCACGGGTAATGCCGTGACGGATCGCGCCAGCTTGACCAGAGATACCACCGCCAGAAACAGTGATAAACAGGTCCAGCTTTTCGCTCAGCTCAACCAGCTCGAGAGGTTGACGAACAACCATACGAGCGGTCGGACGACCGAAATACTCTTCCAGAGAGCGCTTGTTGATGACGATGTTACCATTACCAGCCTTTACGAATACGCGAGCAGTGGAGCTCTTGCGACGACCGGTACCGTAGTATTGATTTTCAGCCATTTGCCAGATCCCGAATTAGATGTCCAAAACTTGAGGTTGTTGAGCAGCATGGTTGTGCTCGCCACCAGCGTAAACTTTCAGCTTACGGAACATGGCGCGACCCAGCGGGCCCTTAGGCAACATACCCTTAACTGCGGCTTCAATAACCATTTCTGGCTTGCGGTCAATCAGCTTTTCAAAGCTGATTGACTTGATCCCACCCGGGAAACCGGAGTGAGCGTGGTACATCTTGGCGGCAGCCTTGTTACCGGTAACAGCAACCTTCTCAGCATTGATCACGATGATGTAATCACCGGTATCGACGTGAGGAGTGTATTCCGGCTTGTGCTTACCGCGCAGACGGCTGGCAATCTCAGTGGCGAGGCGACCCAGAGTCTTGCCCTCGGCGTCAACAACGTACCAGTCACGCTTTACGGTTTCTGGCTTGGCAACGAAAGTTTTCATTACAGTTAACCCAAATTACTGTTTGAAAGATAAACCGCATCCGTAACACGGACACGACAAAATGTACCTACCCGTACCCCTTCGAATACAAGTTGGTTAGAGTGCTAGTACCGTCATATCGACGGCCTGTAACGTGGGCTGGGCGATTATAAGTGAAGTCGCCCAAGAAATCACCTGCATCTTTCATTGCCCGTGAAATTTGCATTCGCCCAGCCCAGCCCTTCCGCTGGATGCCCCCAGAAGAAAGGCCGCATATTTTGACTAACAAAAGACCACTCTGGCAAGGTATTCCTGTGGCAATGATGGAATTATCTCTGATCGAGTGGGCTCGCTCCATGCGAAATGTGCTCTGGCACAGGCATCCGTCAACCGTATGACATCAAGGGTACCCTCCCGCCACGACAGCAGGTATAGTGCACTCCATACATGCTAGTTCCTGCAGTAAAAAGGATATGCTTATGACTGAATTCACTACCATTTTGTTTGTATTAATTGGCGTCATTATCGGTTTTGTTGCCGGACGAGCCACATCTCGCGCGGGAGATGCCAATAAGCTCCACAATGAGCTGACCCGGACAAGAAAAGAGCTGACTCACTACAAGCGGGAAATGACCGATCACTTTTCCAGCACCGCCAGTTTGCTCGAACAACTTGATGAGCAATACCAGCGACTCAGTCAGCATATGGTTGAGCAGAGCCAGAAGCTCATTCCTGCTGAGAACAACCCTTTTCAAACCGAAACCACCGAACACGCCGACGGCGATGTCGAGTTAACACCCATTACCAATACCCAACCACTGGATTACTCCGGGCAACCGTCTGGCCTGCTGAGTGACAAAAATCGTTTGGCGTAGGAACTTTTATTACAACTAGTAGTCATAATGAAGTGACTTAAGGGTCACTTTCATTCTATTAGGAGTTGTAATCAATGATGAACTCTTCTCGACTTAGCTTGTCTGCCCTTGCCCTTGCGCTTGGGCTTTGTGTTTTGCCCTTTTCAGCCAATGCTGCCTTGCCCTTAGCTGTTGATGGTCAGGAGATGCCGTCGCTAGCTCCGGTACTCGAGATTGTTACACCTGCCGTCGTCAATATTTCAGTGTCTGGAAAAAAGGTCACCAAAGAGGCTATTCCAGAGCAATTCCGCTTCTTTTTTGGACCTAACTTGCCATCAGAACAGGTACAGGAGCGGCCATTTCAAGCGCTGGGTTCCGGCGTGATCCTGGATGCAGCCAAAGGGTATGTCATTACCAACTTCCATGTGGTTGATGCCGCGGATGAAATCAAAGTCACACTCAAAGACGGCAGAGAGCTGACCGCTAAAAAAATTGGCGAAGATCAACAATCTGATATCGCTCTTCTGCAGGTTAAAGCCGATAAGTTAACTGCCGTTAAACTCGCTGACTCTGACAAACTTCGTGTCGGTGATTTTGCCATCGCCATTGGTAATCCGTTCGGGCTAGGGCAAACAGTCACATCAGGGATTGTCAGTGCGTTGGGACGCAGCGGCTTGAATATAGAGAACCTAGAGAACTTTATTCAAACAGATGCGGCAATTAACTCCGGGAATTCGGGTGGCGCCCTTATTAATCTCAGAGGGGAGCTCATCGGTATCAATACCGCTATCTTAGGTCCGAATGGAGGAAATATCGGCATCGGTTTTGCCATCCCGGCAAATATGGTGCGCGATTTGACAGACCAGATCATTAAATATGGTGAAGTTCGGCGCGGTGTTTTGGGTGTAATGGGTGGAGAGTTAACTGCTGATCTAGCTAAAGCATTCGGCTATGACAAACAAAACGGTGCGTTCGTCAGTCAGGTTATGCCAGGTTCTGCAGCAGACAAGGCTGGAATCAAAGCGGGCGACATCATAATCAGTATTGATGGTAATGTGATCCACTCATTTGGCGAATTACGAGCCAAAGTGGCCACGAAAGGTGCCGGCAAGCAAGTGGCGTTAGGTTTAATTCGTGATGGTAAAGAACAGACGGTACAGGTAACACTGAAGCAGTCTGAAGAGAGTGATGCCCCAGCTCAAAGCCTGCATCCTGCCCTTGAAGGCGCCAAGCTTGAGAATAGGAAAGATGCCAACATATCTGGTGTCGAAGTATCCGATGTGGCCTCACGAAGCCCCGCCGCAGCGATTGGATTGCGTAAAGGTGATGTCATCATTGGTGTTAACCGCATGAAGATAGACAATCTGTCTCAGCTCGCAAAAGTGATGAAAAAACGTTCCGACGTTCTAGCCTTGAACATCATTCGTGGTAATAGCTCCCTGTATTTAGTTCTTCGCTAACTTGTTATGAGGCGCCATTATCTGGCGCCTCATAACCACTATCTTCCCCTGCTATGCTATCCTGCCTCTCAAATGATCCGAGAGAGGCCAGTATGATTATCCATCCAAGCCTGCGTTATATAGCCAAGGCCGTATTACTTGGTGCCATCGTTGCGTTCTTATTAATTTTAATCTTCCCAGAATTAATTGGTAGCAGCCGAGATCAGCTCTACTCTAGCGATGCGCCTCCACCTACCAGCTATGCTCGCGCGGCGCGAGCAGCAGGACCAGCCGTGGTAAACATATATACTCGGACATTTCAAAAAACCAATATTGGAAAGCAGACAGAATTGAGACCTGAAGGTCTAGGTTCAGGTGTCATCATGAATAAAAAAGGACACATACTGACCAACTTTCATGTCATTGCCAGAGCAGACCAAATCATTGTTGCCTTACAGGATGGACGAATTTTCACTGCAGATTTGATTGGTTCTGATCCCCCAACCGACTTAGCCGTATTATCGATTAATGCCGATAATCTGCCAGTGATTCCACAAAATGACAAAATATCACCTCAAGTTGGCGACGTAGTACTCGCCATCGGCAATCCCTACAACGTCGGTCAAACCATTACTCAAGGAATTATTAGCGCCACTGGTCGTATTGGCTTAAGCACCATGGGTCCGGACAGTAATGGACGGCAAGACCTGCTTCAGACTGATGCCGCCATTAATTCAGGGAATTCGGGCGGAGCGCTGGTTAACAGCAACGGGGAGCTAGTTGGAATCAACTCAGCTTCTTATCAAACGAACAATGCGGAAAGTTCGGGCATCAGTTTCGCCATTCCCTATCACTTGGCCTATCGCATAATGAAAGATCTTATTGCAAATGGCCGTGTTATCCGGGGCTATCTGGGGATTTCTACCGTAGAAGTGGATCCCGTGACAGCCAAACTCCTTAATTTGGGAGAGTTAAAAGGCTTGATAGTTGAGAATCTTGATGAAAACGGCCCAGGAGGAAAAGCAGGACTCAAAAGTGGTGATGTTTTGTTAAAACTAAACGGAAAACAAATTGATGGCGTGCGTTCTGCTATGGATATGATTGCCGAGACATCTCCTGGACAGACGGTTGAGGTTCTGGTGTTAAGAGATGGTAACCCAGTCAATATCAAAGTAAGAGTTGAGGAAGATATTAGGTTCAGAAAATAAACGTGTACTGAACTAAAACCACTTCCAAGATGTAATGACCCACTGAAATCCTGCTCAGGTCATAATGAGTGGAGATCACAGACATGCACATTACGATGGACGAAGAAATCACACGTTGGACCGCCAAGCGCAAGACCGCTTTGGTCATGGACATCATCCAGGGCAAGACCACAGCTTCCGAGGCGGCTCACGACTTCGATTGACCCCCGCTGAAATTGCGGCGTGGGTTAATGACGCCAAACAGGGCATGGAGAACGCTCTGCGCGCCAAGCCGTTGGATATCTGCGAGCAGTACGAAAAACAACTCAAAGAGCTTCAAGAGGCCTATGGTGAAGCCATGCTGGAGTTACGCGCCAGAAAAAAGTTGGCCTCCCTGCTCGGCGAGGACGACAGATAGTCGCCGATGTTCAGCAGGGATTACGCGCCGAGGGTACCGAGGTCTCCGTCAGTAAAATCTGTCGTTGGTTTGGCTTGCCGCGGCGCAGCTCGTATTACCGAGGCGTCAAGGCAGCGCCCAAGGCTCAGGAGCATCTGGTGACGTCGATCAAGGTCATGATCGATGAGAATCCATCCTTCGGTTACCGAACCGTGGCGGCACTGCAGCGCTTTAACAAAAATACGGAACAGCGCATCTTCCAGCTCAAGGGGGCAAGTCCGTCAGCGAGCGTGCTGTGCCGGGTCTGGGCAGAACAGAATGGCTGGTGTTCTTTGGCCTTGGTGATAGAAGTGGGATATCTAAGGCGGCCGAAAGGCCAGCCCAGTTGGTAATCAGAGATAACGAGTAATCCCAGTCCCATGGGTCATAGAGATCCTGCGTACT
>NZ_JBHSAF010000007.1:0-297318 GCF_042649925.1 Pseudaeromonas sharmana
GCTCCGAGGAGTGCGGGCCTTGCCGTGTCAGCGAGGCGGCATTATAGGGATATCAGCATCGCTGGCAAGCGCTTTTTCCTGAATAATGGTATTTTTTCAACCCCAGCGCAAAGAACGCTTAGAAAACAAGCGGAGAAGCCAAAAGTGAATAATTTACGACCGTATAAAGACCACCGCCCTGTTGTAGGAGCTGGTGTCTATATCGACCAGGGCGCTCATCTGATCGGTGATGTAGTACTGAACAATGATGTCAGTATCTGGCCAATGGTTGTGATTCGTGGTGATGTTAATCATATCCGGATTGGGGCGAGAACCAATATTCAAGACGGTTCGGTGTTGCACGTTGCTCGTCCTACCACGCAGAATTCTGCAGGCCATGCCCTGATCATCGGCGAAGATGTTACTGTCGGACATAAGGCGATGCTGCATGGATGTACAATCGGGAATCTGGTCTTAATTGGCATGGGAGCCATCATCATGGACGGCGTGATAATCGAAGACAATGTCATCGTAGGAGCAGGAGCATTGGTATCACCCGGCAAAAAGCTCGATTCAGGTTTTCTTTATCTCGGCAATCCAGCTCGAAAAGTCCGTGCGCTCACCATCGAAGAAAAGGAGTCACTAATCAGGTCCTCCCTGCAGTATGTAAAACTGAAAAACGAATACCTTGATGAGCTAACCGTATGAAACGCTAATAAAGGTAGATACTTTCATCTTCTGCGAAGTCTTGTTCGACAATTTTCGCCGCGAGAAGCTCCTCTATGTCAAAACGATGGCGTTCGAAGCAGTCCAGCCACTCCTCTTCTCGCCAGGGTGTTTCTTGTGATAGCTGTTTTAGGCGTTCATTGCTAACACGACACACGACCTCTCCCAAAGTCGTCATCGCGCTCACTTCAAACACCTGTGATTGCGGGACCCACGTAACCAACTCGCTGAAGATAATCGACTGATTCACTCGTTAGCCCATATTTCGCCGCAATTCTGCGATAACCTGTTTAGTCCCCGGGCGAATGCCACGCCAGACAGCAAAACTCTCAGCTGCCTGAGCAACTAACATCCCTAATCCATCAATGACCTTGTACGCCCCACGCTGTCTTGCCCACGCGTTAAATGTCGTATCCGTTGCGGCGTACATCATGTCATAGACGACCACATTGGGATGAATCAATGACTCCGCGATCTCCGGTAGCTCGCCAGCCAGGCTAGCAGAAGTCGAGTTGATCACCACATCAAATGGCCCCCGCACTGCGTCAAGCTCGGCGCAAGAAATGGGGCCGAGCCCTCGAAACAGATCAACAAGTTGCTCTGCTTTCGCAGCGGTTCTATTTGCGACGACCAGCATTGCGGGATGCTGTTCTAACAAAGGCCCTATAACACCTCTAGCTGCACCACCCGCACCTAATAACAAAATATGTTTGCTTTTTAGGGTGACCCCATGAAAGCCAAAATCCTGAATCAAACCGGCGCCATCGGTATTATCACCCCAAAGCAAACCGTCGTCCGTTAGCTTTAGTGTATTTACAGCTCCCGCCTGACGTGCTCGTGTCGACAGGCCGGCAGCGAGGCGGTAAGCCTCCTCCTTGAACGGAACCGTAACATTGCAACCTTTTCCGCCATTAGAAAAGAATTCGGCAATGGACTGAGCAAAGTGTTCCAGCGGGGCTTCAATGCGTTCGTAGCTGATGTCTTGCTGAGTTTGCCTAGCAAACAGGGTATGAATGAAAGGCGACTTGCTATGTTTGATGGGATTACCGAATACAGCATAACGATCCATGTTGCGTTCTCTTTGCCGACATCTTCAAACGTATGATTAAACGACGAGAGATCTCTGCCGACAAGTAAAAAAGCTTATGCCGGCCTTAATATATGCCCCGTTAACGCATCGCGGATCTGAGATGGATTTACTGCGCCCCCCACCTGACCAGGTAATACATAATCCAGATGCTCGCCTAGAGAAGAACGAACATCGGCTTCGGTTCTGCACGGATTTTCACCTGAAAGATTCGCGCTGGTAGAGACCAGTGGTTTACCCCAACAAAGGCAGAGCTGTTGCACCTGAGGATGGGCAGAAACGCGCACTGCTATCGAATCAAATTTCCCGGTTATCCACGGCGCAGCTTTTGAACTTGCAGGCATGACCCACGTGTTCGGTCCAGGCCAGCTCGCCAAGATTTCGGCCATGCGCGATTGCGAAACCACGGACAAATCAAGGTAGGGCTCGAGCTGTTGTAAGTTTGCTGCAACCAGAATCAACCCTTTATCGACAGGGCGCTGCTTGATGCTCAGGAGTCGTTCGACTGCTGACTGATCGTCGGGGTCACACCCCAGCCCAAAAACGGACTCCGTTGCATAGGCAATAACGCCACCTGCACCCAGGTGGCGAACGGCTTCATCAATAAAATGAACTGGTGTCATGTCTTAATACTCGGAGCTCAACAGGCGGTCTTTCCCGGCCGCCCGCTGAGGTATCACAAACTTAGTTGTGCTTGTAATGCCGCGTCTTTAGCCATCACTTCTTCAGCATTCTTCTGACGCTCAAGTCGTACTTTTTCAGCGAGTTCATCATCAGCCACCGCCAACATCTGAGCAGCCAGATAACCGGCATTCTTGGCTCCAGCCTTACCGATGGCTACAGTTGCGACAGGAACGCCACCAGGCATCTGGACTGTGGATAGCAGAGCATCCATTCCCTTTAAAGGGCCGCCATCAATAGGGACACCAATCACTGGCCGCGTCGTAATACCCGCCACTGCACCAGCCAGGTGCGCCGCCAAACCTGCAGCACAGATGAATACCTTGCAACCTCTCGCTTCGGCATCCTTGACATAGCTATGCGTTGCCGCTGGAGTACGGTGCGCGGAGGTAACCTTCACTTCACAGTGAATATCAAATGACTTCAGCACTTCGACTGTGGATTGCATGACAGGAAAGTCGCTGTCTGAACCCATCAAGATGGCTACGAACGGCTTTGACATGGTGAGGAGTCCTTCTCGTTTGATTCAAGTCAATTATTGAAGTCACGCATTATAAGTCAGTTTCGTACTGACACAACTTCTGAGGACAGACAAACCGCTTGCCCTCTTTACCATGACGTTCGATCAAGACAGGCCAACCACACCGAGGACAGGTGTGAGCAACGGGCTTATCATTCAGTATGTATTTGCATGCGGGATAACGGTCGCAGGCATAAAATTGCTTGCCCTGACGAGAGGTCCTCGCAACCAAGACACCTTTCTGGCAGGCTGGACAGCCTACTGTTTCATCCTGAGGTTGTGCCGCATGTTCAACATGCTGACATAGCGGATAACTGGAACAACCAATAAAAAGCCCATAGCGCCCTTTCTTGATGGCCAACTCATGGCCACAATCCGGACAGGCCGAGCCCGTCAGAATTTTTTCGATTGTTACCCCTTGCACAGAGAGCGGGCGAATGTAGTCACATGCCGGGTATGACGAACAACCAAGAAAAGCGCCATGTTTGCCATGCCGCACCGCCAGTTCACCGCCACATTGCGGGCAACTGCGGTATTCTTTTTCCAACGCTTGGGCATGAGCAGAAAAAAGAGTAGGGTCAATTTTGGACATAACACTCCTGTGCCCGCGACAGGTCACACTGCCATCTTCAATGCAACAAGCCCTCAGGCTCGTCATATAGCAACTCTTCCATCTGATGGCAGGCCGTTTCGCTTCCAGGCACGTTAAAAAGTACCATCAGAACAACCCACTTCATATCATCAAGCTCGATTTCGGCATTATCGAGATCCATCAGTCGCTCGATAACAATCTCTCGGGTTTGACAATCAAGCACGCCAATTTGCTCTAGGAATAGCAAGAACCCTCGGCAATCGGGCCCGAGGCGTGACATCTCCTCTGCTGCATAGATTCGGAATGAGCCGGATGCACTGCCCATGCGAGAAGCACGTTCATCATCGTGCAGGGCAGCAAGCTGCTCTAGCCAGTTCAATGCCTTATATATTTCGTCAGAATGGAACCCTGCCCGACTCAGCTCTTCGGTCAGCTCATCCTGATCCATTTTCATGTCGGCATCGCTTTGGACGTAGGTTTCGAACAGGTACATCAGTACATCAAACATCGTCAGTCCCTCCTCGCCCTTACATAACCACCGGGTACAGACTCTATCTCCCCCGCCATTTCCAACATCAATAGTGCCTGCATCACATCTGTCAGTGCCAAGCCACTGTTCGCCACGATTTCATCTATCGATGTAGATTCATATCCTACGTTATCCAACAATGGCGGCCTTGGCAAACTTCGGTCAGGGCTTAACCGCTTTGACGAGACAGGAATTTGCCATCGCACCTCTTCCTCTATATCGGCCGCACATGTAATTAGTTTTGCCCCTTGTTGAATTAAATGCAGACAGCCGGCGACAGCGGGGTTATGGATGGCACCGGGCACCGCGAACACTTCCCGCCCCTGCTCAAGTGCATAGCGCGCCGTAATCAAGGATCCACTGCGTACAGACGCCTCAACAACCACTGTGCCCAATGACAAGCCACTGATGATTCGATTTCGCATCGGGAAAAACTCTGGACGCGGTGCAACATCCGGCAAGAACTCCGACACCAGAGTCCCCCCTGTCTCCAGAATCCTCCTGGCCAGCAATTGATTCCGACGCGGATAGCAATTTGCCAAACCCGAACCAAGAACTGCAATGGTCTGACGCCCCAGATCCACACAACAGCGGTGACATTCTGCATCGATGCCTAATGCTAACCCCGATGTGATAACAAACCCTTTTGCTACCAACTCCTGAGTTAAATTTCGAGCGGCGGCCATACCACCGGGGGTGGGATTGCGCGTTCCCACCATTGCAATCTGCGGTAAAAGAAGATTACCCAGATCGCCTTCCACAAATAACAACACTGGCGCGGAAGGCGCTTCATTCAACTGGGAGGGAAATTCAGCACACTGACAACTGATAATGTGGCGATGGGTTGACGCCGAAATCCACTGCTCGACCGCGGGGGAATGACGCTTTGCGTTACTCCGGAAAAGATGGATTTGCTCTGGTGTTAATCCGAGTGACGACAATCTGGCATCGGGGAAGTCAAGTAACAGCTCTGGAGAAGCATGCGCCAGTAGGCGTCTTAGCCTACTGGCTCCAAGCCCCCGCACCGAGCTCAAGGCAAGCCAGGTTTGGAGTACCGCCAGATTGTGATTCAACATCAGTCTGGATTGCTCACCGTATAATCTTTGTGGACGATATCATTGGCCCTCAAGACCAAGGCCATAGCCACCTTGTCATAGACCTTGAAGGTCATCGCCTGGCCAATCACATCGGCAGGAAGGCGGCGAGATTCAGCATCCAGCACCCTCTGTCCCATATTGCTGTTTTGGCGATAGGAAATCGTGTCGGCATCATGACCGGTCAATGCGACTCCTGGGCGTTTGATGGTAATGACGTCACCATTCTTAAGACCATCACGGGCCCCCTTACTCAGCAATATGACATCGTACTTGCCACTCACCGAACTTGAGGTTCCCGGAAAATCAATGATGTAACCATCGCTCTTCAAGGCTGAAGGTTGCATCTGATATGTAATATCCAGATTTTCATTCGCGGGGATCGCCATTACGCGATCACCCTGCATCACCTCACGCATGTTTTTGATCAACGCAACTTCGGTCACGTCGTCAGGATGAGATGCAACTGCTACGGCAATGCCAGCCAAGACGCCTTGGCGCCCCAACTCTTCCCCGCTGTTTCTGTCTTTATATACGACACCGGGATGATAAATCCCATATTGGCCTCCCAGTGGCAAGTTGCCCTTGACGTAGATGTGCTGCTCTTCCATCAAGCCACGATCATTTTGGTTGTTGCCAAGAACATAAGGCATGCTGTCGACGTCATGCTCACCACTGAAGATATGATCGCTGCGCAAGAAGGCGGCGACAGCGCTCAATTTAAGCGACGGGATCGGATCTTCTTTGACCACCTTTTTGATTGAAGGAGATAAACGGATCACCTTTTTGTGCACCAGGCGTGGTTCGCCGTCAACCCAGACCAGATTGAGGATATCGCCCGGATAAATCCAGTGAGGATCCTTGACCTGGGGATTAATTTGCCACAGTCGCGGCCAAAGCCATGGCTTCTGCAAGAAAACACCGGAAATGTCCCAAAGCGTATCTCCCTTCTTGACCACATAGGTCTCAGGGTGCCCCTCTTTGAGCTGTAATACATCGGCCAGCGCGGTAGTTGCCAGCAAAATACCGGCGAAGAAAACTGCAATCTTGTGAGATTTCATAGCGATCCCTGCATGTCCAACCCTAGTAACTATTAATTGCTGTCGCAAATGACTAGAATTACGCCAGCACCTTAAATCAATTAAAGCAAAGTGAACTATGGCGGTCCTAGAAGTATTACGATTTCCTGACGAGCGTTTGCGCACCGTAGCAAAACCTGTGGCCTCAATCGATCCCGCAGTTCTCCAGATTGTGGATGATATGTTTGAAACCATGTATGCAGAAGAGGGGATTGGTCTCGCTGCGACACAAGTCAACATTCACCAACGAATTATAGTGATAGATACAAGTGAAGACCGTAGCCAACGTCTTGTTTTAATCAATCCAGAGCTGCTAGAACAGCGAGGCAGCACAGGGATTGAAGAGGGCTGTCTGTCTGTTCCTGAGTGCCGAGCCCTGGTGCCACGAGCCGAATGGGTCAAAGTTCGCGCCATGAATCTGCAGGGTGAGACCTTTGAACTGGAAACCGATGGTTTGCTGGCTATCTGCATCCAGCATGAGATGGACCATCTGATCGGTAAATTGTTTGTCGATTACCTCTCGCCTCTGAAGCGTCAACGGATTCGCCAGAAGATGCAGAAACTCGATAAAAACCGACTCTGAGGGACCGTTTTGCATAACCTTCGAATCATCTTCGCCGGCACGCCAGATTTTGCGGCCAGCCATTTGCAGGCACTTCTCGACGCAGGCTGTAACGTGATTGCAGCCTATACCCAACCAGACAGACCCGCCGGACGAGGCAATAGACTCACCGCCAGTCCGGTCAAATTGCTGGCACAACAACATCACATTCGGGTTGAACAACCTGAGTCACTACGTAACTCAGCGGCGCAACAGACGCTGGCCTCATTACAGGCTGACTTGATGATAGTGGTCGCCTATGGCCTGTTGTTACCCCAAGAGGTGCTGGATACCCCTCGTCTTGGCTGCATCAATGTACATGGTTCGCTCTTGCCTCGCTGGCGCGGGGCCGCCCCCATCCAAAGGGCGATCTGGGCTGGTGATGCTGAAACCGGCGTCACCATCATGCAGATGGACGCAGGCCTCGATACCGGCCCCATGTTGCATAAAATCCACTGCCATATCGCCGCAGATGACACGTCGGCTTCTTTATATGACAAGTTGGCACAGCTCGGTCCACAAGGCCTGCTAGAGACCGTGAAGATGCTCAGTGCCAATGGAGTGAGTGCCGAACAGCAAAACAATGATCTGGCCACCTATGCCAGCAAGCTGTCAAAAGACGAAGCTCGCCTGGATTGGCAGCTCTCCGCGATCCAGCTAGAGCGTTGTATTCGCGCGTTCAACCCTTGGCCGATCAGTTTTCTGCTATTGGACGATATGAATATCAAAATCTGGCAAGCCGAGGCGCTCTCTATCCATAGCGCGGCCGCGCCGGGGACAATCCTCAAAGCCGATCGGGAAGGCATTGATATCGCAACGGCACAAGGTGTCTTGCGCTTACTAACCCTGCAACCGCCAGGTAAAAAGCCTGTCTCGGCCCAAGAGCTGCTCAACGCACGACGTGACTGGTTTCAACCAGGCAAGGTGCTGGCTTGACAACCGGGCCTCAGGGCCCGGTTTTGCTATACAGGACACATGAATGAAAACTCGCGCGCATGCAGCACAGGTCATCTATCAAGTCGTGGAAAACGGCCTGTCACTCTCCTCACTTTTGCCAGCGGCACAAGACAAGATTGCCATCAAAGACAGAGCGCTGTTACAAGAGCTCTGTTTTGGCACTTTACGCTGGCTAAGCCGGCTGGAATCTATCGTTGCCCCTCTGATCAGCAAACCATTGAAGGGAAAACAACGCCCGGTACATTACTTGCTGTTGATTGGACTTTATCAACTGCTCTATACCCGCATCCCCCCCCATGCCGCACTGTCTGAAACAGTCAATGCCACCCGACTATTGAAGTCAGAAGGGCTTAAGGGCATGGTCAATGGGGTGCTGCGTAACGCGCAACGTCAATCCGAGCAACTGCAGCTGCAGGCTGAACACACAGAAACCTCACGTTATGCTCACCCTGGCTGGTTTATACGACGCATCAAGGAAGCCTATCCGGCTGATTACCAACAGATACTAGAAGCCAACAATCAGCGCCCGCCGATGTGGATCCGGGTCAACACGCGTCATCAGGATCGCCAAACCTATCTCACTCGCCTTGCCAATGCTGACATCCATGTCGCGCTGGTCGATCCTGCAGGGGCAGGTATCTGTCTGCAGCAAGCTTGTGACGTGAGCCGATTACCAGGATTTAGCGATGGTGATTGCTCCGTTCAGGATGGCGCCGCTCAACTCTCCGCCAGCTTGCTGCAACCCCAGCCGGGAGACTGGGTTCTGGACGCTTGCGCCGCCCCCGGGGGGAAGACCGCGCATCTGATGGAACTACAATCCGAACTGGCAGGCATCGTTGCAGTGGATGCCGATGCCACCCGTCTACAACGTGTGCACGAAAACCTGCATCGTCTTGGCCTGACGGCGACAGTGTTGCATGGTGACGCCTCACAACCTGACACCTGGTGGCAAGGCCCTCAATTTGATCGCATCTTGCTGGATGCCCCCTGCTCCGCGACTGGAGTCATTCGCCGGCACCCGGATATAAAATGGTTACGCCGCGACAGTGACATTGCGGAACTCGTTGCCTTGCAAGCAAAAATTCTTGACGCGCTCTGGCACAAACTCAAACCCAACGGTACCCTGCTGTATGCCACATGCTCGATTTTACCCGATGAGAATCGGGAGCAAATCAGGGCGTTTTTATTGCGAACACCGGACGCAAAACTGGTGGCTCTGCACGACATGGACACGCCAGCCCATCCCGGCTGGCAACGGTTGCCCGGAGAAGACAATATGGATGGCTTCTACTACGCCAAACTCACGAAACAAGCGGTTATGCCATCATGAAAATCATCATTTTGGGTGCGGGTCAGGTTGGTGGAACCTTGGCCGAGAATCTGGTCGGAGAAAACAACGACATCACTCTGATCGATACCAATATTGAGCGCTTGCGTGAGTTACAAGACAAGTATGACCTGCGTATTATTGCGGGCCCGGGCTCTCATCCCAAGGTATTGCGGGATGCAGGCGCCGATGACGCGGACATGCTCGTCGCCGTCACGAATAGTGATGAAACCAACATGATTGCCTGCCAGGTGGCAGCGTCGTTGTTTAATGTGCCCAACAAGGTAGCGCGTATCCGTTCTCAGGCCTATCTCACCGAACGGGAAGAGCTATTCGGCGAAGAAGGGCTCAAGGTTGACCACATCATCTCTCCAGAACAATTGGTCACCGATTATATTCGGCGCTTGATCGAATACCCGGGGGCGTTACAAGTGGTGGACTTTGCCGGCGGACGTGTCGGGCTGGTCGCCGTCAAGGCCTATTATGGCGGGCCTCTGGTGGGAAATGCCTTGGCCACGCTCAAGGATCACATGCCTAATATCGAGAGCCGGGTCGCCGCCATCTTCCGTCAAGGCAAAGCGATTCGCCCCCAAGGCACAACCATAATAGAAGCCGACGATGAAGTCTTTTTTGT
This sequence comes from Pseudaeromonas sharmana, assembly GCF_042649925.1. Classification (NCBI taxonomy): domain Bacteria; kingdom Pseudomonadati; phylum Pseudomonadota; class Gammaproteobacteria; order Aeromonadales; family Aeromonadaceae; genus Pseudaeromonas; species Pseudaeromonas sharmana. The sequence goes on from NZ_JBHSAF010000007.1 coordinate 9,807, forward strand.
CGCCGCGGCTGGTCATATCCGTGCCGTGATGTCGGAATTGCAACGACTGGAGAATCCATATCGCCGCATCATGATCGTCGGCGGCGGAAATGTCGGTGCCGGCCTCGCCAGGCAGCTTGAGAAACGCTATAACGTCAAGCTCATCGAACGCAATCCAACCCGTGCCGAACAACTGTCGGAACTGCTGGAGAGCTCCATCGTCTTTTGTGGCGACTCGGCTAATCAAGAGTTATTGCTGGAAGAGCATATCGATCAAATCGATGTTTTCATCGCCGTGACCAACGACGATGAAGCCAACATCATGTCTGCCATGCTGGCGAAGAAATTGGGCGCGCGCAAAGCAATTGTATTGATCCAAAAATCAGCCTACGTCGACTTGGTACAGGGTGGTACCATCGATATAGCCATATCACCGCAACAAGCCACCATTTCTGCATTATTGACCCACGTTCGCCGCGCCGATATTGCCAACGTCTATTCACTACGACGCGGCGCCGCCGAGGCGATCGAAGCCATTGCTCACGGTGATGAACACACCTCCAAGGTGGTGGGCCGCGCCATCGGCGATTTGAAGCTACCGCCAGGCACGACCATTGGCGCTGTCGTCCGCGGAGATGAGGTCCTGATTGCGCATGATAGTTTGATCATTCAACAAGATGATCATGTGGTGATGTTCCTGGTCGACAAGAAACACATCCAGGAAGTCGAGCGTCTGTTCCAACCCAGTCCGTTCTTCCTCTAATCATGATTAATCTTAAACCGATTGTCTTCATCCTGGGCCTTACGCTTTCCAAGCTGGCCCTGTTTATGTGGCTACCGACGCTATTGGCTTTCTTCACCGGCACATCCGGTCTGGCTGAATTCCTGGCAGCCGTGATTCTGACCCATTTGGCCTCATTTGCATGTCTGCATCTCGGACATAAAAGCCAACTTCGACTCGGTGTGCGCGACATGTTTCTGCTCACCAGCTCAGTCTGGGTGGTTGTCTGTGTCTTCGGTGCCTTGCCATTCGTATTCATAAACCAGATCAGCTTCACCGATGCCTACTTCGAAACCATGTCCGGCGTCACCACAACGGGGTCGACGGTGCTTTCTGGGCTGGACAACATGGCTCCCAGCATACTGTTATGGCGTTCGTTGCTACAGTGGCTGGGAGGGGTGGGCTTCATCGTGTTGGCGGTAGCCGTGCTGCCCTATCTGAACGTCGGCGGGATGAAGCTCTTCCAGACCGAGTCATCGGATAAATCGGATAAGGATTCGCCACGCGCCGCCAATGTGGCCAAGAACATCGTCGTTGTCTATGTCACGCTATCCATGCTCTGTATCGCCGCTTACTGGTTGTGCGGCATGACCATCTTTGAGGCCATCAACCACGGCATGACAACCTTGAGTACCGGTGGCTTTTCCACCTCTGATGCGTCGATGGCACATTTTTCTAATTCAGCGCATTGGGTCGCGACACTGTTCATGTTTATGGGCGGGTTACCGTTTCTGTTGTACGTGCAATCATTGCGTCGGCGCGAGCTGATTCTGTTCCGCGATGCCCAGGTGCGCGGTTTCTTCTATCTCGTGCTTTGCACCGGCACCATGATGAGTCTCTGGCTCTGGCATCAGGGCGTCTTTACTCTTCCCGATGCCATCCGGATCAGTCTGTTCAATATCGTCTCCGTGTTGACGACGACGGGTTATGGCCTGACAGATTTTGGCGTCTGGAGCCATTTCACCACCATACTGTTCATCTTTTTGATGCTATTTGGTGCTTGCTCCGGCTCGACATCAGGCGGCATTAAGCTATTTCGGATTCAAGTCGCCACGGCGCTGTTTCGCAAACAAGGGCGCCAATTGATGCATCCTGCCGGCGTTTTCCCGCAGAAATACAATGGTCGTCCCGTCAGCGATCACATAGTGCGTTCAATTGTGGCGTTCGTGCTGAGCTATGTCGCCGTCATAGTCATCAGTTCGGCATTGCTGGGCTTGTTGGGTTTGACGCCGTTAGAAGCCATCAGTGGCAGTATTACCGCTATCAGTAATGTCGGCCCAGCCTTGGGACCTGTAATCGGTCCGCTCGGTAACTTTTCCAGCCTGCCAGACCTTGCGAAATGGATACTGGCATTTGACATGATGCTTGGCCGCCTCGAAATCCTGACGGTCGCCGTGCTGTTCTTCCCTTCGTTCTGGCGTAACTAACGCTGAGATAGGCTGATAGGGCGGCATCGCCGCCCTATTGGCACCATTCATTCAGCGGAGGAGCAGCCTTCCTCTTCATTCTCGAGCGTAGCCACCTGCACCAGTTCATCGTCTAGCGTCCGCTTGACCTCTACCCCCAATGTGCGCAATTGCTCAGCTTGAGCAATTAAATTGCCTCGCCCCGTAGCCAGACGGGACAGTGCAGTATTGAAACTCTCCTGCGCCTTGCCCAGGGTGCCACCAAGCAACTGCATCTCTTCAACAAACAGTCGAAACTTCTCATACATGCGCCCCGCGCGCTGGGCGATTAACCTGGCATTCTGCTGTTGACGCTCCTGGCGCCAGAGGTTGTCGATCGTTCGCAATGCGATCAACAAGTTAGTCGGGCTCACCAGCAGTATATTCTGTTCAAAAGCCAGACTGGTCAGCGCAGGCTCGGCATCAATCGCCACCAAAAATGCCGGCTCAATGGCAACAAATAGCAGGACATAGTCCAGCGTGGCAGCACCGGGAAGTTGGTGGTAGGCCTTGCCACCCAACTCGGTGATGTGGTTTCTTAACGATTGCACATGCTCACGCAAAGCCTGTTGCCTTGCAGCATCCGACTCCGCATTGAAAAATCGCTCATAGGCCGTCAGCGATACCTTGGCGTCAATAATGACATGGCGTCCGCCAGGAAGATTGACCAGAACGTCTGGCTGGTAGCGTCGCCCCGTATCCGCTGACATGGAGACTTGTATCTGATATTCGTGGCCGACACGCAGCCCCGACTCTTCAAGAACGCGGGTTAAAACCCGTTCCCCCCAATTGCCTTGCTGCTTACTGTCGCCTTTGAGGGCCTTGGTCAACGCCGCTGCATCTGCGGACATCTGCTGATTCAAGGCAGCCAGCCGCTGCATCTCATATTGCAGGCCAAGTCGCTGACGGGTCTCTTCACTATGTTGCTCACCGAGTTGCTGGCGAAAATGTTCAATCTGGTTTTTGAGAGGGGAAAGCAGTAGATCCAAATTCTGCTGATTCAGTTCGCGAAAGCTGCCGGAGGTCTGCTCCAATAGTCGATTAGCCAGATTTTCGAATCGCTCGCTCAGGCGCAGCTCATCCTGTTGCTGTTGCTGTTGGCGCACCGCGGCGGCCTCACGCTCTGCGTGCAACAAGGTTTCATACTCTTTCAATCTGCCGTTCAGCTTCATCAACAGTGTCTGCTGTTGTTCATACCGCAGATCCTGTTGCTGACACTCCTGTTCCGCCTGTTGTAACTGCGACGTCAGTAACTGAACTTGTTGTTCATGTAATCTTGCTGTGATTTCCCAGCGACGCGCTGTCCAGAACAATCCGCCGCTGATAACGATCAAAACGCCACTGGCCAACCAGCCGGCCCACTCCATAACCAACATGCCGCTGATGCCCTCTCTCACTCGTCAATCATGGATCCAGCAAATTCTCCATGCCCAACAACCCACACATGCGAGCCTTATCCTTGACCAGGTCCGCCAAGGTGAACTCGCCTAACACATCGAGAAAAGCCCGCATCGCCTTACGCATGATGCCCTGAAAACGACAACTGCTGCTCAGCAGACAACCCTCGCGGTTGCAATCCAGCAGGCAGGTCACATTCTCCATATCAGAGACCACATCGCGGAGATTGATCTCTTCGCAGGCACGCGCCAACCGAATACCGCCGTGTTTACCACGTACAGTTTCGATATAGCCCTTAACCCCGAGTTGATGAACAATTTTCACAACATGATTGCGTGAAATGGCGAATTTTTCAGCCACCTCGGTAATCGTCGACAACCTCCGGTCGGGTTGCAATGCCAAATACGTCAAAGTCCGCAACGCATAATCGGTAAACAGGGTCAGTTGCATGATGGTTTCTTTCTCGTCAATCTGGGTATGTCACTGAGAGCAGGCCGCTTAAGTATGCTGCGAAATAAAGGACAAGCGCAGTGAGGGAGGTTTTATAACACAAAAAAGATTTCTATAATCGGCATCGATAAAACATTCACTAGAATTCTGACAAGCATTATGTTGTTTTTACTGACCAGTACCTTGTTGCTCGTCATCGGATTACCAGTAATCTGTTTTTCGACCGGTTGGGGAGAACTGTATCTTGATTATGGCCCCCTGATCTCGGCCGTTATTCTTATCATCATGTTGATGCTGGATCTGATGAAGCAACAAAGACGCCGCTAACGATCTTTATTTCCGCACCACAAAATCAAATGCAAAAAGGCCACTCATTGAGTGGCCTTTTAAATTTGGTCGGCGTGAGAGGATTCGAACCTCCGACCCCTTCGTCCCGAACGAAGTGCGCTACCAAGCTGCGCTACACGCCGTTGTCTGCGGAGCAGGAATTTACAGAAGCCGGGGAGTCAATGCAAGTGCTTTTTCGCTTTCGAAAGCGGCCGTGGCGTTATTTGTCGAATTAGTAGCCGAATCGTAGACAAACGAAAAAGGGTGCTAACGCACCCTCTTTTGTCAACCGTATCAGCCTATGATGCTTTGGCGGCCATGGCTATCTCGTTGCGCCGTCGTTGCTCGTTTCTGGCCATCATCCACCAAGCGATGAACGTGGCCGTTGAAACCACCAAAATGATCAAGGTAGCCAAAGCATTAATCTTCGGACTGACCCCGAGCCGCACGCTGGAAAAGACGACCATTGGCAATGTTGTGGCATTGGGACCAGATACAAAACTGGTAATCACCAAATCATCAACCGAAAGCGTAAAGGCCAGCAACCATCCGGCCGCGATCGCCGGGGCTATTGACGGCAAGGTTATCAGGAAAAACACCTTTAAAGGTGTCGCGCCCAAGTCCTGCGCAGCTTCCTCTACCGATTGATCGAGCTCATTCAACCGCGAACGAATAATGACGGTCACATAGGCAGCGGTAAAGGTCACATGCGCAATCCAAATGGTCATTGCACCGCGCTGTGAAGGCCAACCGAGCATGTCAGACATCGAAACAAATAACAGCAACAGAGCCAGGCCCGTAATGACTTCCGGCATCACCATGGGCGCCGTAATCAAAAAGGCAAATCCGGTCTCACCAGTGAATTTGCCCACTCGGGTCAACACAAAAGCCGCCAGGGTTCCGACCACCACAGCCATCGTAGCGGTCATAACACCGATGGAGAGTGACAGTACAACACCGTCCATCATCAGCTTGTCCTGGAACAGCTCATAGTACCATTTGACCGAAAAACCCGACCAGACGGTGACGAGCCGCGACTCATTGAATGAGTAGACAATGAGGATCAAGATCGGCGCATATAAGAAGCCAAAGCCAAGCAACAGACTCAGAGTTCGCCAAGGCGATTTAATTTGTGGAATGGGGGTCATGCCCGTCCCTCCTCCATTTCACGACGCTGGTAACGGTAGAACCAAATAATGGGCACCATCAACAGCGTAAGCATTACGACAGCAACCGCTGATGCCACAGGCCAGTCGCGGTTATTGAAGAACTCCTGCCACAAGACACGACCAATCAGCAATGAGTCGGGCCCCCCTAGCAGCTCAGGGATCACAAACTCACCGACTGCCGGGATAAAAACCAGCATCGAGCCGGCGATAATCCCACTCTTGGTCATCGGCAACAGTACCGTCAGGAACGTTTTCCACGGTTTAGCCCCCAAGTCGGACGCCGCCTCAATCAGCGAATAATCCATCCGCATCAGCGCTGTATACAACGGCAGAATCATGAAGGGCAGATAGGCGTAGACAATCCCGATATAGACTGCAAAATCGGTATGCAATAACGGTAATGGCGCATCGATAATGCTGAGATACATCAGGAAGTTATTCAGCAATCCATTGTTTTTAAGGATACCGATCCAGGCATAAACACGTATCAGGAATGAGGTCCAACTCGGTAAAACCACCAGCATCAGTAGCACATTTCTCATTGCTGGCGAGGAGTGCACGATGGACCAAGCGATCGGATAGCCAATTAGCAGACACAATAGGGTTGAGACTCCGGCCACTTGCAATGATTGCAGGTAAGAGTCGAAGTACATCTCATCTTCTAGCAGATAGAGATAATTCCCCAAGTTCAGAATGAACGTCAGTTTTTCTTCTGCATACTCGACCAACGCCGTATAAGGCGGTATCGCAACCTGAGTCTCGGCCAAACTGATTTTCAGAATAATGGCAAACGGGACCAGGAAGAACAGCAACATCCAGGCATACGGAAATGCAATGACCAGGTGTCGGCCTCGTGGTAACCAATTTTTGAGGGCTGAGCGTCGTCTCATCTCGCCTCCATTAAATCGTCAGGACCACACAGGAGTCTGGCTCCCAGTGCAGAATTACCTCGTCATCCCATGTCGGCAGTCCCTTCCGGAAACGGTCAACATTCGGCAAGGTTGCAATCACTTTTTGGCCACTTGGCAACCGCACGTGATAGATAGAGATATCACCCATGTAGGCGATGTTCTCGACGATCCCGGTATCATAGTTGAAGTGGTCACTCGGTATTTCGTTGCTGAAATAGATCTTCTCTGGCCGTAGCGCCACGGTCAGATGTACACCATCAGCCACCGAGGCGCCGTGATTGACATGAATTGGATGGGTCAGAGAGTCGGTACGAATGACCATATAATCCGGCCCCCCCTCTTCCAGTACCCCGTCGAAGATATTCACTGAACCGATAAACTCGGCGCTCAGGCGGCAATTGGGATGCTCATAAATCTCTTCCGGACTGCCAATCTGAACGAACTCGCCACGATCCATGATCGCAATCCGCCCGGCCATGGTCATCGCCTCTTCTTGATCGTGGGTCACCATGACGCAAGTAACGCCGACACGCTCGATAATATCGACCACTTCCAGCTGCATCTTCTCTCGCAGCTTCTTGTCTAGCGCCCCCATAGGTTCATCCAGCAACAACAGCTTTGGTCGCTTGGCCAACGAACGGGCTAGCGCCACGCGCTGGCGCTGACCACCGGACAGTTGATGCGGTTTCCGGCGAGCAAATGTTTCCATGTGGACCAGACCGAGCATCTCATGCACGCGAGCCTCGACTTCCGCCTTCGGCAAGCCATCCTGCTTGAGACCAAATGCAATATTCTGCTCCACCGTCATATGCGGGAACAGGGCATAAGACTGGAACATCATGTTCACCGGCCGCTTGTAGGGTGGAATGTTTGCCATGTCCTGCCCATCAAGGATGATGCTACCCTTCGTCGGTCGCTCAAACCCTGCCAGCATGCGGAGAAGCGTCGACTTGCCACACCCTGAGGCTCCTAACAAAGCAAAGATTTCACCCTTGTTGATGGTCAAGCTGACATCATCAACCGCCGCCACACCATCAAAGCTCTTGGTGACGTTGCGGATTTCCAGTAACGGTTGCGGCTCCTCAGCCGCACTGGCAGGCTTGTTCACGTGATCTACCACGGCAATAATTCTCCCTGAACAATCAGGGGGCGCTCTGCGCCCCCATTGCTACCTAACATTATTTCCCAGTCTTAACCTTGGTCCAGACCCGTGTGACTTCACGGTTGACCTTTTGCGGCAGGACTTTGAGCGTGAACATCTTCGGCTTCATCTCATCCGTTGGGTAGATGTTCGGGTTGTTCCGAATCGCTTCATCCACCAATGGCAGTGACGCTTTGTTGCCACTGGCATAGGAAACATAATTGGAAACCTTAGCGATGACATCGGGCTTCATCAGATAGTTAATAAAGGCATGGGCATTTTCCGGATGCTTAGCATCTGCGGGAATCGCCAGCATGTCATAGAACACCAACGCCCCTTCTTTTGGAATGATGTAATCAACCTTCACACCATTATTCGCTTCTTCAGCGCGCGCGGCGGCCTGCATGACATCACCTGACCAGCCAATCGCCACACAAATATCGCCATTGGCAAGGTCATTGATGTACTGCGATGAGTGGAAATAGGTGATATACGGGCGCAGGGTGCTCAACACAGCACCCGCCGCCTTATAATCAGCGACGTCAGTTGAATTCGGATTCTTACCCTGATAGTGCAGCACGGTGGCAAAAATTTCGGTCGGCGCGTTGAGGAACGACACACCGCACTTGCTTAATTTGGAGAGGTTTTCTGGTTTTAATACCGCATCCCAACTCTCCATCTTGAAATCGGGCCCCATGACCTCAGCCACTTTTTTCGGGTTAAAACCAATGCCCGTAGTGCCCCCAAGATAAGGGATCGAGTGCGCGTTGTCTGGATCCTTGTCAGCCAACAACTTCATGACATCCGGATCCATGTTGCCCAAATTAGGCAGTTTGCTCTTATCTAAGGTTTGAAATACACCAGCCTGAATCTGGCGGGCCAAGAAGTCAGAGCTTGGTACCACGACATCAAAACCGGTATTTCCTGCCAGCAACTTGGCTTCAAGCACTTCATTACTGTCAAACACGTCATAGACAACTTTGATGCCTGTTTCCTTTTCGAAATTGGCCACAGTGTCTTCGGCGATATAATCACTCCAGTTGTATACGTGCAGCACCTTTTCTTCGGCTGCTAACGCTTGACCGGCGGCCAAAGCCGTCACCAGCGACAGGGTGACGATTCCCTTTTTGAACATAGAGCGTCTCCTTACCAAGGACCGGAAGTTCATTGCCATGCATAGTTCGGGCCATCGCACGGCAATGTGCAATGCTAACTGAAGTCGATCTCGCCGGCCGGCACGCACCAAATGCGTTGCACCATGGCTGACCAGATTATTGACTTGCCGGCGAAGTATATTCCGAATAACTGAAAATGTATGCATTAAATGCGCTGCCAATACAGTGTTCTATTCTGATGCCGCACCATGTCAGGGCTGGGTTCACCAGCCAAATTCAACCATAAGTGTCAAAATGCATGTTAATACAAAACCACAATCTGGCTACGGGCGAAAAATGAGACGCTCGAGTTTAGAATTCATCCGGCTATGTCGCATTCCCGCCCCCGGCTTCGTGCTAGTCTAGAGATGGTCCAATTGGAATCGTTCGACAACAATCCAAGGAGTAAAGCATGAGCCAGGCAGCCGCTATCGCAATACGGCTTTCGCTTCTGCTGTTATTAACGGGTTGCCACTATGCCCCGGCCATTACACCGGAGGATGTGCAACACCATCATTGGACGCTGATTTCGATAAACGGAGTCGCTGTCGCTCACGCTGACAACACCAATGCCGATCTGGAGATTGGTGAGAAGATGACCATAAATGGCAACACTGGCTGCCGACGCTTTGTCGGCCAGGGGCAGTTGGCAGCGAATCGACTGACGATCACGTCGCTATACCTGACCGGGCAACGCTGTCCGGTAGAAAAAGAGTGGATAGAAAAAGCAATTCTGACCACGCTTAAATCTGAGGCAGCCTTACAGATGAGTAATACACAACTTGTCGTTCGTGGCGAACAGTACGTTTTGCATTATCAACTGGCTGACTGGATGCATTAAGTCACAACCATCTCCAGATATCCGATTCACCAACGCTTGTGGCAAACTACACATCCCGAGCGAGCTGGGAGAGCGAGTTCAATATGTCCATGGATAATATTTTTAGCAAAATCAAGCAACTACCTGTAATACCTAAGCTATTGCACGAACTGATGCAGAGTTTTTCTGATGAGAACTCGCGCATTGAGGAGATCGCGAAGAAGATCTCCATGGATCAGGTTATCAGCGCCAAGGTGCTGAAAATGGCCAATTCCGCCGCTTATCGGCGTGGCGCCGAGATTACATCGATCGAACAAGCCGTAATACGCTTGGGATTCAACGCATTACGCTCCCTTGTCGTTGCTTCAGGCATCATGACCAGTTTCAAGACTCCAGCCAACTTCGACAAAAACAAATTCTGGGTCGACACCTTTCAGGTAGCGACTATCGCAAAATCACTTGCCTCAGATTGTCGCACGATTGCACCAGAGACAGCCTTTACTTGTGCATTGTTGCACAATATTGGTGAGCTACTGATCCAGTCCACCCTCCCGGAAGAAGCCAGCTTGATCAACATGTCCATCAATCAGGGCAATAGTCGCATTGATGCTCAGCGCGAGATGCTCGGATTTGATTACAGTCAGGTAGGCGCAGAATTGGCTCGTCGCTGGAATCTGTCAGACACCTTTATCCGGGCCATCGCCCAACAACTGGATCCGCTCAGTTTTGAACCGGTAAGCCACGAGGCCATTTTGATTCGCTTGGCGATGTTTGTCTCTTTTGCGTGGAATGCAGGCGTCCCCCCTCAGGTCATCATTGCCCGCTTCCCGACGCCGCTGGCTCAGCATCTGGGAATTGATCCACAAAATATGGCCAACCGTCTTGAGGAACTGCATCAACAAGGTAACGAACTGGCCAATATGTTGACCCACTAGATACAACCATATATCCAAGCCGTTTTTGTTTCATCTGCAAGCCTTGCTCTGGTTCAAGGCTTCTGCTTCTCGGTCTTCGCTGCAATTGACGCTGTTTATCTATCTCCAACGTGACTTGCATCGGCTTTTCATACGCCACAAGCCGGACAATGAAGAAATCTTGATGCCAGTGAACATAGCCTTGTTGTTGCCCGGACTCTGGAAAGCGGTGTGGTCATCACGGCTCTCGACCGCAACCAGAGATTCCGAGCACCATTACCTTGCCACTCTGGCCGTGCAGCGCGCTCACCAACCGGTTTACTGATCCCAAGAGCGGGCAAAAATTGGCAGTCCTCCAGGGCACACAACTCCTGACCATTCCGCCGAAGCGGCTCCGTGCTACTAGCCACCTGATGATTTCCCAGTGACTCAATAGAAATAAAAAAGGCCGCACAGCGGCCTCTTCTCTTTGTAACGACAAGACTCAGCGACTGAGATACTGCTCCGCACCATCCAGAAGCATCTGCACCGATAACATCACCAGTAGCATCCCCATCAAACGCTCCATCGCCTTGAGCACGCGTTCGCCCAGGATGCGGTTGATCCACTCATGGAACATCAGGATGACTGAACTCCCCCCCCAAGCTAATAGCAGGGCCAGCGTCCAGTCGGTCATCTGAGTGGGATACTGGTGAGACAGCAACACCAGCGCGGCCAGCGTTGATGGCCCCGCTATCATCGGAATCGCCATTGGCACAATCAACGGCTCTTCACCCTCAGGCAACCCGGTCACCCCCCCCTCGCTGGGGAAAATCATACGGATCGCGATGAGGAACAGCACGATCCCGCCCGCGATGCTTACCGCTTCCTGCTTCAGATTCAACAAGTTCAGCAATTCCTGCCCGGCAAACAGGAATACCAGCAGAACCACCAGCGAAATCAACAGCTCACGAATCATGATTTTGCGACGACGCGCCTCCGGGAACGGGCGCAATATCGACAGGAACACAGGCAGATTACCCACCGGATCCATAATCAAGAACAGCATGACTGCCGCAGTAATAACATCCATCGCCTAACTCTCAAAAAACAGAATAAAAAACTGGATAGAGTATATCGGATGGGCGACAGGAAGGCGATGACCGACCTCCGGCAGAGTTAAATCAGTGCTGACAAATACGGCTGGCTTCCGTGTTGAAGCCGTCGGCCGCCTCAACAAATTTACCCTTGGCTTTTAGAAACTGAATCAGCGCCTCTGCATCCATATTGTCGGCGCTGCAGGTATGAAACCGGGCCTGCTCGCCAAAGCGGGTGTGAATCGCCTGCTTGAGACTCTCGGCGGTAAAGGAGCCGCCCAGCTCCAGCATCATATGCATCACTTCGTGGCCATGAATCGACTCTTGCATCACTATTCCTCGCGGTTAGTTAAGTTGCTTAATTTAAGCATGTTTGATGTCGACAACTTTGCTCGCGATCAAGGTCGCGGCACAGCCCATTCCTCGCGAAAACAATTCATGGCTCACACCCTGAGACGCTAAAAGAATTTTTTGCTTGCCGCCAATGCGGGTTTACCCGTTTAGTGAATATCCGACTGCCAGAGTAGGACATAGTGATGGAGACGACACTGCATAACTTCTTGCCCGCGATCGAGCTATTGATGTGTCATCTTGGCAAAAGCTTTGATGAAGCCTGTGATGAATTGGGTTTGAGCACAGAAGAGAAAGAACTGCTGGTCCAGCAGCTGGCAGCCAGTGCCCGCGAGTAACCATGGTGCGGCTTGAGTACCGCGAGAAAAGCAAAGAAAAGAGGGGCGACTTTCGCCGCCCCTCCAAGTCTTAGTGTCCGATCCGTGAACAGTATTGCTCCCTGCAATCCCTGACTTAGCTCGTCCCTTAGTCTTTCCACTTCCCGATCCTTCGGGGTGTCCTTGAGCCATCCTGGCCAACGAGCAGTCCTTACTCGCTGTTCTGTCTCCCTCCCGGGAGGTGTCCATGCCCACATCCTGTGGGGTTCCTTTCGCCTTACCCTGGCAGCCAACCATCCTGGTTAACTTCAGCGCGTCCTGCACGATTAATACTAGGGATCTGGCAAAAAACGACAATCCACCTCAAAGCAAAAAAAAACGACATCACTCAGAACAAAAACAAAAATAAACTTAAATATCAATAATATAACAAACAAGCGCTCACATTTACCGACAAAAGAAAAACGTTTTTACCTACAGCAGGTATGGCAAATGTCTTACACGCCACCTGTCGTTTTCCTACAGATATCCTCGTGCTGCAACACGCCAATTACGACGGATGTATTGGCCAGCCACTCCGAAATAGCCAAGTCAAAAAAAACCGGCCTAGTGGCCGGTTTCATCACCCCTCACTCGGGCGTGGTTTGTGATAAAAATCGGCACCACGCGCTATCATCCGCAACTGAAAAACCACGCGCTCCGCCAATTCCTGACGCGCAGCCACCTCCAGATCCAGCGCATCGGCACCGGCGTTAAAGACGATGGTCACCATCGCCTCCGCCTGAACGTGAGCATCATAGGAGGTATAGCCGGATTTTTTTTGCAAATCGTCGGCAAGCTCAGCAATGAAATGCTGGATTTCACGCTGCACCGCTTGGCGAAACTCAGCTGAAGTGCCCGAACGCTCTCGCAATAACAGCCTAAAAACGTTCGGATTGTTCTCGATGAACTCCATGAAAGTCAGCACCGAGGTCCGAATCACGCTGCCTCCGCTGCAGGCGATCCGCAGACGGGCTTGACGCATCAGCTGGCGCAAGGTCAGACCGCCTTCGTCGACCATGGTCAAACCCAGTTCTTCCATATCGCGGAAATGGCGATAGAAGGAGGTGGGGGCTATCCCCGCCTCTCTGGCGACCTCTCGCAGACTGAGATTCGAAAAACTGCGTTCCGCGGTTAACTGGCTGAACGCGGCGGCGATCAACGCGCGGCGAGTACGTTCTTTTTGTTGCGCTCGAATGCCCACCATCAGATCCCGGAGAGAAGAAAGGCCACATCATAGCCTATTTCCGCGGTGACTGTGCAGCCGAGCTAGAGCAGATGGTGGACCGGTAACCAGCCGGCCAGCCGGATCAAACCTCGCCGCCAGGCACTGGTTTCAGGCTCTATCGCACTCCCTGCCCAGCTAATGCCCTCTTCACGCAGCGTCACCGACCAAGCCTGCTGCGCGATGAGCTGCTGCTCCAACCAGGCCTCAACCTCCGCAACCAGCGAGGCCCCCTCCAGCAGTAGCGCAATCTCAGTATTCAGATAAAAAGACCGAGGATCCAGATTTAGGCTACCCACCAACAGGCTACGCCGATCAAACAGCGCCAATTTGGCATGCAGGCAACGCCCAGCCTCCGGCCGCAACTCAAACAGCGATAGACCGGTTTTCAGCAGACGGGTACACCGACTGCGAAATCCAGCATAGGCCAGCGGCATGTCCGTTGCTGCCAGCGAGTTGGTCAACACACGTGCCGAACATCCGCGCCGGATCATGCGACGTAAGGTTCTATAGAAGTGACGCGTCGGAACCAGGTAGGGCGTAACGATGTCCAGTGACTGTTGCAACCCATCCAACTGCGCCAGCAAGGCTCTGCCTGCAGCTGTCGGCTGTCGCCGTAAACGTGCGCCCTTGCCAGGCGCATCCATAAACGCCTGAGCCGAAACGGGATGCCAGTGTAGCGGCGGCAGGTCGACGGCCAATAACTGCGGCTCAACACCAAACAGTCTGGCCAGTTCCGGCTCCATCAGATGCAGAAGAAATGCATTGTTGGCGAGCGCCAGCGACTCTGGCAGACGAAACCAGCTCAGATGGTGCAAGACATGACTCCAGCGGCTCCGCCAGTAACCTAGGAAGTCCGACACCAGGTCTGCACAGACAGGGCCGCGAATCAGAATATCGAGATCGACAAAATGGCGCTCACGCCCCAGCCCCAGGTAGCTGTCACCAATATTGCGCCCGCCCACCAGAGCCCAGTCATCATCCACGACCAGTAATTTGTTATGCATGCGGTGGTTGAGACGTCGAAAGCTGAACAGGATTTCCAAGGGCCAACCCCAAGGCCGCGCCAGGCGTAGCCAGAACGGATTGAAGAGACGAATACGAATGTTGGGCTCGGCAGCCAGCGACTCCAGATAACGATTGCTGCCTGAATACAGATCATCGACCAGCAAGCGAACTCTGACCCCGCGCCGCGCGGCCTGCAACAAGGCCCCCAGCAGCAGTTTGCCGCTGACATCCTCCTCCCAGCTATAGTATTGCGCCAATATGCTATGGCGGGCCCTGGCAATCAGGGCCAATCTGACCGCCAAGGCCTGCTCCCCCTCGGCTATCAACGCCGCCTCGCAACCGCTACGCCATGGATATCGATTATTTGTCGCTGGCATCCACACCCTCCGCTGCTGTCAATTGAGCATATAGCGCTCGTCGAGCGTGGCATAGAGCTTGCTGAAGCCTGGAGGTTGATTTCATTGAATCGTCATCTGCCGACAGCACAATCGCTGTCAGCGCCGATGCGATACAAACCAGGCAAAGGAGGTCATCACGATGGCGGTATGGATGGAGACAATTCACCAGAACGAGGATAACCCGGCCCTGCTGTACCAGATTGCACCTGTCGAGACAGCAGAACAGCCGCCGTTAGCGAAGCGGGCTGCTCATGGCGTGATCCGCCAACGTGCAGACGATGCTAACTGGCCGAGCTCGGGCTCTGGCCAGGAGCTGGATGACTACTTTCTGTGGCACCCGGATCAGTATCTGGAGCACCCAGAATCGGGTGCCCCAACGGGGCACCAGTGGCATTAATGGGGTTGCAGCCGTTTTTTCTGTTCGTTGAGCTCGTAGGTGCGTCGATAGGCGACATAGCGGCTGGATACATTTTTGACATATTGCACCGTTTCCGCGCCCACCCGTGACGCGGCGACCCGCTCAACGTTACCAAACCAGACGTTGCCATCCAGGCCGCGCCTTGTGGCTTCTTTACGCAACTGGGCAATCCGGTTGGGGCCGGCATTATAAGCGGCCAGCGTAAACAGCACGCGGTTGTTCTCATCCAGTGACTTATCATCAAAGTAGGTGTCCATCATATGCCGCATGTACTTGGTACCGGCATGGACGTTATTTTCCAACGAACCGATCCCCGATACATTCAGCGATCGCGCCGTGCTGGGCAGCACCTGCATGATCCCCATGGCACCGCGGGGGGAACGCGCCGCCTGATTCATCGTCGACTCCTGATAAGCTTGCGCCAGCAGCATCATCCAGTCGATGGAGTACTGTTCGCCATAGCGCTTGAACAGGTGCGCATAACGAGAGAACTCTTTCGGTGACCAGCCCATCATGCTGGAATTGGCAGCCCGATGGCGCGCCAGCAGACCCGAGCCATTTTGCAGATACTGGCGGTAGATAGGCTCACCCTTGCGGGTTTCGGCACCATACTCGCGCAGGAACGCATTCACCTCACGCTCCATCAGCGGACTATTCTTGCGAAACGCCCAGGCAATCTGGCTATCGCGGCGTAATGGCACCGCGTCATGGAAACGCAGGTCGGTGAACACTTTTTGCCAGAGTCGTGCCTTGTGGCTGTCCACCACCGTATAGGCAATCTCGCCACGACTGACCATATCCAGCAGATCGCTGTCTTGCAGGACTTCGTCCACCGGCTCGATATAGACCGGTGGCATCTTCAGGGTGGCCAGCATGTCGTTGACCATCTGCAGGCTCTCGAAATAACTCGAGCTGCGGCGCACCCAAACATGCTTGCCCGAAAGCTCGGTCAAGCGGTTGATGGCCGGCACCTTGCCGCTGCTTACCAGCCATTCCTGAATCCCTTTAATTTCCGGGATGGAGAAATCGGCCTGGGTCTGCCGCATCTGGGTAGTGCTGAGGTTAGCCAGCACCAAATCGCCCTGCCCATCGTTGAGCATCGGCAGCAGTTTGTCGTAGCGAACCGGAACCAGCACCACGTTCATCTTCAACTTCTGATCGTTGAAGTAACGTCCGTTCAACCAGCGCTCAAACTCTTGCATCAGTCGGACATTGAGCCCTTCTTGGCGGCCCTGGTCCAAGTAGAAATTGGCATTGTCATAGACTACCAGCACGCGCAACTGGCGCGCCGTGAGCATGGCATCCAGATCGCCTTTACGGGTCGCCATCTGGTCAGTCAACGGCAGGGACTGGGCGAGCTGGGGAACCAGCATCATCAGCCACGCCAGACCTAATATCAGGTTTCTCATAGCGTATCTTCGAATGTCTGTTCGTCAAAACGCGGCATTAAAGCGCATAAAACCTGAACGGAAGCTGAACGAGATGGTAATTTAATGAACAGCGGGGGCGGCAAAACCCCCGTTTTTCGTGACTCAGATCGCGCGGGAGCGCATTTCGAAGATGATTTTTTCAGCAGTGCAGCTGAAGGTGAGCTGGCAGGTCAGCGTCACACCAACCTCACTGCTTGCAGACTCTTTTGCAACCACAACATCACTGTAAATAGCACGGGCCAATTCGATAAAACTGGCTAACCGGGCTTCCGCTTCTTCTGCATTCGCAGCCTCAACGGTCAAGACCACCTGATCATCGCCCTCGCTGATGATGCTGCCGATTTCGGCCACGCAACCGCACGCTTCACACGTTTCCTGAACCTGTTCTTGAACCGACATGGTTTCCTCCTGCTAACTGACCGCCGATGCGGTCCTGGAATCACACTGACGTGTCGGCCAGTGTACGACCATCCCCCCCGAAAGGGTATCTTAACCCTGTAAAGACTAGCGTTTTTTTTCGGTGGCCGCCCCGGGGTTGTCTGCCAGACGTAACAGGAAGGCATATTCGAGCGCCACATCGTGCAGATAGTGGTACCGCCCAGCCTTGCCGCCATGGCCGGTGTGCATATCCATCGCCAATAACAGCAGTGCATCATGGCTGCAATGGGTTCGCAGTCGCGCCACCCATTTGGCTGGCTCCCAGTATTGCACTTGGGAGTCATGCAGTGCGGAAACCACCAGCAGATGGGGATAGGCCTGATGGCTGACGTTATCGTAAGGGCTGTACTGACGGATGTAGAAGTAATCGTCGGCCCGTTGCGGATTCCCCCACTCATCGTACTCTCCCGTCGTCAGCGGCAATGAGGGATCCTGCATCGTCGTCAGCACATCCACGAAGGGAACCGCGGCAATGGCGCCACAATAGAGCTCGGGAGCCATATTTAACACGGCACCGACCAGCAAGCCGCCAGCACTGCCGCCGTAGGCAAATACCCGTTGTGGATCACCCCAGCCGCTGGCCAGCAAACCACGGGTCACATCGATGAAATCGTAGAAGGTGTTCAACTTATGATGGCCACGCCCCTGCTCATACCAGTGGCGCCCCAGCTCCTCGCCACCGCGCACATGGGCAAGCGCAATCACGAAACCGCGGTCGAGCAGCGACAACCGCTCCGCAGAAAAATCCGGTTCCTCGCTGAGACCATAGGCACCATACCCCTGGACCAGCAACGGATTGGCTTCCGGGGCAAAACAATCTCGACGCCATACCAGTGAAACCGGGACCTGTGCTCCATCTCGAGCCGTCAACATCAGACGGCAAGACTGATACCACTCGCTGCAAAAGCCACCCCGCACCCGTTGCCGCTTCAACAAGGTTTGCGCTCCGCTCTGCAGATCGAGCGCCAACGTACTGGTCGGCGTCGTCAGCGAACTGTAGCCATAGCGAACCAGGCTGCAGCCAGGGTCAGGATTGAAGCCGAGCCAGCACACATAGGCCGGATCGTCAAACTTGACCTCATGCCGCAACTCGCCACTGAGCGTCAACTGACGCAGGCGGGTCAACCCTTGCACCCGTACTTCCAACATCAGTCCGGCCGTAAAGAGTTCAAATTGCTGAAGCAGCACCTCATCCGAGGGCGGTACCAGGGTTTCCCAATGGCGATTGTCGCTGATATGACAGCGATACAGCGCGAAATTGGCCCCCTCCTGGTTCGAACGCAGATAAAAATGGTCCGCAAAATGGTCCAGCTGATACTCATGTCCGGTGACCGCATCAAGAAAACAGCGAGCCACACCAGGCTGCGGATCCGGCTCACGCGGCAACCACCAGACTTCACTGCTGAGGGTGCTTTGCAAGTTGATGAACAACAACTCGCCACTGCGACTCTCATCCAATGACAGGTAAAAGGTATCATCCTTGAGCGTAAACAGGAGCACATCGGCTGCCGGATCCTGGCCGAGCCGGTGCCAGTACAGCTGTTGCGGCTGCAACGTATCCGGGTGCAACCGCGTGTAGTAGAAGCCCTGGCTCTGGCGATCCCACAACGGATCGCCACCACAGCGTGGCAGCGTATCGGTTAGCCACTGTCCCGTCGTCAAGTCGCAGACCTGGAGTTGATACTCACGACGTCCCTGCCAATCCTCGCTGACCAGCAGGTAACGGTTGTCAGGGCTGATTTCAAATCCGGCCAACTCATAGTACTCCGCCTCGCCGGCTCGCTCGTCGCCATCGAAGAAGGTCACGCTGTCTTGCGGGGCCGCTAACGGGTGACGGGTATAACGGGCAAACTCGGCACCTTTGTCGTAGTGACGCTGATAAACGTAACCGCGCAACGTCCACGGCAGACTGCTCTCCTCGCTGGGCTGGCGGCGACGCATCTCGCGGTATAACTGCCGCATCAACGGCTTCTGCGGTGCCATCACGGCCGCGGTATAGTCATTTTCAGCGTGCAGATAGGCCAACACTTCGGGATCTTCGCGCTCATCGTCACGTAGCCAGAAATAGGGATCGCTACGCTCGTCACCATGAGCACTGAGGGTCACTGGGCGGCAGGGCGCCACCGGGGCAGAAGGGAACTTCATCTGGCCTCTCCAGGAGTGCAAAAAGGAGGCCTATGCTAACAGGAGCGGGGCGATTCGTCGTGAGCCGAGCAGGCGATCCAAGGTCGGCGGACTTGAGTCTGGATCGTCGCCCTTGGCCTGATTCCGGATTTACGTCACAATTTGTCGGCCTGAGACTCAGGCAGCCAAGCCGCCCCGCCGTTTGCGGCGCTATTTTCCGAGCATCGAGAGCAGCATGAAAAAGATACTGATCCTGTTTGCCCACCCGGGCTATAACCGCTCCCATGCCAACAAGGCGCTGTTACAGGCACTGCGCAAGGTCGAAGGCATTCATGTCCATGACCTCTACCAGCGCTACCCGAACATGTTCATTGATGTTGCCTACGAGCAGCAATTGCTGCAGGAGCATGACATCATCGTCTTCCAGCACCCGCTGTACTGGTACTCGGCGCCCGCCATCATCAAGGAGTGGATGGACCAGGTACTGGAATACGGTTTTGCATTCGGCCCGGAAGGCCACGCCCTCAAGGGCAAGTTGTTGTTGTCCGCCATCACCACCGGCGGCAGTCAGGAGTCCTACACCTCGCATGGTCATAATCGCCGCGCCGTGATCGAGTATCTGCTGCCCTTCCGGCAAACGGCCTGGCTGTGTGGCATGCGCTACCTGCCCCCGTTCGTGCTCTACTCCTACCATACGATTCAGGATGCCAAGCTGCTGCGAGATACCGCCCAAGAGTATCGGCGTCTGCTGATCGCGCTGCGCGATGGCACCTTGTCTGCGGATTCGCTACAGCGGGCAACCTATCTGACCGACCTGATCGAGGAGCTCCCATGACCAATGCTCTGCTGCTCGATGCCTTCATCTTTCTGACCGCTGCCGTCATCTCGGTGCCGGTGGCCAAACGGCTGGGGCTGGGCTCGGTACTCGGCTACCTGATTGCAGGCATCATCATTGGCCCCTACCTGCTGAATGTGGTCGGCAAGACGGAAGACGTCATGCACGTCGCCGAGTTTGGTGTCGTGCTGATGTTGTTTCTGATCGGTCTGGAACTCAAACCGGCGTTACTATGGCAACTGAAGGGGCCCATCCTCGGTCTGGGGGCCAGTCAGGTGGCATTGACAACCGCCGCGCTGGCCATCCTCGGTCTGATCTTTGGCCTCAGCTGGCAACAGGCGTTGACCGCCGGCATGATACTGGCGCTCTCGTCGACGGCAATCGTGTTGCAGAGCCTGACCGAACGTCGACAGCTGAAAACCGAATCCGGCCAGGCCAGCTTTGCCGTGCTGCTGTTTCAGGATATTGCCGTCATTCCGATGCTCGCCCTGATCCCGCTGCTGGCACCCATGGGGGATGCCGCCAGCACAGGGCCCAGCCTCGGTGGCTGGCAAGACGGTCTGCTGATCGCCGGTGTCATCTGCGCCATTATCCTGGGGGGGCATTATCTGATGCGCCCGGTGTTCCGCTTTATCGCCCAATCCGGGTTGCGCGAGATCTTTGTCGCCGCCGCCTTGCTGCTGGTCATCCTGATAGCGCTGGCGATGGAGCATGTCGGGCTCTCGCCGGCACTGGGCACCTTCCTCGCCGGTGTGGTATTGGCCGAGAGCGAATACCGGCACGAACTGGAAGCCAATATAGAACCGTTCAAAGGATTGCTGCTCGGCCTGTTCTTCATCTCGGTAGGCGCCGGTATCAACTTCACATTATTGACGCAGCAACCTGGCATGGTGCTGGGCCTGCTGTTGTTGCTGACTGTCGCCAAGTTCCTGGTGCTGCAGGGGCTGGGGGGAGTGTCGCGCATGCACGCCGCACACCGCTGGACTTTCGCGTTGGCGCTGGCACAGGGTAGTGAATTCGCTTTCGTGCTGTTGACCCTCGCCTACAAGGGACAGCTATTCAACGCCGAAATGGTTGCACTGCTGACCCTGGTCGTCGCCCTGTCGATGGCCTTGACCCCCGTACTGCTGATCATCAATCAGCGTCTGGTCCAGACCCGGGTTCAGCAACAAGAAGAGGAGCGGGAAGCCGATACGATCGATGCCCAGGATAACCCGGTGATCATCGTCGGCTTCGGGCGATTCGGCCAGATCGTTGGTCGTCTGCTGCATGCGCATGGCATCGGCACCACTGTGCTCGATAACGATGCCGGCCACATCGAAGTGCTGCGCAAGTACGGCTACAAGGTGTTTTATGGTGATGCCGATCGCCTCGACCTGCTGTACGCCGCCGGCGCCCATCAGGCCAAGTTGCTGGTGGTCGCTGTCGGGAATCCGGCCAAATCGCTGGCAGTGTGCGAACTGGCGCAAAAACACTTCCCGCAGATCAAGCTGCTGGCGCGCGCCATCGATCGCCCCCACGCCCACCAGTTGCTGCAAATCGGTGTCGATCTGGTCTATCGGGAAACGGTCGGCTCGGCGGTGGACCTGGGGGTATGCGCCCTCAAAGAGCTGGGGGTGCGGGCCAATCAGGCGTGGCGCGCCGGCCAGACCTTCAAGCAGCACGATGAAAAGTTATTGCGCGAGCAGACTGCCTTCATCGATGACGAGAACATGTACATCACCAAGAGTGTCCAGTACCGTCATATCCTAGCCGAGATGCTCAAAGCCAATCAGGATGACAAGCGCTCGGAGCTGATGTCCGCCTGGGAAAACCAGACTGACATCGACAATGGCAATGAAAATCCCGAAGAGGAGGCCCCTCGCCCCTTCTTCGCCTCACAAATCCGCGATACGCCGACCCGGGGAGAGAAGTAATGCTGTATCTGCTGTTCAAGGCCATTCACGTGTTGACCGTCGGTATCACTGGCGGCCTCTTCTGCTGGCGCTGGCGCCTGGCGCTGGCCGCCGATCCCCGGCTGCAGCAGCGCTGGCTGCGCATCCTGCCGCATGTCAATGACACCCTGCTATTGTGCAGCGCCCTGGTTCTGGCCGCCATGGCCGGCCGTTATCCGTTCGTCAATAGCGCCGTGTTGACGGCCAAGGTCTGTGGTCTCGTGCTGTACATTCTGCTCGGCACTGTGGCCATCAAACGGGCTCGTAGCCGCACACAACGTCAAGTCAGTGGCCTGCTGGCCATACTCACCTTTGGCTATATCGTTGGGGTCGCTATCACCAAAAGTCCCAGCCTGGGAGTGTTTTAGGCCGCGTGCTCCCTGCTGTCGCCACGCAGCAGGGTGGCATACATTGTCGGCTTTACGCTGTAGCAAAAAACACATAACGCCACCCGGAGTCCTGATTACAGCAGGGCTCTGCACTCACTGGCGCACCCTAGATCACGCCGCTGCGCTACCACGGCCGACACTGTGCTACCCCTCAGCTGTCAAGCAACGCCACCCCCTTGATCTGCACCCAAACCGCCAGGCCGGGCGCGATGGCCAACTGGCGGCGGGAGCGCTCTGTGATGCGCGCCAGAATCTGGGTGTCACCACAGCGGACTCTGACCAGCAGATGGCCCGCCGCGCTACCCAGGCTGACCGTCTCCACCACCGCCGGGAGACGATTCAAAATGGTGCTGCACTGCGGCTCCTGCAGAGACAGGCTGACGTCGCGGGCATGTATACGACACCGCAGCCGCTGCCCCACCGGATAGGCACGGGTCGGCACCAGCAACTCGCCACCGGCAAACGCCAGACGCATCAGATCGTCCGCCTCCTGAGCCTGCAGCCGTACCGTCACCACGACGCCGGCATCGTCGGCAAACACCGCAGGCAGGTCGGTGCGCGCCAGCGTCTGCTGCAGTGCGCCGCTGGCCACCACCTGCCCATGCTCCAGCAGCACCAGATGATCCGCCAGCCGGGCGACCTCATCCGGCGCATGGCTGACATAGACCAGCGGAATCGCCAGCTCCTCATGCAGGCGTTCGAGGTAGGGCAGGATCTCCTGTTTGCGTTTGATATCCAGTGCGCTGAGCGGCTCATCCATCAACAGCAGTCGAGGCCGCGTCAACAGCGCACGCGCCACGGCGACGCGCTGGCGTTCACCGCCGGAGAGCTGATCCGGCATGCGGCCGAGCAGGCCGTCGATGCCCAGCAGCCGGGTCATCTCGGCGATCAACACCGGATCGACACCCCCCGCCCGGCGCATACCGAACGTCAGATTGGCGCGCACGTCCAGGTGCGCAAACAGACTCGCCTCCTGAAAGACATAACCCAGTGATCGCCGATGGGGCGGGACAAAGATCCCTCGCGCCTCGTCCTGCCAGACGAGATCGCCGATCGCCACCCGGCTGTCAGGCAGGCGTTCGAGACCAGCCAGCGCCCGCAGGATGGTGGTCTTACCCGATCCCGACGGCCCAAACAGCGCCGACACTCCGCGCTCCGGCAGATGCAGGCGGACATCGAGGGCAAAATCCGGTAAGCGTCGGCACAGCCTGATATCAATGCTCATCCCAGTCGCTCCCGTTGTCCACGGCCGTAACCCAACGCGTACAGCAACAGCAGCGCCAAAAAAGAGAACAGCAGCATGCCGGCGGCCAGTCGATGGGCTTCGACATACTCCAGCGCTTCGACATGGTTGTAGATCTGAATAGACAGCACCCGGGTTTCACCGGGGATGTTGCCGCCGATCATCAGGACGACACCAAACTCGCCGATGGCATGGCAAAACCCCAGCACCGCAGCCGTCAAAATCCCGCGCCGTGACAGTGGCAACACCACGCTGAAGAAGGTATCCAGCGGGCTGGCTCGCAGAGTGGCCGCCACCTCCAGAGGCCGGCGCCCTATGCCGGCAAAGGTATCCTGCAACGGCTGAATGACGAACGGCAACGAGTGCAGCACACCGGCAATGACGATGCCGGAGAAGGTAAACGGCAGCACACCGAGGCCCAATGACGTCAGCAGCTGGCCCACCGGCCCCTGGGGGCCCATCAGCAACAGCAGGTAGAAGCCCATGACGGTGGGAGGCAACACCATCGGCAGCATCAGCACAGCACGTAACCACACGCAGTGCCGGCTGCGACTATGCACCAGCCACCAGGCCAGCGGGATCGCCAGCAACAGCAAAATCGTCGTAACCAGGCTCGCCAGCTTCAGCGTCACCCAGACAGCACTCCAGTCCCCGTCTGTCACCCAACCTCCTTGTTCACCCCACGCGCCCATAACAGTGCTCGTCCGAAGCAATCCCTGCACGCTCAGCCGCGGCGCCTGCACCAGACGAAGCAAGAACCAGACCGGAATTTACTTTTCACGCAAAACCTGATGGTCGCACTGGCATAACATCACGAGATAGGATATAAAAACTGTATGTTTATACAGGAATGAAAAAATGGCCGTCGAGATCAAATATGTTGTGGTACGCAATGGCGAGGAAAAGATGACGTTTGTCAGCAAGAAAGAGGCGGACGCCTACGACCGCATGCTGGATCTGGCCGATGAACTGGCCGCCTGGCTGCAACGTAGCCCGCTCGCACTGGAGGAGTCCCAGCGCGAGGAGCTGGCGTTATTCCTGGCGCGAGAGAAGGAGCAGCTTCAAACGCTGCTGCGCGGCGGCAAGGCTGAGGCGGAGCCCACGCTGAAACGTCAGAAGAAGGCGGCGCCAGCCAGCACCGACGAGCCTGTCTGACGCCATGCTCAGCGCCTGCCAACCAGGCCGCTGGCTGGGGCAGTCTGATGGATTCAACCAGCCGGCGTAACCGGCTTGGCCGGTTTGTGCTCGTTGGCCAACCGTGACTTGGTTGTTTTGCCGGCCTCACGCTTGGCCAAATCGGCGGCATCCGCCAGCAGCGGGGCCGTCGGTAGCGGGTTGCTCATCAGTAAACCTCGCCATGCCGGCTCCTGATAGAGGCTGTTTGCCGAACGCGGATCCAGCATGATGGCGATCAGAGCCCCCTGCGGCTGCTCGGTGGAGACCAACAGGTCTCCGGCTTTCAGTTCGGTCTGTACCACCTTCTGGTCCAGAGTCACATCCAGCCAGTCCCGGGTTCCGGGTTTGGTACGGGCGCCAATCTGCAGGCTGGCCACCCGTTGCTGGCTCAATTCCACCCGTTGCGGCTGCTGCACCACCTGATAGTCGATATGGTGATCATCCAGCCACTCGCGGAAACGCCGGGTCTGCGAGCGAATGACAAACCCGTCCGGGATCTCGCCCGTGCCCTGCAGCGCGATGTAATCCTCGCGGCGGAACGTTTTGACTACTTTTTTGCCACTGCGGTCGGCCAGCGTTACCGACGTGGTCGGCTCCGTGGGGTTCGGCGCAAAGGCGTACTGCATGACAAACTTGTCGTCGCCCTCAACCCCTCTCCAGCGGAAGCGGGCATCGCGACTGAGGTGACGGATACGGCTATCATCCCCGGCTACCAGCGCCAGCGCCGCTTCGACACTGATGCGCTGCTTGCGCACTCGCTCCGCTATGTTCTCCGGCGTCGGGAACTGGCCTTTTCCATCATGACGATTCTCGAAAAGTACCGTCAACGACCCCTGCATGGCGGCATAGTTGCGAAAGTTTGACAAACTCAGACCACCGCGCCGTACCGGATCACGCAACGAGTAGATCTCGTTGTAGCGTTGTGAGGGAATCCCCTGCGCCTCGACCGCCTGAATCAGCGCCGGTAGAAAATGCTGGTTGGCGTATTGGCTGAGTTCCGCATCCAGGTTCGGATTATTGCCGACCTCGAACTGGGCATCCGTGGTCGTCAGGAATCCTTCGCGCGGCGTCATCGGCCACTTGTCATTCCAGGTTTCATGCAGATCCATCACCACGTCGGGCTGGAAACGGGCCAGCGCATCGATATAAATCCGTGTTTCGGGGGACTCTACGGCGATGAAATCGAGGTTTGGATTCTCATCCTTGGCATTCAGTCGCCGATTCAGATCGCGGCCATCGGGATTGGCCAGCGCCACTATGACAAAGTTCATCTGCTGCAACAGTGGTGTCAGCTCACCGTCCAGTACCCGACGCGCCACGATCTGCAACACTTCGGTGCCCGAAGGTTCATTGCCATGTTGCGATCCGAGCAGCATCACCGTCAAACGGTCGGCCTGAGGTTCGCCCTGCTGCAGGAACTGCGCATCGCGGGAGACCAGCAGCGCCTCGACCGGACGCCCCCCGGCGGAAGTGCCCAGCCGGGTGACGGTTGCCAGCGGAGAGTGTTGCGCCAGGGTATGCAGGTAACTGGAAATCTGTGCCGAATGCGGCAAAGGGCGGGTGGGTGCCTGCTCGAATGGTGTCAGTGGCACAGCGGCCTGCGCCCATGCAGGCAAGGATAGCAACAGGGCGCCGACGATGCGCCCGCAGCGAATGCTCATGTGAAAACCTCAACGGCGGAATGCGTCACAAAGGAGGTCGGGGCCCCCGACTGCGACGCATTATAACGTTATCTGTTCGGGAAAAAAGAACAAAAACTCACCGTCCGCCCCGCGAAATTGCGGCTGAAAAAAAATAAAAAACGCACAAACAAAAACATTTAAAATCAGAATAATAAATTCAATAAAAAGCAAAAAATCAAGATGCCTAAGTTTTATTAAAAAAACTCATTAAAAATACAAAACAATCATGAAAACAACTGGCATGACATCCGTATTAATCTTCGAGTTATGCGTTGTAATTCACGTTTTTCAACCAGATAAAGGATTGTGTTTATCTGTGGAACTGAACCTTAACTCTAATAAAGAATGTGAAATTAAATCTTTTATTAACAATGCATTAAAAAGGGAACGGTATGAAACTGAATACAACACTGACTTGTTTGTCTCTGTCTGCCGCATTGCTGGCTGGATGCCAATCAACCGGTAGCGAATACAAAGCCTCGGTTTATGACACAAATCAAGTTAATACCAAACAAGAAGCCAAAACAGTAAAAATCATCTCTGTTCTCCCAGCCCAGGTTGCTGTCGATAACACCGAAGGAAAAGAGGCGGCCAAGACGTTTGGTACCCTGCTCGGCGCCGTGGCCGGCGGTGCGGTTGGGTATAACGCCGGGGGTGGAAAGTCTGCGGCTGGCACGGTAGCCGGGGCCGTTGGCGGCGGCACACTCGGCGCAATTGCCGGCAACATGGCTGAGGACAAGATCCTGGTCGATGGTGTCACCCTTGCCTACTCGGAAGAGGACAAAATCTACACCTCGACTCAGGTCGGAAAAGTGTGTGAATTCCAGCCTGGCGTCGCTCTGGTCGTGACAACCACCAGCAATGAGACTCGCATTCAACCTAACGCCACCTGCCCCAAAGAGTCTTGATGGTTGACACGCAAGGAAGAGAACGATGAAAGCATACCAAGCGCTGATGGCTTGTACCTTGGGACTGAGCATGCTGGCTCCGGCCGTGAGGGCAGATGACCTGCAATCCCAGCTCGAAGCGGTCGCCTCGGCCGAAGCGGATGGCAAGGCACGGGAGCAGGCTCGCCTGTTGCAGGAAGAACAGCAACGGCAATTAGCCCTCCAGGCTGAACAGGAAGTCCGGCTGCGCGAGGCTCGTGCCGCTGAGGCCAAGGCTCGGGCCGCTCAGTCCGCCGCCGTCGCCAGGATCAAGGCACAAAAGGCCGCTGCGGCGGCCAAGGCCAAAGCAGTGGAGGATGAACGACTGGCGGATAAGAGTCGCGATCAGGCCTATGAAGACCAACTGCGGGAGCTGGAGCTGGAGAAGGCGAAGCTCGAGTTGAAACGGCAAGCCAAGCGCGTCGACCGAGAGGAAGACTTCATTGACGCCGAACTCAACCGTGAAAAGGCCAAGACCGATGTCATCCAGTCTGATGCCGACGCATCGCGTAACCTCTCCTCCGGCGCAAAGCGCCTGCTGGAAAGCGAAGGCGAAGCCAGAAAGGAAAAAGCCAGCAGTTGGTTTGACTAACCGCAATTAGCCCGGAATGCCCTGCCAGCCAGGGCATTTTTTGTCACCTCACCAGAACAGGTGCCCTAACCAGGGCGCCAGCAGCACTGTCACCAACCCGGCGATCAGCATCACCAGACTGGAGATGACCCCCTCGGTGGCGCCCATCTGGTAGGCCCGCGCCGTGCCGGCACCGTGCGATGAGGCACCAAAGCCTGCTCCCCGCCCCAGCCGGCTGCGCACCATCAACAGCGTCAAGACCGTCTCGCCAACCACCATCCCGATCACCCCGGTCAAGACCACAAACAGCGCCGTCAGATCGGCCTGACCACCCACGGCCCGCGTGGCTTCAACCGCGAACGGCGTGGTGATGGAGCGCATGGCCAGGCTGCGTTGCAACAGCTCCGGCAGTGCCAGCCAGCGTGCCAGCCAGACGGTGCTGCCGACGGCGACAAACACCGAGGTGGTGACGCCAAGCGAAAGCGAGAGCCAATGGCGCGCGATCAACTGCCGATTCTCGTAAACCGGCACCGCAAACGCCACCGTCGCCGGGCCCAGCAACCACAGCAACCAGTGGGACTCTGACATGTAGTCGGCATAGGAGACATGGGCCAGCACTACCACCGCCACCAACAAGGCCGGCGCCAGCAACAGCGGCATCAACGGCATCAGGCGCAGCCGACGATAGATCGCCTTGCTGGCGTAATAGAGCACGACGGTCAGCAGCAGGAACAACAGGCCACGCAACAGATCAAGCATGGCGGCGACTCCGGCGGCTCAGCCAAATCTCAAACCGATAGAGCCGATCGACCACCAATGCCGTTGTCCCCAACACCATACAGGTACTCAGCACCAGCACGACCCCGATCCGCCAGCCCTGTTGCAGTAATAAATCCGGATAATTGACGACCGCGACCACGGCCGGCACAAAAAACAGCAACATCTCGGCCAGCAGCCAGCCAGCGCCATCGCGAAACCACTCCACGCGCACCCAACCCAGCAGCAGCAGGCCAAGCAGCGCCAGCATGCCGGTGACATTGGCCGGAAGCGGCAGGTGAAAATAGCTCACTGCCCACTCGGCCAAGACGAAGATTGACGCCAGCAGGCCGATCTGGGAACTGATGCGCAACAGCGAACGCAACGATGTCATAGCGCCTCCTTAATGTGCGTTGCGTCACAGTATACGGGGAGCGAAATCAGTCAGATAATGAATTGTTATTATACAATTAATGCCAAAATGGAATGGATTATCGACATGGACATTCGCGCACTGCGCTATTTTGCCGAACTGGTGCAGCAACAAAGCTTTACCCGCGCCTCGGAGAAGCTGTTTGTCACCCAGCCGACCATCAGCAAGATGGTGCGCAGTCTGGAAGAGGAGATCGGCGAACCGCTGCTGCAGCGCCAGGGCCACAGCTTCTCGCTGACCGCCGCCGGTGAACTGGTGCTGAACCGGGCCCACGCCATACTGGCCGAACTCAGCCAACTGCAGGCCGAACTGCAGGATCTGCGCTTTTTGCGCCGGGGTCAGTTGCACCTGGGTATCCCGCCGATGGTCGGCCCCTTGTACGCAGATCTGCTGCGCCGCTATCGCCAACGTTATCCGGAAGTGGAGCTGAGCATAGTCGAATACGGTGGCCGCCACCTTGAGCAGGCGGTCAGCCGCGGAGAGCTGGATGCCGCCCTGACCATGTTGCCGACCCGTGATGAGAGCGGATTGACCGCTTTCGAGCTGGCGACACACCCCATCATGGCGGTGCTGCCGAACGAGGCGGGCTGGCAGGGGACGTCACCCGTGCCGCTGGAGGCCTTGCGCAGCACCCCCTTCCTGCTCTACACCGAGACCTTCACCCTCAGCGATCTGCTGCAGCAACGCTGCCGCGAGAGTGGCTTTACGCCCACCGTCGCGGCGCGCTCCAGCCAGTGGGATTTTCTCGCCGCCATGGTCCGCAGCGGCATGGGGGTGGCGTTTCTGCCGGAACCCATCTGCCGCCAACTCGACAACCGCGAGCTGATCTTCCGTCCGCTGGCCCCGGCGCTGATCTGGCGGCTGGGCGTCATCTGGCCGCAGCAACGCTACCTGTCGCGGGCGGCAGAGGCCTGGCTGGCCCTGTGCCGTGACGGCCAATGATCGCCAGGAAGCCAGGCGCATAGAAGCGCCTTATTTCTGTCATGGTGGCGTCATATAGCCCTCCTAGCATACGAAGCGATTGCACAGCTGTGCAACGATGCAACCGGAGAGCGGATACCAATGACCAGCCCCCACACCGTCACCTTGCCGCGCGCCCAGCCCCGTCTGCTGCCGCGCTTACGTTATCATTGGCAACGGCTGACGCAGTCGCCGACGACCCCGATCGGCATCTTGCTACTCCTGCTCTGCCTCTACTTCATCGCGGTTCCGGTCGTTGCCCTGTTGCTGGATGCAGTGCAGGTCCAGTTTGGTGACGAGCGACGGGCCGCGGCCGAGACAGGTACCTGGACCCGTTACTATGTGCTGCGGACCCTGTTCTCACCAGTCGCGGACAGCCTGTTCTGGCAACCGCTATGGCACACCCTGCGCATCGCCGGCGGGGTCATCCTGCTCTCCCTGAGCCTGGGCAGCCTGCTGGCCTGGCTCATCACCCGCAGCCAGTTACCCGCCCGCCGCTGGTTTGCCACGGCGCTGCTCGTCCCCTACATGCTGCCGGCATGGACCTTCGCCATGGCCTGGAGCACATTGTTTCGTAATCGCACCATCGGCGGCCCGCAAGGCTGGTTCGAGACCCTGGGCTGGCAGCCACCCGACTGGCTGGCTTACGGCGAGTTGCCGATCATTCTGATCCTGACGCTGAACTACATCCCGTTCGTCATCCTGCTGCTGGGCAACGGGCTGCGCACCTTCGATGCCCAACTCGAAGAGTCCGCCCGCCTGCTCGGTGCCCGCAACTGGACCATAGCCACGCGCATCCTGCTACCGCTGATGTTACCGGCACTGATGTCGGCCTGTGTGCTGATCTTTGCCAAGGTGCTGGGTGAATTTGGCGTCTCCTACCTGCTGGGATTGCCGGTCAACTACAGCGTGCTCTCCACGTCGCTGTTTCGCAGCATAGAACTGCGCCAAAGCGGTACCGCCGCCGTCGTGGCCTGCGCCATCATGCTGTTTGGTGTACTGTCGCTGCTGCTGGACGCCACCCTGCTGCGGGAAGCGCGCAAGTTTGTCACCGTCAGTGGTAAAGGGGGGCTCTGCCTCCCCCATCGGCTCGGCCGCTGGCAGTGGCCGGCATTCGGTTTCGTCAGCTGCGTTTTTATCCTCTCGGTCGTGCTGCCGTTGTCGGTGCTGCTCCTCTCCACCCTGATGCAGGTGCCGGGCCGCTTCACCGTCGACAACTTCACCCTCGACTTCTGGATTGGTGACAAGCTTGGCACCATCGCCGAGACCCGCGGCGTGCTGTTCAGTCCGAATTTATGGCGCGCCGCCTGGAATACGCTGTGGATCGTCGGCAGTGCGGCGCTGGCCGCCGGTTTGCTCGGCCTGCTGATCGGTTATGTCGTGGTCCGCACCCCGCACCGCGGACTGGCGCTGCTGCTGCGGCAAATCACCTTCTTTCCCTATCTGGTTCCCGGCATCGCGTTCGCCGCCGCCTACCTGACACTGTTTGCCGAGCCTCATGGCCCGCTGCCCGCACTGTACGGCACCGTGACACTGCTGGTGCTGGCACTGATTGCCGATGAGATGCCCTATGCCTCCCGTGCCGGCATCGCCGCCATGCTGCAACTGGGCAAGGAGCCGGAAGAGGCAGCACAGATGGCCGGTGCCGGCTGGTGGCGACGGATGCTGCACATCGTGATACCGATACAAAAAGGGGCCCTGGTCACCGGCATCCTGCTGCCGTTTATCTCCGGCATCAATGGTCTCAGCCTGTTTGTGATGCTGGCGGTGCCGTCGACCGATGTACTGACCACCTATGCCCTGCGTCTCATCGATTACAACTACCTGCAGGCGGCCAATGCCGTCGTGTTGCTGGTCTGCCTGCTGGCGTTCACCGGTACCCTGCTGACGCAGCGATTAACCGGCACCAACCTTGCGCAAGGAATTGGAAACTGATGCCAACTATCCAGCTCAACCATGTCAGCAAGACCTATGACCGGGGCGACAACCTGTCGGTGCACGGTCTCAATCTGACCATCCACGAGGGTGAGTTCATGTGTCTGCTCGGCCCTTCCGGCTGTGGCAAGACCACGACGCTGCGCATGATTGCCGGCCTCGAGCATGCCAGCGGTGGCGAGATCCGCCTCGGTGAACGCATCGTCGACTCACAACAGGCTGGCCTGTTTGTGGCGCCGGAACAGCGCCAGCTCGGACTGGTGTTCCAAAGCTATGCGTTGTGGCCGCACCTGACGGTGGCACAGAACATCGAGTTCGGTCTGAAATTACGCCGCCTGCCACGCAGTGAACGCCAGCACAGGCTGCAGACGGTGATGGCCACACTCGGCATCACCGCCTACCGTGACCGCTATCCGTCCCAGCTCTCCGGTGGCCAGCAACAGCGTGTGGCGCTGGCCCGAACCCTGGCGGTCCAGCCGCAGATCCTGTTGCTGGATGAACCGCTGTCGAACCTCGACGCCAGGCTGCGCCTGGAGATGCGGGCTGAACTCAAGCGCCTGCACCAGCAGTGCGGCACCACCATGCTGTTTGTCACCCATGACCAGTGGGAAGCCATGGCGCTGGCGACACGGATTGCCGTGATGCAAGGTGGCGAGCTGCAACAGGTCGGCACACCGCAGGAGATCTATGATCGCCCCGCCAACCGGTTTGTTGCCGAGTTTGTCGGTACCCCGCCGATCAACCTGATCATGCTCGATCACAGCACCCTGTTTGCCGAATTGCTGCATGCCTATCTGCGCAGCCTGGGTGAAACCACGGCCCCGCTGGCCACCGTCGGCATCCGCCCGGAGCGCATCCAGATCGTGCCCCATCCGACTAGCACCGCGCCCGCGCTGCGTCCTCTGCAGCTCAAAGCCAGACTGGAGAGCATATTGCCCACCGGCGGTAGTTGGATACTCGAGGTCAGTGTCGCCGGACAGTCGCTGTTGCTCACGACCCAGCAACCCCCACTACAGCGCGAAGGGGAGACGCTGGTCATCACCGTCGCCGCCACCGATTGCCACCTGTTTGACACACAAGGCCTGCGCTGCGAACTGCGCGCCTTGTCAACGACTCCGGTTGCTCATGCCACCTCTCCCCACTGCTATCAGGAGTAACACCCAGATGAAACGGACGATTCCACTGCTATTGGCCACCACGCTGGCCTCGAGCCACGGCCTGGCCGCCGCCGCAGCCGATCTGCAAACCCTGATCGACGCCGCGCGTCAGGAGCCCCCTCTGACCATCTATGCCCCGTCGGGAAAAATCGTGGAGACCGCGGCCGCGTTCAGCCACAAGTATGGTGTCAAGGCCGAGGGGCTGAAGATCAACGGCGCCGCCCAGCTGGAGAAGATGACGCGCGAATTCCGCGCCAGCAACGTGCGTGGCGACGTGGTGCTGACCGGTGACCCGGCGGCCGCCCTGGCCCAGCTGCTGCCACTGGGTATCGTCGAGAACTGGGTTCCGACCGATATTGCCAGCCAGCTCCCTGCCGCCAATCAACAACCGCTGCTGGTGTATGGCGATCCTGTGGTCTGGAGTTACAACACCGAGGTCTATCATGACTGCCCGGTCGACAACATCTGGGCGTTGACCGAGCCGCAATGGCAACGTCGGGTGACGCTGCAGGATCCGTTGACCAAGGCCAGCTATCTGGACTGGTTCAATCAGCTCGAGCAGCGCTACGATGCCCAGATGGCCGCCGCCTATCAGGCTTACTATGGGAAACCGTTCGACACCAGCCAAGGTTCGGCCACCGAGGCCTGGGTCAAGGCGTTTGCCAAAAACGCCCCCCTGCCGACGGACTCCGACGGCCCGGCCAGCGAAGCCGTCGGCGCTCCGGGACAGAAAACGCCGTTTATCGGCCTGATCTCCACCGCCAAATACCGGGATGTGGCCAAGGGCAAGCTGAAGATGGCCATCTGCAGCCAGATGCAACCGTTCGTCGGCTTGACGACACCGGCCTTCGGCCTGATCGCCAGCAAGACCAAGAGCCCGAATGCGGCGCGTTTACTGCTGCACTATCTGATGACGGAGGAGGGCATCGCCAATCAGACCGTGGATGGCAAGATCTCCGGCAACCCGACCATAGCCCCCAACGCGCAGGAAGCATCGGGAGTCCATAAGATCGCGGATCGGTTGCTGTCATACTCCGCCACCGAGGCCATCAGCGATTTCGACGCCCGTCAGCGCTGGTCTGATCTATGGCGCCTGAATTTTACCCGTTAATCCGCCCCTTACTCACGAGGTGCGCCCGCTCCGGCGGGCGCCTGCAGCACACCATGACAGAAACCGATATTCACGTTAGCAGTCACGACTATCCGCAGCCGCCGGCCAGGCCGGTTGCTGCCGCCGTTGATCGCGCGCCTCTGGAACAGCGGCTGCAAAGCGCCATCCAGCTGGTGCGCGAAGCAGGCTCGATTGCCCGCCAGGCGTTTTACACCATGACCACGGAGCAGATTGACTTCAAGGGGCCCCAGGACGTTCTGACCGCGGCCGACCTGGCCGTGGAACGCCACCTCAGGCAACGGCTGAGTCACGAATTTCCGGACGATAGCCTGCTGGGCGAGGAGCTGGGGGGTGAGCCCGATGAACACTGCTGGGTCATCGATCCCATCGACGGCACAGCCAACTTTGCACGCGGCATACCCCATTTTTGTATCGTGCTGGCGTTTATCAGCGCCGGTCAGACCCGGTTTGGCGTTATCTTTGATCCCCTGCATGACGAGCTATATGTCGCGCAGCAAGGGCGCGGAGCAACCTGCAATGATCAACCGATCCAGGTGGCCCAGACCCATCGTTTCGATGCCGCCAGCCTCGAGCTGGGCTGGAATCGACGTCGACCAACAGAGCACTATATGATGACGCTCGGCGCCCTGTTGGCTCACGGCGCCAATGTGCGCCGCGGAGCCTGTGGCGCCCTGGCGCTGGCCTATGTCGCCAGCGGTCGCAGTGATGGCTACCTTGAGCTGCATATGCACCCCTGGGACTGCCTGGCCGGCCTGCTGCTGGTTCGCGAAGCCGGCGGCGTGACACTGGATCCGAGCCGCGATCAAGCTCCGGGGAGCTGGCCGCACGGTGGCCCCGTGCTCGCCGCCACTCCTGCCCTGGCTGCCGCCATGGCCGAGGCTGCCGCACTGCCCTTTTCACCGCCCGTAACCACAAGGATCGTCGTATGAATTCAATACCCGCCTACCCCCGCGCCGCGATGCACCGCATCGCCGACGCCATCGGACCGGAAGGCCAACACCTTTACCTGGGTGGCGATGAGGCAGCACGCGATCTGGCACTGCTACGCGCCCACGGCATCACGGCAGTTGTCAACTGCGCCATCAATCTCGACATCAACTATGTTTGCGATCCCTACCTGCCCGCGTCCGGCGACAAGCTGGCCGGAGGACATGCGCCAATCCGCCATTACAAAATGGGACTGGTAGACGGACCGGGAAACCCCCACCAGATGGCGCTCGCCGGCTTCTTTTTACTGGATGGTGCCTTCCACCAGCAGATCCCGGACAAGCCCAGCTACCCGTGTCGGGAACGGGGTCATGTCCTGATCCATTGCCGGGCCGGGCGCAGCCGCTCCGTGGCCATCGCCGCCCTCTATCTTCGTCATCGTCAGCCCGACCGCTACCCCAACCTGCAGGCCGCCATCGACGCGATCCGCAACCGGCGCGAACTGCAGCCTTACGAGTGGTTTGAAACGCCGAAACCCAGCCTGATCGAGGCCATCACCCGTGCCGACCAGATGCTGGCGCGACTGGCCGACGCCGAAATGCTATGAGTCAATCGCAAGGGGCGGCACAGCGCGAGTGGTGTCTCGCCACACCGGCTGCAACGGACAGCGGTAATCGTTAGGAAAGGCGCCGAACGGCGCCTGAAGCCGCGCCATGATGTGCTGCACCATCTGCTGCTGCGGCTGACAAAACGTCGTCAGCTGGTAGGCGTGCCAGCGCGCCTGTTCGATGTCATCAAAGCCCACCAGCACCATCTCCTCCGGCACTTTCACACCACGGCGCCGCATCTCGTCGAGAAAACCGCACGCCAGCAGATCGGTAACACAAAACACCCCCTCCGGTTGCCGTTGCAGCATGCCAGCCATGGCCACCCCGGAGGCATAGGCGGTATCGCCATAGCGCACCACCTCCACCGACAAGCCGGCTTCCGCAGCAGCGGCGACGAAACCACGCTCCCGCGCCAGCAGGCCAACCGAACCGACGGCCGACGCTATCAACGCCACCCGCCGGCAGCCCTGCTGCTGTAGTATGGCCAGCGCGGCACGGGCCGTGCCTTCATTGTCGATGCGGATATTCTCGGCCTGCGGATGGTCATAGTCACGGTTGACCAGAATCACCCGCTGGCCATTGGTCAGACACTTGTCGATCAGCGCTTTTTGCGGTTGCCCGGAGAGAATGATCGACGCTTCGGCACGAAACCCCAGCGTCTGCTCCAACGCGGCCGCGACGCTCTGCTCGTCACCCTTGGTGTTGATAACCATCGCCACCTTGTCTATCTGTTGCAGCGCCCGCGTCAGCTGATCGAGAAAGCTGGCCTGAAACGGGGTGCTGATGTCGGTGGTAATCAGGCTGACGATGCGGCTGGTGTCGTGCAGACAGCGCGCCAGATGGTTGACCTGATACCCCAGCTCCTGGGCTGCCGCCAGCACCTTGGCGCGGGTACGCGCCGAAACGCTGGCACCGGCGGTGAAGGTCCGCGACACCGCAGAGCGCGAAACGCCGGCCAGCTCGGCCACCTGCACAGCGCTGACAAAGCGCTTCTCCAGCGGGACAGACAAGGGGGACATCGGCGACTCCTCTACGGCAGACAGCAACCTAAACGCCCCAGTCTGCCGCGCATTTTGGTCAGAAATATGACAAGCCGCGACCATAACGTCGCTGCCGATACGTCCCGCGATTGCCGCTTATTTGGTATGCTCGCCGGCAGAGTGACTCGCAAGGAAGCCTGTCGTGTCCCGTGATCGTCTGCTACGTGCCGGTGCCTTTCTGGAACGGCACCTGTTCGACCCCATCCAGCCGGAAGATATCGCCGCGGCCTCGGCACTGTCGCTGCGCTCGCTGCAACGCTACTTCGCGACCGCGGTCGGCGAGAGCCTCAGCGGTTACCTGCGTGGCCGCCGCTTGACCCATGCGGCGCAACAGCTGGTTCTGGGCCACCAGGACATCCTCTCTCTGGCGCTGGATTGCCAATTTGGCAGCCATGAGGCCTTTACTCGCGCCTTCAGCCGTCACTTCTTCATGAGCCCGAGCGCATTTCGCCAGCAGGGCTGTCTGCAACACAACTACTACCGCCCCAGCCTGGATCTGGCGATGCTCGCCGAGCTCGCCGCCCAGCACCAGCAGCCGCCGCACATCACGCCCAGGGCACAGCAGCCACTGTGGGGGCTGACCCAGGCCATGCAGACCGACGAGCTGAGCGGTGCCGGACTGGGCATAGCGTTGTCACAGCTCAACAGCCAACTGTGCAGCCTGTTCGGTCCACGCACACCGACCCGGGTCTTCTATTTCAAGAGCCAGCCCGGCCAGTGCCGCGACTTCCTGCTACTGGTGGCCACCGCGGCCGGCCCCGGCATGCCCCCCCAAGGCATCACAGCGCTGACGCTGCCGGCCGGCTATGCCGCCACCTTCACGCTGCACGGCGACGAATCACAGCTGCCGGTGTTCATGTACCACTGTTTTGCGCAATGGATCTTCCACAGCGGCTGGCACTTTGCCGACGCGCCGATCGAACTGCAACTCCCCGATGAACAGCATCCACGCTTTCGCCTGACGCTACCGGTGCGTACCACCCCCTGCCCGGTTTACCGGCTGTGGTAACCACCTCCAGTCTCACCACGCCGGCACACTGGCGCCGATAATCAAGCCAGCCCGATCACAGCAGCATAAGGTGGAACTCCTACTACCAAGCTGGAGTCACGGGTTATGTTGCGTTGGTTTTCCTTTCCGTTATTACTGGTTGCCGTCTCGCTGTCGGTGCAGAGCGCCGAGCTGAGCGAAGTGCGCTGGCAAGGCCGTTGGGGCGATGGTCTGCGCGATGCCCTGATCCTGACTCCGGCCGCTGACGCCAATGCCAAACAGATGCAGGTGCACTATTGGCGCAAGCTGAATGCGGATTGGCAACAGGCCGAGCTGCAGTTCGATGCCCTGGCCACGGTGCAGCAGGCACAACCGCTGACGCTGCAGTGGAACATCGAAGGGGATCCGCAACAGGGCAGCATGCAGCTGGTGTATCAGCCGGCTGACGATACCATGACCTTGCACTACACCAGTGTGCAACAACAGGGGAGCATGACGATGCGCCGCGCCACACCAACCACGGCAGCCCAATCTGGCGCCGAACCCTGCTTGCAACCCAGTGCCGGCGCTCAGGCGGTCACGCTGCGCTGGCACGCGCCCGATGCCAAGGCGGTCTATCTGGCCGGCGAGATGAATGACTGGCAGGCCGATACGCTGCCGCTGCAACGCCAGGCCGATGGTGACTGGGCACTGACCCTCTATCTGACTCCGGGACGCTGGGCCTACAAGCTGGTGCAGGATGGCCAATGGCTCAGCGATCCGCTCAATCCGCTGCGCCATCCCGATGGCCAGGGCGGCTTCAACTCGCTGCTGCAGATTGGCGCTACCGATCCGCTGTTCACTCCCCGAGCCAATCCGGCCGAGCGCGGCCAACTGCAGACGATCACGCTGACCGGCAGCGACCATGCCCCGCACCAGGTCCTGATCTACCGGCCCGCAGGCAGCGACCCGCACACGCCGCTGCCCTGGCTGCTGGCACTGCATGGTTATGGCATGGATCGCCAGCAGTGGGTGGCTGATGGCGAGCTGCCGACGCTGCTCGACAACCTGATCGCCGGGCAGCAGATCCCGCCACTGGCCGTGGTGCTGGTCGACGGTGGCAAGAGCTTCTATCAGGGGGCGACCGAACAGTTCCTGATCCGCGATCTGCTGCCCCGGGTCGGACACTGGGGGCTAAGCACGCAGCCGAAGCAACGGGCGCTGCTCGGCGTCTCGATGGGCGGCTTCGGCGCCTTCTACCTGGCCTACCGTCATCCGCAGCAGTTCGCCCAGGCGGTCTCGCTCTCCGGTTACTTCGCCCCGCGTCCGCAGGCGGAGTGGACGCCAGCCGGCCTGCAGGCCATGCCACCCACCCGCCTCTACTGCGGCTTGCAGGACCACACCAGCCTCGCCAGCAACCAGGCGCTGCAACAACAGCTGCAACACGCCGGCGTCACGCCGCCCTTTCACTACAGCGCCGGCGGCCACACCTGGCACTACTGGCAGGGGCTGCTGCCGGACGTGATCCGCGAGCTGGCACAACGGATCGGCACGGGGTCTGCCAGCTGAGCCTGCTCCAGCAGCGGAGCGGCCTGCAAGCCACTACCAAGGTTCCGGGCGCAGCCACTCCGGGTCCAGCTGGCTGGCATCGCCGAGCAACAGCGGGCTGGCCGGGTCGTGGCGGGCGCGGTTACGGGCCGCCAGCGTCTGGCTGCGATTGGCGTAACAATAGGCACAGCCGTGGGGACAGCTGTCGTACTGGCCGATATCCACGCTCGGCGCACAGCCGCAGGCGGCACGCTGTCCCGGATCCTTGCGCTGCGGCAAATCCAGGCCGAACAGCCGGTTCAGCAATGCAACATCGATGCAGCGACCCGGCGCAATCTGCCAGCGCGACAGATCGACCGCTTCGGCGCAACTGCTCAGCTGCAGGTCATAATCGGCCGCGCTGCGCTGCAGCGCACCGAGCAACTCGGCCAGCGGCTCGGGCTGCGCCAGCAGATCCTGATACTGCAGGCCGGGCACCCGATCGAGCTGGCGTACGCTCTTGCCATACAGATCGGCAAAGCTGATCACCACCTGCCGGGTGTGACCGGCCAGCGCCGCCGCCAACTGGCTGAAACGGCGCTGGTGTTCGGCCACCGGCAGCCAGTTGCACAGCAGGATAGGGTCATAACGCCAGATGACGCGCTCCGGCCCCAGCTGCCGGCTGAGGGCCTGAAAACTGGCCACTGCCTGCTCCAGTGGCGGCAGATGGGGCTCCAGCCGTGACGGATAGCCCGTCAGCGTGACGTGAAACAGGCTGTGGTAGCCCAGCGCCTCGAGCCGCGGCAACGCCGGCAGCAATGGCGCGGCATGGCGCGTCCAGAAGACGATGGCCTCGACGGCATCCGGACGCAGCCGGATGCGACGGATCTGCCGTGCATTGAACGGATTGGCCACCAGCACATATCCCGCCTCGATGCGGTTCATGAACCAGCGGCTGTAAAACGCCGGAATATCGCTGCGCCGACTGGCACTGATGATCATGACTTGCTCTCCGATTAGGCATCACGACACGCCCTTGCCAATCATCCACGCTGCTCGCGCGCGGCGAGTGTGCAGCGCGCTATCAGTGACTATAGCGCTGTCGATAGGCCAGTGGCGTCATCCCCAGATGACTGCTGAAGAAGCGGGAAAATACCGCTTGCGAAGAGAAACAGACTCGCTCGCTGATCTGCAGGATGCTCTGGTTGGTTTCCGCCAGCAGACGACACGCCAGTGCCATGCGTCGCTGTTTGAGCAATTCCGTAAAGCTGGTGCGGAACGGGCGTAACCGTTCGTTAAGGGTCCAGCGGCTCATGCCCAACAGGGCACAAATCTGCGGCAAAATATGCGTTTCTCCTGCGGTCTCAGCCTGAGCTAACGCCTGATCGATCAACTCGCTGACCAGAGAACAGAAGCTCGGCGGGGGCGCTATCTGCTGACAGCACCGCTGTAACTCTGCCATCTGGCCACGATTCAGCAGCCGATTGAAGCAGCCGCTGGGGCTATCCAGCTGCGCATTTTCCAGCAACAACACATTCTGATGCTGGCCAAAATGGCACGACTGGCGGAAAAACGCATCGATGGCCGAATCTGCTGCATCCCGCTCGGCCTCCAGCCAAATCTGGCCGCGTAAATCCGGAATGCTATTGCGCAAGCAATCAAACATCAGCATGAAATTACCCAAGGCTGAAAAATTCCGCTGCCTGGGGCCATCAACAACATATTCCACACGGGTATGGCTATCGTTTCTGCTAATAATAATATGGTCACAATCCCCGACAACAATTCGATAGTGTCGGTAAGTCTGTAATAAATTAGTGCCATTTTCCTGATTCAAACAGGCACCAATAAATTCCGGAAAATAGTGATAAACTTCGGATGCAATCCCATTATTTATATTCTGCTCCAATAGCCCGTTTAATATTAACTCCTGATAAACGCCAATCTCCTGTAACACGCGCAAATGTTGTGGTGCAGAAA
The DNA here is from genome assembly GCF_042649925.1 of Pseudaeromonas sharmana. Lineage (NCBI taxonomy): Bacteria > Pseudomonadati > Pseudomonadota > Gammaproteobacteria > Aeromonadales > Aeromonadaceae > Pseudaeromonas > Pseudaeromonas sharmana. The sequence continues at coordinate 51,298 of NZ_JBHSAF010000007.1, forward strand.
GGCGGCCCTCCTTTTTATCCAGCTCATGCCGGCTGATACCAGACAGACTCAGGATCTTCGACGTTTCGAGGCCCTGCTCCTGCAGCAGGGCCAGCAGGCTTCTGGCCACCAGGTTTGACACACTCTGAGCCATGAATCCGCTCCTCCTCGCCGTGCCATGCACGCCTTGCCACCAGGAGATGGTCATTGCCGCCACTCCCACACTGGCGTGCCGGCCGAGACCGCAGCACGTCAAGTGCCAGCGGGCGGTTCCCGTCACGCGTCACCGGAGGCCATGGTCGATCGATATCAACAGCCGTCCGGCGAGCCTGTATATATCAGCCAGTGGTCATTAACAAAGGGATCAGGCTCACAGATGACAGGGACTCAGCGATGCAACAAACTGTAACTATGTGACCATGAAAACACTTTCAAAACTTCCTCCCCAATGCAAAAAATCCCCACCGAATGGCCAACGACAAAATAACGATAGTGATTAGGCTAATAGGCGAAAATGGCTTCCGGATCAGGCAGGGCGAATATATATACGTTATTCAAGCCATGCTTATTTACCATTTTCTTTTTACACCCAGCTCTGTGGACTATTTCAGCTTGCTGCAAAAGGAATGGAAAATGACTACATATAACCATAACGTCAAATTGACGGTCGTCGCATCAACCGTCTCGCTGGTACTGTTTGGCCTCGTCGGCTGCAACAGCGATTCGGACGACAATCAGACGACCAAAGACAACGCCTATTACCAGGCCAAGGCCAAAGCCATCATCGCCAAGATGAGCAGTGATGAAAAAATGAACATGTTGATCGGCCCCGGTTACGACATGTCGACCTTTACGATCAACAGCGCGGCCGTCGCCAATCTCAAGAGTAGCGTCGACGGTGCCGCCGGTTACATCAGCGGGGTATTGAACAGCGACGCAGGCGTCGATGTCGCCGCCGCCGTGCTGGCTGATGGCCCGGCCGGGATCCGCATCAGCGCGACCCGCGAGAATGAGTCGGGGACCTTCTATGCCACCGGTTTTCCGGTGGGCACCCTGCTGGCATCAACCTGGAACGTCGCACTGGCGCAACAGGTGGGCGCTGCTGCCGGTAATGAAGCCAAAGAGTACGGTGTCGATTTCTGGCTGGCGCCAGGCATGAACATCCAGCGCAACCCGCTGAACGGCCGGAATTTCGAATATTACTCCGAAGATCCGCTGGTTGCCGGCGCCATCGCCGCCGCCGTAACGGCCGGCTCGCAATCCGAAGGGGTTGCCACCACGATCAAGCACTATGCGGCCAACAACTCCGAGACCAACCGCATGAACGTGGACAACATCATCTCGCCGCGAGCCCTGCGCGAAATCTACCTGCGTGGTTTCCAGTATGCCGTCGAGACGGCCCAGCCCTGGGCGCTGATGACCTCATACAACAAGCTCAATGGCACTTACACCAGCCAGCGCGCCGATCTGGTGACTCAGGTTTTGCGTGACGAGTGGGGTTACGAGGGGCTGGTCATGAGTGACTGGTTCGCCGGTGATGATCCTGTGGCCCAGTTAAAGGCGGGCAATGATCTGATCCAGCCCGGCGGCGTCAACTTTGCCAATGGCGGCAACTACACTGACTACCTGACCCGGGTGAAGACGGCCTACAGCAGCGGCGATCTCAGCGACGATGTCATCGATGCCGATGCCACCCGCATCCTGACACAAATGTTGAAAACCACCACCAATCAGGGGGTGGGTGGTACCAACAATCCGGATCTGAATGCCCATGCCAAGATCTCCAAGCAAGCCGCAGAAGAAGGCATGGTGCTGCTGAAAAACAACGCCGCCCTGCCCATCAGCAGTGGCAAGAAGATAGCGTCGTTCGGCATTGCTCAAATCAATACCCTCAAAGGCGGCACCGGCAGCGGTGATGTCCATTCGGCCTATGTGACTTCGATTGCCGACGGTCTGGGCAAACAGTTTACGCTGGATGCCACCCTGAAGGACTATTATGAGACCTTCTTTGCCGCCAACAAGCAAGAGACCACCGATGCCTTCGGCGTCTCCACCATCGTCACCTGTGCCGAAGCCGAGGTCAGTGCGGCGGACATCACCAGCTATGCAGCGAATAACGACGTGGCCGTCATCACGCTGGGCCGAAATTCCGGTGAGGGCGCGGATCGCACCAACACGGCGGGGGATTACCAGCTGACGACGCTGGAAACCGAGCTGCTCACGAATGTCGCAACCGCCTTCCACGCCCAAGGCAAGAAGGTGGTGGTCGTACTCAACGTGGCGGGTGTCATCGATACCGCCTGGAAGGATAAGGTCGATGCCATCCTGCTGGCCTATATGCCGGGACAAGAAGCCGGTGATGCTGTCGCCGACCTGCTCTCCGGGGTCGCCAACCCCAGTGGCAAGCTGGCCCAGACCTTCCCGGCCAACTACACGGATGTACCGTCAGCCTCCAGCTTCAACGGTATCGACAGCGACAGCGATGGCAAGGTCGACACCAACTACTACAACGAGGGCATCTATGTCGGCTATCGCTACTACGACACCTTCGACAAAGCGGTCTCCTTCCCGTTTGGCTATGGCCTCTCCTATACCAGCTTCGAATACAAGGATGCTCAGGTCAGTGCCAACACGCTAAACAGCAAGGGCGCTACCGGCAGCGTGACGCTCACCGCCACCATCAGCAACACCGGCAGTGTGACTGGCAAGGAAGCGGCTCAGGTTTATATCGCCGCTCCGGCCGGTACAGTGGACAAACCGGCCATCGAGCTGAAGGCGTTTGCCAAAACGGCAGCGCTGACGGCTGGCGCGTCGGAAACCCTGACCTTCACGATTCCGGCGAAGTGGCTGGCCAGTTTCGACAGCGCGAACAATCAGTGGATTATCGATGCCGGTACCTATCAGGCCTATGTCAGTCCGTCTTCCGACGTCGCGGCCATCACGCCGGTGACCTTCAGCGTCAGCGAGAAGATCGTCGTCAGCGATACCACCGCAGGCGCGCTGGCGCTGCCTGATGGCATCAGTACCGCCGACTTCGAAACCACCTTCAGCAAGTAACAGGCGAGACAGGCGGGTCGACAGACCCGCCTGTCTTAGCTATCTGAGCATACCGTTACAGCCAGAGATCGACCCACACCGGCCTGTGGTCGGAACACCAGCTGGCTCGATCACCGTCACTGGGGCGGACCGCATCGGCCTGCGGATCGGCCAGCCAATGCCGCCCGGGCTCACCAGGCGCCGGCCACCACACGCCGCTGTCGAGCACCGTCAGATTGGCCGATGGCAACACATAATCCAGCCGCAGCCCGCGCAGGTGGGTCCAATACGCCGCATCGGCCGGGTTCGGGATGCCGCGCTGGCGCCCGCCAAACTGCCGGACGCGACGGGCATAGGCGCTACTGGCATACGCCAGCGCCCCGGGTGAACGCGGCCGCAACGCCCCCGTCGCCACACCGGCGTGCAACCGGGGATGGGCCAGCAGGCGACGGATCGCGCGCCGGTCCCCGTCGCCACCATGGGGGTCGGCATTCAGATCGCCGAGCAGCACAAAGCGCGCATCGGGTGCCATGCCGCCCCGGCGGCCGTCATCATCCTGCAGCCAGTCGGCGCCATCCAGATAGTCACACCACAGGCGGATCTCGTCATGGTTGCGGCAGCGGTTACGCCGCTCCGGGCTATCAAACACCGGCGGTGTCGGGTGGCTCAGCAGCAGGTGCAGGGGGCGGCCATCGGGCAGACAGACAGCGACATCGACATGGTTTTTCGACGACAGGCGCAACTCGGCCAACGCCGCGGCACTGTAGTAGTCACCGCGCCCCGAGCCGGGTTCACGATCCGGCAGACAGGCGGCCGGCAGCGTCGCCCAGCGCAGCTGGCGGAACGTACGGCGGGCGGCGCTATCCAGCGGCCAGCGCGATAGCAGCAACATCGCATACTGGCCGGGAAAGTGGCCGAAGCCCAGACCATCACCGGGCAACGTCAGGCAGCCGTCACCATCCAGATCGCAAGCGGCCAGCAGGCCGGTATTAGTGGGAATGGACCAGCGATAGGGGTAGTCGATGGCCAGGCCATCCGGCCCAGGGGTCGCGAGCCAGTCGCGGCAAAAGCGATCGACGGCGCCGAGATCGCGCCCTTCGCCGTCATTATCAAATTCGTTGAGCAGCAGGATATCGGCCTGCAGCGCCTGCAGCAGCGCACTCAGCCGTCCGAGTAGCGGATCCTCGCGCCGGGCCAGACGCTGGGACAACGCCTGAGGGGTGGCCAGACCCAGACCGAGATTGAAGCTGGCGACGCGCAGGCGCATGGCGTCAGCCCAGCGCGAAGCCGAGCGCCAGCAGCAGGTTGCAGATCAGGCTGCCGAGGGCGGTACGTTTGAGCATGGCATTGAGCAGGGTCGGCTCGTCGCTATGCTGCACCGTCCACGCCGCCTGCAACAGCGGCACGCAGCCCGGCAGGTAGAGCCAGCTCCAGGGCCCGGTCTGCTGCCAGAGGATGAAGCCGGCATTCAGCAGCATAGCACCGCCCACCAGCAACCAGTGGTAGGTCCGCGAGCGCCGCGCCCCGAGGCGCACCACCAGGGTGCGCTTGCCGGCGGCGGCATCGGTCAACCGATCCCGCAGGTTGTTGATGTTCAGCACCGCGGTCGCCAGCAGGCCGCAACTGGCGGCCGGCAACAGCAGTGCCGCGCTCAACTGATGGGTGTAGAGGTAATTGGAGCCCATGACGCCGAGCAGCCCAAAGAAGATGAACACCGACAGATCGCCGAGCCCCAGATAACCGTACGGACGCCGGCCGACGGTGTAGGTCACCGCCGCCAGCAGCGCCAGCGCGCCGAAACCGATGAAGGTCAGGATGCCAGCCCAATCGGCGGCAAACGCCTGCCACAACAACATCAGGCCACTGGCAACCGCCGCCAGTGCCGTCACCCCCATTCCCACCAGCATCTGCCGCGCCGAGATCAGGCCGGAGACCACGGCGCGGGTCGGTCCGACGCGGTCGGCGTTATCGGCACCGGAGACGGCATCTCCATAATCGTTGGCCAGATTGGAGAGGATCTGCAGCAGGGTGGCGGTCAACAGACAGAGGCCAAACAGACTCCAGCGGAACAGACCGGCACTGGCAGCCAAGCCGCTGCCGAGCAGCACCGAGGAACAGGCCAGCGGCAGGGTGCGCAGGCGCGCGGCCAGCAACCAGTGGGAGAACGACGAATGCGACATCAGAAGGGCCATCCTTGCGAATCTGTTTACCCCCTGCCGACCTGCCCCTATACTGGGCCGGACCGGCCTGTACGGGGCCTCTTGCATGAGGCGTACTATACCGGAACAGGTCCCGATTTGCAGTTGGCCCCGGATGGCCCTAACGACCGACACGCACGCCATGCTGGCACATTCAAAACTGATAGAACGCCTGACGGCCCTTCCGGCCGCACAACGCCAAGGATTCGTGCGGTTGCGCGAAGCCACGGACGTGACCTCTTTCCTCGGCTGGCTCAAGGCGCAGACGCTGGGTCCCCGCCTCTACTGGCATGCCCGCGAACGCGACCGCGAGTTCGCCACGCTCGGCTGTCTGCGCGAGCTGACCGATGCCGCGGCGCTGGCTGCGCTGCACCGGCAGCCGAAACCAGGCGCTGGCAGCTGGCCGCGTTATTACGGTGGCCTCGCCTTCGACCCCGCCGCAGCGCTGGCTCCCCACTGGCACAGCTTTGGTCACTGTCGTTTCGTGCTGCCGCGCATCGAGCTGATCCGCCTTGGCAACCAGATCGAACTGGTGATCAACCTCTGGTTTGACAACGAGCCGGCACAACAGGAGGCGGAGCTCGCCGCCGCCTGCGCGGCACTGCAGCAGGTGCAGCCCGAGGCACGGCTGCTGCCCCCCGCCGTGCTGCACGGCACGCGTACCGAGACACCAGACGCCAGCCGCTGGCACGCACTGGTGACAACGCTGACCACGCCGGACCACCTGGCGGTACAACCCAAGGTGGTGTTGGCGCGCGAAAGCCGGTTTGCCACCACGGCGGCGCCCAATCCGTTCGATCTGCTGGCCGCACTGCAGCCGGTGACGCCGAACTGTTTTCACTTTGCCTTCGAATTCGAGCCGGGCCACTGCCTGATCGCCTGCTCGCCGGAGCGGTTGTACCGCCGGGCCGAACGCCATCTGGAGAGCGAGGCGCTGGCCGGCACCATAGTGCGCAGCGGCGATGCCGACCGCGACGATCAACTGGCGGCCCAGCTGCTGGCCGACAACAAGAACCGCCTCGAGAACCGCTTGGTGCACGCCGATATCCTGCAGCGCCTGGAAGGGCTGGCCGCACGCGCCGATCTGTCCGCGCCGCGCATCCTGCGCCTGCGCCGGTTGCAACACCTGCGCCGCGATATCGACGCCGATCTGGAGACCGATGTCAGCGATGCCGATCTGCTGGCGGCGCTGCATCCAACGCCGGCGGTCGGCGGCACTCCCCGCCGCAAGGCGCTGGCCTTCCTGCGGGAACATGAATCCTTCAGCCGCGGCTGGTACGCCGGCGCCTGTGGCCTGATCAGCGATGACGTCGCCGAGTTTGCGGTGGCGATCCGCTGCGCGCTGCTGACGCCGGATGCCGTCCGGCTGTATGCCGGCGCCGGTATCGTCGAAGGCTCGGAGCCGGCCGCCGAGTGGCAGGAGCTGGATGACAAGCTGGCAACCCTGCTCGGCGTCTTGCAGCCGGGGGACGCATGATCCGCGCCGGGGATAATCTGGCCCTCGGCTGGGCCCGGCTGATGATCGAAGAGTTGTGGCGCCTCGGTCTGCGCGACCTCTGCTTTGCGCCCGGCTCGCGCAGCGCGCCGCTGACGCTGGCCGCCAGCGAACAGGGGCGCGTGCGCTGCCATGCCCATTTCGACGAGCGTGGCCTCGGCTTTCTGGCGCTGGGATTGGCCCGGCAGAGCCGGCGTCCGGTGGCGGTGGTCACCACCTCGGGCACCGCGGTCGCCAACCTCTATCCGGCGGTGATCGAAGCCCGCCTCAGCGGCATACCGCTGATCGTGCTCAGCGCCGATCGGCCTCCTGAACTGATCGACTGCGGCGCCAACCAGACCATCACCCAGCCTGGAATTTTCGCCGGTTACCCGCTGTTTGCGCAGAATCTGCCCGCACCGAGCGCCACTATCTCGCCGCGTTTCGTGCTCGGCAGCCTGGACCAGATGTGGCACTGCCTGCAGCAAACTCCGGGGCCCGCGCACCTCAACTGTCCGTTTGCCGAACCCTTCTACCCTGGCGAAGGAGTGGCGCTGGCCGCCGATTGGCCGACCGAGCTCGCCAGCTGGCGCGCCAGTGAGCAACCACTGACCCGCATCGTCGCGCCAGCGCTTATGCCCGACGTGCCCGCAACATGGCCGGAGCTGGCACAGCGGCGCGGCGTGATCGTCGCCGGCCAGATCGAGGACATAGCGGACGCCAATGCCGTCGCCGCCCTGGCGCAGCATCTGGGCTGGCCGCTGCTGGCCGATGCCCAGTCGCAACTGCTGCAGCACCCCCAGGCGCTTGCCCATGCCGATCTGGCGCTGCACAACGCCGCGTTCCGCGCGGCACTGGCCAACAGCGAGGTCTTGCTGCAAGTCGGTGGCCGCCTGCTGTCGAAACGGCTGGCAGGCTTTATCGCCGAGCACGCCTGGCAGCAGAACTGGCAACTGGCCGCTCACGATCGGCGTCTGAGCGCCGATTACCGGGTCGATTGCCGACTGGTGGCACCGATCGCCGCCGCCTGTCACGCCCTGCAAGCACGCAGTCTTGCTCAGGTACCGTGGCGGGAACTCGGTACGCTGAGCGCCGGACTGCCGGCCATTCTGGACTCCTTGGTCGAGGAGTGGGGCGAGTTAGGCATCACTCACCGTCTGGCCAGCCTGTGGCAGGGTGCCTTGCTGCTGGGCAACAGCCTGCCGCCTCGCCTGTGGCAGATGCTGGCGCCACCGCGGCCGGCCAACCCGCTGCCCGGCCAGCTGCACAGCCAGCGCGGCGCCTCGGGGATCGATGGCCTGATCGCCACCGCGGCCGGCATCGCCCGGGCCCGTCCCCAGGGTGAGGTGACCACACTGCTGCTCGGCGACACCTCGGCACTGCATGATCTGAACAGCCTGGCGCTGCTGCGCGCACCGGACCATCCGCTGATCGTCGTGCTGTTGAATAATGACGGCGGCGGCATCTTCGCCCTGCTGCCAGGTGCGGCGACCCTGCCGCAACACGATGCCTGCTTCCGCCTGAATCACGGCCTGGACTTTGCGCATGCGGCTGCCCAATTCGCGCTGGAGTATGTCGCCCCTGGCTCGCTGGATGACTTTGAACACGCCTATCGGACGGCCTGTGCCGCCCGACGCAGCACCCTGATCGAATGCCGCGTCCCGGCCGGCCACAGCGCCGGACAGCTCCAGCTGCTGGCACAGCTGTGCCGCGGCAAGGCGGAGTAGGCCGATGCTGGCGCCCGCCCTTCGCCACGCCGCCCCCAGCGGCGAAACAGCCCTGGTGTTTCTGCACGGTTTTCTCGGCACCCCGACCGAGTGGCTGGCGCTGCTCGATCGATTGCCGGCCGCCTGGCGGACGCGCTGCCACTGCCTGACCCTGCCCGGTCACGGTGCCGACGCACCGACGGCGCTGCCCTGGCACCGCCTCGACGACTGGCTGGATGGCGAGCTGAACCGCCGCGCTATTCGCCGTGCCGTGCTGTATGGTTACTCGCTGGGTGGCCGCCTGGCGCTGCACTATGCCGCCAGTGCCCAGGCCAGCGGCAAGCTGGCCGGGCTGATCCTCGAGAGCGCCAATCCCGGGCTGAGCCACCGTGGCGAACGCCAGGCGCGCGCGCGCAATGACGCGCACTGGGTGCGCCGGCTGCGCAGCGAACCGTTGCACCAGGTGCTGCTCGACTGGTATCAGCAGCCGGTGTTTGCCGATTTGAGTGCCGCACGCCGGCATGAGCTGGTCACGCTGCGCAGCTCGCACGCCCCGCGGCCACTGGCGCGGATGCTGGCGGCCAGCTCGCTGGCACGGCAACCGGATCTGACGCCCTGGCTGCAACACACCCCGTTGCCGGTGCTCTATCTGTATGGCGCCGCCGACCACAAATTCGCCGCCCTGGCCGACAGCCTGCTGCAGTGCTGTCCGGCCGTGGAGGGCATCCGTATCCCCGACGCCGGCCACAACCTGCATCTGGCACGCCCGGAGCTTGTGGCGGCGGCATTGCGACGCTGGCTGCGCCCGCACTGCCCCGATTTCACCTGGCCTGATTTGAATTTCCCCGAGAGTGAGGAGCCCGTTTTATGATTCCCCCAACCCCGCAACAGCAGGAACTCTGGTACGCCCCGGTGCAATGGCACGACTGCAGCGGTGAGTTTCAGGATATCCGCTACCACAAGTCTGCGGATGGCATCGCCAAGATCACCATCAACCGCCCGCAGGTACGCAATGCATTTCGGCCATTGACGGTGCAGGAGATGATGCAGGCACTGCAGGATGCCCGCTTCGATGCCGGCATCGGCGTCATCATTCTGACCGGGGCAGGCGATCTGGCCTTCTGCTCCGGCGGTGACCAGAAGGTGCGCGGCGATTACGGCGGCTATCGCGACGACGAAGGCACCCACCACCTGAACGTACTCGACTTCCAGCGCCAGATCCGCACCTGCCCGAAGCCGGTGATCGCCATGGTGGCCGGATATGCCATCGGTGGCGGCCATGTGCTGCACATGATGTGTGATCTGACGATCGCGGCAGAGAATGCCCGTTTCGGCCAGACCGGTCCCAAGGTCGGTTCGTTCGATGGTGGTTGGGGCGCCTCCTACATGGCCCGCATCGTCGGCCAGAAAAAAGCCCGCGAGATCTGGTTCCTCTGCCGTCAGTATGATGCGGCCGAGGCACTGGAAATGGGGCTGGTCAACACGGTAGTGCCGCTGGCCGAGCTGGAGCGCGAGACGGTACGCTGGTGCCGCGAAGTCCTGCAAAACAGCCCGATGGCACTGCGCTGCCTGAAGGCGGCGCTGAATGCCGACTGCGACGGCCAGGCCGGTCTGCAGGAGTTGGCGGGCAATGCGACTATGCTGTTCTATATGACCGATGAGGGTCAGGAGGGACGAAATGCCTTCAACGAAAAACGACAGCCCGACTTCTCGAAATTTACCCGTAATCCCTGATGGCCCGGTGCGCATGAACGTCAAGCTGTACCGTTACGCGCTGCCGCTGAGCCAACCGATCCGCTTTCACGATCAGCAGTTGACCAGCCGCGATGGCCTGTTGCTGAACTGGGAGGGGCACTGGGGCGAGATAGCGCCACTGCCCGGCTTCTCGCAGGAGACGCTGGACGAAGCCCAGGCCGAGGCGCTGTTGTGCCTGAAAAGCATGCAACAGGGGCGACACCTCGAACCGCAGTTGCCCTCGGTGCAGTTTGGCTTCGACTGTGCCCGCCGGCAGTGGCCGGAGAAGCTCAAGTCCGCCCACTCCCCATACATACTGCTGCTCGGAACCCCGGATGAGGTGATCTGGTGCTGGCGTGACTGGCTGTATGACTATCCGGCGAAGGCCAAGCTCAAGGTCGCGCGTTACCCGATGCGTGACGAGGTGGCAATGATCCGCGAGCTGTGCCGGCTTGCTCCCAAGGTAAAGCTGGTGCTGGATGCCAACTGCGGCTGGACACGGGAGGAAGCCTGGACCTTCATGCGCCACCTGACCCCGGGGAATATCGAATACATCGAGGATCCCTGCGCCCGCCTGGAGGATATCCGCGCCGTCGCCAGCCACACCGGCGTGCCGGTGGCACTGGACGAGCTGCTGAGCCGGCAGCCGGAGTGGGAGCCGTTCCCGCAGCTGAAGGCGCTGGTGATCAAGCCGACGCTGATCGGCTCGCTGGCGCGCTGCAAGGCGCTGGTCGACAAGGCCCATGGTCTGGGGCTCAAGGTGATCATCTCCTCCTGCTACGAATCCCAGCTCGGCAATCGGCAACTGGCACAGCTGGCCAGCGAGTGGGCCCCGGAGCAGGCCCCCGGTCTGGATACGCTGCGCTATTTCACCACCAACCTGCTGCAGGGTGACGATCTGCATGTCGACGCAAGCCAGCTCGAGCTGATCTGGCAAAGCTGAAATGACCGAGTCGATCCCCTGCCCCTTGCGTGAACAGGCCCGCCGTCGCCCCGATGCGACGGCGTACTGCTGTGGTGAAGACTCACTCACCTTTGCCGCGCTCGATGCCGCCGTCGAAAGCACCCGCCAGCAACTGCAGGCCCAGGGGCTGCATGCCGGCGATCTGCTGCTGGCTCGAGCCGGCAACGGCCTGCCCCTGCTGCGGCTGATCTGGGCCTGTCTGCGCGCAGGCGTGCTGATCTGCCCGCTGAATCCGCGGTTGCCGCCAGCGCAGTGTGACGCCCTCGCGCGCCGCCTCGGCGCCCGCGCCCTGTGGGATGACAGCGGCACCCTGACACTGACCGAGGTCGCACATCTGACATTCAGCGCTGGCCGGGCGCCACACCCAGCGGCAGCAACCACCTTACCGCCGCTGTGGCTCGACGCCGCGCGGCTGGCGAACCTGACACTGACCTCCGGCAGCCTGGGCGAGCCCAAGGCGGTCGCCCACCGCCTCGGCGCCCACATCGCCAGCGCCCGGGGCAGTGCCCTGCGGCTGCCGCTCGGCGAAGAGGATGGCTGGTTGCTGTCGCTGCCCCTGTTTCATGTCGGCGGCTTTGCAATTGTCGTTCGTTGCCTGCTGGCCGGTGCCCGCCTGGTGCTGCCGGCGGCCGGCGAATCGCTGAGTGAGTGCTTACGGGGGCACGCCGTCAGCCACCTCTCGCTGGTGCCCACCCAGCTGTGGCGGCTGCTGCAGCAACCGGAGTTTGCGCTGGCCGAGACCCGGCTACGCCACCTGCTGCTCGGCGGTGCGCCGATCCCGGCTGCGCTGGTCAGCGCCTGCCGGGCCCAAGGATTGACACCCTGGGTCAGCTACGGCCTCAGCGAGATGGCCTCCCAGGTGTGCACCGCCCCCGCATCGGCCGATGATGCCGGTGTCGGCACTCCGCTGCCGGAGCGTGCGCTGCGCCTGGAACATGGCGAGATCCAGGTGCGCGGCGCGACGCTGTTCGCCGGCTATTACACCGCCGGCGGCACCCTGACGCGGCCCCTCACCGCCGATGGCTGGTTTGCCACCGGCGATCTGGGGCGCTACTTGCCGGATGGCCGTCTTGAGGTATTGGGGCGACGCGATAACCGCTTCATCTGCGGCGGCGAGAATATCCAGCCCGAGCAGATCGAACAGCAGCTGGCTCAACATCCGGCGGTACACCAGGTGATCGTCGTGCCGCGTGACGACGCCGAGTGGGGCCAACAGCCGGTCGCCATCGTCGACAGCCCGCTGACGGAGGCCGAGTTGCCGCAACTGGCCACCTGGCTGCGGCCACGGTTGCCGGGCTACCTGATCCCCCGCCACTGGCTCGTCTGGCCGCCCCAGGAGCCGACCGGGCTGAAACCGGGCCGACACCCTCTGGCAGCCTATGCCGCCAGCCGCCTCGACGCGGCGCAGGCTGAATCGAAGCCGACTCAGCCCACAGATTAACCGGAAATACCCTTGGTTTTAGTGGCCCGAATCCGTATAGTCGGGCCGATTCAACGACAGGACACCTAATCAGTATGTTTCATGACAATCCGCTGCTGGCGCAGCTCAAACAGCAGCTGAGGGAGAACCTCCCGAAGAAAGAGGGGGTCGTCCGCGGCTCCGATCGCGGCTTTGGTTTCCTCGAAACCGACAACCGCGAAAGTTATTTCATTCCGCCACAGCAGATGAAGAAGGTGATGCACGGTGATCGCATCACGGCGATTATCCGCACCGAGAACGAAAAAGAGCAGGCCGAACCGGAGACGCTGATCACGCCGTTCCTCAGTCGTTTCGTCGGTCGCATCAAGCTGATCAAGGATCGCCTGAACGTGGTACCGGATCACCCTGTCCTCAAGGAAGTGATCAAGGCACGCCCGATCAAGGGGCTGGACGAGAAACAGTTTGCCGAAGGTGACTGGGTCATCGCTCATCTCAAGCGCCACGGCCTGACCGATAACGGCCACTTTGCCGAAATCAGCGAACGCATCACCGCCGGTGACGATCCGGAAGCCCCGTGGTGGGTGGTCTTGCGCCGCCACGATCTGCCGCGCAGCGCACCTGCCGATGCCGAGAGCTGGCAGCAGCTCGACGAACCGTTGCCGCGCGAAGATCTGACCGCGTTGCCGTTCGTGACCATTGACGGCGCCTCGACCAAAGACATGGACGATGCGCTGTATGCGGTGACCGAGGCCGATGGCTGGCGCCTGACGGTCGCCATCGCCGACCCCACCGCCTATGTGGCACCGGGCAGTCCGATCGACGCCGAAGCCGCCAAACGCGCCTTCACCGTCTACCTGCCGGGCCGCAACATCCCGATGATTCCACGCACCCTCAGCGACGAGCTCTGTTCACTGAAGGAAGGCGAACCGCGCCAGGCACTGTGCTGCGAGATGAAGATCGGCCACGATGGCGCCATTGCCGACGATTTCCGCTTCTTCGCCGCCACCATCTGTTCCCAGGGCCGCTTGATCTACGATCAGGTCTCGGATCTGCTGGAACACGGCAGCGCCGACGGCTTTGCGCCGAGCGACGCGATCCGCCAGCAGCTGCAAGGCCTGCAGGCGTTGACCGCCGCCCGTCAGCAATGGCGTGGCGAGCATGCATTGCTGTTTAGCGACCGTCCGGACTACGCCTTCGAACTGAACGAGGCCGGCGCCGTCGTCGCCATTCACGTCGAACCGCGCCGCATCGCCAACCGCATGGTGGAAGAGGCGATGATCGCCGCCAACATCTGTGCCGGCCTGTTCCTCGCCCGCACGCCTGGCTATGGCATCTTCAACGTCCACCCGGGCTTCGATGCAGAGAAAATTGCCGGCGCGGCCGAATTGCTGGCGGCCCACCAGGCACCGGTAGCGGCCGAACGCCTCGGCACGCTGGAAGGCTTCTGCGAGCTGCGCCGCTGGCTGGAAACCCTGCCGTCGCCGTTCCTCGATTGCCGCCTGCGCCGCTACCAGACCTACTCGGTGATGGCCAGCCAGCCAGGCCCCCACTTCGGGCTCGGCCTGCCGGCGTATGCCACCTGGACGTCACCGATCCGCAAATACGGCGACATGGTCAACCACCGCATCATCAAGGCACTGCTGCAAGGCGCCGCCTGCCCGGCGGAGCCGGATGCCGCGCTGACCCAGCTGCTGAGCGAAGCACGCCGCCTGAACCGCTTTGCCGAACGCGATATCGCGGACTGGTTGTATGTGCGCTTCCTGTTGCCGGCCGTCGGCAGCGAGCAGACCTTCAGCGCCGAGATCATCGACGTGGTCCGCGGTGGCATCAAGGTGCGTCTGCAGGAGAATGGCGCCGTGGCGTTCGTCCCGGCCGGCCAGATCTTCAGCGACAAGAAGCGCCTCGAGTGCAGCTGGGACGATGGCAAGGTCTACCTCGACAAGGAGGTGCGCTTCGAACTGGGACAACGGATCGATGTCCGGCTCAAGGATGCCATCGAGGCGACCCGTTCTCTGGTTGCCACGCTGGCCACTCCGCTGGATGCCGCCACCCAGAGCGAAAGCGCCGAGGAGCTGGAGCATGAAGTACGCGAAGCGGTGGCCGAAGCGCTGGATCACGGCGACACGCCGGACAGTGGCAGCGACGCCTGATCACCGCCCCTGATGCAACGGGCCTGCCACTGCAGGCCCGTTTTTTTTGCCGCCCGCACCAATATGCCATGCAGGCATAATCACAGAGGCAAACGCCGAACAGATAGGCGCTACACGCTCGCAAGCACTGGCTACCGCCAGGCCATACTGCCATTCACCTGCCAGGCGCTATCCCCGCAGGCCGTACAACGATAAACCGTACGGGCAGCGTCCCTAGCTTCGCCCCCAGCCACCACCGGGCAGGCCATGCCGCTGCGCCGGGTGCCGCATGCCCGCGGAGGGAGTCATATGCAATCGAGATCCGCTTCGCAAAGCCTCGGTGTGCCACTTGGCGAGCTGCGGCACCAGCGGCATGCTGACAAGCTGATTCTGCGGAGGTAACGCTATGAGTGAACGGGAAAAGATGCGCCGCGGCGAGGCGTTTGATGGCCGCGATGCCGAGATCATCGCGTTGCGCGATCGTGGCCAGACATTATTGCGCGCCCTGAACCAGCACCAGGCCGGTGACGCCCGCCACGCCGAACTGGCTGGCCAGCTGTTCGGGCGCTTGGGCGAACAGAGCCTGGTCTCGACGCCCTTTTGCTGCGAGTTTGGTGCCAACATCGAGATTGGTCGCCACAGCTACATCAATTTCAACGTCACCATGCTGGATGTCGGACCGATCCTGATCGGGGACAATGTCATGATAGCGCCGAATGTGCAGATCTATACCGCGACCCACGACGAGGATCCGCTGCTGCGGCGCGACTGGTCGGTGTATGGCAAACCGGTGGTGATCGGCGACGATGTCTGGATCGGTGGCGGCGCCATCATCTGTCCGGGCGTCAGCATCGGCGCCCGCAGCATCATCGGGGCCGGCGCCGTGGTCACCCGCGATATCCCCGCCGACTCGGTGGCGGTCGGCAATCCGGCGCGGGTGGTGCGTTCCGTGCAGCGCACAGCGCCTGCCGCAGCCGACGACTGAGCCCGAGCGCCGCCGCGCCAAGGCAGGGCGCGGCTAGCATCCGCCGTTGGCAGCCGCCCGCACCCGGCCACCGGCGGCGACCTGGCAGCCTTCGAGCGTCAACAATGCCACCTTGAGATCCAGGCCGCCGGCATACCCGGTCAACCGGCCATCATGACCGACCACGCGATGGCATGGGATGATCACCGACAGCGGGTTGCGCCCGACGGCGCCGCCGATGGCACGGCTGGCCCCGGGCTGGCCCAGCTCGCAGGCCAGCTCGCCATAGCTGATCACCTCGCCATAGCCTATCTGCTGCAGCCGCTGCCAGATCCGTTGCTGGAACGGGGTGCCCTGCGGCGCACAAGGCAGGGAGAACTGGCGTAATTGGCCGGCAAAGTAGGCGGCGAACTCCGCCAGATAGGGCGCCAGCGCCTGCGGATCCCAGTGCCACTGCGCGGCGGCCACCAGCGGTCGCTGCCCACTCTGGAAATCGACCTGCACCAGAGCATCGTTCGCCACCACCAACCGCAGCGGGCCCCACGCCGTGGGTAAATCGGCATACCGAATCATGATGTCACCTCGTGATTGAAATCGAACAGACGCCCGCTAGCGGCCGCCTGCCATAGCCAGCTGGCGGCGTAGGCGCGCCACGGGCGCCAGGCTTCGGCGTAGGCGGTCAGTGCCGCCGCACTGAGCCGGGTCTGCGGCAACAGTGCTTTTTGCAGCACCAGATCGCCGGCCGGAAACGCATCCGGATCGTCACCACAGCGCAACCGCCAATAGGCCAACGTCCAGGGCCCGATGCCGGGTAACGCCAGCAGCTGTGCGTCACTGGCCTCAGCCAGCACCAGCCCCTGCTGCAAGGCCGTGGCCAACGCCTGCAAGGTGCGGATGCGCGCACCGGTCAGCCCCAGCCCATCCAGCGGCATGCTCAGCAATTCGGCAGCATCGGGCAGCGCCAGCGAGCCAAAACAGTCGCGACGGCGGGCGACCAGCCGCCCCAGCAGGGTTACCGCGCCCTTGACCGAAATCTGCTGGCCAATGATGGCACGTAACAGCACTTCGTAGTGATCCCAGCCACTGGGGAGCCGCAACCCCGGCGCCGCCAGAATATAAGGTGCCAGCGCGGGCGACGCCGTGAGCTGCGCCTGGATCGGTTGCGGATCGGCATCCAGATCCCACATGCGCCGCACCCGGTAGAGCAGCGCCGGCAACTGGCGCAACGCCACACCGTGCAGCGTCAACTGCAGGCTGGCACCGGTCCCGGCGCGAACCTCCAGCCAGGCGCCCTCACGGCCACTGTTACCATCAAGGTAACGACGATAGGAATCGGTGGTCACCTCCTCCAGTCCGGCGATCGCCCGCAGCCGGAAAAATGCCAGCATTTCGGCAAAGTCATACGGCGGCCGATAGCTCAACGCCAGGCACAGCGAACCGGCCGGGGCGCGCAAAGCCTGCCGGCGCAACCGTGAGGGCGGCGTGCCGTAGGCGGTCAACCAGACATCATTAAAGCGGCGCAGGCTGCCATAACCGGCGGCATAGGCAATCTCGGTGACACTCAGTGCGCTGTCGATCAGCAGCTGCCTGGCCAGCAGCAGGCGCCGGGTCTGCTCCAGCTGCAGGGGCGCCAGCCCGAGGTAGTGCTCGCTCTGCCGGCGCAGGGTGCGCGCCGTGCCACCACAGCGCTGTGCCAGCGCCTCCAGCGAGCTGTCCACCAGTTCACCGCGTTCAATCCCCTGCAGCGCACGCCGCAGCAGCGGTGGCAGAACCTGGCGTTCAGCCGGCGCCAGCTCGGGACGACAGCGCAGGCAGGGGCGCAACCCGGCCTGTTCGGCGGCCGCAGCGGAGAAGAAATAGCGCACATTGTGCTCCAGCGGCGCACGTGCCGGGCAAACCGGGCGGCAGTAGATACCCGTAGTCAGTACGCCGGTAAAGAAGCGGCCATCAAACCGCGCATCCCGCGCCAGACGGGCAACCCGACACTGCTCGGGCGTCATGACCAGGCTCATGTTCCACCTCTGTGCTTCGACTCTATGGCGCCAGCCTAAAGGGGCGTGGCTCGGCTGACTAGCCAAAAACGGACAACAATGGCAAAAAGCGCAGACCAGGGTGGCCACCACCTGACCTTATCGTCAGCGGACACTGCGCACCAGCAGTGCCGCCAATGCGCTCAGCACACACAACAGCATGACGCCGAGCCAGCCGGCGACGTCGAGCAACAAACTGCCGGCCACCGAGCCGCACGCCATGCCGATGAACATGCAGACCATCAGCAGCGCATTGAGACGGCTGCGGGCCGCCGCGTCGAGACGGTAGACCAGGCTCTGATGCGCGATCAGGCTGGCCTGCACCCCGAGGTCGAACAGCAGGGCGCCGAGCGCCAGCACCGGCAGCAAGGTCGCCATGGCGGCACCGCTGCTCAGAGCCAGCAACGTAAACGCCAGTAGCGCCAACCCCGCGCCAAGACGGGCCACCCATTCTGCGCCGTGCCGATCGGCCAGATGCCCGGCCAGGGGGGCAACCAAGGCTCCGGCAGCCCCGGCCAGACCGAAGGCGCCGGCCACCGCGCTGCCCAGACCCAAGCCGTGCAGCATCAACGCCAGCGTCGACCAGAACGCACTGAAGCCGACCGCCAGCAGCCCTTGGGCCATGGCCGCCCGCCGCAACGCGCCGTGTTGCCGCCACAGTGTCAGCAGGGAAGCCAGCAGCGCCGGATAGGCCAAATCGGTCGTCGGGTGGAAGCGCGGCAGGTGGCGCCACATCGCCCAGACCAACCCCAGTAACGACGCGGCCGCGATGAAAAACATGGCCCGCCAGCCCAGGAGGTCAGCCACCAGGCCACTGAGCACCCGCGACAGCAGTATGCCCGCAAGCAGTCCTGTCATCACGGACCCGATCACCTTGCCGCGCTTGGCCGCCGGTGCCAGCGTCGCCGCCGCCGGTACCAGGTCCTGGGCTAACGTCGCCGCCAATCCGGTCAGTAACGCGGCCGGCAGCAGCAGTGTCAGCGAAGGCGCCATGCCGGACAGCAAGAGTGCAGCAACCAGCAACAGTGCCTTGCACAACATGATGCGACGGCGTTCATAGCGATCACCGAGCGGAGACAGCAGCAGGATGCCGAGTGCATAACCGAGCTGGGTCAGGGTGGGGATCAGACCGCTGGTACGCGCCGAGATCCCCATCTCTGCGCCCATCACCCCCAGCATCGGCTGGGAGTAATAGAGGCAGGCGACGGACACGCCGGCACCAGTGGCCAGCAACAGGATCCGCGCCGGGCCGAGCGGAACCGGAATATCGGGCTCGGCGAGCACGGAATGCGTGCCGGGTAACGGGGAAAGGGATGTCATGATGTCACCTCGCGTCAGGATGATAAAGGAGATGCACATCATCGATCCGGAGATAACGTATTTGTAGACGCACGGAATGCACATCTGTTATACGTTTTGCGTATACACAGCCCTGAGCCAAGCGGATGCCAACCCCCTCGGATCCAAAAATCGCCTCGTCGCTACAACCCGGTACCGGAGAACGTATCGAGCTGATGCAGACGCTGGTCCGCATCGTCGAGGCGGGCAGCCTGTCGGCTGCCGCGGCCCAGCTCGGCACCAGCCAGCCGACCATTAGCCGCCGCCTGCAACAGCTGGAACGGGCGCTCGGCCTGCGCCTGCTGCAACGCACCACCCACACCATGCGCCTGACGCAAGATGGCGAACGTTGCTACGAGCGGGCACGGGAGCTGCTAGCTGCATGGGCTCGGTTTGAATCTGAACTCAAGGGCGCACGTGAAGAGCCGGAAGGGGTGCTCAGAGTGATAGTACCGCACGCCTTCGGCCAGGATCGGCTGATCGCGCCGCTGGCGCGCTACCTGCAACAACACGCCGGCATGGCGGTGGAGTGGCTGCTGCACGATGACAGGGCGATCCACGACTACATCGCCGCCGGCGTCGACTGCGCGATCCAGGTCGGTGTCGTCACGGACCCGGGATTGGTGGCGTTGCCGCTGGCCGAGGTCCCCCGTATCGTCGTCGCCGCCCCTTCCCTGCTTGGCGACGGCATGCCTCCCCAGGAGCCGGCCGAGCTGGCTGCATTGCCATGGCTGGCGCTGCGTACCTACTACCGCACCGAGGTCGAGTTGACGCACGGCGTCAGCGGCAAGCAAAAACGTTTCGCCATCCAGCCACGGTTCAGCACCGACAGCCTGTATGCGCTACGCAGCGCGGCCATCCAGGGCGTCGGCGTCGCCATTGGTTCGCGCTGGATGATGGCGCCGGCACTGGCGCGCGGTGAACTGGTGCAGTTGGCGCCGGCGTGGCAGGCCGCGCCGTTACCGGTCAGTCTGGTCTACCCCTACGCCCGCTTCTATCCGGCCCGACTGCGCCGCTTCATCGAGTTGATCCGCAGCGAGGCCAGCACCCTGTTCGGCGAGATGCCTGGCGCGGACGACGTCTAGATCGCCTCGCTCTCAGGGGGTCAAGCCGAGCCTGACTCGGGCTGCATCGACGATCAGCCCCTTGAGCAACTGCAGCGCCGGATCGCGCAGACTATCCTGGCGCCAACCCAGCTCCACCGGATAACTCGGCATCGCCAGCGGACAGGGCAGGCAGACCAGGGCCCCGCTGCGCGCCAGCGACCGGGCGGCATGGCTCGGCAGCGTGGCGATACAGTCGCTGCCCGGCAGCAGGAACGCCAGCGCAGAGAAGTGGGTCGTTGAGGCACGGATGTGCCGGCTAAGCCCCAGCTCGGCCAGTGAGGCATCCACCTGGCCGACATGGCCACCGGAGGAGATCAGCAGATGGTCTCGCCGCAGGAACTCGGCCAGATCCAGCCCCCCGGTCGGCGCCTGCTCGCGGTCGAACAGGCAGGCATAGCCGCCGGTCCCCAGTGCCTGGCGCCCAAATGTGGCCGCCACCACACCGCCGGCGGTCAGGCTGAGATCGATCTGCCGGCTGCCGAGCATGTCACCGGCCAGGTGAGCATTGGTCTGCCGCAGGATCAGCCGCAGCCCTGGCGCTCGCTCGTGCACCCAGCGGATGAGCAGATCGCCGAGCGCCATCTCGTGATCATCGGAGAGGCCGAGCGTCACGGTGCGGCCAGCCAATTCTGCCGTGGTCGGCAGACTCAGCATCAGACTCTGCCGACATTTGTCGAGGGCGGCGGTGATGATCGGGCGCAGCGCCTCGGCGGTGGCCGTCGGCCGCAGACCGCGCCCGGTACGCACGAACAGATGATCGCCATACAGGCTACGCAGCCGGGCCAGGGCGGCACTGACCGCAGACTGGGTCAGCCCCAGTCGCAGCGCGGCACGGCCGGCCCCGCCCTCCTCATACAACGCCTCAAAGACCTTCAACAGGTTTAAATCCAGACGACTGAAATCAATTACATTCATATCTGATAGCCCTGAACCCGTGTTGTTGCATGATCGCGGAGCCGCTATCGTCCTGTAAACCGCTTTTCTCATCCGACAGGCACTCAGGAGCACAACATGACCCAGACCACTCTGGCCGCGCTGCAGATCGGCAGCGATCCGGCAGGCAAAGCGGCCACGCTGGCCAGGATCCTCAGCTATGAACCCCAGATCCGCGATGCCGGCATCGAGCTGCTGGTGTTACCCGAAGCGTTGCTCGGCGGCTATCCGAAGGGCGAGATCTTCGGTACCCGCCTCGGTTACCGCCTCGCCGAAGGACGTGAGGTGTTCGAGCGCTATGTTGCCAACGCGCTGACGGTGCCAGGCGCCGAGACCGACGAGCTGGCCGCGCTGGCACAACGCACCGGCAGCCACCTGGTGGTCGGTGTCATCGAGCGTGACGGCAATACGCTGTATTGCACAGCTCTCTACTTCTCGCCGGAGAGCGGCTTGTGCGGCAAACACCGCAAACTGATGCCGACCGGCACTGAACGCCTGATCTGGGGTCAAGGCGACGGCTCGACGCTAGAGGTGCAGGAGAGTCCGATTGGCCGTTTCGCGGCTGCCATCTGCTGGGAAAACCAAATGCCGCTGCTGCGTATGGCGATGTATGCCAAGGGCATCGACTTCTGGTGCGCCCCCACCGTCGATGAACGCGAGATCTGGCAGGCCACCATACGTCATATCGCCCACGAGGGGCGCCTGTTCGCCATCACCGCCTGTCAGGTGCAGCCATCCCCGGCCGCACTCGGCATCGAGGTGCCGGGCTGGGAAGCAGAACGGCCGCTGATCCGAGGCAACAGCATGATCGTCGGTCCCTACGGAGATGTGCTGGCCGGTCCGCTGCGTGACGCCGAGGGACTGGTGATCGCACGCGTCGATCGGCAGGAGCTGATCCGAGCCCGTTATGATCTGGATGTCTGTGGTCATTATGCCCGTCCAGATGTGTTCTCACTCACCGTCGACGAGCGCCCCAAGGTGACGGTGCGTACGCTGCGCTGAGCGAATTGACGGCGACAGTCACCCCGGTATAGTGGTCGTTCACCCTGGCCTGTTACCGGGAGTTCCCCATGACCACCCCCCCTATCGCGGCACGGCAAATTCCGCCGCACACGGCCCCTAGCCTCTATCCTGCGCCGTTTGCCGAGCGGGTAGCCGGCCGCAGCAAGCACAAGTTGGGGGACTACTTCGGCCTGACCCGTTTCGGGGTCAACCTGACGACGCTGGCGCCGGGTGCCGAATCGGCGCTGCTGCACCATCACAGCCAGCAGGACGAATTCATCTACATCCTCGCCGGGATACCAACACTGCGTTATGGCGCGGCGGAATACCTGCTGCAACCCGGTGACTGCATCGGATTTCGAGCCGGCTGCGGGCTCGGCCATCAACTGCTCAACCGCACAGGGCTAGATGCGACCTATCTCGAAGTCGGCGATCGCAGCCCGGACGATGCGGTCACCTATCCGGAAGACGATCTGGCGTTCATCGCTGCGGCCGATGGCCGCTGGCAGGTGTTGCACAAGGATGGCCGCCCCTACTGAGGCGGCACCATGCCTAGAACTGATCGCGCCGCGCCTTGAAACCGCAAGCTTGCAGACGCTGCATCATCGGTTCCAGATCGGCGGCATCCCGCAGCTCGACGTCAATGGTGACTGCGCTCTCCTTGGCCAGGCTGGCCGCCGCAAAGCGCTCATGACGCAACTCGTAAATGTTGCCGCCGTTGTCGGCAATGATGGCCGTAAGCTGGGCCAGGGAACCGGGGCGATCCGGCAGCTCGGCGCGGATCCGCACCATGCGGCCGGTGCGGGTAAGATGGCGTTGCAGCACGGCCACCAGCACCCGGGTATCGATGTTGCCGCCGGAGAGCACCACCCCCACCCGCCGGCCGGCGAACAGCTCCGGGCGCGCCAGCATGGCGGCAATCCCGGCGGCGCCGGCCCCCTCGCACAAGGTCTTCTCGACCGCGAGCAGCAGGGCGATCGCCTGTTCGATCGCCGCCTCGTCGACGACGACGATCTCGTCAACCAGGTCGCTGACCAGGCGTCGCGTCAGCTGACCAGGTTCCAGCACAGCGATCCCTTCAGCCACCGTCGAGCCAGGTTGTACCGGATAGTGGTAATGGCCCGTTGCCCGCGCCATGCCGGGGTAGAGCGCCGATTGCACACCGATCAGGCGCAAATCGGGACGCTGCGCCCTGGCCGCCAACGCACAGCCGGCGATCAAGCCGCCACCGCCAATCGGCACAACGAGCGTGTCGAGTGCCGGCTCGGCCTCCAGCATTTCCAGCGCCAGCGTTCCCTGCCCGGCAATCACGGCTGCATCATCGAACGGGTGGACTATGGTCAGCCCCTCTTCGGCAGCCAGACGCCGCATCTCGGCCGCCGCCTCGGCGAAGTCGGCTCCGAACAGCACGACGCGTGCGCCGTGTTCCCGTACCCGCTCCACCTTGGTATTCGGCGTCGAGCGTGGCATGACGATCGTCGCCGTGATGCCATTTTGTGTCGCATGGTATGCCACACCCTGGGCATGGTTACCCGCCGACGCGGCAATGACACCGCGCGCCCGCTCCTCCGGCGTCAGCAGCAGCAACTTGTTCAACGCGCCGCGCTCCTTGAATGACGCGGTAAATTGCAGGTTCTCGAACTTCAACCAGACAGGGGCCCCAAGCTTCTGCGATAGCGTCTGCGAAAAGACAAACGGGGTTTTAACAATCCAGGGCGCAATGCGTTGCGCTGCCTGATGGACATCGTCGACGGTGGGCAGAGGCGGGATCGCAGTGTCGGACATGCTACTTCCTTATAAAATTCCGATTCGGACACCAGGTGTGGCGCAATACGCCAGATAGTACGCCAAGCTAGCGCTTAATTGCAGGCAATGAGCGGAATTTCCAGCAGAAGAGAAGAGCACGCAAGGCAGGCGTCAAATGAGATGGAGACCGGCACCAGCCGGCCTCCACAAGATTACAGCTGGGTCAGTACCTGTTGCAGTGGCAGGCGGGACTTTGGCAAGGCGGCATTAAAATCTTCGACGCTGTGATGGCCAACGCTCGCCACCACAACGCTCTTCAGCCCCAGCGCCTCGAGGCCGAGCGCGGCATCCATCTTCTCCGGGAAAAAACCTTCGATCGGCGTGGCATCCAGATCCATAGCCGCCGCCCCCATCAATAAAAAGCCGAGCGCGATATAGGCCTGGCGTGCCATCCACTCCTGCTGCTTCTGCGCCGAGGTGCTGTTCAGGCCGACATAGTAGCGACGCGCCGTATCGGCCCCTTTCTGGGCCTCGGCATTGCCACCGAAGCGCCCATCCAGCGCCTCCTGTGTCAGCAGTGCCTGCAGGTGGCCATCATCCAGTTCGGTACGGGTGGCGATCACCACCGTCAGCGGGGCGCTGCGTACCTTGGCCACATTGTGTTCGGTCAAGGCCGGCAGCAGTCGGGCCTTACCCTCTTCCGAGGTCACAAAAAAGAAGTGCCAAGGTTGTGAATTTACAGATGAGGGACTGCAGCGCAGTATCGCCTGCAGTTGTAGCAGCTCATCCGCAGTGAGTGGGCGTTGTGGATCATAGGCCTTGCAGGTGTAACGACGGGTCACAAGTTCAGCAATGTTCATGGATAACATCCTTGGCAGGTCAACAAAGTCAGTGGGCAAACCGGTCATGGCAGCATATTACCCCCGGCCCAGCGCTGTGATAACGCCTGTTTTGTGCCATGGAGTGCTGCATCTGCGGCAATAATCCCGGCAAACACAGGTAAAAAACCCGGCTTGCGCCGGGTTAGGTGAGATTCGCCGCTTTATCCGGTTATGCCGCTGTGCCGCAGCAACGCATCAATGCTCGGTTCACGGCCCCGGAACGCCCGGAACAGCTCCATCGGGGAGCGGGAGCCGCCCTTTTCCAGGACATGATGCAGGAAGTCGGCCCCGGTCTGGGCATTGAAAATGCCTTCTTCCTCAAACCGCGAGAATGCATCGGCAGACAGAACTTCGGCCCACTTATAGCTGTAGTAACCGGCGGCATAGCCGCCGGCAAAGATGTGGGAGAAGCTGTGCTGGAAGCGGTTAAAAGCGGGCGGCGGGAACACCGAGATCTCGGCACGCACCGCATCCAGCACCTGCTGCACCTGAGCCCCCTGCTTCGGGTCATAACCATGATGCAGGCGGAAGTCGAACAGCGAGAACTCCAGCTGACGCAACATCTGCATCGCCGACTGGAAGTTCTTTGCCGCCAGCAGGCGTTCCAGCTCGGCTTGTGGCAGCGGCTCGCCGGTTTCGACATGCCCCGACAGGAATGCCAGTGCCTCCGGCTCCCAGCACCAGTTCTCCATGAACTGGCTCGGCAGCTCGACGGCATCCCAAGGCACACCGTGGATCCCGGCCACGCCGGCGACGTCGATCTGGGTCAGCATGTGGTGCAGACCGTGACCGAATTCGTGGAACAGCGTGACCACCTCGTCATGGGTAAACAGCGCCGGCTTGTCACCGACCGGGCCGTTGAAGTTGCAGGTCAGATAGGCAACCGGCCGTTGCAGTTCGCCATCCTGCCGGAAGCGACGTCCCAGACAATCATCCATCCAGGCCCCGCCGCGCTTGTGTGGGCGGGCATACAGGTCGAGATAGAAGCTGCCTCGCAACTCACCATCCGCATCATAGATATCGTAGAAACGCACATCCGGATGCCAGATTTCCACGGCCAGCCGTTGCTGGATCCGCAGGCCAAACAGCCGACGCACCGTCTCGAACAGGCCTTGCAGCACGCGCGGCGCCGGGAAGTAGGGGCGCAACGCCTCATCGGAGATCGCATAGCGATGCTGCTTCAACTTTTCGGCATAGTAAGTCAGATCCCAGGCTTGCAGATCCTCGGCAGCAAATTCGCTGCGCGCGAACTCGCGCACTTCGGCCAGATCGCGTTCGGCCTGTGGTCGTGACCGCTTGGCCAGATCCTCGAGGAAGCCGAGCACCTGCTGCGGCGTTTCCGCCATCTTGGTCGCCAGTGAATAGTCGGCATAGCTGGCAAAGCCCAGCAGTTGCGCCAACTCGTGACGCAGCGCCAGCGTCTCTGCCATCAGCGGACCATTGTCCCATTGCCCGGCATTGGGCCCGACTTCCGAGGCGCGTGTCACATAGGCGGTATAGAGCTCTTCGCGCAGCGCCCGGCTGTCGGCATACATCAGGACCGGCAAGTAAGAGGGAATATCCAGCGTAAACAGCCACCCCTCCAGCTCACGGCTCTGTGCCAGCTGACGCGCCGCCGCCTTCGCCGATTCCGGCAATCCGGCCAGCTCGCTTTCGTCGGTGACGAGCTTGTGCCAGGCAAGGGTGGCATCCATCACCTGATTGCTGAAATTGGACGCCAGCTCGGAGAGGCGGGAGACGATCTCGCCGTAACGCTGTTGCTGCTCGGCCGGCAACGCGATCCCGGACAGGCGGAAATCGCGCAAGGTGTTCTCGATCTGCTTGCGCTGGGCGCCACTCAAGCGCGAGAACTCGTCGCTTTCTGCCAGCGAACGGAATGCCTGATAGAGTTCGGCATGCTGACCAACAAACGTCTGGTATTCGGAGAGCAGCGGCAGGCAGCCATCATGGGCCTCGCGCAGTTCGGCCGAATTGAGCACCGAATTCAGGTGCGACACCGGCGACCAGATGCGTGACAGGCGATCGTCCACCTCTTCCAGTGGCGCCACCAGATTATCCCAGGTGTAAGGCTCCTGCAGTTTCAAGACATCGACGATGCGTTGTTTGCAATCGGCGATCGCCTGTTCGATGGCAGGACGGACATGCTCGGGTTGGATCTGACTGAACGGCGGCAGCCCTTCCATCGACAACAGCGGATTTGGCATTGGCAACAACTCCTCGACCTTCGTGGGGTAACTCACGGACAAAAGTGCATAATGCCCTAAGATGTAGGTAGGAAGAGTAATTATCAAGCCCGAAACGCTTGTCGCTCCGAGTCGGGAAGATAAACTCATCACAAGGAACCGTCGATTTCGTCAACCAGACAGGAAGGCCATGTCCCCGATTGCATTGCATAAAGTCTTCAAGGCGAACGTCCGCCACAGCCTGTCGTTCCGGCTGCTCTCCTATATTCTTGCCTGCAGTACCCTGCTGGCGCTACTGATCACGGCAGTGCAACTGTTCTGGGACTACCGACAGGACCGCGGCATGGTGGAAAGCAGTCTGAACCAGATCGAAGCCTCGTTTTTGCAGCCGATCGCCTCCAGCCTGTGGAATCTGGACGAAGAACAGATTCAGGTGCAACTGGAAGGCATCATGAATCTGCCCTCGATGCAGTTCGTCGAAGTCAAGGAGGCGATGGGCGACAGTGAGGTGCGTTTGCAGTCGCTGGGTAAAGAACTGCCTAGCTACGATATCTCGCGTGAGTTTGATCTGACCTATCAGGGAGAGAAAGTCGGCAAGCTGTTCGTCGCGTCCTCGCTGGAGATGATCTATCACCGGCTGATGGAGAAATCGATCATCATACTGGTGTCGCAAACCATCAAGACGCTGGTCGTATCGTTTTGCATCCTGTTGATCATCTACTACAAGGTGATCCGTCATCTGAACCGTATCGCTACCTACACCGAGAATTTCTCGCTCGGGCACCTGGATGATGAACTGCAACTGGAAAACCGCCAGGTCGATGCTGCGGATGAGCTGGATTTGCTCGCCGCCAGCATCAACCGCATGCGCGTCACGCTGGCCGACGAGTTTACCACCCGCCAGCAAATGACCGAGAAATTACAGCAAGAACGCGACTTCTCCACCACATTGATCAATTCGTCGAATCTGGTGATCTGCTGTCTCGATACCGAGCTGAAAATCGTGACGGTCAACCCGGCCGCGGTGCTGCTGACCGGTTACGTGCAGCAGGAGATGATTGGCCACCCTTGGCTGGAACGCTTCGTCTCCCGAGACGAGCGACGCCAGATCGCGAATGAACTTGAGCAGGGCAGTCTACTGGAACAGCGCGAGGTCACCACCCAGGACCAGCAGGGCGAAGAGCTGATCCTGCAGTGGAGCTTTGTGCCGTTCTACGAAGGGCCGGATCTGAAATACCGCATCGCATTCGGGTATGACATTACCCCCCTCAAGCGGGTCGAACGTGAAATTATCCGTCTCAACGAGGAGCTGGAAGCCAAGGTGGATCGACGGACCCGCAGCCTGAAAGAGAGTAACGAGCAGTTGGCCAAGGCCTACGATAATTTGAAGATGGCACAGCAAAACCTGGTTGAATCCGAGAAGATGGCCTCCCTCGGTTCACTCGTCGCCGGTGTCGCACACGAAATCAACACACCGGTCGGCATCAGTGTCACGGCGGCCTCGTTCCTGCAAGAGCGCATCCGCGAGTTCAAAACCAAGATTGACGAAAAACAGCTCTCCCGCAGCTATCTGACCGACTTGATTCACACGCTGGATGAATCGGCGCTGTTGTTGCAAAACAATCTGCGCCGGGCATCTGACCTGATCTCCAGTTTCAAGCAGGTCGCGGTTGATCAATCCTCACAGGCGCATTACAAGTTCAATGTTGCCGAAAACCTGCACCAGGTGGTCGTCTCACTCGGCCATAAACTGAAAAAGAGTCAGACCGAGGTTGAAATTCAGTGTGACCCGCAACTGGCGATCTATTCCTACCCCGGCTCATTCGCCCAGATTTATTCCAACCTGATTCTCAACTCGATTCGTCACGGTTTCGAAGGCTGGGACCAGGAGAAAAAGATCAGCATCCACATCGGCATCGCTGAAGACGAGCTGGTCATCGACTATGCCGATAATGGACGCGGCATTGATCCGGCCATCTTGCCGCGCATCTTCGACCCCTTTGTGACCTCCAAGCGCGGTCAGGGGGGCAGCGGCCTGGGTACCCATATTGTCTACAATCTGGTGGTCCAATTGATGAAAGGACGCATCAGCTGTGATAGCGAGCCAGGCCAGGGCGCACATTTCCAAATCCGCTTGCCTCTGGAAAATGAGCCGGTCGCTCAGCAGGCATGATCCATCACGCCTTCTGGCGTATCATAAGGCCCGCCCGCGGGCCTTTTTTATTGTCACATCGAGGTTGTCATGCTGCAGATCCGCCGTTACTTCACCACTGGCCTCATTGCGCTGCTGACACTGGTCGCGGCACTGGCCATTTATGTACTGGTCACAGGCGAGCTGGGGTGGGCAGAAGTCAAGGCGTTGCTGACCGCCTTAATCGGATTTGCGGTTGGACTCAATGCGGTGACCTGTCTGACCTGCCGTCATGAGCTGCCCCGCCCCTGGATGGCCTGGGCTGGGGTCGCATTTGGTATGGTCAGTGGAGTCATGTTGTTGACGCTGCTGTGGTGGAATATCCAGAGCAGCTACTACTGGCAGATCACCAGTGTAACGATCATCTGGACGCTGGTTTACACCCATTGTCTGCTACCGTCGCTGATTCGGCTGGAGGGCTGGAAGCAGCGTTATCTGGTCCCGCTGACCCGGGCAAGCAGCCTGCTGCTCGGTGCCCTGCTCAGCTATGGCGTAGTCGGTAGTTTTTACAGCGGCTGGCTGCTGCGCACCATCTCGGTGATGACGATACTGGTTGGCTTCTTCACGCTGCTGCTGGTGATCCTGCATCGTCGGAATCAGCAAGTGACCCCCCGGCTGATCCTGACCGAAAGCAGTGACGGCCTCTATATGGATGCCAGCGGACGTTACTATCGCGTCACGCCTGTCGAATGAGCGGGCATGACGAACGCAAGGCGTGGGGATACGCCCTGCTGACAGTGTTGTTCTGGTCTACCGTGGCGACCGCGTTCAAACTGTCGCTGCGTTTCTTTGCTCCCGCCCAGTTGTTGCTGGTTGCCGTCATCACCTCGGTGTTGTTGCTCGGAGGGATATTGGCCTCGCAGCGACGACTTGCTGTCGCCTGGCGCACACTGAGTGCCAGGCCCGGCCACTTTCTGCTGCTTGGCACCTTGAATCCGGCGCTGTACTACTTGCTGCTGTTCGAGGCCTATGCCCGTTTGCCGGCGCAGCAGGCGCAAGCCATCAACTACACCTGGGCCATCGCATTATCGCTGCTGGCGGTGCCATTCCTAGGCCAGGCCTTGCGCCGCCGCGACCTGGTCGCCATAGTACTGGCTTATCTTGGCGCCCTGATCATCGCCACGCGGGGAGACGTACTGGCGCTACATTTTGACTCGGTGACCGGCGTGGTTTTGGCACTGATGTCGACGCTGATCTGGGCCGGCTACTGGTTACTGAATGCTCGCCAGCAAGAGGAGCCGGTGCTTAGCTTGTTCCTGACGTTTTGCTGCAGCCTGCCGCTAATTCTTTTGGCGTGCGGCATCCTGGCCGATTTCCGCCTGATCGCCTGGCAAGGTTGGGTGGGGGCGCTGTACATCGGTCTGTTCGAGATGGGTATCGCCTTTGTCTGCTGGTTGCAGGCACTGCGTTTGACTCGGCATGCGGCCCGCATCAGCAACCTGATTTTTTTATCGCCCTTTCTTTCTTTGTTGCTGCTGCGCTGGTTCGCCAACGAACCGATTGCCAGTGCGACACCGCTGGGATTGGCCTTTATTGTGTTGGCCTTGCTGATCCAGCAATGGCGGCGCAAAACAGCAGCCGACTAAATCCGGATCACGATGAAATAGGCCAATCCTGTCACCTTGGCTTTATTTTCACCGTCTTAACCTTGCGAAATAATTCAAATTAAATCATTAAGTTAAATTGAATTACGTGTGCAAGCCCAGCCCTTATCACGCACCAGAGCCGAGCCAATAAAATATCAAGTCTATTACTGTTAACGATATTAATAGCCAGGGCTGCTCGGCAGGGCGGGATAATCAGACGGCCATGTCAGTAAATAGGCAAACAACAAAGCCTCCGCTGAGTCCTTATTAACGAGGAGGCGACGTTTTTTCCGCAAAAGCCGCTGCGTCGGTGACGACTATGTTATTCGCTTTATGTTATTCTCGCCCACCTGCCGCTCTGTGCAGAGCATTTATCAAGCAAAAACCGGGTTTTCTTTATGACGAACCACGAACTCATTGCGAACCGAATCCAGGCCCTGCGTGGCTGGATGGCCGAGCAAAATCTGGATGCCCTGATCATTCCCCACGACGACGATCACCTCGGCGAGTATTTGCCTGCCGAAGCAGAGCGTCTGGCCTGGGCGACCGGGTTTACCGGCTCGGCCGGTGTCGCCGTCCTGTTGGCGGACACCGCCGCCCTGTTCGTTGACGGCCGCTATACATTGCAAGCCCGTCAGCAGGCGCCGGAGGCTTTATTCCAGCATCTTCACCTGATCGAGCAACCGCATGTCGAATGGTTGGCCGAGCAACTGGACCGCCATCAACGTGTCGCCATTGATCCGCGTCTGCATAGTTACAGTGGCTATCAGAAGATGAAAGCCTTGCTGGCGCAAAAAGAGATTGAACTTGCCTGCCTCGAAGAAAACCCTATCGATGCCATGTGGCAGGACAGACCTGCGCCGAGCAAAGCAGACGTCATGATGTATGACATCGCCTACACCGGACAAAGCAGCGAGGCCAAGCGCGAAGCGATTGCCGGCCGTCTGCGCCAACAAGGTCTGGATGCGGCACTGTTGACGCAATCTGAATCGATCAACTGGTTGTTGAACGTGCGTGGTCGGGACATTCCCTGCTTCCCGGTGGTGTTATGTTATGCCGTCATCTACAGCAACGTCAGTGTCGATTTCTTCGTTGATACCGACAAACTCGACTGCAATGCGTTCAGCCAGCACGTCGGCAACGACGTCTCTGTCTATCCGCTGGAGAAACTCGGCGATGTGTTGCATCGCATCGGCGAAGACAAACTGAAGATTCTGGTCGATGGCGACACCAGCAACGCCTGGTCGCTGCGACTGCTGAAATCCAGTGGCGCCACCCTGGTTCAGGGTCAGGATCCATGCACGCTGCCTAAAGCCTGCAAAAACGCCGTCGAACTCGAAGGCATGCGCCTCGCGCATCAAAAAGATGCCGTCGCCATGTGCCGTTTCCTCGCTTGGCTGGATCGCCAGGTCGAGAAACACACTGAAGGCGATGAGGGCACCCTCGCCGACCAGTTACAACGCTTCCGTGAAGAACAAGAGCATTTTGTTGAACCGAGTTTTGACTCCATTTCTGCTCTCGGTCCGAACGCTGCCATGTGTCACTACCACCATACCAATGGCACTCCGCGTGCACTGGGACAGGATGGCATCTATCTGATTGACTCGGGTGGCCAGTATCTCGAAGGCACCACGGACATCACCCGCACCGTCAAGGTTGGCGAGGTCGATGACGACGTGAAACGCCAGTTTACCCGCGTGCTGAAGGGGCACATCGCCATCGATCGTGTGCGTTTTCCGAAGGGCACCTCCGGCATTCAGCTGGATGTACTGGCGCGTCTGCCGTTGTGGCAAGCCGGTTACAACTATGACCACGGGACCGGACACGGTGTCGGCCACTTCCTCAGTGTGCATGAAGGGCCACAACGGATCGCCAGCAAGGGATCCCTTGTCCCGTTAGAACCTGGTATGGTCTTGTCAAACGAACCTGGGTATTACCGGGAAGGCGCCTTTGGTATTCGCTGCGAAAACCTGGTGGTCGTAGAGCCCAGCGAAGAGCCGAGCGAAATCACGATGTACCGTTTCCGCCGTTTGACGCTGGTCCCCTTTGATGTCCGACTGATTGATAAATCGCTGTTGTCGGAAGATGAAATCGTCTGGATTAACAGCTACCACGCCGAAGTCCGCGAAGCGGTCAAAGCTCACCTCAGCGATCATGAGATTGGCTGGCTGCTGCAAGCTACAGCGCCAATCTAACCCCGGAGCGATAAAGGATGAGTGAAGCGGGCCGCAGTATAGCGGCCCGTTTTTTGTCACCCTATGGCGTCAAACTGGACTGATAACGGCACAGAAGTGGCACTCCGCCGGTAAATTGGTAGAATGCGCGGTCCGACTTTACCGGTCATGTTGCGTCAAATGACGCCTCACTGAGAGATTGGGTATGTTTACTCCGGCACATTATCGACATCAACTCGAGAAAATGCCCCAACTGGCCGTGGCAGCCGATCGGCTGCGCATTCTGCATTCAGCCAGTGAATTCAAGCAGCGCATTCTGCAGCTGATCGCCAGTGCCCAGCGCCGCATCTATCTGGTGGCCCTCTATTTACAGGACGATGAGGCCGGCCGGGAAATCCTGCAGGCGCTGTATGCGGCCAAAGCCGCGCGGCCAGCGCTGGATATCAAAGTCTTTGTCGATTACCACCGCGCCCAGCGTGGTCTGATCGGTAAAGGCAAACAGTCCGGCAACCACCTGTTGTACCAGGCTCTGGCCGCTGAATGCCCCGATGCCGTCGAAATCTATGGTGTTCCCGTCAAGCGGCGGGAGTGGCTCGGCGTGCTGCACCTGAAGGGATTCCTGTTTGACGATACCCTGCTTTACTCCGGTGCCAGTCTGAACAACATCTATCTGCACCAGCAGGCCCGTTATCGTTTCGACCGCTATCACGAGCTTGAGGATGCAGAACTGGCTCGCAGTTGGGCGCAGTTCATCGTGCATTACTTCGGCCGCGCCGAAGCCGTACAGCGGCTGGACAGAGCTCCGATCACCCCGATCAAGGCGTTACGTCCCGAGTTACGACGCCTGAAACTCTCGCTCGAACAAGCCAGTTACGATGTGCCGAATGCACATCCGCGCGATGGTGAAATCGGCGTGACGCCATTAGTCGGGCTTGGCAAGCGACGTAACCGCCTGAACCGAACGATTCGAGATCTGTTGCGCGCTGCGGAGCGGGAAGTCTTTATCTGTA
The DNA here is from genome assembly GCF_042649925.1 of Pseudaeromonas sharmana. NCBI lineage: Bacteria > Pseudomonadati > Pseudomonadota > Gammaproteobacteria > Aeromonadales > Aeromonadaceae > Pseudaeromonas > Pseudaeromonas sharmana. The sequence goes on from NZ_JBHSAF010000007.1 coordinate 85,082, forward strand.
CCCCCTACTTCAACCCGCCGAAAGATGTGGCCCGCGACCTGGCCAAATTGTTACGGCGCGGAGTCCGCCTGACGCTGGTCATCGGCGACAAAACCGCCAATGACTTCTACATTCCGCCAGGAGAACCGTTCAATACGGTCGGTGGTCTGCCTTATCTGTATGAAGTCAATCTGCGTCGTTTCGCCCAGAAGTACCAGCGTTATATCGACAGCGGTCAACTGAATCTGATGTTGTGGCGGCATGAGCAGAACTCCTACCACCTCAAGGGCATTTTCGTCGATGAGACCCTGGCCATGATCACCGGCAGTAACCTGAATCCACGAGCCTGGGCTCTGGATTTGGAGAACGGTCTGTTGATCCGTGACCACCAACGGTTGTTACAACACAAGTTCGCTGACGAGCGCGCCAACATCCTGGTGCACTGTCACCGCCTGCACCACTTTAGCCAATTGGAACAGATCGCAGACTATCCGGACGAAGTGCGCCGTCTGCTGCTCAGGCTACAGCGTTTCAAGGCACACCTGCTGCTTCGGCAACTTATCTGACCTGTCGAGAACTACAGACCGGCTGCCGTTTGGCGGCCGGTTCTGTTATGGTATGATCATATTTACAGTACTTTGTGGTAGAGCACATGGAGCTGGCATCGATTCCGGTCACCGGCCTCAAGGGGGTCGGCAGTAAACTTGCAGAGAAACTTGGCCATCTCGGCATCGAGACGGTTCAGGATCTGTTGTTTCATCTGCCGCTGCGTTATGAAGACCGCACCCACCTCTGCCCGATTGCCGACCTGTTGCCCGGCATGCACTGCAATGTCGAGGGTGTGATTCAGGATTGCCAGATTGTCCCTGCCCGGCGGCGCATGCTGGTCTGTCGCATCAGTGATGGCAACGGCACCCTGACTCTGCGTTTTTTCAATTTCACGGCGGGTCAGAAAGCGGCGATGACCAGTGGTCGCCGCATGCGCTGTTACGGCGAGATCCGCAGCGGCAACTATGGCCCCGAGATCATCCACCCTGAATACAAGATGCTGGATGCCGCAGGCGAGGTTGTTCTCGATGAGGCATTGACCCCCGTTTACCCCGCCACCGAGGGGTTACGTCAACAAAGCCTGCGCAGTCTGACCGACCAGGCTCTGCAGTTGCTGGCAGAGCATGGCCTGCGCGAATGGTTGCCTGAGGCGGCTTATCCCAGACAATTATCCCTGGCCACCGCCCTGCAACTGTTACATCGGCCGCCGCCGGAACTGGCGCTCAGCCAGCTGGAGTTCGGCCAGCACCCGGCGCAACAACGGTTAATCATTGAAGAACTGCTGGCACATAATCTGTCGGTGCTGCAGTTGCGGCAACAGAGTCAACGCCATCCCGCCTGCCCCTTGCCCCCTCATCCGTCGCTGGTGGAACGACTGCTTGCGTCTTTGCCATTCCAGCCGACCGCGGCGCAGCGGCGGGTGGTCGAAGAAATCAGTGACGACCTTGCCAAACCCCACCCCATGATGCGTCTGGTACAGGGAGATGTCGGGTCGGGCAAGACGCTGGTCGCCGCCCTCGCAGCTTTGCAGGCCATAGGTCACGGCGGACAAGTGGCGCTTATGGCGCCGACCGAGCTGCTGGCAGAGCAACACGCCGCCAATTTTGCCCACTGGCTGGAGCCACTGGCCATTCGCGTCGGCTGGCTGGCCGGGAAACAGAAAGGTAAGGCTCGCGAGCAGCAGATGCACGCCGTCGCCAGTGGCGAAGTGCAGATGGTGGTAGGGACCCATGCGATGTTTCAGGAGCAGGTGCAATTCCAGCATCTGGTGCTGGTCATCATCGATGAGCAACATCGTTTCGGTGTGCACCAGCGGCTGGCTCTGCGCGAGAAAGGGGCGCGTGCCGGGCTCTATCCTCATCAGCTGATCATGACCGCCACACCGATACCGCGGACGCTGGCCATGACCGCCTATGCCGACCTGGACACGTCAGTCATCGACGAGCTGCCACCAGGACGCAGCCCGGTCACCACCGTCGCCCTGCCTGATAGTCGACGCCACGAGGTGATCGAGCGGGTAAGGTTGGCCTGTCAGCAAGGTAAGCAGGCCTACTGGGTCTGCACCCTGATCGAGGAATCTGAGCTGCTGGAGTGCCAGGCAGCGGAAAAGACCGCCCTGGCGTTGCAAGAGGCGCTACCCGGGCTGCACATCGGTCTGGTCCATGGTCGGATGAAACCACTGGAAAAGCAGCGCGTGATGGCCGAATTCAAGGCCGGCATACTGCAGCTGCTCGTTGCCACGACCGTCATCGAGGTCGGTGTCGATGTGCCGAATGCCAGCCTGATGATCATCGAAAATCCCGAGCGGTTGGGGCTGGCCCAGCTCCACCAGTTGCGCGGCCGTGTTGGTCGAGGTGCCGTCGCTTCGCATTGTGTTCTGCTCTATCACGCGCCCTTATCTCGCACCGCTCAGCAACGGCTCGGAGTCCTGCGTGACAGCCATGATGGTTTTGTGATTGCACAAAAGGATCTGGAGCTCAGGGGGCCAGGAGAGTTACTCGGTACGCGTCAGACTGGACTCGCCAGCCTGCGCATCGCCGATCTGGTGCGGGATCAGGCCATGATTCCCAGGGTGCAGGAGCTGGCGCGCTGGATCTATCAGCATCACCCTGAATGTGTCGCGCCCTTGATTCGGCGCTGGATGACCTTACAACAAGAGTTTGCACAGGCGTGAGGCACACTTCGCTTCGGCGTAACAAACGCCTATGATGGCATACAGATTTCCCGGGGGATTTCATCAGCATGCGTCTTGCGTTTCGACTCTTCTTCTACTCTCTGCTGGCATTGGTCATTGCCATCTGGATAGCGCTCGGCCTCTTTAAGGCAGAGTACCTGAAGGCGCCGCTCAGCAGCTGGGTCGAACAGCAGACAGGCCTGCCGCTGCAGATTGGCCGCATCGAATTTAACCCCTTTTACCCCAATGTGATGCTGCTGGAGCAGGTCAAATTGGGGGATGTGTTCAATGCCGACAAAATTTACATCGAAGTTGCAGAAGGCGCCTGGTGGCACAGGCGCATCGAACTGGCCCACCTCGACCTCATCGGCAGCCGTCTGCAACTGGCTCCCGGTCAGCGCTGGCCCGCCTTGCCACTATTGCAATTGACGGTTCGAGATCTGAACGCAGAACGGCTGACGCTCCTCGGCCCGGACTGGGTGCTGGGAGACGCCAGCCTGCAAGTGGCTAACTGGCAACCGCTCGTCGAGGGGCGATGGCAGCCTGATAGCAGATTAACCCTGACGGGACGTGCCAAGCGCCTGCAATGGCATGGCCTTGAGCTAGCCAATCTGGAGCTGGAGGGTAAGCGACAGACTCAGGGCTGGCAGTTCGAACACCTGCAAGCACAGCTCTTTGACGGCCGGTTGTCCACGGCACTCGAATGGCAATCGACTACTCAAAGCCTGCAACTGAAGCACCCGGTGATCCAGCAGATGCGTCTCACCACAACAGACCTGCCCTCGCTACCTTGGCAACGTGTCGAAATCCTCGATGGCGACATCCGGGAGCTGAGTGTTAGCCAACCTGACAAGAAGCTGATATTTAATCAGCTTAACGTGACAGTCCCCCGGCTCCTCTGGCAGGCCGATGGTCAGATAGAGGGTAACCTGCAGGGTAACCTGGGTGAACTCGCGCTTGAGGATCTCTCCATCAACAACATTCAGGGTGAGCTGACTCTGCACCCGACACGCTGGCAGGGGCAATTACAGGCGCAGTTGTGGGAAGGAAGTCTGACACTGGATGGTGCATACCTGCCGCAACAACAGCTGCTGGACCTGGATACCGTGACCCTGGCCGATTGGCAAGCCGAATTGCCAGCGGACTGGCGCAGCCGCAGCCTGCCATGGCCGATCACGCAGCTGCGACTACATCGTCTGGATGGCAAGCGGCTGGCATTGCTCTCATACGATGACCAGATCCCGCTGTCTCTCAAAGGGCTGGATCTGTTTGCCACGGACCTCGAGCTGACAGACAGCGGTTTCACCCCTCTAAACGACAAATCCCGATGGGAGATCACCTGGGGCGAACTGGTTTATGGCAGCCTGGTCAGCCGCCGCGGCGAGCTCCAGGCAGAGCTGACGGCTGAGCAATGGCGCCTGAAAAATCTGTCGCTGCCTCTCGATGGTGGCGATATCAAAGCCGAGGGCAGCTGGCCTCGCGATAGCCAGGCGGCCTACCAGCTGACGCTCAGAGCCAGGAAACTGCCCCTGGAGACCCTCTCTCGCTTCTGGCAACCGACCTATGATGTTGGCGGACGCCTGGATTTGAACGCCGAGCTACAAACCAAGGGGCAGGACACCCCGGCCTGGTTGGCCAATTTGCAGGGCACAATCGCATTACAGGGGCAGGATCTGTTCCTCGATCAATTGCAGTTTGACCGATATTTAGATGACTTGAGTGACCGGCTACCACCGGTCACCTCCTGGTCGCAACTCACGCCCGCCTTGCTCGGCACCGGTACGGGAGTCAACCAGATGACACTGGCCCTGCGCATCAATCAAGGGGTGGTGCAGTTCGATGGCGGAATTGCCACTATTAGCCATCTCATTGCGCCATCCGGCGCTGTGGCGCTCGCCACCGCCCATTGGCAAGCGGATGTCGATGTGCTCAACAAACGCGGTTGCAGTGACATCCGGATTGCGGTCAACGGCGAGTTGGCTAATCCGCAGCTCAGCGCATCCATTCCTGATGGTTGCGATAAAAAATCCGCGGCTGGCGTCACCTATCCGCCACAAGGGCGTCTGGGCTCGTTGCGACCGAGTCAGCCCGACTGACGGCCGCAGGCTCGGCGCTTCTGACACAGAGCGATGGGGAGCAGAAGAAACTGAAGGCATATGGCAGCAAAGCAGCTCATTAGGCACTTTACCTGCCTGACTGAGCCACCTTCGCTGATCCTGAACCACCGCTGCACCGGAACGGTATTGGCTACACTTCCAGCCAAAATGTCACCGGACCATCATTGGTCAGGCTGACTTGCATATCCGCAGCAAAACGGCCAGTTTCAGTTGTCAGACCCGCGAGGCGACTTTGCTCGACGAAGTAATCATACAGACGTTCGGCCAACTGAGGATTGGCACCATTGGAGAACCCTGGACGCAATCCCTTTTCCGTTTCTGCCGCCAATGTAAATTGCGAAACCACCAGCAGACTGCCGCCGGCCTCTTGTACATTGAGGTTCATCTTCCCCTGACTATCGGAAAAGATACGGTAATGGCTGACCTTATGTAACAGCTTGTCGGCCTTGCCATTATCGTCATCGCGCTGTACACCCAGCAGTACCAGTAGGCCAGGACCTATTTGTCCAACCGTGTCACCGGCCACGGTCACGCTGGCGTGGCTAACGCGTTGAATCAGGGCGATCAAGGGAAACTCCTTTTGTTTCTGAACATGCACAGCAGGCCAAAAGACACGCAATAGCCTCTGTGTTGTGAATGGCAACCTCGCCCCGGTCATAACGACCAGGGCGAGATGACTCACGGCTAAGCGTTGGCAGGCTTGGCCGTGGACTGGCGGATAATCAGCTCGGGTAATAATTGCGGCTGCTCGCCGACCTCCTCGCCGGCAATCAACTGCTGAGCCAGCATCAAGGCCTGTTCACCCAACGCTTCGAGCGGCTGTGCAACCGTAGTCAACCCTGGCTCAGAGTAGGCAGCCAGCTCATTGTCATCAAACCCGACCACAGACAGCTGCCCTGGTACCACCAGATTAGCCTGACGAGCATGGTGCAAGGCACCAATCGCCATGTGATCGTTGAAGCAAAACAACGCCGTCAATTCTGGGGACGCCGACAGCAGCTGTGCCGCCGCCAGAATGCCTGAAGCGCAGGAGAAGTCACCTTCGGCCAATACGGGATCGCCCAGTCCTTGCTTGGCAAACCACTCGCGGCAGGCCGCCAGGCGTAATTGACTTTCACTGTTCGCCAACGGGCCGATTACCAAACCGATATGCCGGTGACCCAACTGGTACAAATGATCCAAAGCCAAATGCACACCATAGCGGTTGTCGACGGCTAACGAGCGTTGGCGATATAACGACGAAATACAATTCAACAACACGGCATTCGGCTGCATCGCCAGGAAACGCGCCAACACTTCATCATCCATGAAAGGAACACTGGCAATGATGGCATCACACTGCCGGCTAGCCAGACGCAGTGCTGCCTGCATCACATCGTCGCTGTCATGGTTGCCACAGTTGATCAACGTAAAGACATTGCGACGACGAGCTTCCGCCTCGATGCTATCGACAATTCGGGCGTAATAACCGCCGGAGACATTATTAACCAGAATGCCGATAACTCCGGAGCGGCTGGTCGCCAGACTGCGGGCATTGAGATTCGGGATAAAATTCAGCTCGGTCATGACTTCCCGAACACGTGCTTGTGTCTTGGGTGCGACTTTGTCTGGCTCGTTCAATACGCGCGAGACAGTGGCGACAGACACCCCGGCAAGCCGGGCAACATCTCGAATGGTATTCAAACTGTGCATCTCTTTTAATTATTTGTAGGGCCATGGGACTATAGCACAACGGAATAAAAATCCTGTTTCTCAATCCCATACAGGAGCTCGGCGCGCTCTGTAGTCACCGAGGCTGGCGGTAAACTCTGCCCCCAGCAACACGATCCACCAACTCATATAGATCCATACCAATAAAATCGGAATGGCTGCCAACGCCCCGTAGATAGTCTGGTAGGACGCAAACTGAGTGATGTACAAAGCGAACACTTTCTTCGCCCCCTCCAACAGCAACGCGGCCACAGCAGCGCCAAACATCGCCTCACGCCAGCGGATTTTGACATTCGGAACCGCCACAAACAGCAGCATCAGACTGCAAAACGAGAGCAGAAACGGCAAGATACCCAGCATCAATTTGGCAGCGGAACTCAACAGCTGCATATGGTGAAAAACCCGCAACGACACCACGTAGGACGTCGCCAGAATGCTGGCTCCGGCCAGCAAGGGGCCTAGCGTCAGCACCATCCAGTAGACCGCAAACGTGGTCATCTTCGGTCGTTGCCCACGACTACGCCAGATATGGTTTAAGTTCTGATCTATCGCTGAAATCAGCAACAAGGCCACCAGTACCAGGGCAACGACGCCAATGGATGTCATTTTGGAGGCGTTCGCAACAAAGCGAGTGAAGTGATGATGAATCTGATCGCTGGCAGCCGGCAAAAAGTTGCTGAAGACAAACTCTTCAATCTGCAACCGAACCGAACCAAAAATCGGAAAGAAGGAAAAAATAGAGAAAACCACCGTCACCAGCGGCACTAAAGATAACAGCGTGACGTAAGCCAGGTGTCCCGCCAGAACGGATAAGCGGTCCTCATGCACACGCCGTCGGCATATCTGTAATACGCTGAGCAGCGAACGGCCACTCCGAAGAAAAAAAGCTAACACCGGCATGAACAGACTCCATTCGTCTCATGTCGGACCAGCATGCCAGTTCGGCCGCCGTTACGCCATACAACAAGCCCCGCATGAGGCGGGGCTTGTTGCGAGGATCACTCCTCTTTGCCTGCGGCGCGATTGGCGCGCTTGCGATCCACTTCCGTCAGCAACTTCTTACGGATGCGGATACTCTGCGGGGTCACTTCCACCAACTCGTCATCATCGATGAACTCCAGCGCCTGCTCGAGTGTCATCTTGATTGGCGTCGTCAATACGATGGCCTCGTCGGTCCCGGAGGCCCGCATGTTGGTCAGCTGCTTGCCCTTCAGACAGTTTACAGTCAGGTCATTGGAGCGAGAGTGGATGCCGATTACCTGGCCTTCATACACCTCGGTCGCATGTTCAATGAACAAACGGCCGCGCTCTTGCAGGTTGAACAACGCGAAGCCCAGCGCCTTGCCAGTCGCATTGGCGATCAGAACGCCATTTTGACGTTGGCCAATGCTACCACCCTTATACTCGCCATAGGACTCAAAGGTGTGATACAGCAGGCCGGTACCAGACGTCATGGTCATGAACTCCGTCTGGAAACCGATCAGGCCCCGCGCCGGAATTACATAGTCAAGACGCACACGGCCCTTTCCATCTGGAACCATATTGCGCAAATCAGCCTTTCGCTCGCCCAGCTTCTCCATTACGGAGCCCTGGTGCTGATCTTCAATGTCGACGGTCAGGTTTTCCATCGGTTCCAGCTTGATGCCATTCTCTTCGCGAATAATGACTTCAGGACGAGACACCGCCAGCTCAAAACCTTCACGACGCATGTTTTCGATCAGGATACCGAGATGCAATTCACCACGGCCAGAAACGCGGAACTTGTCCGGGTCTTCTGTCGGTTCAACACGCAGGGCGACGTTATGCACCAGTTCATTCTGCAAACGGTCAAGAATGTTGCGCGACGTGACGTACTTGCCTTCCTTGCCGGCAAACGGTGAGGTGTTGACCTGGAAAGTCATGGTCACAGTCGGCTCGTCGACAGACAGCGGAGGCAAAGCCTCAACGGCCGTGTTAGAGCAGATGGTATCGGAAATCTTCAGTTCGCCCAGACCGGTAATCGCAATGATGTCACCGGCTTGCGCCTCGCTGGTTTCGGTGCGTTGCAGGCCAAGATAGCCCATGACCTGACCGATTTTCCCGGTCCGGGTCTTGCCATCGGCACCCACTACAGTCACCTGCATGTTCGGTTTGACCTTGCCACGCGTGATGCGTCCAATCCCGATAACCCCAACATAGGAGGAGTAATCGAGCTGGGAGATTTGCATCTGGAACTCACCTTCCGGATCTGCCTTCGGCGGCTCAACGAAGTCGATGATAGCTTGGAACAGCGGATCCATGTTGTCAGACGGGTTAGCCAGATCCAGAGTGGCATAGCCTTGCAGCGCAGAGGCATACACAATCGGGAAATCCAGTTGTTCATCGGTGGCACCCAGATTGTCGAACAGGTCGAACACCTGATCGATAACCCAATCCGGACGGGCACCGGGACGGTCAACCTTGTTGACGACCACGATCGGACGCAACCCCTGGGCAAATGCCTTTTGGGTCACAAAACGAGTCTGTGGCATAGGACCATCAACGGCATCCACCAGCAACAGTACGCAGTCCACCATCGACATGACGCGTTCGACTTCACCACCGAAGTCGGCGTGGCCGGGGGTATCCACGATATTGATACGGTAGTCATTCCAACGGATGGCGGTATTTTTAGCGAGGATGGTGATGCCGCGCTCCCGTTCCAAATCGTTGGAGTCCATGATCCGTTCCTGACCTTCACTGGTACGGTCCAGGGTGCCTGACTGCTGCAGCAGCTTATCTACCAGTGTGGTCTTGCCATGGTCAACGTGCGCAATAATGGCAATATTGCGGAGCTTTTCTAACATCCTCGCCTCTAAACAAGTGGGGAAAAATCGGGCAATCATTTTACTCGTGCGCTTGTGATCTTCCTAGCAGAATTGAAGCAATTTTAATAAGGCAAGGCAGGCCAGATCACAGTATGATTCTCTCCTAGTAGTAACAGCACCACCGCCACGCATCATTTTGGAGCTCCATTTTGGTGCGCTTATATTCCATTTTGGTGCACCCTCTTGGCGTGGCTGCTCCATAACGGCAATTACTACTTGTTAGTTAAGGGATTTTATTTGTTGGCACAGATCTGGCTTAAGTGTCAGCAAGGTTTCTGCCGATAGTTCAGTTTTCCACGACACCGGAGGTTATTTAGCATGTCAGCAGCAAATGTTCTGGCTCTGATCAAAGAACAGGAAGTGAAGTTTGTCGATCTGCGCTTCACTGATACCAAGGGCAAAGAACAGCACGTTTCAGTGCCGTCTCACCAAATCGGCGAAGATTTCTTCGAAGATGGCAAGATGTTCGATGGTTCCTCCATCGCCGGCTGGAAGGGTATCAACGAATCAGACATGGTTCTGATGCCGGATGCCTCTACTGCTCTGATGGATCCGTTCACCGAAGAAGCAACTCTGATCATCCGTTGCGACATCCTGGAACCGGCAACCATGACTGGCTACGATCGCGACCCGCGTTCTATTGCCAAGCGTGCCGAAGACTTCCTGAAGTCCAGTGGCATTGCCGACACTGTCCTGTTCGGACCGGAACCAGAATTCTTCATTTTTGATGATGTCCGTTTCGGCAACACCATGGGCGGTTCTTTCTTCAAGGTTGACGCAGAAGAAGCGGCCTGGAACTCTGCTACCGAATACGAAGGTGGTAACAAGGGTCACCGTCCTGGCGTTAAGGGTGGTTACTTCCCGGTTGCTCCGGTTGACTCCTCTCAAGACCTGCGTTCAGCCATGTGTCTGATCCTGGAAGAGATGGGCCAAGTTGTTGAAGCTCACCACCACGAAGTAGCGACTGCCGGTCAGAACGAAATCGCTACCCGTTTCAACACCATGACCAAGAAGGCTGACGAAGTTCAAGTTCAGAAGTACGTCATCCACAACGTCGCTCACGCTTATGGCAAGACGGTAACCTTCATGCCGAAGCCGATGTTCGGTGACAACGGTTCTGGCATGCACTGCCACCAGTCTCTGGCCAAGAACGGCGTCAACCTGTTTGCTGGCGACCTGTACGGTGGTCTGTCTGAAACTGCCCTGTTCTACATCGGTGGTATCATCAAACACGCCAAGGCCATCAACGCCTTCTCCAACCCGACTACCAACTCTTACAAGCGTCTGGTTCCGGGTTACGAAGCGCCGGTAATGCTGGCTTACTCTGCCCGTAACCGTTCTGCTTCCATCCGTATCCCGGTAGTACCGAGCCCGAAGGCGCGTCGTATCGAAGTTCGCTTCCCGGATCCGGCTGCCAACCCGTATCTGGCTTTCGCTGCTCAGCTGATGGCCGGTCTGGACGGTATCATCAACAAGATCCATCCAGGCGATGCCATGGATAAGAACCTGTATGATCTGCCGCCAGAAGAAGAAGCTCTGATCCCGACAGTTGCAGGTTCTCTGGACGAAGCACTGTCTGCGTTGAATGCTGACCGTGAGTTCCTGACTCGTGGCGGCGTCTTCACCGACGACTTCATCGAATCTTACCTGGAACTGAAGCAAATCGATGTGGATCGTGTTCGCATGACTCCGCACCCGGTTGAATACGAACTGTACTACTCTGTCTAATCACAGAGTTGATAAAAACCCGCCATATGGCGGGTTTTTTTTTCGAATTTCGTTAAGATGAATTTCCACCACCGGATTCAGAAGGGTATTGTTATGCGCTTGTTCTGGTTACTCATTTTATCGTGCTCACTCCAGCCCGCACTATCGACTCAGACGGTGCATCGTTGGGTTGACAGTAATGGCGTCGTGCATTTTTCTGATCAAATTGCCGCCGGCTCAGCATCAGAAACGATTGAAGTCAATCCACCCGCGCCCAGCAGTACGCCGGTAACGACAATCACAAGCAGCGACAGCGACATGGCTACCGCTGCACAGGAACCCCAGGCACAACCACCATACGACATCACGCTGCAAACACCGCTGGAAAGTGAAACGCTCCGCGAGAACAGTGGCAAGGTACACTTCTCGGTCGCGATTAGTCCGCCAATGACGCAACCGTTCCAATTACAGGTGCTGCTCGATGGTGCAGCTGTGCTGCGCGTCCCGAATCAGCTAGCTGGAGATCTGGAAAACGTCGACAGAGGAATGCACCAGATTGTTATCAAGCTACTTGATGAAAACGGCAAGATCCTTGCATCAACCAAAGAAACCACCTTCTACCTGTTCCGGGTATCGGTATTAACGCAACCTAATCATCAGGCTAAGCCCAAAGCAGGGATGAATTAGCCAGATTGGATTGCACCGGTTCGGGGAAAATGATGCACAATATAGGTGCAAGGCACCAATATAGGGAGAGTCGTCGTGAACACCCGACCGGAACTGCAGGGAACATTGCTCGACAATCTGCTGACCGCGGTCATCCTGCTGGATAGCACGTTGACAGTTCGCTACGTCAATCCGGCAGCCGAACAGCTTCTTGGGATCAGTGCTCGCCGTTTGCTACAACAATCACTCGACCAGGTCGTTGAGTACACATCGCTGGATCTGGACCGACTGCGCACTGAACCTCGTCAGGGACAGGGTTTCACCGACAGCGAAGTCACTCTAGTCGTCGATGGGGATCCCAAACTGGTGGATGTCAGTGTGGTTACCATCAATGAAGAAGCCCCGCATCTGATTCTGATGGAGCTGCGTAAAATTGATCAACAAAAGCGCATCAGCCAAGAACTGCAACAACATGCCCAACAGCTGGCAGCCCGGGATCTGGTCCGCGGGTTAGCACACGAAATCAAGAACCCATTGGGTGGTTTGCGTGGCGCGGCTCAGCTACTGGAAAAGGCTCTGCCGGATGCACAGCTGAAAGAGTACACCGGCATCATCATCGCTCAGGCCGATCGGCTGAGGAATCTGGTCGATAGGCTGCTTGGACCACAGCGGCCAGGACGCCACCAGGTTCACAACGTTCATTCTGTGATGGAACAGGTCCGCCGCCTCGTAGAACTCGAACTCCCTCCCGGCATTCGAATCGAGCGGGATTACGATCCCAGCATCCCCGACTTCGAAATGGAGCCGGATCAATTACAGCAGGCGTTTTTGAACATTGTCCGCAATGCAGTCGAAGCCATGGGCGGTGAAGGGGTCATCAGATTAAAAACCCGTACCGTGTTTCAAATTACCATTCATGGAAAACGTTACCGTCTGGCGGCCGAGATCAAGATTATCGATAACGGCCCGGGCATTCCGGAAAACATTCGGGACACCCTTTTCTATCCCATGGTCACCGGGAAAGAAGGAGGGACAGGACTTGGCCTGTCGATTGCACAGAACCTGATCGATCAACATAAGGGACGCATTGAGTGCGTCAGCTGGCCGGGACATACCGAGTTCAGTATCTATTTACCGCTTCGTAAGTAAGGGATAAACATGGCTGCCAAAGTCTGGATTGTCGATGACGACAGCTCAATTCGCTGGGTTCTGGAAAAGGCACTCAGCTCGGAAGGCTTCGAATGCCAGAGCTTCGAAGATGGGGAAAGTCTGCTAGATCAGCTCGATTTGGATGTTCCGGATGTCATCGTATCGGATATCCGCATGCCCGGTATCGACGGCTTGTCCCTGCTGCAGCTGATTCAGGAAAAACAACCGGATATGCCGGTCATCATCATGACTGCTCACTCCGACCTCGATAGTGCCGTCAATGCCTATCAAAGTGGTGCCTTCGAATACCTGCCCAAACCCTTTGATATCGATGAGGCAGTTGCATTAGTGCGTCGTGCAGATAGCCATCTGCGCGAACAACGAAATAAGCGGCGCAATAAGCTCCAAGCGATTGCCAATGCTCCTGAGATCATTGGCGAAGCGCCGGCCATGCAAGAGGTCTTCCGTGCCATTGGCCGCCTGTCTCGTTCCTCCATTTCAGTACTGATCAATGGTCAATCCGGTACCGGTAAGGAACTGGTCGCACATGCGTTGCACAAGCACAGCCCACGTGCCGCGAAACCGTTTATCGCCTTGAACATGGCGGCCATTCCGAAAGAATTGATCGAATCGGAGTTGTTCGGACATGAAAAGGGCGCCTTTACCGGTGCCAACAATGTCCGTCACGGCCGCTTTGAACAGGCCAATGGTGGAACCCTGTTTCTCGATGAAATCGGAGACATGCCACTGGATGTCCAAACCCGTCTGCTGCGGGTACTGGCCGATGGTCAGTTTTACCGTGTCGGTGGACATCAACCGGTTCAGGTGGATGTCCGGATTATTGCCGCAACACACCAGGATCTTGAACGACGAGTAGCAGATGGTGATTTCCGCGAAGATTTATTTCATCGCTTGAATGTCATCCGTATTCATATACCGTCATTGCGTGAACGGCGCGAGGATATCCCCCGCTTGGCCAGTCACTTCCTGGTGCGCGCAGCCAAAGAGCTGAACGTTGAAGCCAAGATGTTGCATCAGGATACCGAATCCTACATCAGTCGACTGCCCTGGCCGGGTAACGTGCGCCAACTGGAAAACGTCTGCCGCTGGCTAACCGTCATGGCATCAAGTCAGGAGGTGCTGGTTTCCGACTTGCCTCCGGAGTTGTTACATCCTGCGGAGGAGCGCCCCGTCACGCGCGAGCAAGTCTCGATGCGCTGGCAGGATCAGCTGCAACACTGGGTCGCGCAGAAGCTCGCCAGAGGTGAAGTGGATATTCTGGGTGAAGCGCTACCGGAGTTTGAACGCATCATGCTCAACACCGCGTTGCAACATACCCATGGCCACAAGCAGGAAGCCGCCAGACTGCTCGGCTGGGGACGTAACACGCTGACGAGAAAGCTCAAGGAACTCGACATGTGAAAAACGCTTGCTGTCGCCGTTATGTAAAATAACGCTGCGGCAGCGGGCGACGTCCGCTTATCCTGACGTTAAAATCGATACCATATCGATAGCCACAGGATAGACCGATATGTTCGATGCCCGTTTTCCCCTGATAGATCTGCACCGCCATCTTGATGGCAACATCCGTCCGCAAACCATTCTCGATTTGGGGCGGCAGCACAACCTGGTGTTACCCGCCTCGTCACTGGCAGAGCTGATTCCACACGTCAGAATCGTGGAAAATGAACCCAGCCTGGTGGCCTTCCTGAACAAGCTCGATTGGGGCGTCAAGGTGCTGGCCGATTATGACGCCTGCCGGCGTGTCGCCTACGAGAACATCGAAGACCTGCAACTGGCCGGCATCGATTATGCTGAATTGCGTTTCAGCCCCGGCTATATGGCCATGACCCATGGTCTGGATCCTTCTGCCGTCGTGGAAGCGGTCATTGATGGTGTGCAGGCGGGTTGCCGGGACTTCAACCGTCAGGCCAATCTCATTGGCATTATGAGCCGGACCTTTGGACAAGAGGCATGCCACCGGGAGCTTGATGCCTGCCTCGCTCATGCCGACCAGTTCGTTGCCCTCGATTTGGCGGGTGATGAACTGGGGTTCCCCGGACCACTGTTTGAAGCACATTTCAGCCGAGTCCGCGATGCCGGCTTGCGCATTACAGTCCATGCCGGAGAGGCCGCAGGAGCAAACAGCATCTGGCACGCGATCCGCCGCTTGGGCGCCGAGCGCATTGGACATGGCGTCAAGGCCATCGAAGACCCGGTGTTGATGAACTACCTGGCAGAACAAGGGATAGGCATTGAGACCTGTCTGACGTCAAATATTCAGACCAGTACTGTACCCAGTTACCGTCAGCATCCGGTACGACACTTTCTCGAGCATGGCATCCTGGCATGCCTCAATACCGATGATCCTGCAGTTGAAGGCATTGAACTTGCCCACGAATATCATGTCGCCGCCCCTGCCGCAGGCCTCACCACGGCACAGATACAGCAGCTGCAGCAGAATGCACTAACACTGGCGTTTCTGGACGACGCAAGTAAACGCGCCTTGTGTGATAAGGTCGGTCAATCGAGCTGAACCGCAGAGAACAACAAGCCGACCACAGAAGGCAACAAGGGCGCCGCAATGGGCGCCCTTGTTCTTCACACCGTTTGCGCGCCGGATGATCAGTCCACCAGCCCGACATTGGTCTTGCCTTGAGACTGGACAATGCGCACCCGCTTGCCCGCAACCAACTTGGGATCGGCTTTTTGCACAACAACAATGCTGTCGCCGTTTTCTTTTCTGATTTCCAGCTCGACACCATCAACCTGGTTCAGCTTGTCTCCGGCCGCTTTACCCGCAGCAGCACCACCGATTGCGCCTGCGACGGTAGCAATATCCTGGCCTTTTCCTCCGCCCACGGCACTGCCTAACACGCCACCCAACACACCACCCGCCAACGTCCCCAGAACGGAGTCTTCACCGTCCTGAATCTTCACCGGCCGCGTCGAGGTGATAGTGCCGTAGGAAACGGTCTGCACCGTTTTAGCTTGTTGCGCCGTGTAAACGTCTCCGGAGAAATTATCGCTGTTAGCACAACCAGCCAGCGCGACCAAGGTACCCAGAGCCAGTACGCCAATATGCTTTTTCATCTGAAACGCTCCTCATCTTCCAAACCGGACTGACTCCAGCAAAAGCAGTCCGGTCCATATTACTACTGAGTTTAGCCCAGACAAGTCGCAAGGCAGTCACTGGCTCAACGGCAGCTCAACCAGACTATAAACTCATCCCAGTAACGTCATCGGCTCAACAAATGGGACCGCCAGTGAACCGGCAACACCTGCATGCGTGATATGACCACGACACACATTCAGTCCATTTCGCAGATGGGGATCATGACGCAAGGCCGCTTCGCCCTGATCAGCCAAAGCCAGCACGAAAGGCAGAGTGGCATTATTCAATGCAAAGGTTGAGGTTCGCGGTACCGCGCCAGGCATGTTGGCAACACAATAGTGAATGACCCCTTCCACTTCATAGGTTGGCTCATCGTGTGTGGTGGCCCGCGAAGTTTCAAAACAGCCACCCTGATCAATGGCAACATCAACCACGACAGAACCGCGCTTCATCTTCGGCAGCAGATCACGGCTCAGCAGCTTAGGAGCGGACGCTCCGGGGACCAGAACCCCACCGATGACCAAATCCGCATCCAGCGCATGCTGCTCTATGGCATCCTGAGTTGCATATTGGGTATTGATAGCAGTTCCATACTGCTTCCACAGATTACGCAGGACATCGACATTGCGATCCAGCACCCACACTTCCGCGCCCATACCAGAAGCGATCATGGCCGCGTGAGAACCAACTACGCCACCACCGAGGATCACCACTTTCGCCGGTGGCACTCCCGGTACCCCACCTAGCAACACGCCAAAACCGCCATGGGGCTTCTCCAGAAAATAGGCACCCGCCTGGATCGCCATACGACCCGCGACCTCGGACATCGGCGCCAGTAACGGGAGTCCTCCTGTAGCAGACGTTACGGTCTCATACGCCACACAAGTCGCACCACTGGCCATCAACGCCTTTGCCTGCTCGGGATCCGGAGCCAGATGCAGATACGTAAACAACAGCTGACCAGGTCTCAGTAGAGCACACTCTTGCAGTTGAGGCTCTTTGACCTTCACGATCAGCTCGCTACGTGCAAATACCTCCTCGGCAGAGGAAACCACTTCTGCTCCGGCTTGCATGTAATCGGCATCGCTGACCCCGATGCCAACACCCGCAGAGGCTTCCACCAGCACACTGTGTCCACGCGCCGTCAATTCGCGCACGCTGGCCGGGGCAAGCCCCACACGATACTCTCTGACCTTGATCTCCTTTGGTACTCCGACAATCATATTTCCTCCTGCCGACAGCGGCGTCACATCATTAATATTGGCATAACAACCAAAATCAGCCCTTTCACCTGAGATAAAACTTAATACCCAGTTGATAGAGCTACCCTCTGTCTTAAATTCAGCAATAGATATGCCAACAAGGTAACTAAATGTTTTATAAGGATTTTTATTTTTGGCGGAGAGAATAGATCGGATTCTCGCACTTAATAAGCCAGCGAATCACCAAAATAGAACACCAATATGTCGCGCACACAAAAACAAAAGCCACTGCCAAAATCGATAATGGCAGTGACTTTTACTAAGAATTGCAATTTAAATGGGATTTTATTCCGCAAACCTAGACATCAAATCACTCGAGAAAACTGCTGTTGTCGAGCACGCTCCCGCAGGTAAACGTCGAAGCACATGCAGATATTACGGATCAACAAGCGGCCAGTAGAGCTGACGCGGATCCCGGACGCATCCACACTGACCAGACCGTCATGGACAAACGGCGCCAATAGCGCCAGATCCGTGGCAAAATACTCCGCAAAACAGATGCCAAAACGCGCCTCAATCGCGGCGTAATCCAAATGGAAATTGCAGATCAGTTGCTTGATCACTTCACGGCGCAGCAAGTCATCCGCAGAAAGCGCGCACCCCTTCCACTGCGCCTGGCCCTGAGCCTCGATCGCCGCATAATAAGTCTTGAGATCTTTCTGATTCTGCGAATACGCATCACCCAACATGCTGATTGATGACACCCCCAGGCCCAGCAGATCACACTCCCCCTGAGTGGTATACCCCTGGAAGTTGCGATGTAACTTCCCTTCCCGTTGCGCTACGGCGAGCTCATCATCCGGCAACGCGAAATGATCCATCCCTATATACTGGTAGCCCTGCTCCGTGAGATAGGAGATGGTGTCCTGCAACATGGCCAATTTCTCAGCGGCGGGCGGTAACTGTTCTTCACGAATCTTGTGTTGACCGGCAAAGCGTGACGGCAGGTGGGCATAGTTGAAAATCGACAGCCGTGCGGGCCGAAGTGCAACCACCTGTTCCAGCGTATGTTGAAAGCTGGCTCGGGTCTGCAACGGTAACCCGTAGATTAAATCGAGGTTCGTGGAACGGAATCCCAGTTCACGCGCACGAACCAGGAGTGCACGAATAAAATCGTTATCCTGCACCCGGTTAACCGCTTGCTGTACCTCAAGGTTGAAATCCTGCACTCCAAAGCTCAAGCGGTTAAAACCCACCTCGCGCAGCACATCCAGCAAGGAGATATCGATCTCGCGCGGGTCCACCTCGATGCTGAATTCGCCTTCACTAGCCAGATTGAAGTGATGTCGCAACATCGTCATCAATTGCCGGATCTCATCCGCATTGAGATAGGTTGGCGTTCCGCCACCCCAGTGCAACTGCGTCACGCTACGTTGCGCAAACAAACGGGCCATCTGCGCCATTTCCTTGTCCAGATAGGTCAAGTACTCAGCCGCTTTCTGGGTCTGGCGCGTCACGATTTTGTTGCATGCACAGTAATAGCAAAGCATGTGACAAAACGGGATATGCACATACAGCGACAGCGGCCGCTGTGGATATTGGCTGGCCGCCCGCAAGAATTGCGGGTAATCAAACGCCTCGCTGAATTCAAGCGCGGTCGGATAGGAGGTATAACGTGGACCGCTGTAATTGTATTTTTGAATCAGCGCCTCATCCCACACAACTTTGTCATACTGCACTGCATCGCCTCCCCCGCCAACACGACGGGACAACATGGATTACTTCTTATAGTCAGGATCCAGCTCGCTCGGATCAAAGTCGTCGTCAATAAAGCGCTGCAGCAGATCCTCCGGAGTGGATGGTTCATCCTCGTCGTCGTCTTCAATGCCCAATGCATTGGCCAACTGCTGGTGACGCTCCAGTTGCGCATCCAGCCATACCTGGTCAGCTGCAACCAAGGTTTCCCCGCCATCGAGCTTGTCGAGTAACAAATTCAGACGCTCATCGTTCTCGATGGCTTCCATCTCCTGCTCCAATGCCCGCAACCGCTTCTTCTCTTGTTCAGCGGCGAGTTTGAGCGGATCCTGGGCCGGTTTGGTCTGGGGTTTCGCCACGTTCGCCGGCTTCTCGACAACCAGCGCCACCGGCTTGCGGGAGCCTACCCGGGGATCTTTTGCCTGCCCAGAGGTTCCCTTCTTCTGATTGGCATTTTCCGCAGCCTGCCGGTTACCCGGCTTGAGCCCTTTTCGCTTGGCTTCCCGCTTGCGCTCGCGCCCCGCCAGGGCACTCTCCTGAGACTCTTTCTTCTTGAACGATTTGCCCTTTGTGGTCGCTGGTTGGGCTTTCTGCGTGACAGCCATGCTGCTCTCCGGAAGTGTTGTTGCTCATTCCGCCTCACGGCGGCCTATAGGTTCAATATTGTGACATGAAAGCGACCCGCGCCCAACTTCCGAGCCGATTACGTGATTCCTGACCCGGATCGATACATGACAGCGGCGATTCAGGTATGCTGCCGGCCTGCCTTCTTATTTAGTGATGGAGCGGCCATGAGCCAACTGCGTGCCCCCAAGCCTTTGCTGTTTCTCGATATTCTTGGATCCATTCTGCTGCTATGGGGACTGATTGAACATTTTGGCTGGGCGCAGTTGATGCCCGAAGCCTGGCGTTTTCCGTATTATCAGCCTGTGCTGCTGGTGACCGGGTTATTGTTGATCGCCCCGTATCAGTTTTTCATCGTCGTCGACGCGCTGCGTCAGCGTCGTCGCTAATGGAATCGGCAAGAAAATGGGCAGGATCCCACTCTTGCCACTACCATTTTGTCATAATCACCTGACGTTCACCTGTGCCTGCCCAGTCTGACGTGAGAGACTTGGCCGCACTATCCTCGCAGTCGCCGGAAACCCTGTCATGATGAAATCCAATAAAAAGAGCGCTCCTATCAGTACTGAAGACATCCTGCTCAAGCTGTGTCATTCCGTCACCAGCGTGCTTTCCGAAGCCACGCACCACGAAATCAACTATTCGCCGATGGTTCAGCGCATCAGCAAGACCTGTCTGCGCCCGGATATCGGATGTTTTGTTCTGTTCGATGGCGCCTTCTCCGGTCTGGTTGTGATCAATTTCACCGCCGCGGCCGCACTGGAGGTATACCAGAATTATTTGGTCAATATGGGCATCCCGAAAGAAGAGTTGGCGACCCTGCATACCTCAGATGAGGTCGGAAACGTCATGGGTGAATTGATGAACCAGATCCTAGGTGATTTTACCAGCAAGGTTAGTCAGGAGCTGCATACCTCGATCAGTCAAAGTCAGCCAAAGATGCTGACCCTGAACAAACAGGTACTGATTTCGGTGGACACCAATCTTGACCGCCCGCAGGCACGCCGCGTCTCTTTCTATACCGAGAAGAACAACATCTTCTACATGGAGCTGGCCATGGATAAGACCGAATTCATCCAGCTGCACGACTTTGAACGCCACGAAGAGGTGGATCCGGATAGCCTGCTGCAAAGCATTGCCAATGGCGAAAATCCTAATGCCACCTCGACACAGAACATAGAAACCCGCAACGATGACCATGACGATTTGCTGGCCTCTCTGGGTCTCTAATCCTGCATAGACAGCAACATCAAACCGCCGAGGCGGTTTGATGTGTCGTCACCCACTCTCTGTACGCAACTGAATTCATCTGATTCAATAACCTGTTTCCGGCATGACAGGCACGAGCTTATCGTCATCAACTTTCAGCCGAGCCCAAGCCTGACGGATACGCAGAAAGCGGCCGACATCACCACCCCGATCCGGATGGTGACGCAATGCGAGTCGCTTCCAGCTACGCCGAATTTGCGCACTGGTCGCCGACTCGTCGACTTCCAGCAACCGGCACGCTTCAGCCCGCGTCAATTGATAGCAGACAACCCGTTCAGCATAGTGATGCCAGAACGAGTTCAGTAACGTCTGAACTTCATCCAGATCAGCCTGCTCGCAATTCGTCCAATCCAGATAGTAACTCGCCAGCGGATCCGCAGGTGCCGGCAATGTGGGACTGTGGCAGGGACGCAATTGCAGGTCCAGTGGCACAACATCAAGCCAGTATCCTTGGGGCAACAGCAGTCGCTGCAAGTGATAGAGCGCATTCATCAGGAGAAAGTTGGTTCGAAACAGCGCCAGTTCCTCTGGCACAGGCCACTGCGGCAGCAACTGCTGTGTTTTTAACTCCAGCATCAGTTCATGCAGCTTCCAGCGCTGACCTTGCCGTAGCAGAGTCAAGATCGGTTCCAGCAGCGGGTTGTCCTGCTCCATTCCACCTCCTGTGCCGCCGTAATGCACCATGACGACTTCAGTATGCTACTATATGCGCACCGTCATCTGGCCTCGACAGACACACGGCCAACCGTTTTATCTTCTAGCTCAATGGGAATTCTACCTTGGAAACGCCAACTCTGAACTTCCGCAAGGTTCACTTTGTCACCAGTGCCCCTGATATTCGTCATCTGCCAAGCGATGATGGTGTCGAAGTGGCCTTTGCCGGTCGCTCCAATGCTGGCAAGTCTTCCGCGCTGAATGCCCTGACCCAGCAAAAGAACCTGGCCAGAACCAGTAAAACCCCAGGTCGCACCCAGCTCATCAATCTGTTTGAGGTCGAGCCAGGCAAACGTCTCGTCGACTTACCAGGCTATGGGTATGCCCAGGTACCGGAGGAGATGAAGCGCAAATGGCAGGCCTCGCTTTCCGAGTATTTGCAGAAGCGCAGTTCGCTCAAAGGATTAGTCCTGCTGATGGACATCCGCCATCCCCTGAAAGATACCGATCGTCAATTGCTGGGCTGGGCAAGCGGAAACGACTTGCCCGTTTTGGTCCTGCTGACCAAAGCGGACAAGTTCAATGCCGCACCGCGCAAGAACATTGTTCAGCAAGTTCGCCGCGACGTCCTCGAATTCGCTGGTGATATTCGGGTGGAGCCTTTCTCTTCACTAAAAGGCATTGGCATTGATCGCCTGGCCAGCATCCTCACCGACTGGTATTTGAACCCGTCACTTGATGACCTCTCAGCCTCCCTTGACGACACACTCTGATCGTCGGCCATAAAAAAACCGCCAGACGCTATGCTGGCGGTCGTGAGACGAATAGCTCAAATGGGGAGAAGCAAATCCACGTTCAGCCTGGCAGCCAAACACGGATGCTGATCTTCACTATAGCACTGCCCCAAAACTAAATGAAGCAAATGCTCTATCTCTGGCCACGCGCGCAATAAAAAAGCCCCGACGATCACTCATCGGGGCGGCTATCTAGCCTGACTATGTCAAACAAAACAAAAGGTTTGCAAGATAGAACATCTTACCTCTGTACCCTACGCCCTCACTCTACCGCCAGGCCATGTACCAGGAAAAGTGCTTTTTGACAGCGCCAGCCGGGCAAAATGCCAAGGCGTGATTGGTACCCTTTTCATTTTCCAATCGTTGCGCAAAAAAAAACCTCCGCAAAGCGGAGGTCGACAAAGTGGTCCAATTTCAGCTATTAAGTTAGTCCACTGAATTGGAAAAAAGTTCACCAGGATCCGGATCTTTTTTGCGATCCTGCCGGCGGAACATCAATGTGCCTGTTCCCAGTTATCGCCCACACCGATTCCCACCTCTAAAGGTACCGCCAGGCTGGCCGCCTCCACCATCTGCTGACGTAGCTCAGGCAGCAAGGCGTCGACGCACTCCTCCCGAACCTCGAACACCAGTTCATCGTGAACCTGCATCAACATACGGATCGCCCCCGGCGGCGTTGTCTCTATCCAGGCGCTGACTTTCAGCATGGCACGCTTGATGATATCGGCCGCGGTACCCTGCATCGGCGCATTGATCGCAGCGCGCTCCGCCGCTTTGCGCACCGCCTGGTTGCGCGCCTTGATATCCGGTAGATAAAGTCGGCGGCCAAACAGGGTTTCGACATATCCTTGTTCTTCGGCCTGCTGCCGGGTTCGCTCCATGTAGGTCAACACCCCCGGGTAACGGGCAAAATAGCGATCCATATACAGCTGGGCCTCTGCGCGGCTCATCCCCAGTTGCTTGGCCAGACCGAATGCGCTCATGCCGTATATCAGACCAAAGTTGATCGCCTTGGCGTTACGACGCTGAGCGGTGGTCACCGCCGCCAGGGGCAGACCGAGGATCTCGGCGGCCGTGGCGCTATGAATATCCTGTCCGCTGGCAAACGCCTGCAGCAGCCCCTCATCTGCGGATAGATGTGCCATGATGCGCAGCTCAATCTGCGAATAATCCGCTGCGACCAGCTTGTAACCTGGCGCGGCAACGAATGCCTGGCGAATACGGCGTCCCTCCTCGCTGCGAATTGGGATGTTCTGCAAATTCGGGTCGCTCGATGACAGCCGCCCGGTGGCGGTGACCGCCTGGTGATAGCTGGTATGCAGCCGGCCGGTACCAGGATTGACCATCAACGGAAGTTTCTCGGTATACGTCGACTTCAACTTGGCCAGCGTTCTGTGCTCCATCAGCAACTTTGGCAACGGATAGGTTTCGGCCAGTTCGGCCAACACCTCTTCCGCCGTTGATGGCGCGCCTTTCGGTGTCTTTTTCAGTACTGGCAGCCCCTGTTTTTCGAACAGAATTTCCCCCAGCTGTTTAGTGGACGACAAGTTAAACGCCTGCCCTGCCAACTGGTGCGCCTCCGTCTCCAGTTCAGACAGCCGCTGTTCGATCTGAGTCGTTTGTTGCTGCAACAACGGAATGGAGATCAGGGCTCCGGCACGTTCCATGTCTGCCAATACCGGCACCAGGGGGGCCTCGATCTCCCGATACACAGTCGACAATGTCGGCTCGGCCTCCAGCCGCGGCCACAAGGTTTGGTGCAGACGCAAGGTAATATCCGCATCCTCGGCGGCGTAAAATGCCGCTTTGTCGAGCTCTATCTGGTTGAAGGTCAGCTGCTTGACACCCTTGCCGGCAATCTCCTCGAACGTCACTGTCTTGTAACCCAGATAGGTGGCGGCCAGGTCATCCATGTTGTGACGGGTGGCCGTCGAGTTCAGCACATAGGATTCGAGCATGGTGTCATACGCGATGCCACGCAGCGTGATACCGTAGTTGCGCAGCACGTTACGATCAAATTTCAGATTCTGACCAATCTTCAGTATGTCGGCCGCCTCCAGCAGCGGCGCCAGACGCGACAAGACCCAGTCGGTAGACAACTGAGGCGGCGCGCCAAGGTAATCATGGGCCAATGGCAGATAGGCGGCTTCCCCGGGAGCAACCGCAAAGGAGATGCCCACCAGCCGTGCCTGCATGTAGTCCAGGCCATCGGTTTCGGTATCGAAGGCAAATGTCCCGGCCTGTTGCAGACGCTGGAGCCATGCATCAAACTGTGCTTCATCCAAAATCGTGTCGTAGTGCACCTCAATGTGCGTTACAGCCTGCGGCTCGGCGGGTGTATCACCCAGCTCTTCGATCAAGCCCTTGAACTCCATCTCGCGATACAGCGTCTGCAGTGCCGCCACATCCGGCGCCGGCCGACCTATGTCAGCCGGACCGACAGCCAGCTCAACATCCGTCTTGATGGTCGCCAACTGGCGCGACAAGCGCACAACCGCCTCCTGCTCACGGAACTTGTCGGCAAAATTCTTGCTGCCGCGAAAACCCAGCGCCGCGACCTCATCCAGGCGATTGGCAATGTCGTCGATGCCACCAATGCCCTGCAACAGCGCCACAGCCGTCTTCGGACCCACGCCAGCCATGCCGGGAATGTTATCGCTGCTGTCTCCCATCAATGCCAGATAGTCGATGATCAGCTCAGGCGGGACGCCAAAACGATCGATCACCCCTTGGCGGTCGGTCATCTCGCCTTTCATGGTGTCAATCAGGGTCACATGCGCAGACACCAACTGGGCCATGTCCTTGTCACCGGTACTGATCAGAATATCGATTTGCTGCTCTGTCGCCTGGCGCGCCAGGGTACCAATCACATCATCGGCTTCCACGCCCGTCACCATCAGCAGCGGTAGCCCCATGGCGCGGACAATGGCATGAATGGGTTCAACCTGTTCTCGCAGGTCATCCGGCATCGCCGCCCGATTGGCCTTGTACTCCGCATACAACTCATGGCGAAAACTCTTGCCTTTGGCATCGAAGACCACGGCAACAGGAGAGTCCGCATACTGTTTGAGCAAGCTACGCAGCATATTGGTCATCAGACGTACCGCACCGGTCGGACGTCCGGCTGCGGTGCGCAAGTCGGCTTGTTGGGAGGCAAAAAAAGCGCGGTAGAGGTAAGAGGAACCATCTACCAGAACGAGAGGAGCAGGGCTGGACATGCAACTTACCTGTCAGATTTTGAAGTGAGGCTAGGATGCCATAGCCATCGGATGGCAGCTATGTTGTCAAACTGTGGATATCGTTATCAAGCTGTGGATATCTCTGTTGAGAAAAAAGCACGATTCGCGGATCTGTGCTTTAACTCGATAAAGCTGAAGAATTTTTAGTATAAAAATCAAATAAATAACAAACAAAGGATCAGGATCTAAACAAGATCCTGATCCATGTCAATGTGGAAAAAATTGGTGGCCGCAGAAAAAAACCGCGTCAGAAACCTGGCCGGATCGAGTATCGAAATGGACAAGGCCGCTATTCTCCGCACTTTTCAGGGTAAAGAAGTGCGGGTGATCACAAAGTAAGCACGACTGAATTCGCAAGACTCATTTCAACGGAATCTCATCGCATCGTGCCTGTCGACAGCACAAATGACTGCGACCCCAGCAACTTGCGCATCAGATACCGCAACAGTACACCGTAGGCTGGAACAAAAAGTCCCAAACTAATCAGCAACTTCACACCATAATCGACACTGGCAATCTCAACCCAGTGTTCGGCCATAAATGCATCCGGGCTACGCCAGAACGCAATGCCAAAAAAGGCGATGGTATCGAGCAAATTCCCCAACAGTGTGGAAGCCGTCGGCGCCACCCACCAGGCCCGGAGTTGGCGCAGCCGGTTGAAGACAGACACATCCAGAATCTGCCCCAGCAGGTAGGCCATAAAACTGGCACAGGCGATCCGCGCAACAAACAGATTGAACTGCCCGAGCTGTTCCCAACCCTGAAACGCGCCGTTGAAAAATAACGCGCCCAATAAATAGGAGATCAGCAGCGATGGCAGCATGACGCAAAAGATAATGCGTCTGGCCAATTCGGCCCCAAAGATCCGCACCGTCAGATCGGTCGCCAGAAAGATAAATGGAAAGGTGAACGCACCCCAGGTGGTGTGCAATCCGAACAGCGTCATCGGCAACTGAACCAGATAATTGCTGGCAGCGATGATGACGACGTGAAACAACGACAGACGCCATAGCGCCTGACGGTACTGATGCGAAGTAACCATGATGTGTCCTTTTTAATGGGTCATTGAATCACGGGGTGAGGGAACCCGTATCGCCTGCCGGATCGTTTCAGGATCCCGTCCTGCGGACAGGAGGATCCGGCAGCGAGGGGGCGCATTATACGCACTGACGCCCCAGTCTCAAGCATAATCTGGACTAACCACGAATGATAAACACGTAGAGCATCAGGCTGCAGAACAGCACGGCGCCAATTAATACCGGATAGACGATATAACCGTCCGTCTGCCGCCGGGCACGCCGCACCGTCAGACGACACAGCAGCAGGTTATAGGCAATGCACAGCAGCGACACCAAAACCGCCAGACCTGCCGGCAAAAGAGAAATATGGGCGGCATAGAGATATAGCAGCCAATAATTCAGCAGAATCAAATACAGAAGCAACTTCTGCACTCCATCTGCGCGCACGGGGACTGTCTTGCTATTCGGCGGCATGCTTCTTGTGGGATGAGGGTGTTACAGAGTAATAGCGACAAAACCTGGAAAAAACTGTGCCGCCGCTTTGGCTTTTTACCAAGCGGCCGTGATCGGCACGCTGGTACGTCACCAGAGCCTCTGGCACACTGCTGGCCATGACCTGGCGCATACTGTTTTTCATCCTGTTGCTGGCATGTCCATTCCGTCATGCCGTAGCGGCTTACCCGCAACGCGACTGGCTGTCGATTTATCCCCCGCTGTTAACGGCCGATGCCAGAGCGCGCATCGATCGTGAGCGTCAGTTTCTGTTACGGCACAAGGGTTATCTGGAAGCTCGACTGCGCACCGCACAACCGCTGATGCGCCACATCGCCGCGGAAGTCGACGCCAGAGGCTTGCCCAGCATAGTCATTCTGCTGCCATTTATAGAGAGTGGTTACCGCCTGGACGTCGTCTCCTCCGCCGGAGCCGCCGGCCTCTGGCAGTTGATGCCAGCAACAGCCCAGCGATTCACGGTACCGATGCAGCCAGGGTTCGACGGCCGTTACTCCTTGCCTCTGGCAACCGACGCGGCGCTGAGTTACCTCAGCTGGCTGAACCAGCAATTCAACGGCGACTGGTTGCTGACGCTGGCGGCCTACAATGCCGGCGAAGGCAGGATCCAGCGCGCCCAACAGGAGCAGGCGCAAATGAGCTATTGGCGACTGCTGCTGGCCGATGAAACACTGCGCTATGTCCCGCGGCTGCTGGCGTTGGCGGAGTTGATTCAGTATCCGGAACAACATGGCCTGAGTCTGCCGGACTGGCAATCCGGGGCAAACCTGATGCTGCGTCGCCTGACGGGGCCCTTGTCACTGGCGCAACTGGCCGCCGAGGAAGGATGGGATGAACGCCAGTTGGCAGCATTGAATCCGGCATTCCGCCAGCCCGCGCTGTCTGCTGGCAGCAGCCAGCTGTTACTGCTGCCCAGCCAACACACGCAGCCACGCCGCGATACACCGGCTACCACGCTAAAACCCGGTCTGGATCTGAGCGCTATCGCACCGCTGCTCCCGCTTGACGGGTTGCAGGATCCGCTGCTGCTGCAAGGCTCCCACGGCCTGGACATGCAGGGACGCCCCGCCCCCACGGCAACCATCAGCCAGGACCCGCTTGGCGTCAGCAAAGCAGGTCCGCGGGTCATTCCCTAGTCGGAGACGGCAACGGGGTCGCCCAAGTCCCAACGGCGCATCACAGATTCGATTTGCTGAGGCTTGCACTGAAACCAGCGCACCCCATAGAAACAGAGCAACGGCTCGATCGGCCGCCGATGCAGTACATCGCCCGCCAGCAGGGTCACGTCATCAAATTGAATGAGGATGCGCTTTGGCACGATCAAGCGCACAGGGGCCAGGAACCCCGCCCCTCCCAGGCTGATATCCTTGACGATAATTCGCCCCAACAGATGATCCCGAAAAAAACCGGGGGTCAGCAACTGCGCCGGCAAACCACTGCTTTGGCGGTCAAACGGGGTTTCACCATCGTGAAAATAGAGACGCGGGGTCTCACGACGCCCGGGCCCCAACTCCTCCACCCACTCCACCACTTGCGGTTTCAGGGAACGTCCGCTCACTTGATTCTCTCCCAACGGATACCTTAACGCGCCTGCAGCTGGCGAGCCTGTTGCTGTGCCTGTTCCTGCTGACGGACAAACAGCGCCGCCAAATCCTGGCGCGCGGCATCCGTCAGCACCAGTAACTCGATGCGACGGTTGGCGCTGCCTTTCGGATTCTGGCTGTCTTCGAGCATGGTATCGGCCATGCCGACCACCTGGGCCACACGCTCCGCAGGCATGCCACCTGCCAATAGCACGCGACGCGCCATCATGGCGCGATCCGCAGAAAGCTCCCAGTTGCTGTAGTTTTCGCCGGCAAACGGTGTGCTATCGGTATGGCCGGAGACCATCACCGGATTCTCCACCCGCTGAAAAACCGGCGCCAACGCCATCAACAGATGGTGAAAGAAGGGGGTAATCCGACTGCTGCCACGGGCATACATCTCGCGCTGTTCATCGTCGCGGATCAGGATACGCAACCCCTGGGGCACTATCTGCAACTGCAGGTTGTCACGGGCCTGCATATCCTCGCCCATCTTTTCAATAAACCCTGCCAGCAGCGCCATCTCCTTGGGCGTGTCATAACGTCCCTTCAGTAGACTGTCATACCCTTCTCCGGCCTTTTGCCGGCCATCGTGGCGCGCCTTGGTCAACGGCTTGGGTTGTCCGTCCGGCGTATATTGCGGCGCAATCTCCTCAATCACCGAAGGATTGCCTTCAAAGTCGACGGGATAAGGGCTATTGCGAATATCGAATGGGTTGGCTTCATTGTCGAGAATGCTGTAATCGCGCAACCGGCTGGCCACCACCTGGCGCTCCTCCTGATTCGACACCGCCAGGATCCAGAGCACCAGAAACAACGCCATCATCGCCAACGTGAAGTCGGCAAAGGCCACCTTCCAGGCCCCGCCACCCTTGGGTTGGCTATTGCGCCGTTGCTGGCGCTTGACGATTATCTGCTCGACATTACGCATGGATTACATCGCCCTGTTACTGACCCACTCTTCCATCTGCAAGAAGCTGGGTTTGACATCCGGCTCCAGCACCTTGCGGCCAGCATCGATCGCCAGCAAGGGACTCTTGCCACGCAATTGCGCCAGCAACACCGACTTGATGCACATCAGCAGCGAAATACGGCGCTTCACCAGCTCCTCCATGGCGCTGCTGGCCGGCTCCAGCAGGCAGTAGCAGAGGAAGATGCCGATAAAGGTTCCCACCAGCGCCGCCGCAACGTGTACGCCTATGCCCCCCAAGGGGCCGTCCAGTTGCTGCATCGTGATGATGATCCCCATTACCGCGGCGAGAATGCCAAAGCCAGGACAAGCTTCACCCGTCTTGTGCAGCGCATGAGCCGGCTTGAGCATCTCCTCCTCCATGACCATGATCTCCTGATCCAGCAGGGTTTCGAATTCATGAGGGCTGATCTTGCCCATGCCCATCAGGCGCAAGTTGTCGGTAATGAATCCCAGCAGCAGCGGATTCTCGGCCACTTCCGGATACATCAGGAACACAGAACTCTGTTGTGGATTTTCGATGTGCTCGTCCAGCGCCTTCATCCCTTTCTGGCGTGTCTCCTCCAGCAGGTGATGCATCAGTGTCAGCAGTTCGCGGTACAGCTCGCCCTGCGCTTTTTGCGGACGAATAACCTGCTTGACCTGAGTCCACATCTCGTGGAGTACCTCTTTGGAGTTACCGATGATCAAGGAGCCAGCCGCCGCACCGAGAATGATGATCAGCTCTGCCGGTTGCCACAGTGCGATCAGACGGCCGCCCGCCATCAAAAAACCACCGAGAACGCAGACCAGGACCACACCTATGCCAATTTGTTTTTGCATCACCACTCCTTACAACAGATCAGCCAGTAACTGATTCAGGTGGGCTACACACTGTTTGTGCAGCTGACAAACTCGTGACTCGGTCAATCCCAGCACCAACGCAATTTCTTTCATATTCAGCTCATGCTGGTAGTAGAGGGTCAACAGCAGCTGTTCGCGTTTGTCCAGGCGATCCAGCACCTGGCGCACCGCACGCTGTTGCTCAAAGCGACGGATGGCGCAATGTTCCTGCTGCGGCTGATGAATACCATCTGCCAGCAGCTCATCCAGGCTCTGCATCGCTTCGGCCTGGCTGGCATACAGCAGCTCACGCACCTCATCGAGCGAAACCTGCATCTCATCGGCCAGCTCCTGTTCACTGGCCGCACGCCCCAAACGGTTGTAGAGCGTTCGCGAGACGTGGTTGAAATCGTGGGCCTGCTGGCGTGTCTGGCGCGGGCGCCAGTCCTGTCGCCGTAACTCATCCAGCATGGCGCCGCGGATCCGCTTAAAGGCATAACTTTCAAACTGCCCATCCGGCTCGCCGCCGTAACGGCGCAATGCCTCCAGCAGCCCCATCATGCCGACCTGTTCCATGTCCTCGCGGTCAAAGCTGGCCGATACCTGGCTGCGCAGATGCGCGGCCGCCCGCTTCACCAGCGGGAGATAGCGCTGTATCCAACGCTGCTCCTGCACTGGGTTCATCGGGACAACAGGTCCCAGATCCGGGTTATCCCACTCACTGGCCGTCAACATGGTGTGTCCTACTGCAAGACCACCTTGGTTACCAGCACCTCATCAAGCGCTGGCTGGTAGCCGTAGTTGGAAATCGTCGCCGTCAGCTTGTTGCGCAACGCTTGCTGCAATTGCTCAATCTGCTGCAGATCCTTGCGCACCTGATCTACGTTGCGATGGCTAAAGAACTGCACCATGGCATTGCGAATCACCGGTTTAAGCGTATCGATCACCTCGAGCTGGGCCGGGTCATGGGTGACCAGGGCCAGCTCCAGCATCAGGTAATGGCTGTCTGTCTCGCTCTCCAGGCTGATGACAAACTTGTCCAGCGGCTTGAACAGCGGTTTTTGGCTCAGCTCAACGGGCTTGGGACCCAAGCCCAGCCAGGCCTTGATTTCGGTTTGATGGTCCATCGCCATCCAGGTTCCCACCGCTGTCAGGACGATGGTCAGCACAACAGCCAACAGGATCAACAACAGTCGTCCAATTCTCACTGGGTTACTCCTCTACCCTGCTACACCCGCGTATCCAGCCGCAGCCAATCGCCGCTGGATGCCTGTTCTTCTTCAGCGGAAGCCTGCCGCGAGCGTCGCCCGGTCAGCACCGCCTCTTCCTGCCACGGCAAGGCCTCGCGCCCCTGGCGCTCGCCTTGCCCGACATTGACATCCACACCGCCGCTATGATGCGGCGCCAACGCCATACGCAGGCGTTCCGTGCTCTGTATCAGCGCCTCACGCACCGCAGGATGCGCGGCGTTCAGCTGCACCGTGACCCGCTCCCCCTCGACGCGCACCGTCAGATCCAGCTTGCCTAGCTCTGGGGGATCGAGCCGGATGTGTGCCTGCTTGACCTGCTGATGCACTTGCATCTCGACGCGCTCCTTGAGCGTATCGACCAGTTGCTGCCCCCATTGCGCCGACTGATCCATCGGTAACGCCACCGGACTCCACTCCGCACGGCTGAGTGTCACCCCCTGGGGCGTACCGGCGGTCATAACCGGCACCGCGGCGAGCAGCGCCTCATGCCGGCTACCCTCACTGGCGGTGAGAGGTGCCGGCATCTGTGATTCCAGCGCGGGCAGCGGCGCGACGGCACCCGGCATCTGTGATTCCAGCGTCGCCCTGGTCATCGGCAACGCCGATACCAGAGACGCGGTTTCGGTGTGACGCAACGCGAACAATGCCTGGGTTGCGTCCGCCGTCTTCCCGGCCTGTTGGCCCGTACCCAGTACCGCCAACGAACGGACCTGCGGCAGCAGCACCGGCTGCCATGACAATAACAAGCCAGCCTCTTCGGCCAGCACATCGCCATCATGGTCGCTGGCCGAAGCGGTGGTGGGCTCTGGCAACGCAGCGTCATGCTGGCCCGTGTCGGTGCTCACCTCCGCTTGTGCCGTCACCTCCGGAGAGAGTAAAGACGCCGCGTCGCTCGCAGGTTCTGCCATCACCGCACCAGCCGTCACGTCGACCGGCTCCGCGAGCTGCGACCAGAGCCAATCCGAGCTAACGCTATCCGTGCTGTCAGCGGCCGCCGCAACCCCCTGCAGGCGTTGCTCGCCACCTGCCATGCCGGCATAGGCGGTCGTCGGCACGGACAAGGTATTCACAGCCATTCCCGACTCTCCTCGTATACGCGCAAGCCTTCGCGCTGGGCATTGAACCGGGCCATCTCCTGCTCCAGAACGCGACGAACCTCCCTCATCGACACCATCACGCTGTGATGCTGCGCCTGCAACCGGGCCAGCTCAGTGGCCAGCTGCCCCTTTACCGCCGGGTGCTGCCGCAGCAGTATCAGTCGTTGTGCGAGCAGGCTGTCCAGCTGCTGTACCTGTTGCCAATCAGCAGCGTCGGCACTGTCTCGCAGTCGCTGTGCCAATTGGTTCAACTCACAGCGCCAACGTGCCAGCACATCGTGTTCAGAATGGCCCACAATTCTATCCCTTCCTGACTTTATCCACTGGGTCTAGCAAATGCTGGGCCATAAAATAAATCCTTATAAATCAGGATAATGCACCACAAGGCATCGCAACACGGAAGTGAGCCTTCCCCCTGCGGCAATCACGTCATACCGGGTCTTCCGCTACCGCTCTGCGATAACAAAGCGACCAATCGACAGCAGAACTTGAAATAAAAAACGCCCCGGCAATGCGGGGCGTCGTAATGACGGCGTCAAGCGGCCCTGTGATCGGCCATCGCCTGCCAGCCGGTTCTCAGCTCGTTCAGGGTCTCGCGCACCCGCTGCAAAGCCTCCAGATCCTGCGACACACTGACGGCAAACAGCTGCTGACCACACCAGTCATACAGTCGGCGCAAGTTGGCAGCCAGATCTCCACCCTGCTCCATGTCCAGCGCGCTGTCGAGCCCACCCAGAATCTGCAGGCACTTGGTGATGGAGTGCCCCTTGCGCTCATACTGCCGCGCCATGATATGACCTTCGGCACGGGCCAGCTCATCCAGCAACCCATCCATCAACATCAGCACCAGCTGGTATGGATTGGCCGTTGCCGCACGCACCTCGGTGGCCGTCTGTTGATAGGCGCCATACCCCGGTTCGAATGAATTCATCCTCTACCCCATTATCCAAATAGCGAACTGGTTTGACTCATCTGCGTCATTACCGTATTCAGTTGCGTATATTGTGCCAGATAGCGATTGTACGCATTTTGCATACGCCGTTCATGACTCTCCAGACGAGAGTCCAGGCGCCGCTGGCTAGCATCAAGGCTATCCTTGCGCTGGCTGATGGAGCCACCACGCTTGGTAAACGGCTCCGTGATGGCGGTGAGGCGTTTTACCAGACCGTCATCGCCACTAAAGGCCTTGCTCAGCAATTCCGGATCGGCGGTCAACGCCTTGGTAAAGGCCGTCTCGTCGAGTGACAGCTTGCCATCGCGATCGGTCTTGATGCCGAGACTGGCGAGCGTCATGCCGTTGGGCAGATCGCGAATGCCGCTACGCAGCTGGCTCATCAAGCTGCGCACTGTACTGTCATTGGCCAGCAGTCCGGACTCATCGGTCGAGCTCTTGACCAGTTTGTTCAGCTCGTCAACCAGGGTGTTATAGCCGGTGACGAACTTCTTCAGCGCGTCGGTCATCGCCGTGTTGTCCTGCTCCACCGTCAGCTGTAACGGCGCCTCACCGGCGGCTTGCGCCTTGGTCAGGTTAATGGTCAGGCCATCGATCACATTCTCCAGCTTGTTGCTCGACGAGGTGATCAGCAGCGGGTTGGAGCCGCCCATCTCGACGATGGCGTCCTGTGCCTTGGTAATCTCGGTCGGTGCTGCAAACTTGCCGGCCAGGGTATCCGAGGCTACCGAGCCACCGGAGGTAAAGTTCGCCGTGATCGCCTTGGCGGTGCCGCTGCTGGTACTGGTCAGCACCAGATTGACTTCGCCGTTGCTGCGCACCAGGCTGGCCTTGACGCCGGGATTGTTACTGGCGTTATTGATCTGGCTGACCAGATCCTTGACCGTGGCATTCGCCGGCAAGGTGGAGAAATCGAGCTTCATCTCCTTGCCATCCACCGTCAGCGATAGGAAACCATCGCTCGGCAGCACGTCGGTTTCCGAGCTGAATTTGACACCCAGCTGATGAGACTGCGCCAACTGGCGCACGAACAGGCTGTACTGGCCGGAGATCGCCTTGCCATTGCTGCTCACCGTCATAAAACCATCTTGTGACAGCGTGCTCTTTTGTGCCTGCAACTTGGCCGTGCTGTTCAGATCCTTGAGCAGCGTCTGGAAGGTAGAGAGCTGGGTCTTGAGCGTGTCCAGTCCCTTGATCTGGTTCTTGATCTTGGTGCCCTGACTCTTCAGCAGGCTATCCATATTCGCACGCTCGGCCGCAACCAGCGTCTGGGCCATGGTGACCGGATCGATACTACTCATGCTGTGTTCCTCACGGTAACGGTGGGCTCAGAAGCGAGGAAAGCCGCCGCAACTGCGGCGGCTTTCCTCGACTCCCGCCGGGGTCAACGGACCCCGGCGTCTGCGGCGGATTAACGCAGCAGAGAGGTAACCAGACTGGTCATCTGGTTGGAGTTGGACAGTACGGACATACCGGCCTGCATCAGCATCTGGTTCTTGGTCATGCTGGTGCTTTCCGCAGCGAAGTCGGCATCCATGATGCGGCCCTTGGCTACGTCAGTGTTTTCCTTCATGTTGGACAGGTTGTTGACCGTGTGTTCCAGACGGTTGATGTTGGCACCGAAGGCAGAACGGGTGGCGGTGATGTCGTCCAGCAGGGTATCCAGCTTGCCCATGGCGGCTTGCGCCTTAGTCTGGTCAGCAATACCGTCGGTCTTGATAGCTGTATCGTCAATACCGCTGCCGGCAGTGCTACCAGTGACCTTCTTCAGGTTTTCAGCCAACGAACCCGCGGCAGTGCCCAACGACAGTTTCTCCGCGGAGGTACCACCGATCTGGAAGGTGACCGCACCTTCAAAGGCGCCACCCTTCAGCAGCTTCTTGCCACCGAACGTGGTGTTGTCGACGATGTTGTTCAGTTCAGAGGTCAGTTCCTTGAACTCGGCGTTCATCGCGGTCATGTCGCTGGAGCTGTTGGTACCGTTCGCAGCCTGGGTAGACAGATCCTTCATGCGTTGCACGATGTTGGTCATCTCTTCCATCGCGCCGTCAGCGGTCTGCATCATGGAGACAGCGTTCTGGGCGTTGTCCATACCGACCTTCTGGCCGCTGGATTGGGCTTGCAGACGGGTGGCGATTTGCAGACCGGCCGCATCGTCAGCTGCGCTGTTGATGCGCAGGCCGGTGCCCAGGCGTTGCATCGCGGTGGACAGCAGCTTGTTGGTGGAGTTCAGCTGGCTTTGCGTGACCAGAGAAGAGTAGTTGGTATGAATGGACAGACCCATGTTAGTGCTCCTTGAAGTTGTGGCGTCATCGCCTCATCTGACATGAAAGTAAGAGCGACCCGGGTGCAGAGAAAATTAAACGCCAATGCAAAATTTTTTTCCGCGCTGCGCGCTGCCGCACCAGATGCCGCCACGGGCGACCGTGCCGTGGCGATTACCACAAAAAAGCACTGCCAAATTGCACGGATTATTAAGTGATTTTTAATAATCCCGGCAGGGCATGACCCTGGCGGGACGTGACGGCGATTCAGAAGGACGCTGGGAAAGCAGACCGGGCGGGGCCCCGGTGGCAGTCGCACGACCACGGCATGCCGTGATACTGGCCGTAGCGCGGTTAACTCAGCAGCGCGACCACATCCTGGCGCGAAACATTGGCCTGGGTGACCAGAGCCGAATACCCCTGTTGGAAATCAGCGGCTGACAGCTGGCGCTGCAGCTCCTGCTGCAACTTTTGCAGTTCCTGTTCATTGACCTGGGTGGTGCGCTCCTTGACGCGCTCCAGCTGGGCCAACATCTGGCGACGGTATTTTTTCAGCTCCCGCATCGAACTTTCGATCGTGCCGAGCAACTTTTGCAACCGCTGTTGTTCCTGGTGCGATTCGCCGCGTGACAGGCCGTCGCTGAGCTTGGTCAGCTCGCCCTGTTCGGCGCTCAGCTTGATGGAGACCGGATTGCCTGCTGGCACCCGGATCCCTTCGCCACTGAACAGCACCGGCTCATCCAGCCAGCGGGCATCGCTTGATGGCACACTGAACAGCAGCTGCCCCTGCTCGTTGCGGCTGACCTGCAGCGGCGTCTCAGCCAGGGCTTGCTGCAGCTGTTCGACCACCTGCTCACCGCGGCTGTTGGCAGCGATCTCCACGCTCACCCCCTGCCCGGCAGACGGGAAAAACAGCCGCACCTTCTCGGCACTGGTTTTCGGACTCAGCAGGTCGACCTTGTCCAGACGGTACTGACGGCGAGACGGCTGCTCATCCAGCAGCTTGGGCGTCAGATCGCCGTTCAGCGGCCCCTCATCACCGGCCAGTTCCTGATCCAGCTTGGCCAGCTGTTCGCGGATCTGGCTGCCGGCCTGCTGGCTCTGCGACAGCTGACGTTCCAGCTGCTTGAGCTGGCGGTAGACCTGCAATAACGCCTGCTCGCTGCCCTGGGCGTCGGCAATTTTTTGCTGGGTGGCACCAATCAACGACCAGTTCGACAACCTTTCCAGATGTGGCAAACGACTGGAGCGTACCTTGCTGGTACGCCCCGTGCTGGCCTGCTCTGCACTGCTAATAGCGTCACTGCTGCGCGTGAGAGATTCGGTCACCCATCCTGACTGGGTACGGTTGATTTGCATGTCCGGTGCCTTAGAGGTAATTGAACAGCGACAGATTGTTTACTTTACCATAGGCCTGCTGGGTTACCTGCAAGGAGAGCAGCACATTGCTTAACTCGGTGGCGGCAGCGGAGTAATCCAGTGCCTCGATCTGGTTGCTGACCTCCTGACTGAACAGTTTCTGTTCGTCATGCGACTCATCCAGCTGATCCAGGGTGTTGATGCGAGCACCGACGCCGCTCTGCACCCGGGTCACGCTCTGCTGGGTGGCCGACAGCTGATCGAGCATGGCGCTCGCCAGAGCGGCCCCCTGGCCGGTCGGGTTGTCCAGCTCGCTCAGCAGGGCATCCATCTGGTTGAAGAAGTCGCCGTTGGCGAAGAACATGTCCGCTGCCGTGTCATTTGCGGCGATCGACACGCCTTGCGCCACCATGACATCACGCTGGTAGCCGTCACCTTGGTAGACATAGTTACCCGCCGCATCCTTGGCGATCGGCGCGGTTTTCACCTCGCTGCCGGAAAACAGGTAGGAGCCGTTCTCGTCGCGTGCATTGGCCAGATCCACCAGGCTGTCCTGCAACTGGCGCAGCTCGACGGCCATGGCTTCACGCTCGTCGTCGCCGTAGCTGCCGTTGGCGGCCATCTGTGTCAAATCCTGCATCCGCAGCAGCACATTGGACATGCTCTCCATCTGCACTTCGCCCTGCGACAGCTGGGTCTTGACCATGCTGATGTTGGCCTTGAACTGCGTCAAACTCGCCTGCTCCTTCTGCAAGCCAATCAGCTTCACCGCGCCGATGGGATCATCGGACGGCTGCAGGATCTTCTTGCCACTGGACATCTGCTGCTGCAGACGGCCGAAATCACGATAGTTGTTCTGCAAACTGCCGAGCATGGTTTGCTGGATCTGACCGGTACTGATACGCATCGTCATGCCTCCTAGAACATGCCAAGCACGGTAGTGAATAATTGATCGGCAGTACTGATCACCTTGGCATTCGCCTGATAGGCCTGGGCAAACTGCATGATGTTGACCCCCTCCTCGTCCAGGTTGACGCCGCTGACACTGTTGACCTTGTTCTGCACCTCGGTCTGCAGCTTCTGGCTGGAGTCATACTCGGCCTGGGCCTGACCGCTCTGCACCGCCAGTTTGCCCAGCAGGGTACCGTAGGCATCGTAGTGGTTTTCCTTCAGCGCGATGATCGCCTGCAGGTTGCTGTTATCACCAATGCCCGCTTCCGGCACCGGATGACCCGCGGCATCGAGGAGCGGATTGCCGGAGGCATCCAGCTTGGCAGCACCAAACGCCAGATCCTGCGCCTTGAAATCGGCACTGATCTTCAGCGTCGCCGCCGGATCGCTGGCGTCAAAGGTAAACAGCGGCTTGCCCTGGGTGCGCGGATCATTGATGTCCACCCCCTTGGCCTGCTGCTCATTGATCTGCTGCGCCAGCTTCAATGCCATGTCATTGAGCTCACTGCGAGAGGGTTGCAGCACGTTATCACGCACGTCGATCAGGCCGCCGAGGCTGCCGCGCAACGTCTGCTCGACCGGGAAACTCTGGGTGCCCATCTGCACCGCCAGGCTCTGGTTGGTCAGGGTCAAGCTCCCGGCGCTGTTCCCCAGCACCAGCGGCTGCCCCTGCGACAGGCTGAGGTTCACCGAGCCATCGGCCTGACGATTCACCTGCACATCCACCAGCTCGGACAGGGCCTTGATCGCCTCATCGCGCTGATCCTCCAGCTGGCTGGTATTGCCGCCACCGGCCGCCAGCTCTCCGATCTGCTTGTTCAGCGCCGCCACCTGGCTGCTGTAACGGTTGACCTCGCCAATCGTCGAGGTCATTTCGTCGCCCAGCTGCTTTTCCTGATTGCTGAGGTTCAGCGACAACTGGTTGAAACGATTGGCCAGCGACTGGGCCGAGCTGATGATCTGCTGGCGCGGCGCCAGGCTCTCCGGGCTCTCCAGCGCGGCGCTGAACGCGGCAAACAGGCCATCCAGTCCCTTGGTGATGCTC
Organism: Pseudaeromonas sharmana; assembly: GCF_042649925.1. NCBI lineage: Bacteria > Pseudomonadati > Pseudomonadota > Gammaproteobacteria > Aeromonadales > Aeromonadaceae > Pseudaeromonas > Pseudaeromonas sharmana. The sequence goes on from NZ_JBHSAF010000007.1 coordinate 124,452, forward strand.
AGCGCATCGCTGCCAAACATCTTTTCCGTGGTGTTCAGGTATTGGGACTGGGTGCGATAGAAACCGGTGGCCGAACCACTGCTCCACAACTGGGTATTCAGATAATTGTCGGCAATACGCCGCACCCCGGTCACCGCGACGCCAATGCCGTTATCCAGACCACCGTAGGCAAACCGACTGCCGAGCAAAACTTCCTGCCGGCTATAGCCAGGAGTGTTGACGTTGGCAATGTTGTTACTGGCCACATTCAGTGCCACCTGGGCAGCATTGAGACCAGATGTTCCGATGCTCAGCATGGACATCAGTCAGGTTTCCTCTTCACTTGGTGCAGGCTCTGCCGGAATGATTCCGACCCATGCTGAGGCACAGCGACCGAATTGTCGGAATTCTTTAATGTCGGCGCCACCTGGGCGACGATCTGCTCCTTGAGACCGAGCCCACCCTTGTGCACCATGCTCATCGCCAGCTGGCTGTCATACAGATCCCGGTAGAAACCCTGCTGCTGACTGGAGAACAGGCTCTCTTCATCCTGCAGTGCATCGCTGGCGGCGCGCATGTGCTTGAGCACGGTTTGCAGAAACTGCACCTCGAACTGGCTGGCCGCCGCCTCCAGTCCATCCGGCTGGCGCTTGATCGCCTGCAGGCCGGAGAAATCGTCATAAAATGCCGGCTCGCTGGCGCCGATCCCCTCGATTCGCTGACTCATCTTGGCTCCTTAAATCACCACCAGTTCGCCTTCGAGGGCATCAGCCTCATTCAGCGCCTGCAGAATCGCCATGATGTCGTCCGGCGTCGCACCGAGCGAGTTGATGGCGCGCACTATCACCTCGAGCGAGGTTCCTTCCGGCCAGACAAACATGTTATTGCGCTCGCGCTGGACATTGATGCTGCTGTTCGGCGTCACCGTGGTCTGGCCGCCGGCAAAGGCGTTCGGCTGACTGACCGATTTCGACTCGGTGATGGTCACCGTCAGGTTGCCATGGCTGACCGCCGCCTTGCGCACCTTGACATCCTGTCCGAGCACCACGGTGCCGGTACGGCTGTTGAATACCACCTTGGGCCGTTCGCGGCCGAGATCGACATCAATGTCTTCCAGCAAGGCCATGAAGGCGATGCGTTGACTGGCATCCTTCGGCGCCCGCAGCGTCACCCGCCCGGCGCTGACCGCCCTGGCGACCTCCCCCAACTGGCGGTTGATGGCGCGCTCGACATTGCGGGCGGTGCGAAAATTCGGCTGCTTGATATTCAGGATCACCTCATCCTGATTGCTGCTGGCACTGGCGATCTCGCGTTCGACAATCGCGCCATTGGGGATGATGCCGGCGGTCGGCACATTGATGGTCACCGAGGAGCCGGACTGCCCCTCGGCCTTGACGCCACCCACCACCAGGTTGCCCTGAGCCACGGCATACACCTCGCCATCGATACCGCGCAGCGGCGTCAGCAACAGCGAGCCACCGCGCAGGCTCTTGGCATCGCCGATCGAAGTGACGGTGACATCCAGCGTCTGCCCCTTGCCGGCCAGTGCCGGGATCGTCGCCTGGACCGACACCGCCGCCACGTTCTTCAGCTTGGGATCGATATCGTCCGGCAACTGGACACCGAACTGCTTGAGCATGTTGGCCATCGACTGGCCGGTAAACTTCACCTGGCTGCGATCGCCGGTGCCGGAGAGACCGACCACCAGGCCATATCCCACCAGCTGGTTATCCCGCAGCCCTTGCACATCCGCGATGTCCAGCAGGGCACGGCGCTGCGCTGCTTCAGCCGGCACCGCCGTCACGACCAACAGCGCCAGACACAGCCAACAGAACTTTCTCATCTACTCTTCCCCGGAAGTTACAGCGGCGACAGCGCCGAGCTAAAGAAGCGGCTCAGCCAGCCGGACTGGTTGCTGTCGGCGAGCGCCCCTCGCCCGGCGTAGGTGATCCGCGCGTCGGCGATGCGTTGCGACGACAGGCGGTTGGACTGATCGATATCCTCCACCCGCACCATGCCGCCGAGGCGGATGAACTCGTCGCCCTGATTGAGGCGGATCCACTTCTCGCCGCGGATGCGCAGCACGCCATTGGGCATCACTTCGGCCACCGACACCGTAATGGCACCGGTCAGCGCATTCTGCTGGCTGGCGGTGGCGGAACCATCAAAATCGCGATTGGCTGACAGCTCGGCGGACCACTTGGGCCGCGCCACGCCGCCGATGGTCGGTGTCGGTACGCTCATGCTGCTGCTCTTGCCCAGTGTGGTATCGGCCTTCTTGCTCGACTGGGTACGCTCTTCCAGCATCACCGTCAGGATGTCACCGACCCGATAGGCGCGGCGATCCTGAAACAGGGTGAACATATAGTCGCGACGGTACAGGCTGCCATCCTCGGCGGAGGCCGACGCCGGCACCGGCACCGGGGACGAGGGTTTCCACTCGTCCTCCCCGGGTTCCGGCGCCCGCAGTTCATAGGTCGAACAGCCCGTCAGCAGCAGGGTCAGCCACAGGATGCGCAGCATGGTCACTCCTTACAGCGCCTGGCTGACAAACTTCAGCATCTGATCGGCCGCCGAGACGACCTTGGCGTTCATCTCATAGGCACGCTGGGTCGAAATCATCTCGACCATCTCTTCGACCACGTTCACGTTCGAGCCTTCGAGCGTGTACTGTTTCAGCGCACCGAAGGCCTCCTCACCCGGCACCCCTTCCTGGGGTTCACCCGAGGCGGCAGTGGCGCGATAGAGGTTGCCGCCCAACGCCTCGAGCCCGGCCGGGTTGGTGAAGTTGGTCAGCGTGATGCGGCCCAGCTCGACATTGCCCTGCTGGCCGGCGACGGTCGCGGCGACGGTGCCATCACTGCCGATCGCCACCTTGGTGGCATTGGCCGGGATCTCGATCTGCGGCACCAGCGGCAAACCATCGGCATTCACCAGCAAGCCTTCGGCGCTGCGGTGCAGCTGACCGTTGCGGGTATAGGCGGTCTCGCCATCCGGCTTTTCGATGCCAAAAAAACCCTCGCCGACAATCGCGACATCCAGCTCCTGATTGGTGGTCTGGAAGTTGCCAGAGGTAAACACCTTCTGGGTCCCCACCACGCGCACACCGTTACCCAGCTGGATACCGGTGGGGGCCTGATTCTGCTGATCCTGCTGGGCGCCAGGTTGACGCTGTACCTGATAGAACAGGTCCTCGAACGCCACCCGATCGCGTTTGAAACCGACGGTGTTGACGTTGGCCAGGTTGTTGGAAATGGTCGCCATCTTGGCGTCTTGTGCGGTCAGGCCTGTCTTGCTGACCCAAAGTGCAGGATGCATCTGTCACGCTCCTCGAAATAAAGTTATTCAGGCTTAACCCTGACCGGAAACCAGTTTGGCGCCGAGACGAGCCTGCTCGTCGGCACTCTTCATCATGCGGACCTGCAACTCGAAGTTGCGAGTCAGCGCCATGGTATTCACCAGCTCATCCACGGCGTTGACGTTGGAACCTTCCAGATAACCGGACGCCAGCACCACGCTGTCGCTGCTTTCGGCTTCGCCCCCCTGACGCAGGCGGAACAGGCCATCCTCGCCTTTCACCAGATCACGGGTCTCCGGCTGAACCAGCTTGATGCGGCCCGCCTCCAGGCGCGCGCCACCGCCCGGTGGCGTCACGCTGACGGTACCGTCGTTACCAAAACTCAGACTGCGGTACTCTGGCAGTGTCAGCTCGCCACCCTCGCCCAGCAATGGACGGCCATTGACCAGCATGCGCCCGTCAGCATCCACTTCGACGTTGCCAGCCCGGGTGTAGGCCTCCTTGCCGTCGGCGGTCTGTACCGCAAAGAAGCCGTCACCACGGATCGCCAAATCCAGCTTGCGGCCAGTGGCCATCAGCGGCCCGGAGGCAAAATTGCTGCCGGCCGCCTCTTCCCGCGCCAGCACCCGGCTCGGGTAGCCCATTCCGGAGAGCGCCGCCGCCGAGACCTGCTCATAGTCGGCGCGAAAACCGGTGGTATTGACGTTGGCCAGGTTGTTGGCCCGGATCTGTTGGGCCATCAGGGTGTGCTGGGCACCGGACATGGCGGTGTAAATCAGCTTCTCCACGACATGGGTCTCCTGTCAGTCAGCACATCAGAATGAGTTGAACAGCACCTGGGTCATCTTGTCCGCGGCACTGATGCTCTTGGCATTGGCCTGGTAGTTGCGCTGCGCCGTCATCAGGTTGACCAGCTCACCCGTCAAATCGACGTTGGAACCCTCATAGGAGCCCGAGGTCAGCGATCCCAGAGTCCCAGTGCCCGGCACCCCCAGCGTCGGCTGGCCCGAGGAGAAGGTCTGGGTCCAGGTGGTATTGTCACCCTGTTGCAGACCGCTGGCGTTGGCGAAGTTGGCCATCACAATCTGGCCCTGCAGCAAGGATTGGCCATTGCTGAATACCGCCATCAGCGAGCCGTCCTGTTCAATGCGCACCCCGGTCATGTCACCGGCGGTATACCCATCGGACTGGTTGCGGCTGACATTGAAATCGGAGGCGTACTGGCTGAGGCCGCTGACATTCAGCTCGACAGCCATCGGATTGGCGCCGGCCGGGCTCAGGTTCAGCGTGACATTGCCGGTCGGTGACTGCAGCGAACCATCGGCGTTAAAGACCAGATCCTGTACCTGATCAGCCCCACCGCTCTGTACCGGCTTGCCATCCACGTAATAGTGGGTACGCCAGGTGTTGTCACCGGTCTTCACAAAATAGTGGGTCAGGGTGTGTTCAACGCCCAGCGAGTCGAACAGTTTGCCTGACTGCGAGAAGTTGTAGCTGCTGGCATCGTTCGGGTCGAAGGTGTAGCCGGCAGCCGTGGTATCCACCTTGCTGGCATCGGCCTTCAGGTTGGCCACAAAGTCGACCTTGGTACTGGCCTTGGCCGGCACATTGGCCGCCGTGACCTTCAGATCACCGATGACACCGGGCACCAGCTGGCCGTCGGCGTTGACGCCATAGCCCTGCAACGCCATGCCGTTGCTGGCGACGATGCGGTTATCGGCATCCTTCTGGAACATGCCGGCACGGCTATAAGCCACTTGCCCCTTGCTGTCGCTGAGGACGAAGAAGCCACTGCCGGAGATCGCCAGATCCAGCGCCCGGCCACTGCTGACGACATCGCCATTGCGATCGAAATTCTGGCTGACGTTGTTCATCTCCACGCCCCCGGCCTGACCACCACTGTACAGCGCGGCAAACTCGGCACGTCCGGCCTTGAAACCGGCGGTGTTGACGTTGGCGATGTTGTGACTGATGACGTTCAGCTCTTCGCTGACCGCGCGCAGGCCACTGAGGCCGATACTAAATGACATCTGATCTCTCCTTTAGGACTTGGCCTGGCCAAACTCGACAATGCTGAACAACGGAACTGTGCCGACACCGGCGACTTGCAACTGGATATCACCACTGCCGGGCAGCGTGACGCGCTGCACCTCTCCGGCGACGTAATTCTGCGGCGTACTGATGACGCCACCACTCTTGGCTTTGACTTCGAAGCTGTACTCACCTGGCGGCAGGGCGCTGAGATCGTAATCGAGCGTGCCCTGTTTGCTGCCGCCCCACTGCTGGGTGGCGACCTGCTGACCGTGCTGGTCATAGACGTGCAGTGACACCTCATCGGCGGCATTCGCCAGATAGATCTGGCCGCGCACCGGCTGTTCGTGCTCCAGCGTCAGGCTGCTGCTCGGTGCCATCACCTCCTTGCCCACCAGGTTGGTGCTCTGCAGCACCTGCTGGGTATCCTGCATCACCAGCGCCTGCTGTTGCAGCACGCGCAGGTTTTCGACCCCTTCGACCATCGAGAACTGCGCCAGCTGGGTGACATACTGGGTGCCATCCAGCGGGTTGAGCGGATCCTGGTTCTGGATCTGCGCCACCATCATCTGCAAGAACTCGTTACGCAATTCGACACTGCCGGTGCCACTGCCCGTACTGGATGAAGAAGAAGATGACGATGACGCAGCCGTGCCGCTGTTATTGCTAGCGACCTGGGTGGTGGTGTGGCTCTGGAAACTGCTGCCGCGCGCCGTTTCCAGACTGCTGACCTGTGCCAGACTCATGTGCTCTCCTTACGCCGCAGTCACTGCGGGTTTACATCTGTCCCAGACGCAGCAGCCCCTGCTGCATGCTGCCGATACGGTTCATCACTTCGACCGAGGTCTCGAACGAGCGCGAGGCACTCATCATGTCGGCCATCTCCTCCACCGGGTTGACGTTGGCGGTGTAGACATAACCGTCACCATCGGCCAGCGGATTATCCGGCTCCAGTCGCTTCTGCACCGGGCGGTCCGACTGGGTGACACCGGCGATCTGTACCTGGGCCGATGCCATGCCATCGGCCTCCTGTACCCGCTGGTACAGGGTGGCAAACACCGGCTTGATGGCACGAAACGCGGTCTCTTCGCTGCCGGAGACGCTGTCGGCGTTCGCCAGATTCGAGGCGACGGTGTCCAGCCGGACGGTCTGGGCGCGCATCGCGCTGCCGGCGATGTCATAAATACGGTTGAAAGCCATGATCAGCGTCCTTCAATGGCCTTGGCGAGGCCGGAAATTTTCAGGTTGAGAAACGTCAGGCTGGTCTGGAAATCCATGGCGTTATTGCCGAATTTCGCCTGCTCGACCCCCAGTTCAGCCGTGTTGCCATCGGCCGCCGTCTGGTAGGGGACGCGGTACGCCGGCGACGCCAGCGCCTGGTTCAGGCCAGCACCGAGATCGCTGCCGCTTTGTCCCTGCTCGACACGGCGCGCGACATCGGCGAGGATCTGCTGGTAGTCGACATCGCGAGCCAGATAGCCCGGGGTCTCGACGTTGGCCAGGTTACCGGCGATGATCTGGGCGCGCTCGGCACGCAGTTGCAAGGCGTAAGGGTGAACACCCAGGGCCTTGTCAAAATTGAGGGACATAACGGACTCTCCTGTTATCCAACGGGAATGTCAGCTTTATAAACAAGAGTCATGCCAACAATTGAATCCTTATTTATCAGCTAGTTACACTATGTCCCGCCCCCTGCTTCCGCCGGAGCGGGAAATACACCTTCCGCATCGGAAACGGGCTGTCGTCGCACTGCTGCTGATGATGGTGAGCGGCAGCCTGTGGGCCGGAGAGCTGGAAGCCGAACTGACCCGGGTGGCAACGGCCCGACTGGATGAGTACCTGGCCGCCCGGCAGTGGCCGGCGGGCAGTCGTCAGCTGCATGTCTGGCTGCCGGACGGCGCGGCCCACCTGCCGCCCTGCCAGCAACCGGTCACGACGGTGCCGCTGAGCAGCGGCGGACAACCCTGGGGCCGCCAGCTCTACCGCCTGAGCTGCAGCCAACCGGCCTGGGGGCTGCAGGGACGGGTCGATCTGGCGCTGACGCTGCCGGTGCTGTTCACCAAGCGCGACCTGCCACGCGGACACACGCTGGGGCTTGAGGATCTGGACGCCAAGGAGACCGATGTCACCCGCCTGTACCGTGACATCGCCGTGCGCCCGGAAGAGGTGATCGGCCGCCAGACGCTGCGCCGCATCCGTGTTGGCCAGCTGCTCTCCGCCGGCCAGTTGCAGGCGGCACTATGGGTGCGCAAAGGTGATATCGTGGTGATGCGTGCCGGGGAAACCGGCTTTGCCGCCACCATGAAGGGCGAAGCGCTGGAAGCCGGTGGCCCGGGCGACAGCGTCAAGGTACGCAACCTCAGCTCTGGCAAGGTGATCCAGACCTGGGTGGTCGAACGCGGTATCGTCGAGACCCGCTACTGAAAAAAATTGCCGCCTGATTCAAGTTTCTTTTCCGCCCGGTCGCTTGATTGGGGATAGCAGAGCGTTTTGGAGTCGAAAAAGATGAAAATTACCCGCACCGATTTCAGTCCCCTGACCCCGCGTCAGCAGAGTGAGCCGGCCGCCGTCACCCCGCAGAGCCGCCCCGCCGTCAGCCAGAGCCAGACCGTGTTCAGCGGCACTGTGCGTGAGCTGGAAGCGGTGCGCGCCGGGTTGGCACAGACCAGTGAGGTCGACATGGACAAGGTGAGTGCACTGCGTCAGGCGATTGCCGATGGCCAGCTGCCGCTGGATCTGGATGCGCTGAGCGCCGCCATCGTCGATCTGCACCGGTCCTGAGTCGATGACCGCTACCTCGACACGCGATCAGATCAAACTGCTGCTACAAGAGCTCAAGCAGGACGTTCAGGATTACCGCCGTCTGCAGCTGATGCTGCTGGAACAGCGCGACCTGTTGATCAGTCACGACAGTCAGGGACTGCAACAGCTGCAGGAGCGCCAGCACCTGCTGATGGAGACCCTCAGCGAGCGCGCCCGCCAACGCGTCGCCCGGTTGCGCCAGCTGGGATTGAGCGCCGACGATCAGGGCATGCAACGGCTGTTGTCGCGCCTGCCGGAACCCTTGCGCCATCAGGCCAATGCCAGCTGGCACACCCTGCACCAGCTACTGCAACAGTGCCAGACCCAGAACGATATCAATGGCCGACTGTTAGCCAGCCAGGTGGAACTGGTGCGCAAGCTGCTGCAACCGCAAGACAGCTATCCGCAACCGTTGGGTAATTAATGACCTGTCAACGATGACAGGTGGCAAGAAATAAGTTCCCGTCGCAGCCAACCGGTTATTCCACACCATGCCAGCACAGGGCGTAAATAGTATTCCACAGTGCAAGCCATTTCGATAAAAACATTATTTATCAAAAGGTTAATTATTATTAACCCACTTTGCGTGATATTTTGAATAATGCTATTTTCCGGATGGAATAATTTAAAATCACCGCTAACGCCGCGTCAGCGAATTATCGTGGTCGCCTCAACGCCGCCGCGGGCGCTGCGCCAATTCATCCAGCACTTTCTGTTCCGCCTGCAACTGGCGTTGCTGCGCTTCCTGCTCGCGGCGTGACAACAGCTGCTCCAGCCCTTTGACCCGCCCAAACTGACTGCGCAACAAGGCCTCGTGGCGCTGCAGATCGCTGTGCGCCAACGCCAGCTGTTGCTGTTGATGGGCTTGCAGGCGTCGCAGCTGCTGCTGCATGCCGCTGCGATTTTGCCAGGCTAGCGGCGTGGTGACGCCGGCGGGCATCGCCAGCGCCGAACTCAGCTGTTGCAGCCGCTCCAACCGCTGTTGTTCGCGCTGCCACTGCTCACGTAGCTGGCCGCGTTCCTGGCCAAGCTGCTCCAGCGTCTGTTGTTGCAGTTCAAGATAGGGCTTGAGCACCGCGACCTCCGCTTATCACGCCAGCACCCGCGCCAGCTGGTTGGCACTGTCCTCCAGCGAGGCGGCGTCATGCAGTCCTTGCTGCAGATAGTGTTCAATCTGCGGATAACGCTGCACGGCGTCGTCCATACCCGGATCGGCACCCGGCTGATAACCGCCCAGCGGCAGCAATTCGCGCACCTGCTGGTAACGTCCCCACAGCTGACGCAACCGCGTCGCCTGCTGTAACCAGGCCGCTGGCACCACCTGCGGCATCACGCGGCTGACCGAGGCGCCAATATCGATGGCCGGATAATGGCCCTGCTCGGCCAGACGCCGGGTCAACACCACGTGACCGTCGAGGATGGCGCGCGCGGCGTCGGCCACCGGATCCTGCTGGTCATCGCCCTCGGCGAGAACCGTATAGAAGGCCGTCAACGAACCGGAGGCGTGCTGGCCATTGCCAGCCCGCTCTACCAGCTGGGTCAACATGCTGAACACTGACGGCGGATAGCCGCGGGTGGCCGGCGGCTCCCCGACCGCCAGTGCAATTTCGCGCTGGGCCTGGGCATAGCGGGTCAGTGAATCCATCAGCAGCAGCACATCCAGCCCCTGCTCGCGGAAATACTCCGCCAAGCGGTGACACAGCTGGGCGGCTCGCAGCCGCAACAACGGCGACTGATCGGCCGGCGCGGCCACCACTATGGCCCGCTGACGCCCCTCAGGACCCAGCGCATGTTCGATAAACTCGCGCACTTCGCGTCCGCGCTCACCGATCAGGCCGACGATCACCACCTGGGCCCGGGTATTGCGCGTCATCATGCCCAGCAGCATGCTTTTACCGACCCCGGAGCCGGCAAACAGCCCGAGCCGCTGTCCCTTGCCCGGCGTCAGCAGGCCGTTGATGGCGCGCACGCCGACATCCAAGGGGGTGGTCACAGGTTGACGCGTTAACGGATTAGGGGGCGACTGGAACCAGGGCACCCAATCGCCGGCCTCCGGCAGCGGCAAGCCATCCAGCGGTTGCAGCAGGCCGTCGACCACCCGTCCCAGCAGGTGATGGCCGATGCGGATCTGCTCATCGCTGGGCAGGGCTTCGACCCGGGCGCCAGGATACAGGCCACTCATGGGTTGCAGTGGCATCAGGTAACAGAGTTCGCGGTTGAAACCAACCACTTCAGCCGACAGGGTCTGGCCATCGGCGGCATAAACCCGACAACGCTGTCCCAGCGCCAGCGGACAGCCGACCACCTCCAGCGTCAGTCCGGTCACCCGCACCAGGCGCCCGAAACGGCGCGGTGGTGGTACCGGTGTGGCCGCCAGTTGCTGGCGCGCCCGCTGCAGACGCTGCAACAACGCATCACTCATGTTCTGCGTCCGCCGTCATCGTCTGCAGTACCGGTTGTAACAGGCCATCCAGCCGCTCGCCGAGCCGCGACTCGACCACGCCGTGGCACGCCTCGACGCGGCACTCGCCGACTTCCAGCGCCGGATCGACGCGCAGCGGCCAGCCGGCACACTCCGTAATCGACAGCGCCGCCAGCTGGGCGGCATCGCTGGCACTGATAAACAGCGCTATCTCCTCGGCCGCGGCCGGCAACTGGGCAAGCGCCTCCTCGACCAGAGCGGTAATCTGCTGCGGCTGCAGGGCCAGTTCGCGCAACAACACCTGCTGCGCCAGCTCCTGCACCAGCGCCGCCAGTTGTTGTTGCTGTGCCGCCTGCTGCTGGTGCAGCCACGCATCCAACGCCTGCTGTAGCCCCTGCAGGGGCTGCAACGCGCTATCGATACGCTCACGCGCCTGCTGCAGGCCCGCCTGCTGGCCTGCGGTCAACCCTTCGGCATAGCCCTGCTCATAGCCGAGGCGCTGGCCCTGCTCGCGGCCTTGCTGTTCACCCTGCTGGCGGCCTGCCGCCACGCCCTCGGCAAACCCCTGCTCAAACCCTTGCTGCTCATCTCGCGCAGCGAGCGGTTGTCGCGGGCCGCCCAATGTCGGGAAACGGTAGGCATAGACGCGCGCTGGCATCCGGGACGTCTCACTCATGATCCACTCCTGCTGCCTTCAGGCTGCCCTCAGCTCAGTACCGGCTCTTCGAATAACTGGTATTCGATCTCGCCCTGCTCGACCAGCTCGCGTACCAGCTGCATGATTTCGTTGCGGGCATCGGCTACCTTGCGCACCGAGACCGAGCCCTGGCTCTGGATCTGCGCCTCGAGCGCCTGCGCCATCCGTTTCGGCATCGCATTGAGCACCGCCTTGCGCAGGCTGACCTCGGCCCCCTTGAGGGCAATCGCCAGCAGATCCCCCGGGATCTCCTGGGTCAGGGTCTGCAGTGTCTCGTCGCTTTGACGCTTCAGCGTGTCGAAATCGAACATGTTCTTCTCGATCTCCACCGCCATCTGTTTGTCATGCAGACGCAGCAGATCCAGCATCTGGGCCCGATCACCCTGATAACGGTTCAGGATATCTGCGACCTGGCGCACGCCATCGATGCGGGTACCGGCCTGCTCGGCCACATACGACAGGCAGCGATCCAGGGTGCCGCGCAGCTCCTCCAGCACCAGCTCACTGACCTCTCTGAGGTTGGCGACCCGCAACAGCAGTTCATCATGCTGCTCCGCCGGCAGCACATCCAGCACAGCCGAGGCGGTATCCGGGGGCAAGAAGGCGAGCAACACCGCCTGCATCTGCGGGTGTTCATGGCGGAAGAAACGAGCCAGCACCTCTGGCGGAACCCACTGCAGGCGCTCCAGATCCTGGCTCATGACATCGCCATAAATGGAATCCAGCAGACTGCGCGACAGCTTCTCGCCCAGCGCCAGATCCAGGGTTCGCTCGAGGTAATCACGAGAGGCACCGCTGATACCGCTCTGTTGTCGGTACTGGCTGAAGAATTGCTGCAACGTCCATTTCGCTTCCGGCGAGCTGACGCCCGGCAAGCGAGCCATACAGGTGGTCAGCTTCTGCACCTCATCCCGGCTCAATCGCTTGAGCACCCGGGCTGCGGCATCCGGCCCCATGCTCAGCAACAGGATCGCCGCCTTCTCCAGCGGTTCGATCTGGATGTCGACAGCGGACTGATTGAAATTAATGTCGCTCATTGCCACTCACCCATAGCTTGATCACATCGGCCACGCGGGCCGTCTCCTTGTCCGCCAACAGCTGCAGATGTTTGAGCTGGACCTCGAGATCCGAGCCTGGCTCCGGCAGCATCTCCAGTTCAAAGCCATCATAGGCGACACCACCGTCATCACCACGGGCGGCGGTCGCCAGCGGCACCTTGCTGACCTGGGGCTCGCCGAGCAGAGCATCCTCACGCCGGCGCAAGCCAGGTTCAGCGTCGGCCAGGGCCAGCGCGACAGCGGGTTCGTCGTCAGCTGCGGTGTGCGGCGGATGCTGTCGTACCAGTTGCTTGACCAGGGGGCGTACGCCGAGCAGCAGCAAGGCCAATCCCAGCAGTCCGCCCACCAGATAACGCAGCGAATTCTGCCATACCGGCTCACGCCACCATTCGCTCTCCGGTGGTGTCAGCGGTGCCATCACCGCCGGATTGAAATCAAAGCTATTGAGGCTGAACTGATCGCCGCGCGAGGCATCAAAGCCCACGGCGCGCTGCACCATCTGCTGGATCTGATCCAGCTGGGCCTGACTCCAGCCCCCTTTCGGTGCCAGCTGATTGTTCAACAGCACAGCGACACTCAGCTGTTGCAGGCGCCCTTGCTGAAAGCGGGTATGCACCACGGAGCGGCTGTTTTCATACTGACGATTGAACTCGTTACGCTCGGTACGGGTGTCGTTGCTCTTGGCTGCGGTGGTGGCGTTGCCATCGTTAGCCGCCGTAGTGTTCTCGGCCGGTTTCTTGACCGGTGGCTGGTTCGATAGCGAACCGGGAATACCCAGCGCCAGGTTGTCGACTGTCTTGTCCGCCTTGCCGCTCTCGCTGCGCATCACCCCCTTGGGATCGATCTCTTCGCGCGTCTCCTCGACGGTGTTGAAGTCGATGTCAGCAGCCACCTGTACCCGGTAGTTTCCCGCGCCCAGCAGCGGATAGAGCATGTCGCTGGCGCGCTGCTTGATGTACTCCTCCTGCTTGCGCACGTACTCCATCTGCTGCACCGACAACTTGCCGAAGCCGCCTTTATCGCCCAGCTCGCTGCTGAGCAACTGGCCGGCCTGATCGACGATGGAGACCGATTCCGGCTTCATGCCGGTGATGCTGCCGGCTACCAGGTTGGCAATCGCCTCAACCTGTCCGACCTCCAGAGTGCGACCCGGTTGCAGATCCAGTACCACGGAGGCGGTGGGCTTTTCCTCTTCACGACCGACAAACAGGGTCCGTTTCGGGATCGCCAGATGGACACGCGCACTGCGTACCGCATCCAGCGCTATGATGGAGCGAGCCAGTTCGCCCTCCAAGGCATGGCGATAGCGGGCCGTTTCCATGAACTCGCTGGTGCCAAGCCCGGACATCCCGTTCAGCCCCTCGAGCCCAGCCGGCAACGCCGCGCGAACCCCGCGTGCAGCCAGGGCCATGCGCACCTGCGCCAACTGACCTTCCGGCACCAGCACCTGGCCGCTGGAGGAGTCGAGACGGAATGGCACCTGCTCTTTCTCCAGCAACTCGAGAATGTTGGCGGTATCGTACATCTCCTGCTTGCCATACAAGGGCACATAGTTCTGGCTCGCCGTCCACAGGATCACCACTATGATTGTCGCCACCAGGGCGGCCATCAGCGCGATCACCAACAGGGAACGGTTATCCCGGGACATGCGTCGCCAGTTGCGCAACCAATCTGTGGTCCGCTCACGCAGGGAGGGGGACGGCAGAGCTACTGCCGGTGCCACATCACTCATCTCTCATCCTCACAGCGGCAGGCGCATGATATCGTCCAGACCGGACATCAGCTTGTTGCGCACCTGCATCAGGGTGGCAAAACTCAGACCCGCCTTCTGGCTGGCGACCATGGCACCGACCAGATCATCGCTCTGACCACTGTCCACCGCCGCCATCATCTGCGACGCGACGTTCTGTTGCTGATTGATGCTGCGAATCGTGTGCTGCATCGTCGTGGCGAAGGAGTCATCAGCATCGCTGGCCCGCGCAATGGCCGGTGCACCGGACTCAGCCAGCTGCTGCAGCCCCTGCATCCGAGCCAGCATGGCGTTCTGAGTCGTGATGGCATCAATTTTCATATTTGTCTCCGGAGTGCAAGCCGTCAGGCCCGAATCATCTGGTCAATATCCATACCCTGCTCGCGCATCGCGGCCAGCTTGTAACGCAAGGCACGCGTCGTCAGGCCGAGGGCTTCTGCTGTACGGGTGCGATGGCCATCGAAATGGCGCAGTGTCTCCAGCACATACTGGAACTCCGCCTGCCGGCGGCTAGCCGCCAAGCCCTCACCGAAGGCCGGCAAGGCGTCACATTGCGTACCGCGTGAACCCGATGACGGCAACATCAGATCGGCGGGTTGCAGATGCAGTCCGCGGGCGAGAATCAAGGCCCGCTGGATCACGTTCTCCAGTTCGCGCACATTCCCCGGCCAGTCATGCTGCAACAACAGACGTAGCGCTTCGGCCGTCAACTGAAAACCGGGGCGGCAGGCATGTTTGGCGATGAAGTAATTCGCCAGCGGCAGTATGTCGTCACGACGCTCGCGCAGACTCGGCCAGCTCAGCGGCAACACATCCAGCCGGTAAAACAGATCTTCACGGAACACGCCCTGGGCAACACACTCGCGCAGATCGCGGTTGGTCGCGGCAATGATGCGCACATCCAGAAGGATCTTCTGATTGCTGCCCAGCCGCTCCACTTCACGCTCTTGCAACACCCGCAACAGCTTGGACTGTAACAGCAGCGGCAATTCGGAAATCTCGTCCAGCAGCAGGGTGCCGCCCTGCGCCAACTCGAACTTACCCGCTTGCGCCGTTACCGCACCGGTAAAGGCCCCTTTGTTGTAACCAAACAAGATGGCTTCGAGCATGCTTTCGGGGATCGCCGCACAGTTGATGGCCACAAAGGGCCCTTCGGCACGGGGAGAGACATCGTGGATGAAGCGGGCCAACCGCTCCTTGCCAGTCCCGGATTCACCGCCGATGAGAATCGACGCTGAAGTCTGGGCGGCGCGGCGCGCCAGTTGCAGCACCTGGCGACTGGCATGGGAAACGGCCACCAGGTCCGGGACGGCCTCACTGACTCCGAGCGCATGTTGCAGGCAAGCACTCAGTTGCTGGGTATCGAACGGTTTGCGCAGGTAGTCGATGGCCCCCGCCTGCATGGCTTCCGCGGCCTCCCGCCCCTGTGTTGCCGAAACCATGGCGATCACCAGCATATCGGCTCGACGTTGTTGCAGGCGGGTAATAAAGGTCGCCAGCGGCATATCCGGCAGACTGGCATCGACCAACAGCAGTCGTGGCGCATCGCGGCTGACGGCAGCCAAGGCCTGATTGGCACTGGCACACGGCATCACATCGAAACCGTGCATCGCCAGTTCCCGCGTATCAAGATAACGCGCCGGATCCACAATCAATAATGGCAACCGCCCTGCGGCTACCATGGGAATATCTGCCCGCGGGGCAGTAAGTACACTCAACGTCACGACTGACTTCCTTTCGAAAAAACTGCCTGTTCCGATTGAAATCCAGCCAAATGCAGTCCACAGAGTACAAAGACTCCGACATCGCGGTAAAAGCAAGACTCGCCAGGTGGCAACGCTCCCGCCATCTGGGATGCATGGTCCGAACCATGCGTCTCACACCTGCCTTGGCAACCCCGCTGTCATGGTCATCCGCTGAGATGACGTTAGACCGGAAGCTTTGCGTCCTGCCCTTTCGGAACAGTTTGCCGTTTCATGCAGAGATGGACGCCATCTCGTCATGGCCATATCGGGCGACAGCAACATCCAATATGGATAAAACAGATCGGGAGGAAGGGAAATACAACAAATAAAGAATGGAAACACAGTGTGGCATGTCAACAGTCCGTTGCCATGGCAGCCCCGCTATCGTCATCACCCTTGGGTGATCCCAGACCGGAGGCTTTGCGTCCCGCCCTTTCGGTGCAGTTTGCCTTCATCCTGACAATCCCAGAACAACCGCCATTGGCTGCTCATATTTGCTTCCTGGTAACAGGAAGTCGGGATTCCGGACTGATAATATCGCTTCCGAATGAAAAGACAATCACAAAAACAAACAATAACTTATTAATATTCACCGAATTTTACACTTTGCCGCTTTCGCATACTGGTTATTCCTCGCCGGCAGGATCATCCCAAGGTCCCGATGACCTCAATCTGCAACTGCTCCGGGATCTCGTTGTAAGAGACCACTTTCAGGCCACGCGCAAAACTGCGGGCATAACGACTCAGCAGCGGGCGCAACTGCGGCATGACGACCAGCACCGGCGGATGGCCCAGATGCTGCAGCTGATCGCGGACCTGAGGCATCATTTGCTGCAGCTGGCCCAGCAGGTTGGGATCGACCGGGAAGCCATCCAGCTGCACCTTGCCCTGTTGCTGCGCTTGATTCAGCGCGGTCAGCAGCGTCTGTTCCAGACGGTCCTCCAGGGTGAAGGTGGCTAACAAAGTGCGCTCACCAATGATCTGGCGCATCAAAGCGCGCTTCAGCGCGCAGCGTACATCGGAGGCGAGCAAGATCGGATCCTTGGTCAGCTCACTGCTGTCCAGCAAGGTGGTGGCAATCACCCGGATATCCTGCAGGCTGACCTGATCCCGGAGCAGTTGCCGATAAACGCGCAACTGCTGGATCGGTGTCAACGCCGTATTCAGCTCCTCCGCCAGCTTGGCCGAGATCGAGGCCAGATGCCCAGAAAGACGGCCCACCTCCTCATGCCCGAACAGCTCATCCAGATGCTCGCGCATCAGTTTTGAGCTATGGGTGGCAATCACGGTTGCCGCATCGACCACTGAATAGCCGAGATTCAAGGCGCGGGCCTTGTGCTCTGGTGCTATCCAGACCGCATCCAGCCCATAAGCGGGGTCCCGGGTCAGTTCACCGTCGATCTGGCCGTAGGTCTGGCCATTGTCGATCGCCAGCAGTCGCTGACTGTCTACCTGGCCACCGCCGACCGGCACGCCCGCCAGCTTGATCTGGTACTGATCGGGTGCCAGATGCAGGTTGTCACGGATACGCACCTCCGGCAGCAGAAATCCCATCTGCTCGGAGAGCGTCTTGCGCACCCCGCGGACACGCTGTAACAATTCAGCCCCCTTCGCCGCCTCAGCCAGCACCACCAGCCGGTAGCCCAACTCAATCGCCAGCAAATCCAGATGGGGCAGATCCTGCCACTCCAGCTGTGCGGCCGGCTCCTCGCGCTGACGTGCCAACGCCTCGATAGCGACCAGAGGCGCCTCGTCAATGACACGCCGCTGCAGACGCCAGCCGACATACGCCAGGACTGCGGCAAAACTGAGGAAGGCCAGCATCGGCATGCCAGGCACCAGCCCCAGCACCAGCATGACGCCGGCAGCCGTAAAGATGACACGAGGCGAGGCCAGCAGCTGACGCCCCACCTGATCCGACATCTCCCCTTCATCGTTGATGCGGGTCACTATGATGGCGGCCGCAGTCGACATCAGCAGGGAAGGTATCTGGGCTACCAGGCCATCACCGATGGTCAGCAGCGCATACCGCTGGAAGGCCTCGCCGACCGCCATTGCATGCTGAAAAATACCGATGGCCAGGCCACCCACCAGATTGATCACCAGTACCAGCATGCCGGCGATGGCATCGCCGCGAACGAACTTCGACGCTCCGTCCATGGCGCCATAGAAGTCGGCTTCCCGTGCGACCTCCTCACGCCGCAACTTCGCCTGATGCTGGTCAAGGATACCGGCGTTGAGGTCGGCATCGATCGCCATCTGCTTGCCGGGCAAGGCATCCAGCGTGAAGCGGGCCGACACCTCCGAGATCCGCTCGCCCCCCTTGGTAATCACCACAAAGTTGATGATCATCAGGATGATGAACACCACCATGCCGACCACATAGTTGCCGCCAATCACCACCTCACCGAACGCCTGGATCACCTTACCAGCCGCATCCGCCCCCTCGTGGCCGTTGAGCAATACCACCCGCGTCGATGCCACGTTCAGTGACAGACGCATCAAGGTCGCGATCAGCAGTACGGTCGGAAAGACGGAGAAGTCCAGCGGTCGCCGCGCCGAGACCGAAACCAGCAGCACCAGAATCGACAACACGATGTTGAACGTAAACAACGCATCCAGCAGCCAGCCTGGCAGCGGTAATATGACCATCGCCAGCACGGAAAGCAGCAACAATGGAATGCCGGTATAAGAGTGCGTCATGGCTCGCCAGTTCACGGAGTACCTCGAGGTTTATGAAGGTCAGGCGGTATCGGCAGCAAGGGGAGCGGACGCGGTGCCCGTCCCCGGCCGGCGCGATAGGCCTCCAGTTGCAATACATGATTCAGGACATAGGCGACAGCGGTATAAAGAGCCGCCGGCACCTCCTGATCGATACGAGTCGAGTAGTAGATGGCCCGGGTGAGGTCGGGAATGGTCAGCACAGTCCGTTTATGGCGGTTGGCAACGTCCCTGATACGCAACGCCATGCTGTCAACGCCCTTGGCGATGACATACGGCGCCTTGGCACGTTTGGGATCGTAACAGATGGCCACGGCATAATGGGTCGGGTTGACGATGACCACATCGGCTGTCGGCACGCGCTTCTCGATACGGGCGCGGGCAAACATCATCTGAACCTGGCGAATACGCCGTTTGATCTCCGGATTGCCCTCGGTACTCTTGTGTTCGTCCCGCACCTCCTGCTTGGTCATGCGTAACTGACGCAACAGGCTCCAGTGTTGATAAGGCACGTCCAGCAACGCCACCAGCATCAGTACGCAGCCGAAAATCACAAAGGCCAGCGCCAGGATGTGCAGCCCTTGCTGCAGCGCCACCGATGGCGGTTGACGGTTCATCAGCAGCAATTGGGGCCAATAGTGGTGCAACAACGCGGCCAAGGTACCACCCAGCAGGGTGATCTTGAGGAAGGACTTCAGCAACTCCATCAGACTGTGGGACGAGAACATGCGTTTGAGGCCGCTGATCGGGTTCAGCTTGCTGAATTTAGGCAGTAAATTCCCCCAGGCCAACACCATGCCCCCCGGGACCATCGACAGCGCAATCAACAGCCCCCCCAGCAACAGAAACAGCGGCAGCAGCGTCCATAGCATGTCGATCAGCGCCTCGCCGAGCCAGCGGGTCATCATTGCCGGAGAACGGGCACCCTTCCAGTCAAAGGTGGCCGGCCCCTGCATCAAACGCATAAACAGATCGCCAAACCGGGGCACCAGCCAGAACATCGCCAGCCCGCCAAACAGCATCAGCCCTGCCGAAGCAAGCTCCTTGGAACGGGCAACCTGCCCCTGCTCTCGCGCCTGACGCCGCTTGCGCGCCGAGGGTTGCTCCGTCTTGTCCTGACTGCTGGCGTTACTCATGGCGCCATCACTCGATGCAGGGTCGTCAGCGCGTACTCCACCAGCGTCAGATAGCGACCGGGAACACCGCTTACGGATAACCAGACCGCCAGCAAGCCAAACATCAGCGTCATCGGAAAGCCGAGGGAGATGACATTCAACGCTGGCGCCGCGCGGTTCATCACGCCGAAGGTGAGGTTGACCAGCAACATGGCGACCACGGCCGGCAGTGTCAGCGCCAAGGCCGCCGCCATGCTCCAACCCAGCAACCGGATCACGGCATCCAGATCCAGTTGGTAAAGGCTGCTACCAACCGGCCATAACTGAAAGCTGCGCGTCAGCAGCTCCAGCACCAGCAGATGGCCATTTAGGCTCAAAAACAGCAGCGTACAAAACACCAGCATCAGCTGGCTCAGAATCGGGGCACTGTCACCGTTGACAGGATCGTTCATCATCGCCATCCCCAGACCCATCTGCAGTGACAGGATCTGGCCGCTGAGCGTCATGACCATGAACAGCAGTTGCAGGCACAGACCGAAAATCAGCCCAAACATCACCTGCTCGAACGCCAGGACCAGTGCCTGTAACGACAGAGGGTCAAGCACCGGCATCGGCGGTACCAGCGGCGCCACCAGCAGCGCAAGCAACGCGCACAACAGCAAGCGTACCGGCGTGGAGATCCGGCTATCCCCAAACAGTGGCAACATCCAGAATGCGGCACTGATGCGCACGAAAGGCCACCACCAGCGACCGAGCAGTGCCGTCAGATCCGCCACACTCAGCTGCAGCAGCGAACTCACCCTATCAGCCCCGGCGCGCTGGCAAAAATCTGCTGGAACAGCGCGCTGATCTTGCCCAGCAACCAATGGCCGGTAAACAGCAACGTCAGAAGGGTCACAAACAGACGCGGCAAGAAACTCAACGTCTGCTCCTGGATCTGGGTGGCGGCCTGGAACATGCTAACGACCACGCCGACCACCAGACTGGGCACCACCAGCACGCCGACCAGGGCAACGATCAGTTTGACCGCATCGGCCATCAAGGCAACCGTCTGCTCAGGAGACATGGGCTAGCCTCCACTAAAACTGGCGGCCAGGGTACCGACCGTCATGGCCCAGCCGTCGACGAGGACAAAGATCATCAGTTTGAACGGTAATGAGATGATTAATGGCGACAACATCATCATCCCCATCGCCATCAGCACACTGGCCACCACCAGGTCGATCACCAAAAACGGTACAAACAACATGAAGCCAATCTGAAACGCCGTATTGAGTTCACTGAGCACGAACGCCGGCATCAAAATCGTGAACGGCACCTGTTCCGGCGTCAGGGTCGGCGACTCCCCGCCAATGCGCAGCATCTGTTCCAGATCGGTTTCGCGGGTTTGAGCCAGCATAAATTTGCGCAGCGGTTTTTCCGCCTGCTGCAATGCCGACTCCAGGCTGATCTGGCCAGCGTCGTACGGCTGGAATGCATTGTGATAGATATCAGTCCAGACCGGGCGCATGATCAACAGGGTCAGCACCATGGCAATACCCAGCAACACCCGGTTCGGCGGGCTCTGTTGCAGACCGAGCGCCTGACGCAAGATGGCCAGCACTATGATGATGCGGGTAAAACTGGTCATCATCAGCAGCAGGGTCGGCAGCAGACCCAGCAGCGTCATGAACAGCAGGATCTGCAACTTGATGTTGTAGTCCTGGGCGCCCGCATCGCCCGGCGCCACCGAGAAGAGCGTCAAATCAGCCCCATGGGCCAGTGAAGCCATCCCCAATCCCGCCACGAGCAGGCCGACAAGCCATTTCATCGTCTTAAAGATCCAGCTGACCCAGCGCCTGCTGGTCAATGATATCCACCAGCCGCAGGCCATATTTGCCATTCGCTACCACCACCTCGCCGCGTGCCAGCAGTCGGCCATTGACACGCACATCCAGCGGAGCGCCGGCCTGCTTGTCCAGCTCGATGACAGCGCCCTCGCTAATGTGCATCAGCTCACCCAGCGGTAACTCGGTGCTAGCGACCTCCAGCGTCACCTTGACCGGGATATGACGAAAGAAATTCAAATCGCGCGGGGCAGATCGCGATGCGGACTTGTCCGGGTGGGCCGTCTCGCCCTCTTCATCAAACAGGTTATCCAGATCATCGAGCCCCATCAGGTCATCGTGCAGTGAATCAGTCGTCATTTCGTGTCTCTCTCCGTGCAGGGGTCAGGGATGCCACCTGATAGACCAGGGCACCATTGCGTTCAGCCAGACGGCCAGTAAAACAGGATTGATGTCCAACCAGGGCGGGGGCCGGCTCTGCCATTTCCAGCGGCAACAGATCCCCAGCCTGCAACTGCTGCAGCTCACCGAGCGACAAGGTGAACTCGCTGAGGATTACCCGCAGCCGCACCGGAACCGCAGGCAAGGCGGCGCACAGCTGCTCACCG
The DNA here is from genome assembly GCF_042649925.1 of Pseudaeromonas sharmana. Classification (NCBI taxonomy): domain Bacteria; kingdom Pseudomonadati; phylum Pseudomonadota; class Gammaproteobacteria; order Aeromonadales; family Aeromonadaceae; genus Pseudaeromonas; species Pseudaeromonas sharmana. Next base: position 146,504 of record NZ_JBHSAF010000007.1, read on the forward strand.
ACGCGGACCGGCGCCGGCCCGTCCAGAGCAAGTGGCTCTTTGGCTCCAAACGGCCACCAAATCGAGAATTGGCTATCGTGTTCGCCCAGCAGCAGGGTCCCTTCGCTACACAACCAGGCGGATTGCAACGGCAGGGCCTCGCTGCCCACCAACGTCAGTTGCCAACGATCATCCGGCTCGCCGAGAAAATCGGACAGAATATCGATCTGATGCTGGGCCAGGCGCAACAGCAGACGCTGCTCCGTCTCGGTCGCAGTCCTGGCGGTAACCGCCTGATCCTGCTGCAGCGGACTGCCACCAAAAAACAGTATCGCCAGCCGATAGAGTTGGCCGGCCTGAATCGACAACCACGCCTGATGTCCACGCTGGTTGAGCGCCTGCACCCAGACCAAATGTCGCTGTTCGGCGACCTCGGACAACATCCGGATATGAAAGGGGGCATAGTCCATTTGGCAGCTCAGGCCGTTGAACAGACGAGAAAAGCAACCAGCCACCATCTGCGACCAAAGACGCCGGGACTGGTTCAAGAGATTCAGGGCATCGTGTGCCTGCCGTTCCTGGCCAAGGAGGTCATAAACCGGCAAACCACTGGCCGCTTCGGCAGACCAGACACGCTGGCTCCGACGTTTGCTTTCAGGCATAGGGATAAAACCTCGACCGGCCAGCAGGCATCCGTCTGCTGGCATAACGAAAATGAGATAGTTGTTGTGCCCGCCAGCCACAACGGCTGACGCGAAATACGAAGGAAAGAGCAAAGCACAGGCGGGTCAACACCACGAGCAACCCCGCTATCCTGGACTACATGAGTCGTTAGACCGGAGGCTTTGCGTCCTGACCTTTCGATCAGTTTGCCCTTGTCACTTGGTATGTCGTATCAACCCTGATGAAGGAGATGTGCGGGACATACAGCAGCTACGCCCAGCATCCTAATGGCGCACGGAAGGCAACACAACCCCTTGCGGTCTGATTTGTTCACCCCTAAGTCAATGAAAGCAGATGCGAAAAACCGGTTTCATCACCGCTGTTGTCGTGTAATCCGGAAATGGGGCTGAGTGGCGACGGAGCGCAAAATGGTCAATCTTAGTTGAATAGGGCGCTGACCAGCTGCTGATCCAGCAGGTCTTGCACCTGCAGGCACAGCTGTCCATCCTGCTGAGTCAAGGCAACCTGACCGATCAGGCAATCATTCAGGCTGACCGTCAAGGTATTGTCATTGAGCTCTTCCAGCGGTACCGGTACGCCCGAGGCCAGTCTTGCCAGCTGCTCCGGCTCCCCTTGCAGCTGCAGCGCCAGTCGCGAGGGCATGTGGCGCATCATGCGCAGAATGGCGGTGTTGCTCGGCATATCCGGCAGATCGAGGCGGTAGAGCGCTGGCACCTCATCGCAGAGTTGCTCCAGCATTCGAGTGGAGGGCAGCCTGTTCATTGTTATTCCTTCATGGTTTGTTTGTCGTCTTGCAACCGCGGCCCGGCGCCGGGTCAACATACATCCATGAAGCCGATCTGCCCCGCGAGGGAGACGGGCACGTCCAGAGCGCACGAATTCTAGGCAGTTCCACCCGACGGTCGCAAGAAAAACGCGGCTCAATCGACCCGCTGTTCATCTGCGGTTAAGTTTGCCACTGTTTGACAAGCCGGCGCCGCCAGCCGATCCTGTTGCCTCTTTCGATCGCGGAGGCAGGATGACCACCTATCTGTTTGTTGCCGCCGGCGGGGCGCTGGGCTCCTGTCTGCGCTACTTTTTGACCCAGTTGCTGACCACGCTGCTCGGCAAGGGATTTCCATTCGGCACGCTGTGCGTCAACCTGCTCGGCTCCCTGGCAATCGGCCTGACCCTCGGCGCCCTGCAGCAGGAGGCGCTGGCCAGCCATCCGTGGCGTCCTTTTATCATGGTTGGCCTGCTGGGCGGCTTGACCACCTTCTCCTCGTTTTCACTGGATACCTTGCTGCTGTTGCAACAGGGAGAGTGGCTCAAAGGTGTACTCAACATGCTGCTGAATGTTGGCTGCTGCCTGCTGCTGACCTGGATTGGACTGCAGACGGCACTCAACCGGTTCTGATCCTGGGGTGATTTGCGCTACACTGCGGCCGATTTCGATGATGTAGGACAGGGAACCCCAGATGAGTGAAGGAACAACCCATTTTGGCTACCAGACGGTAGCCGCGGACGACAAGGAGAAGCTGGTCGCCAGCGTCTTCCACTCGGTCGCCGCCAAGTACGACCTGATGAACGACCTGATGTCGTTCGGCATCCACCGTCTGTGGAAACGCTTTGCGATCGACTGCTCCGGTATTCGCCCGGGACACAAGGTCCTCGACCTGGCCGGCGGCACCGGCGATTTGACCGCGCGTTTTTCTCGCATCACTGGGCCGCAAGGGGAAGTGGTGCTGGCGGATATTAACGACTCCATGCTGAAAGTGGGACGCAACAAGCTGCGCAACCTCGGCCTGGTGGATAACATCCGTTATGTACAGGCCAATGCCGAAGCATTGCCATTCCCGGACAACCACTTCGATCTGATCACCATCGGCTTCGGTCTGCGTAACGTCACCGACAAGCAGCAGGCGCTCGATTCGATGTTCCGGGTCTTAAAGCCGGGCGGACGCCTGCTGGTGCTGGAGTTTTCAAAACCCACCAGCGAGCTGATGTCCAAGCTGTATGACCTCTACTCGTTCCGCATCCTGCCGAAGATGGGGGCGCTGGTCGCTCAGGATAGCGAAAGCTATCAGTATCTGGCCGAGTCGATCCGCATGCACCCGGACCAGGAGACGCTCAAGGGGATGATGGAACAGTCCGGCTTTGAAGAGGTCAATTACTACAACCTGACCCAGGGCATCGTCGCTCTGCATCGGGGCTACAAATTCTGATGCCACAGGAGGGCGGATGCTGCCACCTTTCCCGTTGAAAACCCTGTTTGCCGCGGCGATCGAGACCGCACTGAATGCCCTGCTGCAGCGCGATCCCCGGTCCGGGCTGCGCCAGCAGGCATTGAACGGCAAGATCCTCGCCATCGAAATCCGGGGTTGGGATACCTTTTGGCTACATTTCGCCCCTGGGACTATCAGCGTACTGACCGCCTACGAGGCCGCCAGCGATGCCGGCATCACGCTGGATCTGGAGGCGCTGCCCCGTCTGCAGCAACCTGACCAGCTGACGGCGCTGATCCGTGAGGGGCGCGTCGACCTGAGTGGCAATCCGGCCCTGTTCAACAGCCTGAGCAGCGTGCTTGGTGAACTGCGCATCGACTGGGAAGGCGAGCTGGCCCGCTACAGCGGCGACGTGATGGCTCACCTGCTGTTCCGCGAAGGTCGCCGTCTGCATCAGTTTGGCTGCCGCGAGCTGGAGCGCAACCGCCAGGATCTGGCCGAATACCTGATCGAGGAACTACGTCTGGCCCCCGGCCCGCTGGAGGTCGCCGACTTCTGCGACGAGGTCACACTCCTCAAGCGCGATCTGGATGGCAGCGCCTTGCGGCTGGAGCGACTGTTGCACAAGGCGGGCCTATGAGGCTGCGCGAGCTGCGACGTCTGTACCAGATTGGCGCCGTGCTGTTACGCCACGGCCTGGATGATCTGCTCCCTCGCGCCTGGCAACCCTGGCCGGTTCGCGCCTGTCGGCACAGTCTGTTCTGGTTGCGCAACCGTCACCGCGACGCCAGTCATGGTCGCCGCTTGCGACTGGCCTGTGAAGCCCTCGGCCCGGTGTTCATCAAATTTGGCCAGATGTTATCGACCCGGCGCGACCTGTTGCCACCTGCGCTGGCCGACGAGCTGGCCCTGCTGCAGGATCGGGTCCCGCCATTTCCCGGCGCCCTGGCCCGCCAGCAGATCGAACAGAGCCTGCGCCAACCGATCGAAACCCTGTTCGATGCGTTCGACGAAACCCCGCTCGCCTCGGCCTCGGTCGCCCAGGTACACACCGCCCGCCTGAAAAGCAGCGGCGAAGAGATAGTCCTCAAGGTGATACGCCCGGATATCCGGCCGGTGATTGAAGCCGACCTGCAACTGCTCGAGGCACTGGCCCGTCTGGTGGCCTGGCTGGTGCCACACAACCGTCTGCGTCCGGTTGAGGTGGTCAACGAATACCGCAAGACGCTGCTGGACGAGCTCAACCTGATGAGCGAAGCGGCCAATGCCATGCAGTTGCGTCGCAACTTTGAAGGCTCGCCGATGCTGTATGTGCCGCGGGTGTATACCGATCTGTGCCGCGAACAGGTGCTGGTGATGGAACGCATCTACGGTATTCCGGTATCGGATCGGGCGGCGCTGGAAGCCAATGGAACCAACTTCAAACTGCTGGCCGAACGCGGTGTCGAGGTGTTCTTTACCCAGGTGTTCCGCGACAGCTTCTTTCATGCCGACATGCATCCTGGCAACGTCTTCGTCGCCTACGAACACCCGGAAGATCCTCTGTGGATTGGCATCGACTGCGGCATCGTCGGCACGCTCAACCGTGACGACAAGCGCTACCTGGCTGACAATTTCCTCGCCTTCTTCAATCGCGACTACCGCCGGGTCGCCGAATTGCACGTGCAATCAGGCTGGGTGCCGCCAGATACCAAGGTCGAGGAGTTCGAATCGGCACTGCGCACCGTGCTGGAGCCCATCTTTGCCAAGCCGCTGGCCGAGATATCGTTTGGTCAGGTGCTGTTGAACCTGTTCAACACTGCGCGGCGCTTCAACATGCAGGTGCAGCCCCAGTTGGTGTTGTTGCAAAAGACGCTGCTGTATGTCGAAGGGCTGGGACGCCAGCTCTATCCGCAACTGGATCTGTGGCAAACCGCCAAGCCCTATCTCGAACGCTGGTTGCGCCAGCAGGTCGGCCCGCAGGCGGCATGGCAAGGGCTGAAGGCCAATGCGCCATTCTGGCTGGAAAAGCTGCCGCAGTTGCCGGATCTGATCTACGATGCGCTGCAACAATCCCAGCGTCAGCAGCACCAGTTCGAACAACTGGCTCGCCGCTGGCAACAACAACAACGGCAGCAAGGTCAGGCTCGCTATCTGCTGCTGATCGGCGCTACCCTGTTGCTCGGCAGCCTGGGTTGCTGGCAGCTGGGCTTGCCGGCGCTGGCTACCAGCGCTGGTGGTCTGGCGCTGCTGTGCTGGTGGCGCGGTTGGCGACGGCTGACCACCCACAGCCGCGGATAACCCCTTATTGACGAGGACCTCATGCATTTCAGTATCACGGAACTGCTGCTCATCGCCTTCATCGTGCTGATCCTGTTTGGCACCAAGCGGTTGCGCAACGTCGGAGGCGATCTCGGCACCGCGCTGCGCGACTTCAAGAAAGCCCTGCGCGGCGACGATAGCGGCGACAAGCCGGACGACAAGACACCGCCACAGGACAAGCCCTGATCCATGTTTGATATCGGCTTATGGGAGCTGGTGCTCTGCGCCGTGGTGGCGCTGCTGGTACTGGGCCCGCAACGCATGCCGACCGCCGTCAGAACGGTCGCGACCTGGTTGCACGGGGTCAGCACGACGCTACGCGCCCTCCGCCGGGAGTTCGAAAAGGAGCTGGAGCTGGACGAGCTCAAGGCCAGCCTGCAGGGACAGGCCCCTCGTCCCGGGCCGACGCCCCCCCCCAGCGCACCGCCGGCCGAGGTCAGTGCCGCCATTGCGGCACTCAAGGCGGCCAGTCCGCAATCGGACACACCCATCCCACCGACCAACGCGGCGCAACCGGATCTCACGGAGACCCCGCAGCTGTCATTGCCACTGACCACGCCGGCCGACATAGCTGCGGCCATCGAGGCACTGAAAGCCGCCCGTCCAGAGACATGCCCCGATCAGCCAGCGCCCCGGGATCCGCACCATGAGCCGTAGCCCGCAACCGCTGATTCAACATCTGCTCGAGCTCAGACGCCGCGCGCTGAAATCACTGGCCGTGATTGCCATCCTGTTTCTCGGGCTGATCTATTTCGCCAACGATCTTTACTACCTGCTGGCACTCCCCTTGCTGGAGCAGATGCCGCATGGCGGCCAGATGATCGCCACCGACGTCACCACACCGTTCGTCATTCCGATGAAACTGACGCTCTACGTCGCCCTGCTGCTGGCCATTCCCTACCTGTTGTATCAGCTGTGGGCCTACGTGGCACCCGGCCTGTACCAGCATGAACGCCGTCTGGTGCTGCCGCTGGTCATCGGCAGCGCTGTGCTGTTCTATGCCGGCATGGCGTTCGCCTATTTTGTCGTCTGCCCCCTGCTGTTCACCTTCTTCACCGCGATCGCGCCGCAGGGTGTGACCATGGCCACCGACATCGCCAGTTACCTGGGGTTCATCATGGGGATGTTTTTCTCGTTCGGGCTCGCCTTCGAGGTCCCCGTGGCCCTCTGCCTGTTGTGCTGGAGCGGGGTCACCTCGCCGGAAAAGTTGACTCGCCAACGCCCTTACTACATCGTCGCCGCCTTCGTCGTGGCCATGTTTCTGACGCCACCGGATGTCATGTCCCAGACCATGCTGGCCGTGCCGCTGTGTCTGTTGTTCGAAGTCGGCATTCTGCTGGGCCGCTTTTACCGGCGCCAGCCTGCCGAGGAGCATGCCGATGATTGATATCGGTCTGAATCTGACCAACCCCCAGTTCGCCAGTGACCGTGAGGCCGTGCTGCTGCGGGCACAACAGGCCGGTGTCGAGGCGGTGATCCTGACCGGCACCGACCTCGACGACAGCGCGGCCGCCGCCACGCTGGCCGCCGGCTGGCCGCAGTTTGCCTACAGCACCGCCGGCCTGCACCCGCACGATGCCCGCCATTGGGATGCCGGCAGTGCAACGCGGCTGCGATCCCTGGCCGCAGCACCGCAAGTGGTGGCCATCGGCGAGTGCGGCCTCGACTTCAATCGGGATTTTTCACCCCGGCCCCAGCAGGAGGCGGCGTTTGTTGCCCAGCTGGAGCTGGCCGTCGAGCTGAACAAACCGGTGTTTCTGCACTGCCGCGACGCCCATGCCCGTTTCACCAGCCTGCTGGCGCCCTATCTGCGCCACTTGCCGGGAGCCGTACTGCACTGCTTCACCGGCACGGCCGACGAGCTGAGCGAGTGTCTGACGCTGGGGCTGCACATCGGCATCACCGGCTGGGTGTGTGATGAACGGCGTGGCGAGACACTGCGTGCGCTGGTGCCGCAGATCCCGGCCGGGCGCTTGATGATCGAAACCGATGCCCCCTACCTGCTGCCCCGCGACCTGAGCCCGAAGCCGACGTCGCGGCGCAATGAACCGGCTTATCTGCCACACATTGCCGCTACTGTCGCGGCACTGCGTGGCGAATCCTGCAGTGCGTTGCTGGCGCATACCCGGGCGACCAGCCGCGCCTTCTTCCGACTCGATGAGGTGTTGTCATGACACAGTTTGTCTCAGCTCCATTTCCCGCTCGCCGTTTGCGCCGTCTGCGCAAGCACGATTTCAGCCGCCGTCTGGTGCGCGAGCATCAGCTGACGGTCGATGACCTGATCTATCCGGTCTTCGTGCTGGAGGGCGAACAGCGCAGGGAGGCCGTTGCCAGCATGCCCGGCATCGAACGGCTGAGCCTGGATCTGTTGCTGGAAGAGGCCGCCGAGCTGGTGAGCCTCGGCATTCCGGCCATAGCGCTGTTTCCGGTCATCGGTCAGCAGGACAAGAGCCTGGATGCCAGTGCCGCCTGGGATGAGAACGGTCTGGTGCCGCGCACGGTACGCGCGCTGAAGGCGCGTTTCCCCGAGCTGGGCGTTATTACCGATGTGGCGCTCGACCCGTACACCACCCATGGTCAGGACGGCATCATCGATGAGCAGGGTTATGTGCTGAATGAGGTGACCACACGCGCCCTGGTCAAGCAGGCGCTGTGCCACGCCGTGGCCGGCGCCGATGTGGTGGCCCCCTCCGACATGATGGATGGCCGCATCGGCGCCATCCGCGAGGCACTGGAAAGCCACGGCTTCAGTCACACCCAGATCATGGCCTATTCGGCCAAATACGCCTCCCATTACTATGGTCCGTTTCGCGATGCGGTCGGATCGGCGGCCAACCTGGGCAAGAGCAGCAAGGATACCTACCAGATGGATCCGGCCAACGGCAACGAGGCGCTGCAGGAAGTCGGCCTCGATATCGCCGAAGGGGCGGACATGGTGATGGTCAAACCGGGCATGCCTTACCTGGATGTGGTCTGGCGCGTTAAGAGCCAGTACGGCGTACCCACCTTCGCCTATCAGGTCAGCGGAGAATACGCGATGCACATGGCGGCGATCCAGAATGGCTGGCTCAAGGAGCGCGAGTGCATCATGGAGTCGCTGCTGTGTTTCAAGCGGGCCGGCGCCGATGGCATCCTGACCTACTTTGCCAAGCGCGTAGCCCAGTGGCTGCACGCCGAGCGTCACTGATCCGGGAGCATCATGGGCAAGCTGACCATCCGCGATGTAGCACGTGAAGCCGGCGTATCCATCGCCACCGCCTCCTATGTGCTGAACGACAAGCCCGGCAAGGTCTCTGCCGAAACCCGCAGCCGGGTTCAGGCCGTGGCCGAGCGTCTTGGCTATCGCCTGCATCCCGGCGCCCGTCAGCTGCGCGGCATCTCGCGCACCCTGCTGGTACTGCTGCCAGGCCACCACATGGCCCCGGATCTGCGTGGCATCCTGATGGATTATCCGTTCTTCAACGAGCTACTGGCCGGCATAGAACACGCCGCCTTTGATGCCAAGCTGCAGCCGTCGTTACAGCGCATCGAGCGGCCGGACGAAGTCCGCCAGCTGCTCAACGGCCCCACCCCCAGCGGGGTGCTGGTGCTCGGCAAGCATGAGGAGGCCGCGCTGCAGGCACTCGAAGAGTGGGATGCCCCGGTGGCGGTCATCGATGATCGTGACTATTTCAGCCGGCACCCGACCTCGCGTTTCTACGATTACAGCATCGATGACGCCCTGCTCGGCGAGCTGGCGGCCGAACACCTGTTGAGCCTGGGGCACCGCCGCTTGGTGTTGCTGTTCGGCGCGCTGGCGACCTCCTCGGTACACCGCGATCGCCTCGGCGGTGTCCGCCGCGCCCTGAGCCGCTATGGCCTGACGCTCGACAGCGACTGGCTGATCGAGACCGATGTCACGCTGGCCGGGGTGGCCCGTGTCGAAGAGCAGATTCTGCAACAGCTGCAACAGGGCGCCACGGCGATCCTGGCGATGGCCGACATCCTCGCCATCGGCTGCTTCAAGTTGCTGCTGCTGAAGAGCGACTACTGCATTCCGGAACAGGTCTCGCTGCTGGGCATCGATAACCTGCACATCCTCAACTACCTGCCGATGCAACTGACCACGGTCGGGCAGGATGTCTACGGCCGCGGTTATCAGGTGGTGCGCCTGCTACAGGGCCAGAGCCAGTCCCAGTTGCCGGTACAGCTGATGCCAGGAGATACCACCGGGCCCAGCCCGCGCTGACGCGCTCGCCTGTCGAGCATAAAAAAGCCCCGGCAGGCGCCGGGGCAAATCCAGGGTAAACAACAGCGGAACAAACGGTACTTACTGGCTGATCAGCACCATGCCATACAGTGCCGGTACCGACAGCGCGACAGTGCCATCCGCCGCCACGCTATAGTCACTACCACTCAGCACATCCTGATAGCTGCCTGCCACGTCGGCGGGGAGCGTCAGGTTCAGGGTCTTGGCTGCCGTGTCATTGTTCAACACCAGCAACGCCTTCTGGCCATTCAGCTCCCGCAGCAACACCACTACGTTGGCATCGCTATACAGAGGTGCACTCAGACTGCCCTGACGTAGAATCGGGTAGTCCTTGCGCATCTTGATCAGGCGCTTATAGGCTGCCAGCAGATCGGTATCCGGCTTGCCACCGACGTCGGCCCACGGGTAGGTGCCACGGTTGAACGGGTCTTCCCCACCGGTCACCCCCACTTCATCGCCATAGAAGATGGCCGGAGCGCCGGGGTAGCTCATCTGGAACAGAGCCGCCAGCTTGACCCGCTGTTTGGCCTGGGCAATCACAGCCGCATCCGTGGTGTCGGAGGTATAACCGAACTTGTACAAAGCCCGTGCCGCATCGTGGGTCGACAGCAGGTTCATCAGCGCATAGAAGGCTTGGGGCGGATAGTTTTCCCGCATCAGCTCCAGGTTGTGATACAGCTCGGCTGCATTACCTCCGGCCGCATAATCCAGCACGGCATTGCGGAAGATGTAGTTCATGGTCGAATCAAACTCGTCGCCCAGGAAGAACTTGGAAGCATCAAACCAGGTTTCCGCCACGGTCAGCGCCTCGGGATCCTTGCTCTTGACCGCCGTGCGCCATTCACGCCAGAACTCGTCGCTGACCCAAGGCGCGACGTCCATCCGCCAACCGGCAAGACCCTGATCCAGCCAGTACTTGGTCACCGAGTCATCATTGCGGTAGGCAAAGTTCTTCCAGCTCTCCGATTCGACCAGCTCAGGCAGCGTCGAGACGCCGACCCAGCCCTGGTACATGCCTTCCGGCGTGGTCGCGTCGGTGAAGAATTTGTACCAGCTGTAGTAGGGTGATTCCGGATGTGGCTTGCCGCCTTCGAAGGCACCCACGCCCGGGTACTTGCCGTAGCGGTCAAAGTAGGCAGAATCGCTGCCGGTATGGTTCAACGAGGTATCCAGGATCACGCGGATACCGCGCGCCTTGGCCTCGGCTGTCAACTTGGCGAACAGCGCATTGTCACCGAAGTTGTCGTCCACCTGCATATAGTCGGCGGTGTCGTACTTGTGGTTGCTGGGCGCCTCGAAGATCGGGTTGATGTACAGGGTGTTGACCCCGAGATCGACCAGATAGTCGAGTTTCTCGATGATGCCGGCCAGGTCACCGCCGAAGAAGTCGTTGTTGTAGACCGCATCGTCGCTGCTGTTGCCATCGTTCTCACCCGGCACATAGGGCTTGTCATTCCAGTTGCTATGGAACTCGACGGCCTGATCCAGATAGGTATCGGTACCCGGCTTCGGATCGTTGGTCGGATCGCCATTGCGGAAGCGTTCCGGGAAGATGTAGTAGTAGACCGCATCCTTGGCCCACTCCGGCACCGCAAAATCGCTCAGGTAAACGGTCTGGCGATAACGGCGGATCTGGCTGCTGTCCTTGGGCTTGAACGCCACCAGACCCGGTCCGGCAGAGCCCTTTTCAGAGGTCCAGTAGACAGTTTCCTTATTGTTTTGATACACATAGACCTGGTCGCCGATCGTGAACTCGAAGTAGTAACCATACACCCCCTTGGTCGGGAAAGTGTAACTGCCACCCCAGCGTTCGGCACCATCCACCACGGTTTTGCTCAACGGCACCCGAGTCAGCTCGTCGTACTTGAGCACATCCTGATTGCCTTCCAGCGTCCGGTTATCAATCACCAGATTGACACTATCGATGCCAGGCAGTGCGCTAAGGGCGTAGTCGATGGTCTGGCCTTCTGTCACGGCGCCAAAGGGCTGCTTGAAGTTGCTGTTGCGGGAATCGAAGCTCACGCTCAGCGCGATCGGATCCGTCACCTGGGCATTGCCTGAGCCAACAAAAGTCTGATCGCCGATGGTCAGCTTCGGATTGCTGGCATCGGCATCCATCGTCAACTTGGCGGTATGGGCACCGGTGAAATTGAACTTCAGATTGCCGGTGCTGGCCCCCAGGATCGCATCACTGGTGATGGCCAGCGGCGTGCCGTGGGTCAGTGTATTCGCGCTGCCATCGGCTGCGCCGAAGCTGCTGGCCGCACTCCAGCCGGAATCGGCCAGTTTGAATTCATACTCCCCGGTTTCATTGACGTTCAGATAGAAGGCATCGCAACTATAGGTGAACAGATAATCTGAAACCGCCGTCCAGCCATTCATGCCACCGCGCAGGAACAGGGCCGTCTCACCCAGCGGGTTATCCGGGCACTGATAGATAGTCAAGGTCGGCTCGGTAGCTGACTTGGTGAGATCCAGAACCAACTTATTCACCCCGGAGAAGGTGAAGCTGAGGTTGCTGCCCTGCAGGGCCAGCGGCAGCGGGGTATTGGCCACCGCCTGGCTGCTGCTCGCACCACCAAAATCCGAGTTCGCGGACCAGCCGGCATCGGCGATCTTGAATGACTGATCGCCGTCGGTTTCGGTCACCAGCTCGAAATGGTCGCAGACATAGTTGAATTTGTACTCTTCGGCCGCATTCCAGCTGTTCATGCCACCGCGCAAATACAGCGCCGTGTCACCCATGGGGTTGTCAACACAGGTGGTCGGCGTCGGAGTGGGATCCGGTGTCGGGTCCGGTGTCGGGTTGTCATTGTCTGAACTGCCGCCGTTACACGCGGCGAGCGCCACGGCCAGCGAGATCGCCAGCGCCAGTCGGTTGACCGGGCTGACAAAATGCATCTGCAAGCAAGTTGTCATGATTACATCCTGTATCGGTGATTATTAGGTTAAACATTTAACCGCGTGCAGATCTATTACAACGCCACCGTTCCGACAACCAGTGCGTATTTAACTTGCGCCAGCCATCACAAATAGCAAAATTTATGCAGATATCTTTCATTCGAAATGAAAATGGCCTGTTTCGCCCCGTAAAAGACAGTGCGTCAGGTTAAATATTTAATTTAAGGCTCGAGCGAAAATCGGATGGCCTGCGCCGTTCCGCGGCGATGTGTGCACAAGTTACGTGTATTCTTAAGGTTCATTTAAGAAGGCCATGCTCCAATGCAGACCTGGCCCTTAGCGTCACGACGCCCAACACCCGTATAAGAGTCTAACAAGCATGTCATTTCGCCCCGCCATCGGTGCCCTGCGCCTTGTGCTGCTGGTTTCACTGTTTTTCGTGCTCTCCGGTAACCAGTCCTTCTGGCACCAGGTCATGAGCTTTTTCACCTCTGACGGCCAGCGCCACTGGCCGATGCTCGGCTCCATGCTGCTGGTTACCACCACGCTGCTGACGCTGTTGCTGTCACTGTTTGCCTGGCCACGGCTGCTCAAGCCGGTGTTGATCCTGCTGTTGCTGCTGCATGCCGGCGCCGCCTACTTCATGAACAGCTACGGCATCTATATCGATCGCGATATGGTGCAGAACGTGTTCGAGACCAATCCGGCCGAGGCATTCGAGCTGTTCAACCTCAAACTGCTGGCTTATCTGCTGGGGTTGGGGGTGTTGCCGGCGCTGCTAGTGTGGCGAACCGAGATCCGCTATGCCCGCCTGCCGCGCGCCCTGCTGCAGCGATTCGGTGTGCTGCTGCTGTCGCTGGGGGTGATCGGCGCCAATGCCGCCGCCTTCTTCGATGACTATGCCTCCTGGGGACGTGAACAGAAAGAGACGCGCCGCCTGTTCACACCGCTGAATGTGCTGTACGCCACCGGCGATTACATCAACCGCAGCTGGCTGCGCAAACCGACGGTACTGGAACCGGTCGGCCTGGATGCCAAACGCCAGGCGACCAAGGCCGACAAACCCTTGCTGCTGGTGGTGGTGGTCGGTGAAACCGCCCGCGCCGCCAACTTCGGCCTGGATGGCTACAACCGCGATACCACGCCACAACTGCGGCAACTGGACGTGATCAACTTCCCGCAAGCCAGCTCCTGCGGGACCGCCACCGCCACCTCGGTGCCCTGCATGTTCTCGCCGATGTCTCGCGAGGAGTACAAGAGCAGCCAGCACAAAGAGAGCCTGCTCGACGTGGTGCAGCGGGCCGGTGTGCCGGTGCTGTGGCGCGACAACAACTCCGGCTGCAAGGGCGCCTGCGATCGGGTGCCGTACGAAGATCTGAGCAACGCCAAGGATGCGCAACTGTGCCAGGGCAACGAATGCTTCGACGAGATCCTGCTGCAGGGGCTGGCAGCGCGCCTGCAACACCAGCCGGGGAATCTGCTGCTGGTCCTGCACCAGAAGGGCAGCCACGGTCCGGCCTACTACCTGCGTTATCCGCCGGCCTTTGAACAGTTCAAACCGGTCTGTCGCACCAACAAGCTGCAGGAGTGCGATCGCCAGAGCATCATCAACGCCTACGACAACACCCTGCTGTATACCGATCACTTCCTCGCCAGCACGATCCGCCTGTTGCAGCAGCAAAGCGGCTACCGCACCGCCTTGTGGTACATGTCCGATCACGGCGAGTCACTGGGTGAAAACAACCTCTATCTGCACGGCGCCCCCTATGCGTTCGCCCCGCAGACCCAGACCCACATTCCGATGCTGCAGTGGATCTCGCCGCAGTTTGCCGCCAGCACGGGGCTGAATGTCGACTGTCTGCGTCAGCAGGCGCAGCAACCCGTCAGCCATGACAACCTGTTCCACTCGGTACTGGGGATCCTGGATATCCAGACCCAGGCCTACCAACCGAGCCTGGATCTGTTCCGCCGCTGTCGCGGCGGTTGATGACACAGCAGGTCAGGCGAACGCGGCTCACGGTTCGCCTGACCGGTCACTCCTACCCCTGATGTTGCCAGCCCCTAGCCCTGCTCGCAGCGCAGCAGCTCTTTTTCCAGGGCATCGGCCAGCTTGATGATGCCGGGGCGGATCGCCTCCGGACGGATGGCATGGAAACCGAGACGGAAGCAGTGCTGCGGCGCATCGGCCTCGAGGAAATGGCCCTGCCCCGGCTCGATCAGCACACCGGCATGGGCAGCACGCCAGGCCAATTTCTGGCTGTTGATCTGCGGGGGTGCCTCCAGCCAGAAGGCGCTGGCGCGGTTGGCGTTGTGCCGGCACTGCGGCAGGTACTTGTCCAGCGCCTCGCCGAGCAGGCTCCAGCGATAGGTGGAGTGTTCGCGATAGCGGCGCAGGTAACTGTCGTAGTGGCCCTGGGCCAGGAAGTAGGCCATCTGGTACTGGATATTCGCCGGTGGATGGCGGTACAGCAGACGGCGCAACGCCCGCAGCTCGTCGATCAGCTCGGCCGAGGCCACCAGATAGCCGAGGCGCAACCCCGGCGCCAGCGCCTTCGACAGGCTGCCGACATAGATGACGCGACCATGCTGATCATGGGCTTTCAGCGCCGGCTTGGGGTGGGTCTCGATGTTGGTTTCCGAGTCGTAGTCATCCTCGATCAGGATCTGGTTATGACGGTTCGCCTGCTGCAACAGCGCCTGGCGACGGGCATTGCTCATCAGCACCCCGGTTGGCGCCTGGTGGCTCGGTGTCACGTAGAAGAACTGGCAAGCCGTCGACTCCGGCCCCAGCACCAGCCCCTCGTCATCGACCCGGTGCGGTACCAGCTGGCAGCCCTGCAGCGCAAAGGTGTTGATCGCCTCGCGAAAACAGGGGCTCTCGACGCCGATGCGCGTCTGACGGTCCATCAGCAGTTGCGCCAGCATGCTCAGCGCGTTCTGCGAGCCGAGGGTAATCAGGATCTCGTCATCGCGAGCCGTGATGCCACGCTTGGGCAGCACCCGGGTGCGCAGCTGCTCGATCAGCATCGGACAATCCTGATCCACCTGATCCAGCAACCAGTCATGGTCACGCAGTCCGCCCATCACCTTGCGCGATGCCTCGCGCCACTGCTCCATCGGAAACAGCGAGGTGTCCGGCTGCCCGTAGATGAACGGGTGCTCATAGCGCATCCACTGCGCCGGTTTGGTTATCACCACCAGATCCGTTGGGCAAAGCTTGAACATGTCGCCCCAATTTGGGGCGCTGGCATCCGGCGTCGCGCTCAAGGTCACCGGCGCCTCGGGGGCTCCAGGCCGGGGCAGATAGCGCGGGTCAATGTAATAACCGCTGCGCGGCCGGCTGATCAGGTAGCCATCGTCGCGCAGGCTCTCGTAGACCAGCGCCACCGTGTTGCGCGACACGCCAAGCTGTTCCGACAGGCTGCGGCACGATGGCATCGGCTCTTCGGCCAGGAAGCGCCCGGCCAGAATCATGCTCACCAGCCCTTCGCGCAGCTGCTCCTGCAGGCCGCGGTCGGCCGAAAAATCGATCAGGACACACTGTTCAATCACGCTGTTTCCCTCCGGACGCCCTGTGGCGGCCCGTGAATGCACCCGGTTGCAACACTCGGTACAACCTTATGTGCCAAGACACTGCAAGCCCCATGCCGCTGTGTGGTCTTTGCGACAAAAGGCAAGGGCCATCTGTCCCATCGACGAGCAGAATCTGGCTCTATCTGCCAACGGGTCATTGCCGTTAGAAGTGAAAAAGAGGGCGAAAAAACATCGTTTTCATGGCAAGCGGCGCTCCCTGGCACGCCGTTTGCGTTAACCGGTATGAACTTCACAGTGAGGTGAGCAGATGAGACATGCAGCAAAGGCAATGGCCGCGGTTCTGGCCGGACTGGCCCTGACAGTTACCCTGACGGCGCAAGCCGCCGACCTGAAAGAGATCGAGGCACGCGGTGCGCTGAAAGTGGCGACCGAAGACGACTATGCCCCGTTCAACTTCATCACCGACGGCCAGCCCGACGGTTTCCACAAGGACATACTGGCGGAGCTGAAGACCTACGCCACCAAGTTCAAGATCGACCAGAGCATACTGCCGTGGACCGGCCTGCTGGCGTCGGTTTCCGCCGGCCAGTATGACGTCGCCATCACCGGCGCCCTGGTCACCGACGAGCGCCTGAACGTGTTCAACTTCGTCTCGCCGGTAGCCTCGGCCCAGCACTACTACGTCAAGCGCAAGGGGGATGACCGCATCAAGTCGGTGGCCGACCTGAGCGGCAAGGTGGTCGGCGTGCAGGCCGGCAGCGCCCTGCTGGCCCGTCTGCCCGAGCTCAAGGCGATGCTCGAAGCCAAGGGTGGCACCCTCGGCGAAGTGGTGGAATACCAATCCTACCCGGAAGCCTACGCCGACCTGGCCAATGGCCGTCTGGACTACGTGATCAACGCCGTCATCTCGGTCAACGACCTGGTGAAGACCCGTGGCGACGTGTTCGAGAAGGGTGAAGCCGTCTCCGGTGGCGGCTTCGTCGCCTGGCCGGTGCCGAAGAACAGCCCAGAGCTGCTGGCATTCCTCAACGGCTTCGTCAAGCACCTCAAGGAGAGCGGCAAGCTGCGCGAACTGCAGATCAAGTGGTTCGGCGAGCCGTTCGACAACCTGCCGGATGGTGCCATCACCACGGTCGAACAGTTCCACAAGCTGGCCAATCTGAAGTAATACGCCGGGCCGTGCGCGGCCCACATTTCGCCGGCGGCCGGCAGTGCAGGACGCACTCCGCCGCCGGTCTGTTTCCACCCTCTTTTATGTCGCAGGAGGCGTTCCATGGATCTCAAGGCATGGCTGTTATTGCTGGAAGGGGCCTGGACCACCGTCTGGATCTCCGGGATAGCCATCTTGATCGGCGTTTCGGCCGGTCTGCTCATCGCCATCATCCGTCGCCAGGCCATTCCGGTTGTCGACCAGCTGCTGGCGCTCTACATCAGCCTGGCGCGAGCCACCCCGCTGGTGACGCTGGTGCTGTTCCTGTTCCTGTCGCTGCCGTCGATTGGCATCAATCTGAATAAGAACGTCGCCGCCATCCTGGCGCTGACGCTGAACACCGCCGCCTTCAACGCCGAGATCTGGCGCTCGGCACTGAACAACTTCTCTCGCGATCAGCGCGAAGCGGCCCATGCCGTTGGCATGACCGAGTGGGTGTTCTTCCGCCGCATCATGTTGCCGCAGCTGTTTACCGTCAGCCTGCCGGCGCTGGTCAACGAGATGTCGTTCCTGATCAAGGGCAGCCCGGCCATCGCCATCATCGGCCTGGTGGACCTGACCCGCGTCACCAACCGCATCGCCTCGGTGACCTATGAACCCCTGTACCCGATTCTGGGCGCCGGCCTGATCTACATGCTGATGATCGCCGTGCTCGTCAAGGCACAGAGCCTGGCCGAGCGTCAGGCGCGCCGTCTGGCCGTTTAAGGAGAGCCCATGAACGAATGGTCCATCATCTGGCAAGCCCGCGACACCTTCATCGCCGGCTTCCTCAAGACACTGCAGCTGTTCGGCATCGCCGCCGTCCTTGGCCTGCTGCTCGGTATCGTGCTGCTCTACCTGCTGGAAGGGCCGCTCAATCCGCTGCGCAAGGGGCTGCTGCTGTTCATCAACGCCATGCGTACCGTGCCGTTTCTGATCCTCGCCTACCTGCTGTACTACGGCCTGCCGCAGAGCGGGCTGCGTCTGAGCGCCGACAGCGCCGGCCTGCTGGCACTGACGCTGTACCACGGTGCCTACTTCAGTGAAATTCTGCGCGGCCAGCGGCTGGTGATCCCCAAGGGGCTGATCGAGGCGGCGCTGGCGCACGGCTTCCGCCACCATCTGGTGTTCCTGCGCATCCTGCTGCCGAGCGTGATCATGAGCAGCCTGCCGCTGCTGGGTAACCAGCTGATCATCTGCCTCAAGGACACCGCCTTCCTGTGCATCATCACGGTACGGGAAGTGACCGCCGCTGCCAACAGCGTGCAATCCACCTACTTCATCCCGATGAAAGCCTTCCTGGTTGCCATCCTGCTGTACTGGATCATCAGCCTGCTGATCGAATACGGCATCCGGCACCTGGCCCGCTTCGGCAAGCAACGAGGATTCAGCCATGTCTGACGTACCCGCGATTACCGTAAACAAGGTCTCCAAGCAGTTTGATAACATCGAGGTGCTGCGCGACATCAACCTGACCGTCAACAAGGGCGAGGTGGTCAGCATCCTCGGCTCCTCCGGCTCCGGCAAATCGACGCTGCTGCGCTGCATGAACTGGCTCGAACAGCCGGATCGCGGCGCCATCTACATCGGCACAGAGCGCATCGGCATTGACGATCGCAGCCAGCAGCCGATGGGCAACAAGCAGCTGGCGCAGCTGCGGCAGCGCGTCGGCATGGTGTTCCAGAGCTTCAACCTGTGGCCGCACCTGACGGTGCGCCAGAACGTCACCGAGGCGCTGATCCACGTCAAGAAGCTGCACCGTGACGAGGCTAACCAGATCGCCACCCGCCAGCTGGAGAAGGTCGGCATGCTGGAAAAGCAGCACAACTACCCGATTACCCTCTCCGGCGGCCAGAAGCAGCGCGTTGCCATCGCCCGCTCGCTGGCGATGAGCCCGGAGGTGATGCTGTTTGACGAACCAACCTCGGCGCTGGATCCGGAACGGGTCGGCGAGGTGCTGACGGTGATGAAACAGCTGTCCCAGGAGGGCTACACCATGGTGGTGGTGACCCACGAGATGGAGTTCGCCCGCGCCGTCTCCGATCAGGTGGTGTTTCTGGAGAAGGGCAAGCTGATCGAACAGGCGCCGCCGGAGGAGTTCTTCACCCGGCCGAAGTCCGAGCGCGTACAGCAGTTCCTGCAGACCGTGCGCCAGTAATGTCGACCGCCGCGGACAGCGGCGCTTTAACTATTGGTCGTAGGTTCGGCTGGGTTGGGTGCGACAGCGCTGGACGCAGCCCGCCGTTTTCCGCGTGACAACCTTTGCTTTGTCGGCGCCAGCGCAGCTCGCGATAGGCGTGCCACGCACGCCTCGTTCCGCCGTTGTTTGCGGACGCGACCGCCGTGAATGGCCACCTGCCGCTGGGCGGCGAACGGACTATCGCGGGGGCCGTTCCGCCCGTTGTCGGCAACGGCGACTTGCCCACCTGGCGCTCGACGGGGGCGAGTTAAGGGCCGAAGCCGCGGCCCTTAACAATCCCGCGGCCTTGCCGAGTGCCGGGAGAGCCCCTCGCTCCGGGGCACCTTGCACCGGCCGGGCGCTACACGCCGTCCCTGCCGTGGATCGCCCTTGCGCACTCATCCTGACCGCTTACCGGCTGCAGGTTCCCCTCCTCTCGGCCCGGCACACGGCGCCAACGTCAAAAGCCCAAGCCCAAGCCCAAGCCAACAGCAAGAGCTCAAGCCACTCAACCTCTGGCAGCTTACTGCCGAGCGATGAGCGCAGCCCACCGTTTCCCGCGTGACAACCTTTGCTTTGTAGGAGCCAGCGCAGCTCGCGACAGGCGTGCCATGCACGCCTCGTTCCGCCGTTGTTTGCGGACGCGACCGCCGTGTATGGCCACCTGCCGCTGGGCGGCGACGGACTATCGCGGGGGCCGTTCCGCCCGTTGTCGACAACGGCGACTTGCCCACCTGACGCTCGACGGGGGCGTGTTAAGGGCCGAAGCCGCGGCCCTTAACAATCCCGCGGCCTTGCCGAGTGCCGGGAGAGCCCCTCGCTCCGGGGCACCTTGCACCGGCCGGGCGCTACACGCCGTCCCTGCCGTGGATCGCCCTTGCGCGCTCATCCTGACCGCTTACCGGCTGCGCGTGCCCTCCGCTCGGCCCGGCACACGGCGCCAACGTCAAAATCCCAAGCCAACAGCAAGAGCTCAAGCCACTCAACCTCTGGCAGCTTGCTGCCGAGCGCTCAGCGCAGCCCGCCGTTTCCCGCATAACAACCTTTGCTTTGTAGGAGCCAGCGCAGCTCGCGACAGGCGTGCCATGCACGCCTCGTTCCGGTTGTGTACGGGCGGGCCGTGCCGCGCTGGCGCGGGCGCCGTGTATGGCCACCTGTCGCTGGGCGGCGAACGGACTATCGCGGGGGCCGTTCCGCCCGTTGTCGGCAACGGCGACTTGCTCACCTGGCGCTCGACGGGGGCGTGTTAAGGGCCGAAGCCGCGGCCCTTAACAATCCCGCGGCCTTGCCGAGTGCCGGGAGAGCCCCTCGCTCCGGGGCACCTTGCACCGGCCGGGCGCTACACGCCATCCCTGCCGTGGATCGCCCTTGCGCGCTCATCCTGACCGCTTACCGGCTGCAGGTTCCCCTCCTCTCGGCCCGGCACACGGCACCAACGTCAAAAGCCCAAGCCCAAGCCAACAGCAAGAGCTCAAGCCACTCAACCTCTGGCAGCTTGCTGCCGAGCGTTTAGCGCAGCCCGACGTTTCCCGCATAACAACCTTTGATTTGTAGGAGCCAGCGCAGCTCGCGACAGGCGTGCCATCCACGCCTCGGCCGAAGCACTGTTGGTGGCCGGTGGCGGTGACCTGCGCAAACATCCCCTATTGAATAAAAACTTAATAAAACATGATCTTGGCCAAACGAGGCCATTCCATCAGCAAAACGATTGCGCTAGCCTAGAGACTCAAAAAGCGCAAGGTGCCTGTTGGCACTGACAGACAGCGCCGCCATCCCACCCATCGGCGTTGTGACAGCCGCAAGTCAGGGGCGGTAGCCAGCGCGTTTGCCAGGCTTTGCTCGCTAACGGCCCTAGTGAGTCCATATGTGCGCTAGGCGGCGATTATGCCGCCTATCCAGCCACCAGTTTGCTCTGCTGCAAAAACTGAGCAGCGATAACGGGATAGGAGTGCCATCTCGAAGAGCGCTTGCGTGATAGATGGCAAGAATGTTCACGATATATGGCATTTCACCACTTAAAAAAGATTGTTGGGCCTCTTAGGAGCTATGCATGAGCCTCTTTGATTATTACGTAGCCTTGCGTAGTGAAATCCTGGAAATAGTTACCGGCGTAGAAAATTCTGCTCACAGTCTATTCTGGGATAACACGACGCCGAACTATGTTACGAAGAATCGATTGAAGAAGCTGTTTGCGAAGTACCTTGCGGCTGCGAAGGAATTTGGCTTACTTGTCGTTATACGGCACGGCGACTGCTCCAACCGGTCTCATAGTGAGTACCCAACAAGCAATTCGTATGGTTTGCACATCCCTTATCGAAGTGCCGACTACGTTTGGAATGGTGGCCAGTTCTATCAGGGATCACGGCTGTGTGTTTGCCCATGCTCAAGAGGCAACAAGCCGACAGAGCATCACGTCATAGAAGACATCATCTACGATCGGCGCGCCAACCCAGACATCTGCAATCGATTGGAGTTGATTCTTTCCGACGTCTTCGAGTCAATCGACAGCGCTGGAGATAAGAAACCTCGGTCCGCCATTCGCGAGTACCTGTTGAGGGCGGTGCTCCGTATCAATGATGAGCTGTTGCCTGAACCAATGGACAAGTACATCCAAGACCATTCCGCCGAGGCCCAACCCTGCAATGCACCGGACCTCGCGCGAAAAGCCGCGCGAGACCGGTGATTTTGAACGTTAGGCCATCACATGCATCATCAGGTCATGCAATTAATGAATACTTACGGATTAGATATGATTTTTCCGTTTGAATACAAAAATAATAACACCGTGTACACGTTCCAATGTTTGATTCGAGGTTATGGCGAAAAATCAGGGATGGTTATAGATCCTGATTGGAAAAAACTAGATAGTTTAAAACAAGCTCTTTCAGATGATGGCTTTGGTTATTCATGCATGGATATAGAAGGCAGTATAGATATTCCAAGCTTTTCTGACGTCTTGGCCGATTGGGGCAAAAGCGCCTAACCAATAGTTTAAGTCGTTCGCTTCGCTCACTGGGACGCGCATAAAGCCGCGCGCCCCATAACTAAAATGTTAGCTGTACAGGAGTGCTCGATGGATATCCGAAGATGTGAGTTAATGCCGACACGCCCATGTAATTACGGGCTGGCATTGCAAGATGATTCGGTGTTTGCCGATTTTGGACTAAGTGAAAAAGGTTCTCTCTACTTAGTGCGTATATCCTACGACGGTTATGGTTGCTGCGAGCCTAAAGCAGCAATAACTGAAATGGATGACGAAAAATCAAAGCTTCTCATTTCTGCCATCGAAAGAAATGATTTCCAATCGGTGGAGATTCAAGAAATAGTCAGTGGCTATTTTCGTGAGCATAAACATGAATTGTGGGAGGATGCTCTTTTAGAGCACAAGCTTATATAGAGTAATAGGCCATTTAGCATGGACACAGCTAACAAATCAATCAACTTCGCGCCTTCGGCGCCGGACGCGCTAAAGCGCGCCTGTTATTGAGGCGTTATGCCCTAAAAGATAGATAATTCCACGAGACTAAGCCATGACAACCAAATCTGAAATATTAAAAGAAGCTTTACTCATTGCATCAGAAGCACTTCGAGAACTTGAATTATCAGAAGCACCTTTAACGTCAATTGCATTGAAAGCAAGCCGGATTGCTAGAATAACTGGTGATTTTGATATGCAACAGATCATGTTATTTGAAGCTGGCGGTTATCCTTCGGAACCAACTGGTGTTCAACCTGAGATATGGTCATTAGCAGTTAAAGCGAAGAGAATAGTAAAAGAAAAAAAGGAAGAAGAAATAAATGAATATGCTATATTAAAATCTATTGAACAGCTAGAAAGTGAAAACCAAGCAGCTAAAGAACGTCTGCGCTCTGCAGTTGATCCAAATATCTCCATTAGCTCGAGTAATCCAAATCAATTCATATCACCTGTGGTTGGCAATGGTTTCGAACGAACAAAAACAATTAGCTCAATAAGTGAAACGGCTAAAATAATAGGGCAGCGTAGAGCATATATATACCAATACCTGAGTGATGTTTATTATGAATTACGTTATTCATCAGTCACAGAAGATAGCTTTTCAAGAATAAGGTCTGTAGTAGACACCAATATCGCGAATCTAACTCCAAATGCAGTTAAGAAATTTACTGCCATTTATGACAATTTAGACTCTGAAAATACTGAAGATTGGGCTAATGCCGTTCACAGTTGTCGTCGTGTTTTACAAGATTTAGCTGATGTTTTATATCCTTCGAGAGCAGATATAACCAAAAATATTGGTGGTAAAGAGCGAATTATAAAGCTGGGTCCTGATGCATATATAAACCGAATAATTGCTTATGTAGAAGAAAATACCCAATCTGAGCGATTTCAAGAAATCGTTGGATCTCATATGAAATATCTTGGTGAGCGATTAGATGCTATTTTTCAAGCGGCTCAAAAAGGTTCTCATTCTGAAATTGTGTCAAAAGAAGAAGCAGATCGCTATGTCGTTTATACATATATGGTTGTTGGCGATTTGATCACTTTAAAATTGAGAAGAGAAACAAGTCCAGCACAGGCATAACAAAAACTTGAAACTGGACGGCACTACGTGCCGCCATTTAAGTAAAAGTTATGCAACTTATCAATTAATGAGGTCTATATGGCTGTAAGCCAGCAAAAGTTAATATCACTTAATGTCGTAAAATTGAAAAACCTGGTTAACTTAAATATAGATTTTAATGATTCATGAACTTGCCCCGCTTTAGTGGACACGCATCACTAACCGAAATTGAGGTCAATGATTCCTGCTTACATCACAGCACGTAGGTAAATATCAAAAAAGAATTGGAAGTACTGCTGGCTGATCTGGCATTGGCATATGCACAGTCGGATATCAAACAATATTGTGCTCGGCATCATGTGCAATGGCATTATGAACTGCTGACTTCGCCGCTCGTCGCCAATCGTCCCTTGATTGTCGGATTTAATTGGGGCGCTCGCGCCGACTATGTTTTCAATGCGCCAACCGGCATTAATGCCGAAAATTTCCTGAAACAGGATTTGGCCTCGTTGCGCAGGGTTGTGCCGTATTTATCGCGTTTTCTGGGCGATGACGAATTAAGGGCGATCAGCCAGAGCAATATTTGTTTTTTCCGTTCACAACGGGCATCACAAATCTCTACCCATGATCTCCAGTTGTGTCAGCCGATCTTTGCCCGCCTGGTCGCAATATTAAAACCCTCTTACCTGATTGGCTTTTCCGCACAGCTAAAAGCCAGCCTGTGCCAGCAGGATCTGCTGGAAGATATCCAGACTACTGCTATCCGTTGGCAATCGGGTACCAGGACCCTCACTTACACAGCCTGCAAGGCGTATTTAAAAGGGGGCGCTCGGATCTATTTTTTGCCACATCCAAACTATCCTCTGCCCCGCGCCGCACGCGAGCAGGCCTGGGCATTCTGCTTTGCCAATACGCATTCATCCCTCGCACTTGAGGCATCAGCACCCGACCAGCACGTAGGTTGGGCTGAATGAAATGAAGCCCAACGTTTACCGCGCGACGTTAATGCTGTCGATTGGTCGGAAGTGGATTATTTCAGTCCAAGAGGAAATACCACCTCGGTAAATATTTGGCCTCGCAAATTCAGTTCAATTTACATTACGCTCAAGGAAACGTATGCCCTGGGTTATATCCAACACCAGCACAAAACAACCGCAACTCTATTGTTTCGACGTTTTGTCTTTACATCCTGACTGGAAGCTGGCTGCGCTTCATTCTGCTCAATATGATATTGATGGCTCATTACTTCTATATCCAGAAACGCTGGCTGAACTCTCAACACTTGGCGTAGCCGTATTTGAAACAAAGAAATCAGCTAAACAAGCATTCAAGCAGTTAGGAATAGCCACCTGTCGATATGTAGAGCTGCGCTCAGCCATCACAAAAGAATTTATGACCAGACCATTCATCGGTGAATCGAGCTGGACTGATTTAAATAAAAACACCTAGCATGTATGAACAAATAATCGATACACATACTTCATCTCACATTTAAATTAAGTCAACCGACTATGCCTATGTCTTATTTAACGCTGCTGCTGACCTATGCCGCGCTCCCACGAACCCAGGCCGACACCACGATATTTGACGTTTCCGGCTACCCGCATTACGAAAATGTCTGCAGTAATGTGCTGGCCTTCTATTTCGACCCGCAACGCGAACACGGTCTAGGAAGTTTGCTATTAGATGGGCTGCTCAACGCGCTGGATTACCCGCAAACCGAACCAGTGCAACTTCAAAATATCTGGCGTGAATATTCAACCCTGCGAGGTGGCCGCCTCGACTTGCTGATAAAGACCGACCGCTACCTGATTGCCATCGAAAACAAGATTTTTCATGGGCTGAATAACGATCTGAACGATTACCGCGAGACTGTTCAACACCTCGCCGATCCTGATGTGCAACCGATTTATCTGGTACTAAGTCCGCGGCCACTCACCTTGCCGCCAGATAGTGGCTTCAAAAACCTAACCTACGGGCAGCTCTGGCAAGAGGTAAAACGCCTGCTGGGTTTTTATGCCTCAGCAACGACACAAAAATGGCTGAGTTATCTCTATGACCTGATGACGGTCACTACAGCAACAGGAAACGAAGCGATGGAATTCACTGAGCGTGAACAATTTTTCATTGAACACCACCCGATGCTGGTCCAGTTACAACAGGAGTACACCGCTTTTCAACGAAAACTGGCGTCACAGCTGACTCAGCTGCAACAACAGATGGATGACGGGATTAAGCACCTGACTCAGTTAGATAAACGCTGGATTTATGCCAGCAACTGTCTGGTGCATGATTTCGTGCTGACGGGCCACAAGATCGCCTTCGATCTCTATATCAAGCCTGACGGCTGGACCCTGCAACTCTTTGGTCGCAACCAGACCTCACAGCAATTTCTCGGTAACCGGATCGCTCAACGTCTGCAGACGCCGATTGTCGATAATAACCGTTTTGTCATCGGCACATGGCCACTACAGACTCCCCTTGATCCGATCCGAGACACCCTCAGCGAATGGATGAACTGGCTGGATGCACAGTAACCTTTTGCTCGCCAGCGCCTCCGCCGTCAACGACTAGCGGAGGCGCTGGCGACCAGGCTTAGTCCCGATCGATGGCGAACGCGGACCAGGCCTGGCGGGTGGGCATCACTTCGACGCGGTTGATGCAGATGTGGTCCGGCAGCGTGGCGATGTAGAACATCTGTTCGGCGATGTCCTCGGCCGACAGCGCCGTGGTGCCGCGGTACAGGCGATCCGACGCCGCCTGATCGCCCTTGGTGCGCACCAGGGTGAATTCAGTCTCGGCGATGCCGGGGGCCAGATCGGTGACGCGCACGCCGGTGCCCAGCAGATCGCAGCGCAGGTTGTAGCTGAACTGTTTGACGAACGCCTTGGTGCCGCCGTAGACGTGGCTGCCCGGATAGGGCCACTGGCCGGCGATGGAGCCGATGTTGATGATGCTGGCGCCGGCACCGGTGGCGATCAGCGTCGGCAGCAGCGCATGGGTGACGTTGACCAACCCCTTGACGTTGGTGTCGATCATGGTGTGCCAGTCGTCCAGATCCACGGACTGGGCCGGGTTCGGCGACAGCGCCAGTCCGGCGTTGTTCAGCAGACACTTCACCTGGCGGAACTCGGCCGGCAGCGCCGCCACCACCGCCTTGACGGCCGCGGCGTCACGCACATCGAGGCTGGCATAGTGCACCGGCACCTGGGCGCCCAGCTCATCGGCCAGCGCCTGGAGGCGATCCTCGCGCCGGCCGGTGATGACCACCCCCCAGCCGGCGGCGGCAAAACGACGCGCCGCGGCGCGACCAAAACCCGAGGTAGCCCCGGTAATAAAGACGATATCAGTCATCTGGTACTCCTTGTCCCGTGTTCCAAAAACGATCCGCATGGGGCTGCCAGCCTAACGCAACAACACCCACAACGACATCAACATCAACAGTGGCGCCACGCCACGACGAAAACCCTGGGGCCGGTAGCGGCGAAACAGCCACTGCCCCAGCTGGTTGCCCAGCAGTGACGGCAGCAGCATCAGCGCCGCCATGTGCCACACTTCGCCACCCAGCAAACCGCTGCAGCCTAACCCCAGCAACACGGCCGCGCTGCACAGCGCAAAAAACAGGATCGCCGTCGCTCGCTGCACCGCCGCGGGTAGCGGCTGGTTCAGCAAATAGACCATCAGCGGCGGCCCACCGGCCGAGGCGGTGGTCATCGCCAGCCCGGAGGCGATGCCGGCACTGATCGCAAAGCGCTGTGCCAGCGCCGGTAGCGGCCGGTTCAGCAGCAGCAACAGGCCACCGAGCAGGGATATTCCCCCCACCAGCTGCGCCATGACCCCGGCCGGCAACCAGCTGACGAACCACAAGCCGGCCGGCAGCGCCAGCAACATGCCCAACAACAGCCGCCCCAGCAAGGGCCGGTGGCAGTGGGCGGCGGCCTCACGCAACAGCCCCAGGCAGCAGGCCAGATCGAGCAGAATCGCCGTCGCCAGCGCCGCCTGCGGGCTCAGCAGCAGGTTCAGGCCGAGCACGACGATCACCGCGTAACCAAAACCGGCAAATCCCCGTACTACCCCGGCCAGCAGGGCCAACATCGCCGCGGCCACCATGCGCCTCTCCCGTCACATCCTGTCATCTGTGCCCACTCTACGGGCCGGCCGTGCCTGGCCATAGGGCCAGATCCGCGCCACCCATGGGACACAGGCTCGCGCCACGGCACGGGCCGCACGCTAAGAACACCGGGGCGGCATGCGCGTGGCCGCGATTGGCCACGCCATCTGACACGGCGACTGCCGACAACTGGCTCTACCGGTCGCCGCGCCGCCTTCTTAGTCTGGAGCCACTGGGGAGTGGCAGGCTCACCCCCCGTTATGGAATGTCATGCCAGGGGCGTGCTGGGCGCGCCGTGCGCTCTATCCCCCCGGCGCAGGGCGTGACATCACTCACCGGACACGAGGATAATTCAATGAATCAGGCACTCTCATGCGAACTGGCGGTCAGCAACAGCGATGTCTATGACCTGGATCGGGCTTATGTATTTCACTCCTGGTCGGTGCAGAGCGCACTCAAGCCGCTGGTGATCGCCGGTGGCGCCGGCTGCCGGCTGTGGGACTACGACGGCAAGACCTACCTCGACTTCAGCAGCCAGCTGGTCAACACCAACATCGGCCACCAGCATCCGAAAGTCATCGCCGCGATTCAGGAACAGGCTGGCCAGCTAACCACCATCGCCCCGGCGACCGCCAACCTGGCACGCGGCGAAGCGGCCAAGCGTATCGTCGAACGGGCCCCGGAGTGCTTTAACAAGGTGTTCTTCACCAATGCCGGCGCCGATGCCAACGAGAATGCCATCCGCATGGCCCGCCTCTACACCGGCCGCGACAAGGTGCTCTCCGCCTACCGCTCCTACCACGGCAACACCGGCGCTGCCATCGTCGCCACCGGCGACTTCCGCCGCCTGCCGAACGAGTATGCCCGTGGTCATGTCCACTTCTTCAACCCCTACCTGTATCGCAGCGAGTTCGGCGCCCAGGATGAGGCCGAGGAGTGCAGCCGGGCGCTGGCCCACCTGCGCCGCATCATCGAGTGCGAAGGCCCCGCCTCCATCGCCGCCATTCTGATGGAGAGCATCCCCGGCACCGCCGGCGTACTGGTGCAACCGGCCGGTTACATGCAGGGCGTGCGCGCGCTGTGCGACGAGTTCGGCATCGTGCTGATCCTCGACGAGGTGATGTCCGGTTTTGGCCGTACCGGCCGCTGGTTCGCCTTTGAACACTTCGGCATCCAGCCGGATCTGATCACCTTCGCCAAGGGGGTCAACTCCGGCTATGTACCGGCCGGCGGCGTGCTGATCTCCGATCCGATCGCCGCGTTCTTCAACGACCGCTACTTCCCCGGCGGCCTGACCTACTCGGGTCACCCGCTGGCGATGGCCGCCATCGTCGCCACCCTGGATGCGATGGCCGAGGAGCAGGTGGTGGAAAACGCCGCCGCTATCGGCGAACAGCTGCTCGGCCCCGGCCTGCAGGCGCTGGCCGCCAAGTACCCGCTGATCGGTGAAGTGCGCGGTCTGGGCGTGTTCTGGGCGCTGGAGCTGGTCGCCGATCCGGTCAGCCGCACGCCGCTGCCGGCCGCCACCATGGCTGCCATCAAGAGTCAGCTGGTTGCCGAAGGCCTGCTGCCATTCATCGTCGACAACCGCATCCATGTGGTGCCGCCCTGCACCGTCAGTGCCGACGAGGTACACGAAGGGCTGGCCATCCTCGACAAGGTGCTCGGTCAGATCGCCTGATCCGGCACCCTTGATCGGCGTCAAAAACAGCTCAGGCTCCCGCGGGAGCCTGAGGTTTATGCCGCAATCCGCGCCTAGAACCCGTACTCCCAGGTCAGCGCGAAGGCCACCGCCTCGGGACGGTAGTTACCGACGTTGAGCAGATAGAGCCGCTTGTTAAGGTCCTCATCCAGCAACCCCAGCAAGTTGTAGCCATTCAGTCCGAAGCGGCCATAGTCCGCGCTCTGGTAGCTCAGCCCCAGGTCAAAGAACGCCGCCAGCTTGGTGGAGTCGTAGTTGCCGGCATCGGTCAGATTGGTGGCCGACGAGTTCGGGTTATCCTCGCGGGCATCATTGGTCTGTTCAATGATGTCATGCGCCCCGGGGTAGCCCCAGAACAGCCGCAGATCGCTGTTGAGTTGCCAGCGTGGCGCAAACTGCCACTGGGAATAGAGCTTGGAGATGTGGTTGCTCCAGTTGTTCAGATCGTTGCCATAGCCGAGGTGAGAGGCGGTAATGCGCGTCGAGGCGCCATCGGCCAGGTTGAAGTCATCCAGCTTGCTCCAGGCGTGAGAGAAGCCGAGCAGCAGAGATTCGATACGGTAGTTGACCTCGAACTCGGCGCCTCCGTACTTGAAATCGCCGACCGGCTGGGTGCGCAGGGTGTTGAAGTTGATGCCCAGCAGCTCGGCCCGGTTGTAGAAGCCGGTCAGCGTGGTCGACAACGCCGGCGTGAAGGCGTGATCGTAAATCAGCTCGGCACTGTCGAGCTGCTCATCTTGCCCGCGCTCTCCCGCCAGGTGCTGGGCACGCAGCTCCTCGGCATTGTTCTTGCGCAGGGAACGGCTCAGGATCGCCTTGACGGTATCCTGCTCGCTGACACTGGCCACCCAGGCCAGGCGCGGTGACCACATCCAGCCGGTGTATTGATCCTTGTCGGCGCGCAGGCCGGCAAACTGCGTCAGCCAGCCGTTGAGCTGCCACTGGTGCTCGCCAAATACACCGATGGCCAGCGTATTCCACTCGCTCATCGCACCGAGCACCGACGAATAGGGCTGGTCATAGCCGGGGCTGGACAGCCCCCAGCGCGACAATGTCAGCTCACTGCCGAACGCGGTGGCGTGGCGGGCATTGTGGTTCCAGTTCAGGGTGCCGCGCAGCTGGTACTCCTCCTCGCGGTGGTTCTCCGGCTCGTGGTCAATTTGATACAAATTCCACAACTCGCGCACATAGACGGTGGTGTCATAACCGCCCTTGAGCTCGAACCAGCGCTGCTCGTCCAGCACCCATTGCCGCGACAAGTCCAGGCTCAACTGCTGATAACCGACACCGCCGGTGGCATAACTCTCCTCGCTGGCGCCCGGGGTTGCCGAGCCATTCGGCTTGGCATAGAGCAGCTTGTGTTCCCAGGTCAGCTGCTCACCGCCCTGGGTGTAGCGCAGCCAGGCGTTGAAATCCTGTTTCTGGTAGTGGGCATGCAGTTTCATCTTCGGCCGATCGTGGAACGCCTCGTGGTTGTTCGGCACGCTGAACGGCACCGGTTCGCCACCGGTTACCTTATCCCCCCAGACGGTGCTATCGCTCAGGCCGTAGATCAGCGGCGACGCACTGCTACCGGCGCCCTGATATTGGCTGATGCCACCGTACAGCCAGAGGCCATGGTCGCCACTGTCACTGAAACTGTGGGTCTCCCGGAATTCGACGGCTCGAAACTGCTCGCCCTCGCCCCACTGCACCTTGACGCCATCGGCGCCATGCGCGCTGAACGAATCGGTCTGGATGTTGATGACCATGGAGACGGCACCCGGGCCATACACCACCGAGCCGGGGCCGCGCACCACGTCGATCTTGCGGATATCCCCCAGCAGCGGCATGTCACGTTCGGAGAGGGCGCCAAAGTGGGTCTTCTCGTTCAACACCCGGCCATTGACCACCAGCAGGTATTTGTCATCGCGATCGCCGATCAGGCCGCGCATGCCCATGTGCGGCGCCTCCCAGTGATGTGGCAGATAGTGAAAGTTGGGCACGAACATCTCGAGCAGGTCGAACAGGCTGCGCGCGCCCGAGCTGTCGATCATGCGGCGGTCGATGCTGGTAATCGACGCCGGCATGCGCCGACTGGCGGTCGGGGTCAGCGTCGCCGAACCGTCAACCTGGACGCGCATCAGCTGTTCCAGATCCATCTGCAACAGCTCGTCTCCATAGGCCGTCTGCATCATAGCGATGACAGACAGCAGACACCCACTCCACCGCAGCTTCGACATTCCCTGCCCCTAATTGCTGACCAACCCGGCTTCTTGTGGACTGTTATAGCCCACTCTCGACGCCATACCCGCCCTCTGCGCCACAGGAAATGGCAAGGCTGTGATCCGGCTCAGCGAGCGTACCTTATTGAGTCTGTGTTTTGTGGAAATCGCCTCAAGCCTTTGAACTGGCTCGCGCTGCCGCATGCGCAAGCAAGCCGATCCCGGCAAGATCATTTATAAATAGCGGGCAGTGTGGTGAGTTGTTCACGAGCAGACGACAGGGAAGTACGATGACCAGACAGTGCCCGGGCAGGAAACGCGGCATTCGGGGCACGCCACTCGGCGGCGCCTTGCTGCTGGCATTCAGCTGCCTGCTGCTGGCCACCGGGGCCGGATTTCGCAGCGAGAAACTCAAGGCCGCCTATGTCTTCAACTTTCTGAAATTTACCCAGTGGCCGGAGAGCCTGCGTCCCAAGCCCAAGCTCACCCTTTGCCTGGCCAATGCCACCCCCGAGCTGGAGCAGGCCTTCGCAACGCTGGAGGGGCGCCAGATCAATTCCCAACAATTGGCGGTACGTAATCTGGGTAACCATTACGAATCTGCCGGCTGTCAGGTGCTGTTCCTGCATCAGGGCGGCGCACCGCTCTCCTTGCATCAGCTCAGCCGGCGCAATCCGGAGCTGCTGACGATCGGCGATGACGAGAACTTTATTCAGCAGGGTGGCCTGATTGCGCTGATCGAAGATCAGGGCCATCTGCAGTTCGATATCAATCTGGCGCAGCTGCGCCATGCCCACTTTCGCATCAGTGCCCAGCTCCTGAAGCTGGCGCGCAATACCAGGAGTCAGGGTCAATGAGCTGGAACCTGAGACAGATGCTACATCGGCCGATACACATCCGTTGGGAGTACTGGCGTCACGCCTCGCTGGCGCGCAAGACCAACTGGGTGGTCGGTATGGTCTGCGGCCTGGCGCTCTCCCTGTTCGGCCTGGCCTTTCTGCCACAGCAGTATCACCTGCTGTCGCAGCAGAACGAGGTCGCCCTCGAGGTGCTGACGCACAGCGTCGCCTTCAACAGCGCGGCCGCGGTGACGTTTCAGGATCGGGACTCGGCCCGGCAGACGCTGATGTCATTGCAAGCGGCCCCCGAGGTGGTGTTTGCCACCATCACCCTGGTACAGGGTGGCGAGCTGGCGCGTTATGTCCGCCGCCAGGCCACCCCGCAGAGCGCCAAGATAGTGCTGCGCCAGCCCATCAAGGTACAGGGTGAAACCCTCGGCTGGCTCGAGGTCCATGCCCGTAACGACGCGATCCGCACCCTGATGCAGCAGAGCCTGCTGCTGGCCCTGCTGCTTGGCTTGCTGGCTCTCGGGCTGGCCATAGTGCTGGCACGCTGGGCCGCCAACGTGCTGGTGCGGCCGCTGAACCAGCTGGCGTCCATCGTCAAGACCATCGCCGAGAACAAGGATTACAGCCTGCGCGCCGATCTGGGAGACGATCGCGACGAAACCCGCCAGCTGACGCTCAGCTTCAACGACATGCTGAGCCAGATCGAACAACGCGAACGCATCCTCGAGCAGCACAGGGATCACCTGGAGCAGATCGTGTCGCTGCGCACCGTCGATCTGGTGCAGGCACGGGATGCCGCCGAGGCGGCCAACCGGGCCAAGAGCGAGTTTCTGGCCATGATGAGCCACGAGATCCGCACCCCGCTGAACGGCGTCATCGGCATGACCGACCTGCTTTCCGCCACCCGTCTGGACGACAAGCAACGCCGCTTCGTGCGCATCATCCGTCGCTCCGGCGAAGATCTGCTGACCATCATCAATGACATCCTCGACTTCTCGAAGATCGAGGCCGGTAAAC
Source organism: Pseudaeromonas sharmana (assembly GCF_042649925.1). Taxonomy (NCBI): domain Bacteria; kingdom Pseudomonadati; phylum Pseudomonadota; class Gammaproteobacteria; order Aeromonadales; family Aeromonadaceae; genus Pseudaeromonas; species Pseudaeromonas sharmana. The sequence continues at coordinate 180,150 of NZ_JBHSAF010000007.1, forward strand.
TGGAGCTGGACCGCAGCACCTTCAACCTGAATCTGCTGCTGGAGGATCTGGTGGAGCGTTTCGCTCCGGTCGCCCACGGCAAGGGGCTGGAGATCCTCTGCGCCCCGCCGCCCCACCCGTTGCTGCTACTTGGCGACAGCAAGCGCCTGAGCCAGGTGCTGACCAATCTGCTCGGCAATGCCATCAAGTTCACCGAACAGGGCCAGGTGGTATTGCGCGTCGAGGTGCTGCATCAGGATGGCCAGCATGCCCAATGCCAGTTCAGTGTGCAGGACACCGGCATCGGCATAGCGCCGGAGCGCCAGTCCCAGCTGTTCCAGGCCTTCATGCAGGCCGACAGCTCGACGACCCGCCGCTTTGGCGGCACCGGGTTGGGGCTTGCCATCTCGCAACGGCTGATCCAGTTGATGCACAGCCGCATCGAGGTCATCAGCCATCCCGGTGAAGGTAGCGAGTTTTTCTTTACCCTGAATCTGCCGATGCAGCCACAGAAGCGGGCGCCGTTGAGCCATCCGCAGCTGCACCAGCTCAAGGTGTTGCTGGTCGATGACAACCCGACCAACCTGGAAATCCTGACCCACCAGCTGACCGCCTGGCACTGCGAACTGGCACTGGCACACAGTGCCGACCAGGCGATGACGCTGCTGCAGCAGGCCATCATCGTCGGTGCACCCTATGCCATGGTGATCACCGACATGATGATGCCGCTACAAAACGGTAATGATCTGATCCGCCGCATCCAGCAGCATCCGACTCTGGCCTCGCTGCCCATCCTGCTGCTGAGTTCGGCCGGCACCGACCGTCCGCTCGAGGCCTGCCCGGTGCCGGAGCGCTGTCAGGTGCTGACCAAGCCGGTACGCCAGTCCGATCTGTACAACGCCATGGTCCAGGCCCTGCAGGCGCCAAGCAGTGCCGCCCCCGCGCCGCTGAAGGCCCAGCTGGCCAGCGTGCCCCACAGCGCACCTCTGCGCCTGCAGGGACGGGTGCTGCTCGCCGAGGACAACCTGGTCAATCAGGAGGTCGCGCTGGCGATGCTGGAAAACCTGGGCGTCGGCTACGAGACCGTCAGCAATGGCGCCGATGCGCTGGAGATCCTGGCGCGGCAACATTTTGACCTGGTGCTGATGGATTGCCAGATGCCGATCATGGACGGCTTTCAGGCCACAGATGCCATTCGTCAGCAGGAGGCGGATACCGCCGCGCCGCGCCTGCCGATCGTCGCGCTGACGGCAAACGCCGTCGCCGGTGACCGCGAACGCTGCCTGGCGGCCGGCATGGACGATTATCTGGCCAAGCCGTTTACCCAGGAGCAGTTGATCAGCCTGCTGGCGCACTGGTTACCACAGCAGGAGCCGCCGGCCACGGCGGACGCGGCCGACACCGCACCATCACGCCCGCAGGCAGAGGAGGATACCGTGGAATTGCTCGATCAGCGTGTACTCGAGAGCCTGCGCCTGTTACGGCCGGGCCTGCTGCGCCGGGTGCTGGATGTCTGGCTCGAGGAGTCGCCCCAGTTACTGCAACAGATGCTGCAGGCCCATCGTGATGCCGACAGCGAGGCGTTGCGCCGGGCCGTCCATTCGCTGAAGAACAGCGCCGCCAACGTTGGTGCTCGCCAGCTATCCCAGTGCTGCCTGCAGCTCGAACAGCTGGTTCGCCAGGGACAGCTGCGGGATCTCACCCCATTGCTGACAGATATTGAACACCACTTTATGCTAGCCAAAGAAGCCATCGACGCCTGCCGTCACCAGGAGTGCCCATGAGTGAACCGCTCGCCACCCGGCCACGTGTCCTGATTGTCGACGACGAATTCAGCGCGCGCCTGATCATGCGCGCGACCCTCGAGGAGGCCGGATTCGAGGTTGAAGAAGCCGGTACCGTCTGCGAGGCATTGCAACATTTCCATGCCAGGACACCGGATCTGATCATCCTCGATGTGCTGTTGCCGGACGGCAATGGCATCGCCTTGTGCGCCACGTTGCGTCAACTGCCGCAGGGCCATACGCTGCCGATTGCCATGGCCACCGGCCTCGATGATATCCACTCCATCCAGCAGGCGTTCCAGTCTGGCGCGACCGATTTCATCACCAAACCGATCAGCTGGGGCACCCTCGGCTACCGCGTGCACTATCTGCTACGGGCCCACCAAGCCTTCGAAGAACTGGCGATCAGCGAGGCCAAAAACCGCGCCCTGCTGTCGGCGCTCCCGGATCTGCTGTTCCTGATCCGCGACGATGGCCTGATTGTCGACCGCTTGGCCGGGACCGAGGCGCCGGACTGGGCCGAGTGGGATCTGCACCCCGGCGAGCTGCTCGATAATCACCCCAGTGCCGTCGTCGCCCAGATGCTGCGCCTGGAGATCGCCAACGTCCTCGGCAACCAGAACCCGAAAGCCGTGGAAATCGCCCTGCCACGCAATACCCTCGGCGTCTGCTGGGAGGCGCGGATCCTGCCGCGCAGCGAACATGAAGTCCTGCTGGTGTTGCGCGACATTTCGTTGCGCAAGCAGATGGAGAACCAGCTGCGCCTGTCGGCACGGGTGTTTGAGTCGAGCAACGAAGCCATCATGATCACCGACAGTCGCAACCGCATCATCTCGGTCAATCCGACCTTCGAGGCGATCACCGGTTACCGCGAGTCGGAAGTGCTTGGCCAGGAGCCCCGACTGCTGGGCGCCGGACAGGAGACCCGCAGCCTGTACCGCAACCTGTGGGCCCTGCTGTACGAGAACGGGGCCTGGCAGGGAGAGCTGGTCGATCAGCGCAAGAATGGCGACGAGTACCCGGTCTGGATCTCCATCAGTCTGGTACGCGATGGCAATGGCGATCCCGAGTACCACATTGCCAGCTTCGCCGATATCACCGACCGCAAACGACAGGAGGCACAGATCGAGCACCTGGCGTTCCATGACGTCCTGACCGGCCTGCCCAACCGCCGTCTGCTGACCGACCGTATTCAGGTGGCGATCTCGCAAGCGCAGCGCGACAACGACGGCCTGGCGCTGTTGTTTATCGATCTGGACCGCTTCAAGACCATCAACGACTCTCTCGGCCACCAGATCGGTGACCAGTTGCTGCGGGAAGTCGGTTATCGCCTCAGCCGCTGGGTGCGCAGTGGCGATACCGTCAGCCGTGTCGGTGGCGACGAGTTTATCGTCTTGTGCCCCGGTTGCAGCTCGATGGAGGATGCCGCGCTGCTCGGCGAAAAACTGCTGGAGGCCCTCGGCGAGCCGTACGAGTTCGACGGCAAGCAGCTGGTGATCACCGCCAGTATCGGCATCGCCCTCTATCCCAATAACGGCACCGATGCCAACGCCCTGATCGGCAACGCCGATGCGGCCATGTATCTGGCCAAGGAGAACGACCGCAACAACTGCCAGTTCTATTCGCCGGATCTGAACGCCCGCAACCTGGAACGCCTGCAGATGGAGCTGCGGTTGCGCCAGGCGCTGGAAAACCAGGAGTTTGTACTCTTCTTCCAGCCCCAGATCGATGCCCGTAGCGGCCAGCTCATCGGCGCCGAGACGCTGATCCGCTGGCAGGACCCGCTGCATGGCCTGATCCCGCCGGGACGCTTCATTCCGCTGGCGGAAGAGACGGGGCTGATCCAGGCGATCGGTGACTGGGTGCTGACGGCCGCCTGCGAGCATCAGGCGCGCTGGGAACGCCTCGGGCTGCCACCGCTGACGCTGGCCGTCAACCTGTCGGCGCGTCAGTTCCGGCAGCCGAACTTCGTCGAGCACCTGATCGACACCGCCGATCGCAGTGGTATCGATCCCGCCCGTCTGGAGCTGGAGCTGACGGAAAGCATGCTGATGAAGGATATTCCCCAAACCACCGGCAAACTGCAGCAGCTGAAGGCACGCGGTTTCCGCATGTCGGTAGATGATTTCGGCACCGGCTTCTCCAGCCTGAACTACCTGCGCCACTTCCCGCTCGACGTGTTGAAGATCGACCAGTCGTTCGTACGCGAGCTGTTCGAAGATGAGGCGGCGCTGGCGATCATCGACTCCATCATCGCCCTGGCCCGCGCCCTCGGCATGCGCACCGTGGCCGAAGGGGTGGAGACGGCCCCGCAACGCCAGATACTGCAGAGCCACGGTTGCGATACCCTGCAGGGCTACCTGATCGCCAAGCCGTTACCGGAGGCCGAGTTCCTCGCCTGGCGTCAGAGCTATCAGCCCGCCAGCCGCAACAAGGGCCCTGACAGCGAGTAAGCAAACGGGGCCCGCAGGCCCCGTTGTTTTCACCGGACAACTCAGGCTCGCAGCAGTGCCAGGATCTCCTGAGTCTTCTCCTGCATCAATGCCGTATCGCCTCGGGATTCGACATTCAGCCGCACCACGGGCTCGGTGTTCGAACTGCGCAGGTTGAAGCGCCACTCCGAGAACTCCAGGCTGATGCCATCGGTCTTGTCGAAGGTGTGGGCGCCATCCCAGTAGGCTGACAACACGCGGGCCATCGCTGCATCCGGTGCACTGAGCTTGCTGTTAATCTCACCGGAGGCCGGATAGGCCGCCATGCGTTCCGCCACCAGCGCCTTGAGCCCCTGCCCTTTGACGCACAACAGCTCTGCCACCAGCAGCCACGGGATCATGCCGCTGTCGCAATAGGCAAAATCGCGGAAATAGTGGTGCGCACTCATCTCGCCACCGTAAACGGCATCTTCCTCGCGCATGCGCTCCTTGATGAAGGCATGCCCGGTCTTCGACAGCACTGGCACCCCCCCGGCTTGGGAGACCACCTCTATGGTGTTCCACGACAGGCGCGGGTCATGGATGATGCGCGCTCCCGGCTGCTTCTGCAGGAAAGCCTCGGCCAGCAGACCGACAATGTAATACCCCTCGATGAAGTCGCCCTCGGCATCAAACAGGAAGCAGCGATCGAAATCGCCATCGAAGGCAATCCCCATGTCCGCGCCGTAATGACGCACGGCCTGGGCCGTGTCTTCCCGGCACTCGGGCAGCAAAGGATTGGGAATACCGTGCGGGAAGTGGCCGTCCGGCTCATGGTGCAACTTGATGAACCGCACCGGGATCTGCAATGCAGCAAAGCGCGCTTCTATGGCATCGATGACGTGGCCGGCGGCACCGTTACCGCTATTCACCACCAGCGTCAACGGGGTGAAATGCGCCGGGCTGATATAACCCATCAGGTGTTCGACATAGGCCTCCAGCACACTGATCTGCTGATAGCGCCCACGCCTGGCCGGGTCGGCCGGAGCAAAGGCATTCGCCTCAGCCAGTCGCTGGATATCGCGCAGACCGGTGTCACCGCTGATCGGACGCGCACCGTCGCGCACCAGCTTCATGCCGTTATAATCCATCGGATTGTGGCTGGCCGTCACCTCAATGCCGCCATCCACCCCGAGATGGAAGGTGGCAAAATAGATCTCCTCGGTACCGGAGAGACCGATATCCAGCACATCGGCGCCGGCATCCATCAACCCCTCGGCCAGTGCCCGCTTCAGCGCCTCACTGGTCAGGCGCACATCGCCGCCGACCACCACGCGTTGCGGACGCAGAAACTCGCCATAGGCGCGGCCGATCCGGTAGGCGATCTGCTCGTCGAGCTCCTCCCCCAGGCGGCCACGGATGTCATAAGCCTTGAAACAGGTCAGTTTATTCATTCGGCGTGCTCTCCCTTGCCAGACAGATGGTGGTCCATGCCACCAGCAGAATTAGGTTCGTCCGTATCGATCTTCAAACCGGATAATGTCGTCTTCGCCCAGATAGGGGCCGGACTGCACCTCGATCAACTCCAGCGCGACCTTGCCAGGGTTCTCGAGGGCATGCTTTGCACCGAGCGGTATGTAGACCGACTGATTCTCGGTGACGAGGGTGATCTGGTCGCCACAGGTGACCCGCGCCGTACCGGAGACCACGATCCAGTGCTCGGCCCTGTGATGGTGCATCTGCAGCGACAGCTTCTCGCCAGGCTTGACGCTGATGTGCTTGACCTGGAAGCGATGCCCCTTGTCGATGGCATCGTATTTACCCCATGGCCGGAATACCTCACGGTGCACATGGTGTTCCGCGCGCCCCTGCTGCTTGAGCTGGTCGACGATCTTCTTCACCTCCTGCACCTGATCGCGACGCGCCACCAGCGTGGCATCCTTGGTCTGCACCACCACCAGATCCTCGACCCCGACCAGGCTCACCAGCGCGCTCTCGGCGTAGACATAGTTGTTGCGGCTGGCGTGGTACAACACATCGCCCTGCTGCACATTGCCATCGTCCGCCTTCGGGCTGATCTCCCACAGCGACGACCAGGAGCCGACATCGCTCCAGCCGGCATCCAGCGGCACCACCACCGCATCCCGGGTCTTCTCCATCACCGCGTAGTCGATGGAGTCATCCGGACAGGCGAGGAAGGCCTCCTTGTCGACGCGGATAAAGTCCATGTCACTGCTCGGGTTGCCCAGCGCCTGTGCGCAGGCAGCATGAATATCCGGGCGGAAACACTGCAGCTCCTGCAGGTAGCGGCTGGCGCGGAACAGGAACATGCCGCTGTTCCAGTAGTATTCGCCGCACTCCAGATAGTGGCGCGCCGTCTCCAGGTTTGGCTTTTCAACAAACTGGGCCACCGCATAGCCGCTGTCGGCCTGTGGCGCGCCGCGGCGGATATAGCCATAGCCGGTCTCGGGCGCCGTGGCGACGATGCCAAACGTCACCAGTTTACCGGCCTCGGCATGAGGGCGGGCCGCCTCGACCGCGGCGACAAACGCCTGTGGTGAGCGGATGACATGGTCGGCCGCCAGCACCAGCAGCAGAGCATCGTCGCCTTTGGCCAGGGCCGTCATCGCCGCCAGGGCGATGGCCGGTGCCGTGTTACGCCCGACCGGCTCGAGGATGATGTTGCCCGCCAGCTGATCGATGGCACGCAGCTGTTCGGCCACCAGAAAGCGGTGCTCCTCGTTGCAGATCACCAACGGTGCACTGCAGCTGAGGCCATCCAGGCGACGCACCGTCTCCTGCAACATGGTGTAGTCACCCTCCAGGCGCAGGAACTGCTTGGGATACAGCACCCGCGACAGCGGCCATAACCGGGAGCCATTACCCCCGGCCATGATGACGGGAAAAATGTTCATTCTGTCTCTCCTGCTCACTTCGTTCGACATCGATCATCGCAGCGCACAGCCACGGTTCGTTCGGTCATTCATCCCAGTACAGCCTGGCATCAACCTCCTGCCAGCATCACTTTTTGTCTTCGTTGTTCGGTAAAGCGCTGGTAGCGACGCTGCAACCGCTGCTTGGTCCAGCGGCAGAGCGGTAACTCGATCCAGATAGAAAACAGACCGGAAAATAAAATGGAAATCACAAACACCGATACATCCACCAAATACCCTGACAGCTCGAACCTGGTTGCCAAAATATTTGAATAATAGAGAACGAAACCATGAAATAGATACACGCTAAAGCTCACTTTCCCTACCCAGCGCAGCATTTTATTTCCAAACGCCACATCGAAGCATTTAACTCCGGATAAAAATCAGTGGCGTGATAAATAAAAATAATTCATGCATTTCTCAATCTAATTAATTGGACCAAAGCCGCCACATCTTTTCGAAAACAGATAAAGTACATAACGGCATAACTCAACACGCCCAAGCCAGTCAAAAAACCAAGCCGCAGCAATGCAGAATAGTCATCAACGAGAGTCGTTTCTGTGTAAAAAACAATTACCCCCATGACTAAACTTAAAATCAATGGTTTAGAAACATTAATCAACGATCCAAGCAGCTCAATACCAAGATAGCGCTTCAGAATAAAAAATTGCACCGGGACCACTATGGCCATCAAACTTAACAAGCCCAATGCCAAAACAGTCAATCCATATGGCAGCAGAACAAAATATAACAACAATGAAATAGGCAACACAGCGATCTGGGAGTTAATAAAAACACCCAACCGATTATTGGCCCTGAAAAGCTCTCTTACCATGACACTGAAAGGAGTGAGGGCACACATGACAATAAATAACTGTAATAACGTCGTGGCACCAATCCATTTATCGCCAAAAAGACAAGGCACATAGAGAGGTGCTAACAATACTGCAAGCGTAACGAATGGAAACACGACTGACCCGATAGCCAGCAAAAACTGACTAGCCATCAAAGCCTGCCTTGATGGCTCTCCCTTCATTTTTGCGATCGCCGGATACACCACGATCAATGGTGGATTAATAATAATGTCCTGAATGGCAAATTTAATTCTGCTGGCAAAAGAAAAATAGCCCAGCCCTGTGGGTCCAAGGTAAGTACCGATGAGGAAACGAGGAAATTGCTGGTCGGCGAACTCCAGACTTTCAGTGCTCATCGCCTTGAAACCCGGAGGCAACAGACGTCGCACCGCTCGTGCCGACCACGTCCACTTGGGCCGCCAGTCAATCACCAACCACGCAATCAGGCTCATCACCAGATACAACGCCAATTGTTGCCCCACCATAGCGTATGCGCCCAGGCCCTGATAGGCCATAAAGACACCCACTACGGCACTGCACAATGAACCGATAAGACCACGGATTGCAAACAGGCGGAAATCCATATTGGCGTAAATCAGCTTGTTTGGTACCACACCGACACCAAACAACAGGAAGACCGGAGCAAACCACAACAACAGACCGGCCAGATCCGGCAAGGCCAGCCACTGAGCCAACGGCTCAGCCAGCACCAGACACAGTGCGCTCATCAATAACGCCACGCCGAGAATAAACCACAAGAGTGACGAGAGCGCTGTATCGCTCTTCTCCTGCAAGGCGATGATGCCATCACCCAGGCCATTCAGCATGATGCTGCCCAAGGCGAAAATGACAAAACACAGGCTGGCAAGCCCGTACTGTTCCGGGCCGATCAGACGGGCCACGATCAGGAAGACCAGAAACGAGATCCCCTGATTGCCAAACTTGGTCACCCAGGACCAGAGTGCACCACTAAACAAAAGCCGGTTCATATTCATCTGCCACTTCCTGTAACCTGAGGCGGACTAGCGGCCGCGTGCCTGTTGTTTCATCAATTTACGCGCCAACGATGCGGAGAGACGCCGCGCATGAATCAATCCGTTGGCACGATAGCGCCAAAACGCCGAGAACAGCTGCGCCGCATTTTTCTCGCGAACCAGCTTGAAGAGCTGATTACTTTCTTCGGCCAGTTGTAACGACTGCAGGTGTCGCTGCAACGCCGAACGATCGGCAGCCGACAGCTGGCCTGAGGTATGCAGAATCGACTGCTCGACGGCCATCAACTTGCGATGCGCCTCCAGATTGAATTTTCCGGACAGCGAGCTGTTGTAAATGAAGTAGTCATACAGCGATTCATTCAGGTAGCCAATCCGGGCCCCGGCGATCAGACATTCGACGATGAGGATGAAATCCTCGCTGTTTCTCAACTCCTCGCGGTACTGCAGTGCGTGCCGCGCCAGGAAATCACGTCGCATGATCGGCTTGAGAAAACCGAGCAAGGCGGCACTTTCGTAGGGCATGTTCAACGCGGCATACCCCGCCAGTGTCCAGGGCTCCGCCAGCTCGGGAGCCAGTTCCGCAGGCACCAGGTAACCCTCAATCTGCTGTGGTGTCTCGGCCCGGCGCATTGCCAGATTATCAAAGCAGATGTCCAGCCCCTGGGGCTCGGCCAGCGCCAGCATCTGCTTAAAGCGCGTCGGTTGAATACGGTCATCACCATCGACCACGGCAACCCAGTCGCCGCTGGCATGAGACAAGCCAAGATTACGGGCTGCGGAAGGCCCACTATTGACCGCAGTCTGCAACGGCACCAGATTAGGCCAGCGTTCACGCCACTGCTGCAGCAGCGACCAGGTTGCGTCTGTCGAACAATCATCGACGACCAGAATTTCGAGCTGCTCCGGTGTCATCCCCTGCTGCCCCTGCAGGCTGTCGATGCAGGCCTCCAGTGTGGCTGCGGCATTCCACGCCGCTATGATCACGGAAACTTTTACCATGCTCACTCCCTAGACAGCGTTGAATACATCAGTAAATTGCTGACGCAAGATGGCTTTCTGCTGCCAGCATGATGAGGCACTCGCCTGCAGAAAATTCACCAGCTGCGCCGGTTCCAAGTCGGCCAGGCGCTCCCGGGACAGCACGTTACTCTTCAGAGCCAGGTCATCAAACAAGGCAATAATCTTCTTGTTGTGCTCGGTAATCGGAGCAGCCAGCATGGTGTTGCCCACGCTGCCGGCTAACAGCAATGAATGCAGACGGTTGGAGATCATCACATCCGATCGCGAATAGAGTTGTTGTGTCGCCGCTATCGTGTTGCTGCCATCATCCACCTGCACGCTGCGGCCATGTTGTTCGCGCAACCACGACGCCAGAAACTCGTTAACAGCCCGATCTTTCTTGACTTGATAGACACAGAAGATCGGCAGCGTGTCAGGAAAGAAGGCCAGACACTTTTCCACAAGCGTCTGGATATCCTGCCGCTGCTGAGGATATTGATCGTCACGAAACGAGAAGGTAATGGCGCGGTAGCGAGGGCTGCTCTCTCTTGCCTCAAAGGCATTGAAGGCCAGATCGGGAGTCAGGCCATGGATTTTCACCGATAGCGACTCCATCGTCTGCCGACTATGGGTATCACGCACAAAGTGACGAAACATGGCGGCAGAGCGTGAGCGCAATTGCAGCTGCAGCTTGGGGCCGAGATCTTCATACGAGACCCCGAATTGGCAGATCCGCACACCACTGAGTGATAACAGATAATAGAGCGCCGTATGCAACCAGCTGCGCAGGTTCAGACGGCCATCCAGCTCTCCGATCCAGCCACCCGGCGAGAGAAACAGGTAACTCCGTTCACCACCCAGTCGACGCCACAGTATCTTCAACAGGAAGGCTGCTCGACCATGTTGCCGATCAATCTGGAACTGACGGACAAACTCGTTGCCGAGCATGGACTCAAAACTGGCCGGCACCTTGGACATACCGAGCGTAACACTGGCATGTTCATCCATCAGCCGAATCAATTCGCGGTTCAACAAGGCATCACCGAGATTGTCAAACTGGGTCTCGATAAAAAAGTACGCATGCGTCGCCGCCGGCCGCACAGGCGTTGACGGTAACTGGGTATCGGCATAGGCCTGCGGTGCCAGATAGCGGTCCGTGATCTGTTGCCAGTTCAAGACCGAGATACCGACGTTGTTACCAGCGGCAACCGCCTGCGTCAGTGCCTGCTTGATCGAGGCAGCATCGCCGGCGCGATAGCCGAATCGATGGGGATAGTCACCCGTCACCTGCAGCGGGCAAACAGCCGGAACGCCGAAGAAAGCATATTGCTGCAACTTCATCGAGGTATCGGCCAGCGACGGGGGAATCGCCTCAGGCCGGTACGGCGCCAAGCCGATCTGCGCATGCTTGACGTAGCGGATCGTCTCCTGAAACGGCATTTCGTCATAGTGACGGACATTGGCCGGCCACTCCGGCGCCCGCGCCTGACCGCAACCAATGATGTGGAAAGTCATCTCGGGGTGGGCTTGCGCCGCCAGCGTGACAAACTGCCGATCAAACAACATGGAACCCACCGACACCGCATGTATCCCGGCATCATAAGGCGACGGATCACCCTGCTCGCGGATCGACTCGTCGATGCCATGCGGAACGAAGAATCGACGTGTGCCGGGAGCAAAGTCACGCACCATGTCCCGCGAGTTGACGACCACATAATCCAGTTGTGGCGAGATACGGTACAGGATGGTCTTGATGCACTCGGCCACATCGATGGCGTCCAGCTCGTCGGCCGCAACATAGACCTTGCGCGCGGCCGGATTCAGACGTTGCGCCTTGTCATAAAACGCAGGGGCTATGCCACTTTCGAAGAAGATGACATCCGCCTCACGGATCCAGCGATTCAGCAATGCCGGACAGCAGGCGACGTACAGGCGATATAGCCAGGGCTCCAGCCAACGCAACCAGCGACGCCGGGTATTAACCGGGTGCAACGGCGGCTTCCACAGGAAACAATCCACGCCGTTCACTGTCTCCAGCCGGTTCGCCTTGTCGGCGATCACGTGACGGCCATCTGGCCGGTGGCGCGACAACCAGGAGTAGCGCATGGAAAAAAAGCGTACCGGGCCGGTCTGCGCCAGCTTGTCGGCGATGAAATGCAACGACACCTTGCGCGGGGTGCGGTAATCATGGGCAGTCAAAAACAGTACATTCATGCGGACATCCCTTCCTTGTTCATCCAGCCGCCAGCCGCTACTCGGCGCGATAGCCGGCGCTGAAACGCCAGCGCAGACACAACACGAAAAACCAGGCCATCTCGACGGTATAGCGCCGCAGCAGCCGCTTCGGTTCGCCGCATAGCCGGTAGCACCACTCCATATGCAATCGTTGCACCCAAGCCGGTGCCCGCTTGACGTTACCGGACATGAAATCCAGCAGTGCCCCCACACCGACCAGCAGCCGTGCCTGCAACTGGGACGCATGCTGCAGAATCCACCGCTCCTGTGCCGGATTGCCCAGCGCCACCAGGATGGCATCCGGGCGCAGGGCATTGATGCGCGCCAGCAACGCCGGCAGATCCTGCATGGCTCCGAAACCATCGGCATGACCGACAATCTCGATCCCCAGCTCGCCAAAGCGCCGTGCGGCCGCTTCGGCAACGCCGGGCCGGCCACCCAGCAAGAAGGTACGCCGGCAGTGCTGGCTATGCTGCAACAGGTAGGGAGTAAAATCGGTACCGTTCAGGTTGGCGGTAAAGCGGCTACCGGTCAGCGCCACGGCGACCGCATCCAGCGCTATGCCATCATTGGCAATCACAATGCCTGGGCCCTGATAGTGTGCTGCCTCGCGGTAACAGTGCTGCAGCAGGTTGCTGTTGGCGTAGAACAGGCAGACCTGACCGTGTGTCAGCTGTTGATCCAGATGGGCGACCAGTTGTTCCTTCTCGCCATCGAAGATGTCAAAACCCAGAATCCGCTTGTAATGGAGGTGTGTCATCCTGACGCTCCTTCTGTTTAGTTCTTCAGGTAGGGGATCAGCACCGTCATCTGGGGTTTATCAACCCCGTTGAGCGGCTGGATCGAAAAGGGATAACTACCCCACCAACTGCCTGCGGCCCAGTAACTCCAGCCGCGCCAGGCCGAGCCGCTCATGCTGGCCAGCATGCTGTCCAGCACCGCCAGACAGGCATCGCTACTGCCGACGCCGAACTCGCCGAGCAACAGTTGCTGGCTATTACTCTGCGCCCACGCCGTCACCTTGCCGAGTATCGACTGCATCTTGCTGCTGCTGATGCAGTCGGTCTTGGTACCGGAGTAATTGCTGTCGGCATACTGATGCACTTCAAACACCATGCGCGCCAGCGGATCGCGAAACGCGGTAAACAGCTCGGCGTTGGCCGGGTCGCTGCTTGAAGCCGAGAACCAGCTGTGGGCGCCGGACCAGTTACCACCGGGGACCACGATCAACCCGCTGGCACCGGCCGCCCTGAGTTTTGCGACTACCGACTTGGCGATATCCGCCCACGCCTGACGCGTCACCGCAGCCGGCTCATTCATCAGTCCATAGGCCCAGTAATTTTCGTCTCCCGCCAAGGCCTCATGCAGACGGCGCCAAAAATCAAACAGCAAGGCATCCGGGCTCTCATAACTGGACAGCGGCTGTTTCTGAAACTTGGCATAGTTGTGCACATCCACCAGCAAGCAGAGGTCATATTGACGAGCGTATTGCACCAGTTTTTTTAGCTGCGTCAGATTGGCGCTGTCGAGTTCGCCATAGGCTTGAGGCTGGTAGCGTTCCCAGAGAATCGGCAAGCGGATCAGGTTCATTCCTCGCAAACGGAAATAATCCAGCGTTGCCGTCCCCGGGTAGGTGTAATCGGTAAACATTTTTCCCGGCAACTTGCCGGCGTTAAACTCGGCGCCGGCCAGATTCACCCCCTGAATGCGCGCGGCGGTGAGACAGTCCGCCTGCGCCAGCAGACTGCATAGCCACAGTCCGACCCCCAGCCAGCGCATCATGACAGTGCTCCTGCTGGCTGAGCGACTTGCAGTTCGGCATACGCGCTCATGTAGCGGCGAGCCACCTGCTGCCACGAGTAGTGCTGAATGGCCGCCGCTTGCGCCTGGGCCACTGCTGCGTAATCGGCACCGATCTGCTGATGCAGGGCCAGAATCTGTGCCACATCCTGTTGCGTATTTCCACTGAGCACCCGCCCTTGGCCCGTTTCTTCGATCAGACGGACAAACGGCGGTATCGCGCTCAACAGCGGCACCAGACCACCACTCATCGCCTCGATCGCCGCCAAACCAAAGCCCTCATGTCGCGACAGGCAGATAAAGTAGCTCGCCTGCTGCAACAACTCCTTGAGGGTCTGCTGTTCCGGGTTCGGGATAATCTGTACCTGATCGCCGATGCCGAGTTGCCTGGCCTGCTCCCGCAGTTGACGGGCATCGAGGTCGTATTCCCGTCCGGCGATGGTGAGGCGCCATTCCGCATCCTGCTGCCACAACTGCTGGAACAGCTGCAGCGTCTCCGGCAAGCCCTTGTTCTCGGCCCAACGACCAAAATAGATGATGCGCTTTTGTATCTGCTGTCTTGGTGGCAAACGGAACTTGTCGACATCGACCCCGTTTTCGATCACTTCAACACGGGGGGCCGCAGTCACTTGCCGAAATAGATGGCCATCATTGGCACTGGTGGCAAAGATACGGTGGTAAGCCAGTGAGGAGAGCCGGGTAATGGTGTTGAAGAACAGCTTCTTGCCGCCACTGGCAAACGGCGTATGGAAGAAGATGCCATGGGAGCAGGCCACCAGTGGCTTGCGATGCCAGACACGGGTCCAGGCCAGAAAATCGAAGAAGAAATCGACCCCATGCACATGCACGATATCGGCATCGCGGATTGCCCCCAGAACCGACCAGCAGATCGGATAGCGGCTGGAGCCACGGTACGGCAAGCGGATGACCGGGATCCCCTCTCTCACCTCATAGGCCGACAACGTCTCCCCCTGACCACGAAACAGCCGATCGAGGGTAATGATGGTCGGCTGCTGTTCGCCGCTGGCCAGCTGCTGGCGCGCTATGTTGTAAACCACATCCTCCAGCCCCCCGATCGACGGATGGTACTGGCGCACGACATGAAACACCTTGAGGCTCATGGATACGTCTCCTTGGCTGTGATGGCAGCTGATGTACGCGAGTTCAGCGCCACGGCACACAGGGTGCCGAGCATAAACCACAGCAAACCCGCGGTTTTCAGAGCAAACAGCGAGGTGCCACTGATGGACAGAATCATGGTGATATAGATGGAAATCAGGCCTCGAAGCCGAATTGAGCGTGGCGCCAGCAACGGAATACGCCACAACACCAGCCAGGCAAACAACAGATAGAAAAGGCCGAAGCGGGTCAGGATATAGCCGTAACCCATGTCACCGTAATCACGCAGTGGTGACTGCCAACCCAACCACTCCTTGAGCGGCAGCTCAGTCAAGACCTGGCCACTGTGCATCAAACGACCGGCAAACGAATCGGTATAGACGCCATCGAAGAAAACCGCACTGTAGAGATAAAGGAATCCGATCATGGCCCAGGGGGCCAGCGCCAGCACGCCATAACCGGCCAGCGGCCAAATCAGACGCACCAATACAATCAGCCCGCTGACCACCAAACCAAAGCGCGAGTCGGACAGCGCGATCAAAAACGCCGCGGCGAACAGAAAAAACAGCGCCTGGCGTTCCTGCCAGCGATCTCGACTGATGGCCCAGATCAGCGTGATAACGGCCAGATTACCGAGCGAGACCGGCTCCAGCATCACCGAGGAGATGCGGTGTGCGCCAAATAACCAGGGCAAAATGGTGCGGCCTATGCCTTCCGGGCGAAAGCCGTTCAGCGTCAATGCCTGCCCTTCGAAGATGGCGCCGCCGTTGGCACCGATTCCGCTCTGGTTCATGAAATAGGAGAAGGTGTGGAACAGCTTCACGTAGGTATCGAGCGCCAGCCACTCGAAGAGTCCCATGCCGATGGCGAGCAACAGGATGCAGGTCAGCACCTTGTCCACCAGCTGCGGTGTACCATGCCGCCAGCCGAGCCAGAAAAACAGCAGCACGATCAACAGGTCCCGTGCCGACTTGGGTTCGACATAGCCGCGTAACAGGAACAGCAGACAGACATTGACGGCGGTGACCAGCAGCATCAGCCCCATGTAGCGCGGGATCTCCCGGGCCACGCAGGCCAAGGCCAGCGCATACACCAGCATTTCGGCCAGCATCACCAAGGAGCCGTTGATACGAAATGCCACCGTGTTCACCAGGCACAGGCTGGCCTGATAGAGCGTCGCCGCCACAACGATCAGGAACAGGCGACGTTCCTGCGCCGACACAAACAGCCGCGAGCTGAATACGGGTTCAGCTACGGCGGCAGGCTGCCACAGCAGACGGCTAGTCATGTACCACCTCGCCCGCCAAGTGTGCGCGGGTCACGGGGTCAACGGCAGATAGCAGCGCCGTCACAAAACGCCGCTGCACCTCGAATGCGCGGCTGGCATCCCGATCCAGTGTCGACACCCGGAACAGCAAGCCATCCGGAACCTGACGCTGCAAGGCATAATCAAACTGTGCCAGCTTGCGCTGCCAACCGGGGGCGATGACACGGTCACCGATCACCATCCAGTAGGTAATCGGTTCATTGCGCTCATGCAAGCGGGCTACCAGCTGGCGGGCCTGAATCTGGCGCTGCGGAAGCGCGAGCATGACATCGGCTTCGTCATGCAGCTGGAAGCCCTGGGCGACATAACAGATCTCGGGCCTGTGGGCCTGGGACTGATCGTTGGATTGGTCCTCACCATAGGCGATGGAGAGCATGACCTTCTCCCCGTCGGCATTGATATAGGTGCGGCTCAGTTGCTGGTTGTACAGGCTGTCGAGCGAGGCGCGCGTCTCGGCCGGTACCTCGACCAGGCCGCGGGTATCCAGCAGGCGCCAACCGGCAAATTCGACCGGAACCGCTTTTTCCAGCTGCAGGCGGCGTGCCGGCTCCTGGGCCAGCCACTGCTTGTCCTGTTGCATCAGTTGGCTGGCCCCCAACGCCAGGCAAAGACAGCCGCAAAATAACAGCAGCTGCCACCAGGCAGGCTGGGTTCGCGGCATCGCAAGCGGCAGACTCATCCCTGCACCTCCCGAAGTTGTGGCTTGTCTGTTGACGTGGCCCCCTCGGTCACCGCAACGGACTGCCGCACCGGCAGCACCCGATCCAGCACCCCATCCAGGGCAATGATGACACTCAGCGCCACGGCAAACAGCAGCAGACCGGACAGGTCATGCATGAAACTCTGACCGGCATCATTGCCCAGGTAATAGGTCAGCAGCGCCAGGATCAGCACCCGTATTATGTTGGCTGTGATGGAGATGGGAATGATCAACATGCCAATCAGCCAGTTGCGTAATGCCGACTCCTTCTTCATGACATGCAGATAGAGCAGGCCAATGGCCTCCAGACTGAACAGCGAGTTGATGCCGGAACAGGCATCGGCAATCAGCAGCTGGTAATCGCCAAGGATCAGGATGACGCCGTTGCGCGCCACCGGATAGCCGGCGTGATACAGCAGCCACTCGGTGGCATGGGAAATCAGCAACTTCAATGGCTGGACGATAAAGTCGGTCATCATGTACGGCAGGGGGATGACAAACAACAGCAGCGTCAATGGAAACAGGGCCGCGCGAAAGGCCTGCCAGCCCAACAGAAACAGGACCGATGCCGCCAGCACCGGCAGGATGGAACCGACTGTCAGCATCGGCAACAACAACACATTGCCGATGAAAAACAACAGCGAGCCGATCAGCATCAGCAACCAAGCTAAACGCTGGCTTGTCAGCGTCGGCTGCGGACGAAACGCCGACAGCCGATAGAGAAACAGCACAATGGCCATCACCAGCAACAGCGCGCTGGTACTGCCACCCAGGTTCTCACCGTGCTCGAAGTAGGTGCGATGCACCAATGGCAGATAGACGAGTACTAACGTCAGCAACAGGGTGCCGAGTTTGAATTTATAGGTAGTCAAAGCGTCCATCTCGTTTGCAACCACGGCGCACTCCTTGCTCAGGCATCCAGGTAGACACAGCCCAGCACTCGAGCCTGGGTGGTCGCAAAGCGCGCCAGCGCAACCCGAATGTCATCAATGCGCGATACATCCTGACGCACCAGCAACAAGGCGCCTGGCACCGCCGTAGACAATATCTGGGCGTCGGCAAAATCGGCACGTGTCGGCGTGGTGAAGATGATGACGTCATAGTCACGCTCCATCTCGCGCACGCAGCTCGGCAACGTATCTCGCGCCAGCAACTCCTGCGGATTCAGCACCTGGGTTCCACAGCCGAGAAAAGAGAGCAGCTGCAGCGGCGGAACCGCATGTACCACAGAGGCCAGGCGACAGCGGCCGGCCAGCAGGTCGGCCAGGCCCTCACCGTGGGGGACGCCCAATGCCTCATGTAACAGGCTGCTGCGCATGTTGGCATCCACCAGCAGCGTGCGCTTGCCGGACTGCGAGAAGGCGATGGCCAGATTTGCCGCTACCATGGCAGGTTCGTCGTCACCATCGACCCCCGTCACCAGCAGGCTGCGTTGCCCTTTAAGCAACCAGCTGACCTGAATCTGGCTGCGCAGTGCCTTGATGGTTTCCTGCTCATCGCTCGGCAGATTGAACGCCATGTGCAGCCGTGGGCTGATGCTGGTTTGATCCGGGGCCACAAAGCTGAACTCAAACTGCCGACCCAACACCTGGGCAATGTCCTGCGTGCTGACAAACCCCAGCGCCAATGCGACTTCACCCAGCTTGCCGCCGTGCTCCTGCTGATGGCGAATGACCTTTTCCAACTGCAAATCGGTCATCTTGCCGCTTTGTACCAGCAGTTCGCCCATGCGTTCCTGCGCCTCATTGGTCTCCAGCGCCGCGACACTCACAGCGGCATCGATCATCGTCAGGCGTTCTTGCGTTCCCATGGATCGGCTCACATTGATACTCCTTTCACGCTTGGATACTTGGCCGCGGGTCGAAACCACCGGGGCAACAGGTGGTGCTGCTTGGGTTTACGATTCAACTCGGCCAGCACCGGCAATTGCAGCAGGACTTCGATGTCGTCGGTGCAACGCACGCGACGATTCAGCATGTCCAGCAGATAGTTGACGGCGGCGCCCAGGAACAGCCCAAGGAATATGGAGATAAAAATGTTGAACGGAATATTCGGTGACGCGGCACGCAACGGCGGCACGGCACGTTGCAACACCGTGATATTGGTCAGATTGGCATTCGCCTGCAGCACGGATTCGGACCATTTTTGCATGACCAGATCGTAGTTCCGCTGGGCGTTGTCGATACCCCGCAACAGGATGTCGATCTGCGACTGCTGATCCTTCAGGTCCAGCACTTTTTGCTTCTGTAACGCCAACTCTTGCTGCTGGGCTTGCAGACGCTTTTCCATGTTCTCGACCGTACTGGCCTGCATGCTGCCGTATTTCTGCTTCAACGCCTCCAGCTGTCCGCGGGTTGCGGCAATCTGGGTCACCACCTGGCGGTATCCAGGGTGATTCGGCCCTTCACGCTGCGCCAGATCCTGCCGGTTCTTCTCCAGATCGGCCAGCTGCACGGTCAGTTGCTGGATCAGCGGGTTGGATAACGGATCGACGTTCAGCTGGCCATTGGCATTCAACTGTGAACGGGCTGCAATATAATCCGCCTGTGCCGCCGCAACCTGTGCCGCCAACGCCATCAGCTTCTGGCTTTCCAGATCGATGCGATCGCCACCGGTGGCCAATACACCCTGTTCTTTCTGGTAGTCCGACAACGCCTTCTGCTTGGACTCGAGATTTCGCTTCAACTCGTCGATCTGGGTCTTGAAGAAAGCCTCATTCTGGCTGGCGGTACCGACCCGGCTCTCGATCACCATCTGCTTGTAGGCCTCGATAAAGGCGTTGGCGATGGTGGCCGCAAACTGCGGATTCACCGACTTGAAACTGATGCTCAGCGTATTGCTGTCACGCCCGGATTCAACCGTCAGCCCCTGCAACAGTACCGTGGCCAGCCAGTCATCGATTCCGGCCCCGTCACCACCGGCGACCGCCTGGTAATTGGCCTGTACCTCGGGTGACTGACTCAACCCGAGTGTCTGCACCACCTTACGTGCCGTATTGTGGCTGGAGAGCATGCTGGCTTGCGTACCGAGATAATTCGCCACCACCATGCCACCACCGGTCATGGATAACGAACTGACCGGATCGGCACTGCCAGCGTCGACGGCGATCACCGCTTGCGCTATGTACTGCTTGGAGAGGAGAAACGACACCCCGGTTGCCAAGGCGACGACGCTGACAAACACCGCCAGCAACAGGCGCTTTCTGGACAGAATGACACTCAAAAACTGTTGAATGGTCATGTTGCCACCCTCCTAGAACAGGCTCTCGTTGACATACACGACATCCTCGGGCTGCAACAGGGTCGCCAAATCAACCTCCTGATCCTCGACCCCACCCTTGGCGGACGGACGCTGCAGCGCTATGTCATCCTTATCGGCCTTGCCATTAAATCCGCCGGCCACGGCGATTGCCTTCATCACCGTCATCTTCTCGGTGAGCGGGTAACTGCCCGGTCGCAAGACTTCACCGTACACATAAATCATCTTCTGCCGCGGGACAAACACCCGATCTCCGGGGTGTACCACCACCTGATTGATCGCCTGCCCACCCTGCCCGAGATTGGCCAGGTCGTACTCCTGGCTTTGGCCATCGCGGATCAGCGTGACCTGAGTGCCCCCATTGGCGGAAATCCCTCCTGCCGAGGCGAGCACCGCCACCAGTGAGGTATCGCCACTCAACGGATATCGGCCCGGCTGGTTCACCTCGCCTAACACCGACACCAACTGGCTGCGATATTGAGTAATCAGCAGGTTAATGTGCGGATCCTTGAGAAATCCGCCCGAGATAAAGCGACTTCGGATCAGCTCCTCCGCCTGCTTGAACGTCAGCCCTGCCACGTCGACAGCGCCCACCAGCGGAACATTCAGCGAACCGTCGGCGGCAATCTCGGCTTCCAGCGCCAGATCGGTATGGTCATAGACGGTGACACGCACCACGTCTCCGGCACCCAGCTGATAGTGGGTCATGTTTCCCGTTGCCGGGGCCTCGGCTGCGGCGGCCACAGCGCTGCTCACGGCGAGCAGCATGGCGAGTAATATCTGTCTCATTTCAATCCTTCCAGACCAGAAAGAAGATGCTCGTTGGCTTTGTCGATCTTGGCCGGCGCGGCCTGTTCGGCAGAGAAGTCCTGCAGGATCTCGACCTTGGCCTGCTTGCGCAAATCGGCCAGCGTACTGGTACCGGCCTGTTGCATGCGCGTGCCGCGCAATCGATTGGCAATCGACTCTTGCGCCTGGGCCAACGCAATGGGTGACGGCTGGATTTCCAGCAGCTGCAGCAGCACCACCTTGCCCCGTTCCGTCACCGCGGCGATATCACCGATTTTCATCTTGCTCATCTGCTGAATCAGGTCCGGCGGAAAGACTTCGGCCGGGGCCGTGTTCTGCGTATTGGCATACTCGATATGGTGACGCTTGAGGATCTCCATCGTCTGCTGCGGCGTCTGGCTGACGTTCAGGTCGGCTAACACCTCCTGCGGCACCTTGCCCAGATTCAGCAAGAACGCCTCCACGCGGAACAGTTTGCGCTCGGCAAACAAGGGGGCATTCTGCTTATAAAACGCCGCTATCTCCTCGGCGGAGGGCTCGCCAACCTGCGAGGCCACCTGACTGGCCGCGGCCTGCGCCAGCACCTGGCGGCGAGCAAACTCCATGGCCTGCAGCACGTTCGGATTACGATCCAGTTTCTTCTCCTCGGCCAGCTGCACCAGCAACTCTTGCTGCACCAGATCATCCAGAATGGCCTGCTTGCTGCGCTGCTGGGCTGCCGGCAGCGACGCGTTCTGCGCCAGCGCATAGTTCAACTGCAGAACGGTTATTTCCTTGTCATTGACCCTGGCCAGCACCTGGCTCGGTGCACTGGCTTTCCCTTCACCACAACCGGACAACGCCAATGCCAGTGGCAGGCACAGGCCAATCCATCCGCGCGCGCTCATCCCTGTTCTCTTATCCATGATGACCTTCTTGTCTCTCGTCATTTGATGTTGTTTACGCCTAGTAGGCATTGCCTTCGCGCCGCAACACCTGAAATGCGGTCATGAAGATGATTCGGATGTCCATCAGCAATGACCAGTGACGCAGATAGTCGAGGTCATAGCGGACACGTTGCTCCATCTTGTCCAGGGTGTCGGTTTCGCCACGGCAACCATTTACCTGGGCCCAGCCAGTGATACCGGGACGGACCTTGTGGCGAATCATGTAACCCTTAATCAGTTTGCGGTAATACTCGTTATGCGCATTGGCATGCGGTCGCGGCCCAACCAGGCTCATGGTGCCCTCCAGCACATTCAGCAGCTGAGGCAACTCATCGAGCGAGCTTTTGCGCAGAAAGCCGCCTATCGGGGTCAGGCGCTGGTCGTTCTTCTTGGCCTGCGTCACCACGGCGCCATCCTCCATCACCGTCATCGAACGGAATTTGTAGACCAGAATGCTCTCGCCATCGGCGCCATAACGACGCTGCTTGAAGAACACCGGCCCCTTGGAGGTCAGCTTGACGGCGAGCGCGGTCACCAGCATCACCGGCCATAGCAGCGCGAGAATGGCGCTGGCAAAGACGACATCGGAGGCCCGCTTAATCACCGCCTTCAAACCACGGAATGGCGATTCGCAGATGCAAACCACAGGCACACCCGCCAGGTGATCAACATGCGCCTGAATCAAATCGAATATGAAGAAATCCGGAACAAAATAGATTGAGCTGGTACTGTCCTGCAGCTCATCCAGTAGCTTCATCACCCGCGGCTGCGAGGACATCGGCAACGAAATATAGACCTTGTGAATACCGTGCTCGGCAAGGTAGGCCGGCATCTCGGCCAGGCCGCACAGCATCTCGCTCTCGCTGACCCCTTCCAGGCGGTTGAGTTCACGATCATCAAAGAAACCGACAAATTCCATATTCAGGTAGCTGTTAGCCAGTATGCGGTCCCGCAACGCCGTGCCGGCATGGTTGGCGCCGACGATCGCAACCTTGCGGCGCCCCTTGCGTCGGGTGGCGAGCATCAGACAGCCGCGCACCACGGCATGGCTGGCCAACAGGGCCACAGGTGCAACCACGAACCAGCTCAGGATAAACGGGGGGTAAAAATAGCTGGCCAGACCGGACACATAGCCGGTTAACACTAACGCCATGCAGATAAACAACCAGCCACCGAGGAAGCGTCCCAAGCCGCGCCATGAACGCAAACTGCCAGGCATAAACAACACGGTTCCGTCCATGAAGACGATGGTCAGCAAGAAGGCCAGTACCGCGACCAGCACCTCCATGCCGGCGAAGGTGACATCAAAGGCAAAGTGCAGCGCGTACAGTGTTATCACCACCAGAATCGGGTCGAGAAATGACTTGAAAAGCGTGGTCAGAGGCGCGATTTTTTCTAGCTCGCCCAACCAGGAGGCCATCGTCTGGGAAGGCAACTCATGCGCCATTCGGCCGGGACCGGATGCAGCAGGTTGTGCTTCCGTTATCTGTTCACCGCCCAGAACGGCGTTATCCGTCGTGATCTCGAGCATATCCCTTCCTCAATATTTGACCGTCAGGTCAAGTCCAACGCGCTCATCGCTATAAGCAGACGCACTGGAGCTTGATCTTCTGTTCTGCACCACGCCATACAGCTCACTGGCTACCATCGAATACGGTGTCCAATTCACTGACAGGCGGTAACTGTCGGTAACATCATGCTGCGACGGCAGCAAGCTGCTCTCCACCACACCGTACTGGGTACGACGCTGGGTCCAGCTCAATTGGCTCGCCACCTTCTGCGTCATCTGCCAGTCCGCCTGCAGCAGGTAGTTGTTACTGACACTGACACGCGCATTGTTGCCGGCATCGTCGGCATCCCGCTGTGCCGATGCCAGCCAACGCAGCTTGTCACTGGCCCGCCACTGCACCTCTGCGCGACCAAAACGCTCGGTACTGCTTTGATCGCCCAGTTCAAATTGCCAATTAATCCAGCCACTGCTCAACCGGGTCGTCAGCTGCGCCGTCACCGGCCATGACAATTCTGCTGACACCTTGCGCCGCCGATAATCCCGGCTCAGCAGCGAATCTTGCTCATAGGCGATCCAGCGGTCCTGATAAACCAGAGACCAATCTGTCCCCCGGGCTGTCCGCCAGCCGGCGGTCATATCCCAACCCTGCTCCACCAAGTCCAGAGATGGCCGCCGATCATGCTCGCTATCCCGACGCGCCACATCCACGATGATGCGGGCTCTGTGCCCATCACCGAGTTGCAATCCGGCCATCAGGTTTTGCTCATCCACCATGTCCTTGATGCCCTGAGCGACATCGTCAAACGACGCCAGGGTGTGACTCTGACTCAGACTGGCTCCGGGTCGCAAAAGCGATCCTGCGGCGCCTTTCCAGGTCGCAGACCATTGATAACCGCTGTAATCCATACTGCGGTTATTCATATAACGCGGCGAAAACAGTGCCGCCGACAACGCCAGGTTCTGACGGGAAAAATCCTGGTTGTAACGCGTAGAAAGCCGCGGCGTCGTGATGACATCCTCGCGCACCAAGCCGGCGGTCGACTCATCGTCAGCCAGGCGGAACAAGTTGCTGTCGTACAACGCCTCCAGTGATGCCTGCAGCGAGAACCGATCCGCCTCGTCATAGCGCGCATGTACCGGCATCCCCACCAGCAGACAACTGCAGACCCACAGATGCCGGGTCCTATCTCTGTTGCGTTGATATCTGTTCACCGTCCGTCCGTATTCTGGTTAACCGGCGACTGTCCACTGTCACCTGGGTCAGTGCCGGCCTTGGTTAAACCGGTTATCCAACCGGTTGTGTAATGTCTGCTACGTCACAACACTCAGCGCCCAAGACCGTGACTCCCGTTGGCATGCAAGGAGCCATGCGCTATTCAATACCAGGCGTGCAACCCCTGCCGTGTAGCCAGTCGACGCCGGCGCATCAACCACCCCATCAGACCGGCACCAGCCAATAGCAAGAGATAGGTAGCCGGTTCGGGAACGGGCAGTACGGTCCGCATCAGAACTTCCACGCCGTCAAAGACAAAACCCGGCTTCACGCTGACCAAAGAGCCGCTCTCAGGGGTAAACACCACGGCAGCCACGTTATTGCTCGACGCCTGCAGGTAGACCAGCGATCCGACCAGCCTGGTGGGCAACACTTGCGTCTGATAGTTGGTGAATGTGCCCTCAGTCGAAATGGCGACGTCGGTATTCAGCCAGGCCAGCAGGTGGGCATAGCTACCACTAAAGAAGGTAAAAACCAGGCTCTGTCCCAAGGTGCCGTCGGCCACATAGGCGCCCGAGGCATCGGGCTCCACCGATGCCTCGATCACCGCCGCGTGAGACAATGCCGGGCAGATCCCGCACGCTAACAGCAGCGCCAACACCCAAGATTTAATCCGCAACATACATACTCCTTCAGCGCAGCCCATCCTTGCTGCGCCGTGAATCAGAGGCGCTGACTCACCTGTTCCATGGCACGGCGAATAGAGAAGAACGCCACACCGGGATAAAGAAGAGCGGATGGGAACATCCACCCCGGCCAACACTTCGGAACACCACGTACGGCTGCGATGTTCCGGACTGAAATTAACGGTTTCGTCTAGCTAACATCAGGCCGCTCAAAAGCGGCCTATGTCCGCAGAGACCTCATGACGTCCCCAGCGGCGACGTGAGACAGAGATACCCACCAGACCCAGCGCAACTAGCGCCACCAGGCCTGGTTCAGGCAAATCGGTGGCATCCGTCAGCAACAGGGCAACGGGCGAGTCAGTCACCGAGGTTGGCAACAACTCGGACACCATGGGTAACCAGCTCAGATCACTGAAGCCCAGCAGGCTCAAAGAGGGAGAAAAGTGGGTAGGTTCGGCCAGTGTCGCGGGCAAGGTGGTCGCCGGACTGCCTTGTATCAGGGAGGCGATCGTTGACCCATGGCCATTCAGCGCAACGCCATCATAAGTCTGCGCATGACAAACTGACGACAGTGACAGCAGCAACAGCATCAGCATTTTTTTACGCAGCAACGTAGTTGAGTATTTCATCCTTGTACCCTCCGTGTTCTTCGCCACGCTGAACACCCCTCGCTTGACGACGACTGTTCAGGTTGGAATTCGAATGCGGAAATTCAAATTCCGCACTCGCACCTGCAGTAATGCAGGTTCCGTTCCTCTTCTAACGTTTTTGAAACAAAATCGGTGAAATTTCGCTCCAAACCTCGTAGGTCACCTGTCCGGGACAAGATGTGACGTACATCACCCTATTGCCAGGGTACAGAGAAAATTTAACCGAGCAATGTGACCATTTGGCGACGGCATCCTGCCATTTTTCATGGGCACACTTAGGAGGCAAACGCACCAAAAGAATCCACACAGTGCGTTACATCACAGCATCAACAACGAGCCGAGACTCTATCAGAACCAAAATCAATGCGGAAGCATAATTTCCGCAACAGCTTTATAACAAAAGCAGAAAAGGAGAAGGCGCAAACCTTTTCAAAAAAGGTCAGACCAGACAAGGAGTTAGCACAAGAATTGTGGGGATTACGACTCTACAACGCGCGTTGGCCAGCCCATCAGGGTCTGTTTTTTAGCCTCGTCCTGCAGCTCGGATGCACGCAAGTAATGCACCTGCTGCCAACCCGCAGGTAACCAGATAGTCAGGCCATCATCATTCTCACCCGCCGCCTCAAGCCGGAACTCGGGGACTGTGCCCTCGGTGCGCCGCATGCAGAGGATGATCGAGATACGCAACAGGCGGGCCAGGCGGCAGGCTTGCGCCTGGGAGACCGCGTTCTGCCGTTCGAGCGCATCCAGCTTGAATTCGTCGCGCTGATTGAACAGCAGAGCCGATAAGAGTTGCTTCTGAGCCTGGGTAAAGCCAGGCATATCGATGTTATCAATGATGTAGGCGGCATGTTGCGGGGCTTTCTTGTATTCGATACACAGCCCCAGCTCGTGCAGCATCGCGGCCCAACGCAACATGGGGCGTCCATACTGCTCGCTCAGATGCCACGGTAATTGCAACTGGGCAAAGCCCTGTAGCGCCGCATTGCGCACGCGTTCTGCCTGTTCACGATCCAGTTGATAGCGGGTGATCAGGCTCTCGGCGGTACGCTCACGAGCGTCACAGTCACGCTTCCGACCCACCATGCCATAGATGATGCCTTCACGCAGGGCGCCACCGGCCAGCGTCATGGTCTCAATGTGCAGGGCTTCGAAGATGGCAATCAGAATCGCCAGGCCGGATGGAAAGACGGTCAGTCGTTCCGGCGCCAACCCCTGCAACACCAATTGGTCGAGACGGCCGCACTGTATCGCTTGCGCTCTTAGCTCATTGAGCTTGCTCAGCGTCACGCGCTCACTGCGGCCCTGGGCCATCATGATTTCCTGCAGCGCCTGGACCGTGCCGGAAGCTCCGACACATGTGCTCCAGCCGAGAGCCACATACTGCTGGCATACGGCATCCAGCACCTCGCGCGCACCGGCGATGGCGGCATCGAAATTCGCCGCGCTGAGCAAGCCATCGGAAAAATAACGCTTCAGCCAGGTAACACAGCCCATATGCAAGCTATTGAGCAATTTGGCATCGTTCTGTTCACCGATCACCAGCTCGGTACTGGCACCACCAATATCGATCACCAGCCGCTTGCCTTCGCCACTGGAGGTCCAGGAGACCCCCTGGTAGATGGTTCTGGCCTCATCCTCACCGCTGATCACTTCGACATGATGGCCAAGGATGCGCTCCGCTTCGGTCAGGAAACGTTCCACATTTCGCGCCAGGCGCAATGTTGCCGTACCAACGATACGGGTATTTTCCTTCGGAACGTCTTGCAGCTGTTCGGCAAACAGGCGCAAACAATCCCAGCCACGCGCCATCGCCTCGTCGCTCAGGTGGTTATCCGCATCCAGGCCTGCAGCCAAACGCACCTTGCGTTTGACCTTGGCCACAGTACGGATAGCACCAGCCACCTCACGCACAACCAACATGTGGAAACTGTTGGAGCCCAGATCGATTGCGGCATAGAGCGGTGACTGATTCACGAGTGACTTCCTGTCAGGCTTTTTTCGGTCCACGACGACGTTGGCCAGAAGGCTGCCGATCGCGCATATTACGGTTCACACCAGCACGGTGACGATGGATTCGCTTCGGTGCCGCCACATCCTGCAGCAGCGCTTCACGGTCGTATTTACTAACCGGGATCGGATGGCGAATATAACCTTCGATTGCCGGCAGGTTGAACGCATAGTCTTCACAGGCAAAGCTGATCGAATGCCCGCTTTTACCCGCGCGACCGGTTCGTCCAATGCGGTGTACATAGTCCTCGCAATCGTCCGGCAGGTCATAGTTGAAGACATGGGTGACATCGGGAATATGCAAGCCTCGAGCCGCAACATCGGTTGCCACCAGAATATCCAGCTGCCCCTTGGTGAAGTCATCCAGGATCTTCAGGCGTTTCTTCTGCGGCACGTCACCGGTCAGCAACCCGACGCGATGGCCATCGGCCTCCAGCCAGGCATGCACCTCTTCGCAGCTGTGCTTGGTATTGGCGAAAACGATGGCCTTCTCCGGCCACTCTTCTTCAATCAATGTCAGCAACAGGCGCATCTTGTCGTCATTGGACGGGTAGAACAGCTCTTCCTTGATGCGCTGGCCAGTCATTTGCTCGGGCTCGACCTGCACATGTTCCGGCTGGCTCATGTGTTCATACGCCAGCTCCTGCACCCGCAACGACAAGGTGGCAGAAAACAGCATGTTCTGGCGTCTTGCCGGTGCCGGCATGCGTCGGAACAGATAACGGATGTCCTTGATAAAGCCGAGGTCAAACATGCGATCGGCTTCGTCCAGGACAACGACCTGGATCCGGGAGAGATCGATGATGCCCTGCTTGAGATAATCGATGATTCGCCCTGTGGTGCCGATAAGAACATCGACCCCTTTCTCCAGAGCCGCCAGCTGCTTGTCGTAGCCGTCGCCACCATAGGCCAGCCCGATGCGCAATCCGGTGGATTCAGCCATCGGCTCGGCATCGTTGTAGATTTGCACCGCCAGCTCGCGAGTGGGCGCCATAATCAGCGCACGCAACTGCTTGGTTTGCCGCTCTTCGCTATCCGGGTGCGTCAGCAGATGATTGAAGGTACCCGCCAGAAACGCGATGGTCTTACCGGTACCCGTCTGAGCTTGGCCAGCGATATCCTTGCCTGCGAGCAGAACCGGAATTGACAGCGCCTGAATCGGCGTACAGTAATGGAAGCCCTTGGCCTCCAGCCCGGCCAGAACCTGGGGTTCAAGGCCCATTTCGGCGAATTTTTGGTCAGTTAAGTGTGTTTTGCTCATGGCAGACAGGTTATCAGGTTGGACTTGCAATAATAAACAGGATCATTTCAAATAGGGCAACTATTTGCCTTTTATTTACATCTATTGGTGCTTTTTCCCAACAGATGATCAACATCAGACTGGAGTGGTAGATGAGTGACAAGATTGTTCAACTGACCGATGCCAGCTTCGAAGCAGACGTGCTCAAGGCTCAGGGCCCTGTACTGGTCGACTTCTGGGCTGAATGGTGTGGCCCATGCAAGATGATCGCACCGATTCTCGATGAAGTAGCAGATGAATATGCAGGCAAACTGACTGTCGCCAAGTTGAACATCGACCAGAATGCCGAAACGGCGCCGAAATATGGCATCCGCGGCATTCCGACCCTGTTGCTGTTCAAGAATGGTGCTGTCGCAGCCACCAAAGTAGGTGCCCTGTCCAAGAGCCAGCTCAAAGATTTCCTGGACGCCAACATCTGAGCGCTTCACAACAAATTTTAAAAGAGCGCATTCGCGCTCTTTTTCATTTAATGCCATCACCAGGCGTGGACGCTCTGAGTATTTGGTGCTAACTTATACAACGTTTCGACAACATCTGCGCTGATATCGTGCGCTCCCCCGTTGAACGCATTCTCAATCCAGCGACCCTAACCGCCTCACTTTCCAGATACACATCCATCAATCATGAATCTGACCGAATTAAAGAACACCCCTGTCTCCGAGCTGGTTCAACTCGGCGAATCAATGGGCCTCGAGAACCTGGCCCGTCTGCACAAGAAGGACATCATCTTTGCCATTCTCAAGGCTCATGCCAAGAGTGGGGAAGATATCTTCGGTGATGGCGTACTGGAAATCCTGCAGGATGGATTTGGCTTCCTGCGCAGTGCTGACAGCTCCTATCTGGCCGGTCCGGATGACATTTACGTCTCCCCCAGCCAGGTGCGCCGTTTCAACCTGCGTACCGGCGATACCATTTCCGGCAAGATTCGTCCGCCAAAGGAAGGCGAGCGCTACTTCGCGCTGCTCAAGGTTGACACCGTCAACTACGACCGCCCGGAAAACGCCCGCAACAAGATCCTGTTCGAAAACCTGACCCCACTGCACCCGACCCAGCGTCTGCGTCTGGAGCGTGGCAACGGTTCGACCGAAGACATTACCGCTCGCGTACTGGATCTGGCTTCGCCAATCGGCAAGGGCCAGCGTGGCTTGATTGTCGCACCGCCGAAGGCCGGTAAGACCATCCTGCTGCAAAACATTGCCCAGAGCATCACCAGCAACCATCCCGAATGCGAATTGATCGTTCTGCTGATCGACGAACGTCCGGAAGAAGTGACCGAAATGCAGCGCATGGTCAAGGGCGAAGTCGTCGCATCAACCTTTGATGAACCGGCAACCCGTCACGTGCAAGTTGCTGAAATGGTTATCGAAAAAGCCAAGCGTCTGGTCGAGCACAAGAAGGATGTCGTCATCCTGCTGGACTCCATCACCCGCCTGGCGCGCGCCTACAACACCGTCATCCCGTCATCCGGCAAGGTATTGACCGGTGGTGTGGATGCCAACGCCCTGCACCGCCCGAAGCGTTTCTTCGGCGCCGCCCGTAACGTGGAAGAAGGCGGGTCATTGACCATCATTGCCACTGCGCTGATCGACACTGGCTCAAAAATGGATGAAGTCATCTACGAAGAGTTCAAGGGCACGGGTAACATGGAGCTGCATCTGTCTCGCAAGATTGCCGAGAAGCGAGTGTACCCGGCTATCGACATCACCCGCTCCGGTACCCGTCGCGAAGAGCTCCTGGCTCCGCAAGACGAATTGCAGAAGATGTGGATCCTGCGCAAGATTGTCCATCCGATGGGCGAAATCGAAGCCATGGAATTCCTCATCGACAAGCTGTCGATGACCAAGACCAACGACGAGTTCTTCGAAGCGATGAAACGTCAGCAGAAATAATCCCGGGTGGACTGCCTCCCGAAATAAAAAACCGGCCAGCTGGCCGGTTTTTTTATTTTCAGTGCACCATCAGGTCGTTGCTGCCGCGGAGCGGATCCGTTGCAACAGAAATTGACCAAAGTCATGCCCATGGTGCTGCAACATCTTCGGAAACATGGAGATCGGTGTCATACCTGGGAAGGTATTGATTTCATTCAGCAAAATCTCACCTTCTTCAGTAAGAAAGAAGTCGATGCGCGACAAATCCTTCAGCTTCAGATGGGTAAAGGCTTTCAGTGCCAGCGAGCGAATCGTCTCGATCTGTCCGTCGGTCAGGTCGGTCACATCCAGCCGCGTGGTAGAGTGGCTGCCGGAGCTGTACTTCTCGTCATAGCTATAGAAAACATCACCCGGAGTACAGATTTCACCGGGCCGGGTGGCAACCAGCTCATCACCGTACTGATAGACGGCAACCTCCAGCTCGCGCGGTTTGACCGCTTTCTCGACCAGCACCTGCTCTGAATAACCAAACGCCTGATGGATCGCATCGGAGAGCGCAGCCAGCTCGCTGACCTTATAGCAGCCCACTGAAGAGCCCTGGCTTGCCGCCTTGACAAACACGGCTCCCCAGCGTCGCATCGCCTGATGCGCCTCGGCGTGAGCCGAACTGTCATCCGCAGACAAAAACACATACGGGGTATTGGGGATGCCCAGTGCAGTCAGCCACAGTTTGGTACTGATTTTGTTAAAGCAGAGCTTGCTGCCTTCTGCATCACAGCCCAGATACGGCAGACCCGCCAACTCGAGAAACGATTGGATATCGCCCGTCTCACCCGGGTAACCGTGAATACAAGGCACCACATAATCAATTAACTGCTGCCGATCACCCACATGCAGTAGCCGATCCAACCCCAGATGACATGCCTCACCAGCAGCGGTTTGCCAGTGATCCGGGAAAAGTTCAATCCGTGTCACCTCGATGCCTGGCAACGCCTGCAGCTGCTGCTCGAGGAAATTGGCACTCAGGAGGGAAATGTCATGCTCGCTGCCGCCACCGCCGCACATCAGGAGCACATGGAGCTTGTTCATCAGTTATTCCTTGTCATAACCGCCGTGATGGATACGGCTTATTGAAAACACCAGCAGTCTATCAACCCCCCTTGCGCGGTGAAAGAGCCGATACGGTCTATTGACCATCGAAGCGCACCGTTTGCGACCGCTGCCGGTTTTCCCTATGCTGGGCGCATGATAATTCCATCAATGGAATCGCAGATGCGCTGTTTTACTTTTCTGCTCTGTACCCTGCTCCTGGCCGGATGTGTCACCGTTTCAGATCAGCCGGAGAAAAAACCACCCAGTCGGCCGCTCGGCGAACACGCCCAGCTGAGCCTGATCTCGACACAGGACAAGGTCGATCAACTGCTTAACGGTAATAACCAGACCCTGGAGGCCGTTCTAGCCGATCCGGGTGCCTATGCGCCCCCCGTGCTGTTTGCACTTGCCGAAACGCTGTATCGACAAGGCGAGATGACGCCCGCCCTGTTCTGGTACTACACCGCCCAGTTGCGTGCCCGTTCGGATGCTAACAAGTCACTGGATCCGACAGTCGCCGCCGCCGTCACCACGTTGGGCAACCAGTTTGGCCCGAACATAGTCCGCTATGGCCTGGGTCACCTTGATGAGCTGAAGGTCATCATGGGACATGTCCTGGAGTGGGATGCCAAGAGCCGGCGTCTGTATAACCCACGCTGGGTCGCCCTGCTTGGCAAGAATGCCTATCAGAGTGAAACAATCGCCTTCCTGCCGCCAGAAAAATGGGCCGAGGTCGACAACAATACCCGCGACGGTTTCCGCCGCGGCTTCGAACAGATGATGCTGAAACTGACCGGCCAACCTTAGCGGGGATATCACCATGGAACTTAGCGCGCTGCGCTCGATGCTGCTGGCCCACCCGGGAGCTGAAGAGACATACCCGTTTGGCCCGGAGATCCTGGTCCTCAAAGTCGCAGGCAAGATGTTCGCGTTAGTCTCCTGGCAGGAGGAGCCATTACGGTTATCGCTGAAAGCGGAACCCCAGCAAGCCTTGCTGTGGCGTGAACTCTATCCCTCGGTACAGCCTGGGTACCATCTCAACAAACAGCATTGGAACACAGTGCGCCTCGACAATTCGCTTGATGCTCAGCTGATTAGCGACATGATTGCCCACTCCTGGCAGCAGGTGGTTGCCGGCCTACCGAAAACCAAACGCCTGGCGTTGCAGGGAGCTGGAGATCGAGATTGCCGAACCCAGTGAGTAGTGGCATATAATGACGCATCGAAAACAGGGGTTAACCATATGAAATACAAGGATTTGCGAGACTTCATCACCCTGCTCGAGCAGCAGGGTCAGCTCAAGCGCATCCCGATGGAAATCGACCCCTATCTCGAGATGACCGAGATTGCCGACCGCACTCTGCGCGCAGGGGGACCGGCCCTGTTGTTCGAGCGCCCCAAGGGGCACAGCATGCCGGTGCTCGCTAACCTGTTCGGCACACCACAGCGTGTCGCCCTGGGCATGGGGCAACAGGATGTCTCCTGCCTGCGCCAGGTTGGTGAATGGATGGCCATGCTCAAAGAGCCGGAGCCGCCGAAAGGGTTACGCGACCTGATGGACAAACTTCCGGTATTCCGTCAGGTACTGAATATGCCGGTCAAGCAGGTCAGCAAGGCCCCCTGTCAGGAAATCGTACTCAGTGGTGACGACGTGGATCTCACCCGTCTACCCATTCAACACTGCTGGCCAGGCGATATCGCGCCGCTGGTCACCTGGGGATTGACGATTACCCGCGGTCCCTACAAGAAGCGCCAGAATCTGGGCATCTATCGTCAGCAGTTACTCGGCCGCAATAAGCTCATCATGCGCTGGCTTGACCACAGAGGTGGCGCCCTCGACTATCGCGAGTTTCAGGAGCTGCATCCTGGGCAACCGTTTCCGGTCGTCGTCGCTATCGGGGCGGATCCGGCCACAGTGCTTGGTGCTGTCACACCTGTTCCGGATACCCTGTCAGAGTATGCGTTTGCCGGTCTGCTGCGCGGCAGTCGCACCGAGGTTGTCTCGGCGCTGAGCTGTGATCTCGAGATACCGGCCAGCGCCGAGATTGTGCTGGAAGGTTATATTCAGCCCGGTGAAACGGCACCGGAAGGACCCTATGGCGATCACACCGGTTACTACAACGAGGTCGACGAGTTCCCGGTCTTCACGGTGACGAAGATGACGATGCGCCGTGATGCCATCTACCACTCGACTTATACCGGTCGTCCGCCCGATGAACCGGCAATGCTGGGTGTGGCGTTGAATGAGGTGTTTGTCCCGTTGCTGCAAAAGCAGTTTCCGGAGATCGTCGATTTTTATCTGCCACCGGAAGGTTGTTCTTACCGGATGGCCGTGGTCACGATTCGCAAGCGCTACCCCGGTCATGCCAAACGGGTGATGTTTGGCGTCTGGAGCTTCCTGCGTCAATTTATGTATACCAAGTTTGTCATCGTCTGCGATGACGACATCGACGCCCGAAACTGGCAGGACGTGATCTGGGCCATCACGACACGCATGGATCCGGCACGGGATACCACCCTGATTGAACAGACGCCGATCGACTATCTGGACTTTGCCTCCCCCATCTCCGGTCTGGGTTCTAAAATGGGATTGGATGCCACCAACAAATGGCCTGGCGAAACCCAGCGCGAATGGGGACACCCCATAGTAATGAGCGATAGTGTCAAACAGCGGGTTGACGAAATATGGGACTCGCTTGGAATATTTGACTAAGGGCTGATGCCCCTTGAGGACTCTACATGCAACGTATCGAATGCCACCTGACAGCCATGCAGGAGTGTGCCGAACACATCTGGCACATCCAACTGACGCCGGAACAAGCCGTCACATTCCGTCCCGGACAGTATCTGCAGGTGGTGATGGGCGAAAAAGACAAACGCCCCTTTAGCATCGCCAACTCCCCTACGCGTCCCGGGCTGGAACTGCAAATTGGAGCGACACCGGGCAACCCCTACCCGGGTGAGGTGATGGAGCGGCTGCGGACCACGGGACAACTCACCGTTGAACTTCCGCTGGGCAAAGCATGGTTTCGCGAGGAATCCAGCCGCCCCGTGTTATTGATCGCCGGAGGCACAGGCTACTCCTACGCACGCTCAATACTGCAATACCTGATCGACACCGGCTTCAACAGACCGGTTTACCTCTATTGGGGTGTCCGCCAGGAGAGCCAGCTCTATGAGGGACAAGAGGTCTTGGCCTGGGCGGACGAATATGCCCATCTGCATTATGTCCCGGTCGTACAGTACCCGGAGCCCGGGTGGCGCGGTAGTCAGGGCATGGTACACGAAGCCGTATTGGCTGATTTCGCCAGTCTGGACCAGTACGATATCTATGTGGCCGGTCGCTTCGAAATGGCAGCCGTGATCCGGCAGTCCCTGCATCTGCGAGGTGTCAGCGATGAACAGTTGTTTGGCGATGCCTACCAGTTCATCTGACTTGACGCGGCGGGGCCGTTAATCCGGCCCCGAGCATGTTACTGATCTGATGGCTGGCGTGCTAACTGCGCCTCAAGCTGCGCCAGTTTTTCTTCCAGTGCCGTGAGTTTTTCGCGGGTGCGCAGCAACACCTTGGTCTGCACATCAAACTCTTCACGGCTGACCATATCCAGCTTGTTCAGCTGGGACTGCAGCACTTGTTTGACCTTCTTGTCGACCTCTTCGCCTAACGAACGCAGCCCTGGTGGCAGCGCATTGTGAACCTGGCGTGCCATCTCTTCGATTTTCTTCGGATCTATCATCTGGGATCTCCTTGCTTTGAGCGCATTGTGCCTGAGCCCGCGCCCCATCGCCAGCGGCGGTGATCACGTCTAGCGGCCACTGCGGCAATGCTCGCGAATGCAGTCGAGGAACTGTTCACCATAGCGTTCCAGCTTGCGATGCCCGACACCGTTAATCTCCAGCAACTCATCTTCATCACACGGCTGGTGACGGGCCATCTCCACTAGCGAGGCATCGTTAAACACCACATAAGGGGGTACCTCATCCTCCTCGGCAATCTGCTTGCGCAGTTTGCGCAACGCGCGGAACAGTGCGGTGTCATAATCACCTCCCACTTCCCGCTCTCGGGAGCGTCCCTTGCGCGACGAGATAACCTCCAGCCGCGGCACGGCCAACTGCAACGCTTGTTCGCCTCGCAGCACGGGGCGCGCCGCTTCGGTCAGTTGCAACGTCAGATGACGAGTAATGTTCTGGGTTAAAAGCCCCATATGAATCAACTGGCGAAACACCGATAGCCAGTGCTCATGGCTGCGATCCTTGCCAATGCCAAAGGTCGACAGCTTGTCATGTCCCTGTTCACGCACCCGCTGATTCTGCGCCCCCCGCAACACCTCGATGACATAGCCAATACCAAAACGCTGGCCAACACGATAGACACAGGACAAGGCCTTGCGGGCGTCCTCGCTGCCATCATAGGTACGTGGCGGGTCCAGGCAGATATCACAATTGCCGCAAGGCTCGCTCTGATACTCACCGAAATAGTTCAACAGCACTTGCCGGCGACACGTTTGCGCCTCGGCAAAAGCAGCCATCAGGTTTAACTTGAACTGTTCGATTCGCAGCTGATCCGGGTTGTTCTGCTCACCACTGTCCAGCATGCGGCGCAAACGCTCGGTGTCCGCTGGGTCATAGAGCAGCAACGCCTCGGCCGACAAGCCGTCCCGGCCGGCTCGCCCTGTCT
This sequence comes from Pseudaeromonas sharmana, assembly GCF_042649925.1. NCBI lineage: Bacteria > Pseudomonadati > Pseudomonadota > Gammaproteobacteria > Aeromonadales > Aeromonadaceae > Pseudaeromonas > Pseudaeromonas sharmana. Next base: position 217,266 of record NZ_JBHSAF010000007.1, read on the forward strand.
CCTGATAGTAGGACTCGATGTTTTTCGGCAAGTCGTAGTGCACGACGAAACGCACATTTGGCTTGTCGATACCCATGCCGAACGCCACCGTCGCCACCACAATGTCGATATCATCGCGCAAAAAAGCCTCTTGCACGCTATTACGCTCTGCCGCCGGTAAGCCGGCGTGATAGCAGGCTGCGCGAATGTTCCGCGCACGCAGGAAGCGCGCCACCTCTTCGGTTCGGCTACGGCTGGTACAGTAGACAATACCGCACTGTCCTGGCTGGCGGTCCAGATAGCTCACCAACTGCTCATTCGGCTTATATTTGTCGATCAGACTGTAACGGATGTTCGGGCGATCAAAGCTCGCCAGATGAATGAATGGCTGCTGCAACCCCAGACGCGCCAATATGTCCTGACGCGTCGCATCATCCGCCGTCGCGGTCAATGCCACCAAGGGGATCTGCGGAAACCGCTGTTTTAGACAACCGAGCTGGGCATATTCGGGACGGAAGTCATGTCCCCATTGCGAGATGCAGTGTGCCTCGTCGATGGCAACCAACGACAGGCGCCAGTCTGCCAGGCGCTCGAGAAAATCAGGCAGCAACAGGCGCTCGGGGGACACGTACAGCAGCTTGAGGTCACCCTTTGCCAGTGCGCTATACAAATCAAATTGCTCCTCCCGCGACAAGGCAGAGTGCAGCGCGGCAGCCGCAACGCCGTTGGCGCGCAATGAATCAACCTGATCCTTCATTAAGGCAATCAGCGGTGAAACTATAACCGCCAGTCCGGGTCTAACCAGAGCAGGGATCTGATAGCAGAGCGACTTGCCACCGCCGGTTGGCATGATGACCAAGCCATCACAGCCGGAGATCACCTGTTGCACGACCTGCTGCTGCCCGGGACGAAACTCTTGATAGCCAAACACCTCCCGTAACACCTGGAGCGGTGTGGGTGCAGAGGCAGCAAGACCGGGAGCAGAGCCGGAGACGATAGCGGAGGCAGTATGCAACATAGATCGCCATTGTAGACCAGCTGGCGGTTGAGGAGAATCGGGTTTCGATGTGAACCTTGCCCTCGGCCATGATTGGAAAAGATGTCAGTTTTTGGCTAAAATTTGACCACCGTCAATTGTCCCCGGCCGCTCTAACGGACTAGACCGCCATACTTAACGTGAGGAGGAGTGCGCTATGGGTGGATTGTCGACGATGCAATGTGGCGGCCTGATCGAGCGCCTGCGGTGTCTGCATCAGACGGCGCTGGACACCGGGCTGAAACTCTGGCTCCAGCGTGAGCTGGAGGGGTATGAGCCGTCCTCACCCTTGCCATGGTATCGCATCATAGAGTGCCGGCAACGCGGCCTGTTCCAGCATCTCGGCACCGGGCGCCAGCACACTTGTCAAATCAATGAACTGACCATCAGCCAGCGGGATCTTGCCGACATCAAGTTCCTGCAGGTGCGCGGTCCTCTACTCGCCTACCTCGACTGTCATGCCTTGGTGCTTGAGCGCTGGCCCGAGCCATTGCTTAGCGAATACAGCAAGCTGCTGATTCCTGAGCACGCCTGTCTACACGCCTGGAAAGAACCCCTGGTCTCAATACGTGACAAGCTGGTGCTGGGCGTCGATCAGTTGCTGCAGGAATATGTACCTACCATGAGCAGGGAAATGAGTGATTGCCATCTGTCATTGCGTGCGATCCAGCACCGACGGTGGCAAATTTAGTCCCCATTCTCGGATCAGGTCGCTGCCAGAGCAGATGAGCAACGTTTTCATTGCCAGCTGCCGTGATCAACTGCACGCTTTTTGTTTGCTGACGCCACAGACGTTGGCATAATGCCTTCAGTTTCCATCCAGAACCAGGACGCGTCATGAGTGACATCATCAACAGTATCATCATGGGTATTGTCGAAGGCATTACCGAATTTTTGCCCGTTTCGAGCACAGGCCACCTGATCGTGACGCAAGAAATTCTTGGCTTCAAAGGCAGTGACACGTTCGAAATTGTCATTCAACTCGGCGGTGTTCTGGCGGTCATGTGGTTCTACTTCCAGACATTGTGGCAGCAGGCCAGCAACATTCATTCCGACAAGGAAGCCCAGCGCTTCTGGATGGGCGTGATTCTGGCGTTCCTGCCAGCGGCATTCGTCGGTCTGGCATTGCACAGTTACATCACCGAGTACCTGTTTAATGGTGTGACAGTGGCGATCAGCTTGATTGTCGGGGGTATCGTGATGTGGTGGATTGAAGGTCGCCCGCAGCCCGTTCAGCAGACGACCGAGTTGGCGCATGTCACACCTCGTCAAGCACTGGCTATCGGCATTGCTCAACTCTGCTCCCTGATACCTGGTGTCAGCCGCAGCGCATCAACCATCATGGGTGGCATGCTGGTTGGCTTAAACCGTCCAACCGCAACCGGGTTCAGCTTCTTCCTGTCGATCCCGACATTGGGTGCCGCCAGCCTCTATTCGTTGATGAAAGATCTCGATGGCGTCGGTGAACATGGCCTGCTGAACATCTCGATCGGGCTGATCACCTCGTTCGTCGTCAGCCTGCTCGCCATCGGCTGGCTGCTGCGTTATGTCAGCAAGAACAGTTTCCGCGGGTTTGCCGTCTACCGCATCATCGCCGGACTGGTGATCCTGGCGCTCACCTACAGCGGGTTCCTGCAAGTCTCCGCGTAAGCGACCGCATCATAGTGTTATACAGGGGCTGCCACAGGCAGCCCCTGACGTTTATGTCAGCGTAACGTTCGGAGTCTACACTTGAAGCAGACTTCCGTTCCGGAGCGCACCATGTCACCTGTTGCCCCCCCTGCAGATCTCCCCTTTGAGCGAGCGGCCCTGGCGACCAGCCGTCAGTTGATGGCATTGCCACTGCCCGATCCCGAGGACGAACAGGCGCTGGCGACACTCTGCCGACTGCTGCAAGACTGTACCCCCTTGCGGTATCTGGCGCTGGTGCTTTGCGAAGACGACGCACCTCGGCTCAAATCGGTGGCCGGCCTCAGCGGTTCAGCCCCAGAGCAACTGGTACTCAGTGAATGTCACAGCGAGCAACTCCCCCGTCAGCAAGGCTGGGGTTGGGCTCGTATCGAACACGGTGATTGGCGCGGCATCCTGGCCCAGACCCAGCCCAAGTATCAAGGCCTGCTGCAACACCTGCTGGAAGTCGTGGCCAGCCATTTTTCGTTATTGCAAGCCAATCACCTGTTGGAAATCACCAACTCACCCTTACTCAACCGGATTCCATTCTGGCAGGAAAAGATCGAGAGCTTCACCCGGTTACTCCGTCTTGGTGGTTCACTGCCCGCACGACAGCTTTTTGCGCAATTCGACTCTACCTTACGCTTCTGGATGGGCGCTCAGGAAGTGATGCTATTGCAACGCCGGGAGAGCCAGGTGATCTCCCTGTATCCGCAAAATAAGCACCTGACGGAGAGCCTGTTGCATGAGTTGGCCCAGCCTCAGGCTGTGCAGCGCGAAGAGGAGTGTTTGCACTGGTACAGCTTTCCCATCTTGATGAATCGTCAGTATTACTGCAGCCTCAGCGTGGCATTGAACAAGCCGTTAGTCACCGAAGACCGGCAGTTGTTACTGTTCATGGCCGAACAAGCGGGCCTGATGGCCGAGCTATATCAGCTACGTGATTTTAAACAGCACACCAAGGCTACATCGACACCGCAAGACAGCAGTGACAAACAGCGATTGCTGCAATTGCAACGCAGCAACCTGCGCCTGCAACGACAATTAAAACAGCGAGAAGAGCTGGAGCGGGAACTGCAACTGGATGCCCAGAAGGACCCTCTGACCCAGTTGGCCAATCGAACCCTGTTTCTGCATCGGCTCGATCACGCCCTCAAACACTACAAACGCTATCCCGAAGACGGTTTCGCCGTCCTGTTGATTGATCTGGTGTCGCTGCGCCGGGTCAACGAGCAATACGGCGATGAGCTGGGCGATCTGCTGCTTAAACACATCGCTCATATTCTGCAAATCTGTATCCGGCAGAATGATTTGGTGGCGCGCCTGAGTGGCGATGAATTCATTCTGTTGCTGGATGCCAGTGCTCATGCCGAGCATATCACGCCGGTGATCAGCCGGATTCTGAACCAGTTACAACAGCCATTGCTGCTGGATGGCAATGAAGTCACGATCCATGCCAACCTCGGCGTGGCCACAGCCTCCCCCACCGTTGACGAGGCAGCCCAATTACTGCGCCAGGCCGATATCGCCACCTTCCAGGCCAAACGACGTGGCTTGAATCAGGCGGTATTCTACTCGGAGTTATGTGATGTACCGGATCACCTGTCGCCAGAGCAATCGCTACAACAGGCCCTGCAGGACAAACGAATTCTGCCTTATGTGCAGCCAGTAATGCGTTTGAAGGACCGACGCATCAATCACATTGAACTGGTAGCCCGTCTGCTGGATAGCAGTGGAGAAGTGCAGGATGCGATGGGTTTTATTCCGCTGGCTGAACAGAGTGACCTGATTCTCGAAATCGACAGGACCATGCTGCGCCATGCCTGCGGCCTGCTCACTGGGCTCTATCTGCCACTGATGCGCGAGCATAGCTTGCGATTAAGCCTGAACCTCTCCGGGCGACACCTGATCGACCGCAAACACATCCTCGAGCTGATAGAGATCATCCAGCAGGCGGATGTTTCCGCCAAACTGTTTATTTTCGAATTCAAAGAGCGCGATCTGATGCGACGAGATAACCAGACACTGACGCTGCTGCATGAGCTCAGAGCCAAGGGCGTCGGCATCGCCGTGGATGACTTCGGCACCGGTTTTGGTTCATTGAATTCGCTGTTCCACTACCCGGTCGACTTCATCAAGGTGGATGACAGTTTCACCCACCGCCTGTTGAAATCGCAGCGCGATCGCTCCCTGGTGCGAGCTATCCGCGACATCAGCCATGACCTCGGCATGCAGGTCGTCGCCGAGGGCGTGGAGGACAGGATTCAGTATCAGAAGTTGATGGAGCTGGGCTGTGATCTGGCACAAGGCCACTTTTTCTCTGCCCCCATGCCGGCTGACGCCCTGCTCAGCATCTTACCATCCCGGAGCGAACCCAAACCGACATAGCCGTGATAGCCGTGATAGCCGTGATAGCCATTGCGGCTAATGACCCTCACCCCCCTTGTCGCGCAACAGCGCGCGCAGATTGGCAATACCGACCTGGGCTTTTTGCTGCCGCTGTTCGGCGCTCACCTCGCGTTTATCCCCTTCCCACTCCAGATCGTGCTGCGGTAGCTCCAGCAGAAAGCGGCTCGGCTCCGGACGCACCGATTCGCCGAACTGACGTCGCTCTTTGCACAGGATAAACGTCAGTTCGCTCTGGGCGCGGGTGATGCCGACATAGGCCAGCCGCCGCTCCTCATCGACATTGTCCTCGTCGATGCTGCTCTGGTGGGGCAGCAGCCCCTCTTCCATGCCGATCAGAAACACGTATGGAAACTCCAGCCCCTTGGAGGCGTGCAGCGTCATCAGCTGCACCTGATCGAGCTCAGCCTCCTCTTCATTGCGTTCCAGCATGTCGCGCAACGTCAACCGGCTGACCACTTCGTTCAGCGTCATCGGCTCAGTGCCTTCGGCCGGATCCCCCTCCAGCATGGTGGTGACCCAGCGGTAGAGGGTCGAAACGTTCTGCATCCGCATCTCGGCGGCCTTCGGGCTGGGCGAGGTTTCGTACAGCCACTCCTCGTAATGAATGTCGCGGATCAGATCGCGCACCGTCTCGATGGTGTTGCCACGTACCGCCTGATCGCCGAGGCGCACCAGCCAGTCGCAGAAGTGGCGCAGCGCCGCCAGGCCACGGCCATGCAGTACCTGCTCCAGACCGAGCTCGAAACTGGCGGCAAACAGGCTCTTGCCGCGCTCGTTCGCGTAGTGGCCGAGTTTTTCCAGCGTGGTCGGGCCGATCTCGCGGCGTGGCAGGTTGACCACCCGCAAGAAGGCGTTATCGTCATCCGGATTCACCAGCAGGCGCAGGTAGGCCATGATGTCCTTGATTTCGCTGCGGGCGAAAAACGAGGTGCCCCCGCTCAGGCGATAGGGGATGCGGTTCTGCATCAGCACCTTCTCCAGCAGCCGCGACTGGTGGTTACCCCGATACAACACCGCATAGTCGGCCCAGCGACTGCGGTTCATGAAGCGGTGACCCATGATTTCCGCAGCGACACGCTCGGCCTCGTGCTCTTCGTTGCGCGCCGCCAGCACCCGCACCGGCTGACCATAGTCGAGCTCCGAGAACAGCTGCTTGTCGAAGACGTGCGGGTTGTTGGCGATCAGGATGTTGGCACACTTGAGGATGCGCCCCTTGGAGCGGTAGTTCTGCTCCAGCTTGATCACATTCAGGCTCGGGAAATCCTGCTGCAACAGCACCAGGTTCTGCGGCCGCGCGCCGCGCCACGAATAGATTGACTGGTCGTCGTCCCCCACCACGGTGAAGCGGGCGCGCTGGCCGACCAGCAGCTTCACCAGCTCGTACTGGCTGGTATTGGTGTCCTGATATTCGTCGACCAGCAGGTACTGGATCTTCTGCTGCCAGCGCTCACGCACTTCGGCGTTGGTCTTCAGCAACAGTGTCGGCATCAGGATCAGGTCGTCAAAGTCCAGTGCATTGTACGCCGTCATCTGGCGCTGGTAGCGCTCATACAGCAACGCCAGCTGCTGCTCTTCGCTATCCCGAGCCCGCTTCAGCGCAACCCCGGGCAGTACCAGATCATTCTTCCAGTTGGAGATGGCGTTCAGCAGGCGGCCGAGTTGCTCCTTGTCGCCCTGCAGTTCGGTCTCGGTCAGCTCCTTGAGCAGCGCCATCTGGTCCTGGTCGTCAAACAATGAGAAGTTGGCCTTCAGGCGCAGCGCCTGATGCTCCTTGCGGATGATGTCGAGCCCGAGCGAGTGGAATGTGGAAACGATCAGCCCTTTTAGCAGCTTGCGATCCAGCGTCTGCGCTACCCGCTCCTTCATCTCTCGTGCCGCCTTGTTGGTGAAGGTGACGGCGCAGATGTTGCGCGCCGCATAGCCGCAGCGCTGGATCAGGTAGGCAATCTTGGTGGTGATGACCCGCGTTTTGCCGGATCCGGCACCGGCCAGCACCAGACAGGGCCCGGAGACAAACTCCACCGCCTGCTGCTGTCGCGTGTTCATTTTCATCACCCACTCCTCACTGAATAAAACGGCTGATGATTGTAGCAAAAAGTCCTGCCGTAAGCGCCTTGGGTAAGGTCATGTAAAGAGGGTCAATCTCTCACCATGGCGACCGATAGCCAGCTGTCCATGGTGAAGAACGCAAGGAGATGAAGATGCAAATCGGTAGCAGTGTAAGCACGCTCGCCAGCACCCTGACCAGTGCAAGCCAGAGCGTCTCGCAAAGCAGTACGCCTGACAGCAGCACCAGCAACACCAGTAGCAGTCAAAGCAGCAGTGATGTGGTCACCCTCTCGGCCGAAGGCAAGGCCATGCAACAGGCTGATGCCGCCAAGAGTAGCGCCAACGGCGCCAGTAGCAGTACCAGCAGTGAAGACGAGATCACCGAGTTGGAGGAAAAAATCGAGAAACTGGAACAGCAGATCGCAAAACTGGAGCAGGAAAAACAACAACTCGAGCGCCAGCAGCAACAAGGCACAGCGGCGACAGATGACAGCACGCTGCAGCAGTTGGACAGCCAGATAAGCCAGCTGAGCCGGACCCAACAGCAGTACCAGCAGGAGCTCGAAACGCTAGAAAACAGTGCTAGCTGATCACAAACTCACCTCATCGATGGTGCGGACTGACCCGCTCGCCAGTCCGCCGATGCGGCGATACGCCCATTGCCTTGCATCCAGGTTTTGCCGATCATAGAGATAACGCTTCTATACCGGATCGATGCCCGAGCATGCTCTCCACCACCCAACTGACCGAACTGCGCGCCTGCTTTCCCGCACTGCATCAGAACATTAACTGTAACCAGTTGATTTATCTTGATAATGCTGCCACGACGCAAAAACCGTTAGCTGTGCTTGAGGCCATGGACCACTTTTACCGCACCGACAACGCCAACGTTCACCGCGCCGCCCACACGCTGAGTGCCCGCGCCACCACGGCGTTCGAGGCGGCACGCGAACGGGTGCGGCGCTTTCTCAATGCCGCCAGCAGCGACGAAATCGTCTGGACCCGAGGCACGACAGAGGCGATCAACCTGGTGGCAGCCAGTTGGGGAGGCAGCCAGCTGCGAGCTGGCGACGAAATCCTGCTGTCGACGCTGGAGCATCATGCCAACATAGTGCCCTGGCAACTGCTCGCCGCCCGTACCGGAGCCGTGATCCGCGTGATCCCGCTGACCGCGGCCGGTACCCTCGACATTGCCGCCGGTCTGGCGCTGATCGGCCCACGCACCCGCATGCTGGCTATCAGTCAGGTCTCGAACGCCCTTGGGGTGATCAATCCGCTCGGTGAGCTCTTGGCTGCCGCCCGCCACGTCGGCGCCCTGACACTGGTGGATGGCGCCCAGGCGGTCGGCCACCTGCCCGTGGATGTCCAGGCCCTCGGTTGCGATTTCTACACCTTCTCCGGCCACAAGGTGTATGGACCGACCGGTATCGGCGTGCTGTATGGCCGCCGCGACGTGCTCGAAGGCATGCCCCCATGGCAAGGCGGTGGCGAGATGATTCGCCACGTCAGTTTCGCCGGCAGCACCTGGAATCGCATCCCGCTGCGCTTTGAGGCCGGCACGCCGCCCATCGCCGAGGCCATCGGGCTGGCGGCGGCGCTGGAGTTTATCGCGACCCTGCCCGTCGGCTGGCGTGAACATGAGGCACGGTTGCGCGATCGGCTGCTGGCCGGTCTCGCCGCCTTGCCATTTGTCGAGGTGCTGGCTCCCACCGCCGAGCGGGTCGGGGTAGTGTCACTGCGGCTGGGCGATATCCACCCTCAGGATGCCGGTGAGCTGCTGGATCAGATGGGGATTGCCAGCCGCGTCGGCCACCACTGTGCCATGCCGCTGATGCAGGCGCTGGGTGTGGAGGGCACCTTGCGACTGTCGCTGGCCCTGTACAATACCGAGCAGGAAGTCGACGCCGTACTGGCGGCGCTGGCCCGCTTACCCGATTTTTTCTGAGCCGAGGAGCCCGCCAGATGACCGATCACACTGCCTTTTTACGTCAGCACCCGCTAGGACAGGCGGATTTGAACGCCGACAGCGTGCTGGCGCGGTTCCGTCAGGCCGGAGCCTGGGAGGCGCGCTACCGCGAGCTGATCCTGCTCGGCAAACAGCTGCCGGCGATCCCGCTGGACTGGCGCGGCGAGGAACAGGAGCTGGCCGGCTGCGAGAGCCAGGTATGGCTGCTGGGCGAACAGGATGACGAAGGTATCTGGCACTTTGCCGCCGACAGTGAAGCACGCATCGTCCGCGGCTTGCTGGCGGTCGTGCTGGCAGCGCTAAATCATCACAGCGCCGCCGCGATTCAGCAGTTCGATATCGAGGCCTACTTCGACGCGCTGCAGTTGGCCAAACACCTGAGTCCGTCGCGCGGCAATGGCTTGCGCGCCATGGTAGATGCGATCCGCGAGCGCGTTTCCGCAGCGACAGACATCACTTAATTTAATGAAAAATAACAAAAAATATTGCTGATGCCCGCTAATTTACTATGCTGGTCGGCCAACAAAATACAAGGATAAAACGATGCTCTCCCAATTCAAAACTCCCCTGCTGCTACTCAGCAGCCTGGCGTTGTGTGCCTGCTCGGCGGTGACACAACTGAGTTCAACCCAGAGCGATGCGACCATCACCATCAAGGAAGGCAAACACTCCGGGAACCCACGCAGCGAGACATTGAAAACCACCAGCTTTGGCAACTACGAGTTCAAGGTCGAACAGCCACAGGGCAAAGTCCTGTACGGGGTGTTGCCGCTGAAATTCAATGGCGGTTATCTGGCGGCCGACATTCTGTTCTTCGCACCCGCGGCCTTCTTCAATCTGCGCGAAGTCTATCCATATTACGAGTTCGATACCGAGAAAGGCGTCGTCCGCTACAAGAACAAACCTCAGGACTCCTGGCTGGAATATGCCCCCCTGGCGGCGGAATCCGAGCGCGCTAAAGCCTACTTCAACGCCAAGCCATAAGGTTGGTGTGCCAAGGACCATTAACCAGATGTCCAAGGGCCAAGACCCTGCACTCAAGGAACAGGCTGCAAGGTTGTCCGTACCAACAGGCCGTCAACCCCTCATGGGGCCCGATGGCGGCATTCTTGCCGCCATCGGTTGGATCAATGGGAACAGCACCTGCCTGTCTGCTCACCATTCGGCTGTGGGCCGCTATCGTCACGCATAGCAGCAGCCTCAATCACACCAGCGGCGGAAGATCAGAGAGGTATTGATGCCGCCAAACGCAAAGTTGTTCGACATCAGGTACTCCACCGCCAACTGCCGTCCCCCGGCCTCAAGATGGTCCAGTTCGGCACAGGCGCTATCTGGCTGTTGCAGATTCAATGTCGGGGCAAACCAGCCATCACGCATCATCTCGATGCCCAGCCAAGCCTCGATGGCACCACAAGCCCCGAGGGTATGACCAAAATAGCTCTTCAGTGACGAGATAGGTGTCCGGTTGCCAAAAATGGCATGGGTGGCGTGACTCTCGGCGATATCGCCACGATCGGTAGCGGTACCATGGGCGCTGATATAGCCAATCTGCTGCGGTTGCAATCCGGCTTGGTCGAGCGCCATTTGCATGCAGATCTGCATCGTCTCCTTCTGGGGTTGTGTCACATGGGCGGCATCACAGTTGCTGGCATAGCCCACCAGCTCGGCCAGAATGGTCGCCCCGCGCTGTCGGGCATGCTCCAGCTCTTCCAGCACCAGCGAGCCGGCCCCCTCACCGATCACCAGCCCATCCCGGGCCGCATCAAACGGTCGCGGTGAGGCCTGCGGCTGATCGTTCATCTGGCTGGTTGCAAACAAGGTATCGAACACTGCCGCCTCGGACGGACACAACTCTTCGGCGCCACCGGCCACCATCACCGTCTGGTAACCGTGGCGGATCGCCTCGGCCGCGTAGCCAATGGCCTGACTGCCGGAGGTACAGGCGCTGGAGGTCGGAATCACCCGGCCCTTGAGCCCGAAGAACAGGCCGGCATTGACCGCCGTGGTATGGGGCATCATTTGCACATAGGTGGTGGCGGTAATCTGTTCCGTGGTCTTTTCGTTGAGCATATGGCCAAACGCCGAGATCGGAGCCGTACTGCCGGTCGAAGATCCGTAGGCAATTCCGGTACGGCCATCGGTGAGCACAGCACAGCCCAGCAGACCGGATTGTTGCAACGCCAGTTCGGTCGCGACGGTCGCCATCTGCGAGACCCGGCCCATGCTGCGGGTCTGCTTGCGGCTGTAATGCCCTGGCAGCGAGAAATCCGCTATCGGCGCCGCCAGGCGGGTATTGAGGCCCTGATAAGCCGCCCACTCGGCCATATGGCGCACCGCATTGCGTCGCTGTTGCATCTGCTCACGGATTAGAGGCCACTGCTGGCCGAACGCTGTCACACCGGCCATACCGGTCACTACGACGCGCTTATTCATCTGTTGGTTCCTTTTGCTCGACGACTCATACCATGCCGCCGTTGATCGAAATGACTTGCCGGGTCACGTAAGCGGCAATGTCCGACATCAGGTAACTGACCAGTCCTGCGACCTCTTCGGCCTGCCCCATCCGCTGCAACGGAATCAGCTTCATCGCCTCATGCTGGATCTCTTCGGCCACCATACCGGTATCGATCAAGCCCGGAGCCACGCAGTTGACCGTAATCTTGCGCTTGGCCAGCTCCAGCGCCAAGGCCTTGCTGGCGCCGATGATGCCGGCCTTGGCGGCGCTGTAATTCACCTGACCGCGGTTGCCCATGACCCCGGATACCGAGGAGAGCGTGACGATACGGCCACCGCGGCGTGCCGCTATCATCGGCATCACGCAAGGCTGCAGCACATTGTAGAAAGCATCGAGATTGGTATGGATGACCCCGTCCCAATCATCATCGCTCAGCGCCGGAAATGCCGCATCGCGGATGATGCCGGCATTGCTGACCACCCCGTAGTAGGCACCATGCTGCTCGATATCTGACTCCAGTCTCTGCCGGCACTGCTCGCGGTCGGCAATGTCGAAGCAGAGCAGACGGCCATCACGACCGCTACGCTGCACCTGCTGTAGTGTCTGCTCCGCGCCCTGCAGATCCGAATGATAATGCACCACGATGTCGAAGCCATCCGCCGCCAGACGGCAGGCAATCGCCCGACCGATACCCTTGCTGGCCCCGGTGACCAGTACTTGTCTTTGCATGACTAGGCTCTTCCTAATAATTGGCTTAACGCGTCCGGTTCCGGCTGCAGCGTACTCAGCCGTGCCTCGGCAACCAACTGTTGTTCCGCAAACAGACGGCATTCAAAACTGCTCAGACCGCCATCCTGCATCAACTGCTCCACTTCGATGCGCAGCAGGGTGCCGGCCTTCAGCAACGGCTGGTGACTGACATATTGACGGCAGCCAAGCAGCAGGCCGATTCGGGGCGGTTGTTGTTGTTGCCACCCCCGGTACCCCGCCCAGGCCGCGACGGTCTGGGCCATCAACTCGATGCCGACCCAAGCCGGCACGTCGCCATTCTCACGGCTAAACAGCGCCAGACGCGGTCCGACCCGCACCTGACAACAGGCTCGCTCACCCTCGACCCAGAGCAACTCATCCAACAACAGCATGGGACTGGCGTGGGGCAACAGACTGGCTACTGACGGCATCATGACGCCACCCCACGGGCAAACAGCAGGCTGACGTTATTACCGCCAAAGGCAAACGAATTCGACAGCACCCAGGGCCGGGCCAGCGGCGGGGATCCACACAGCAAACCAATCGGCGCCAACTCGGGATCGACGGTGGCCGGGTGCGACCACTGCGCCGGCAGCGATGCCTGCCCGGTCAACAGCAACCAGGCGATCGCCGCCTCGGTCGCACCGGCGGCGCCGAGTGTGTGCCCGGTCAACTGCTTGGTAGAACTGCATGGCACCTGATCGCCAAACAGACGATAGACGGCGGCGGCTTCCATGGCGTCGTTTAACCGGGTGCCGGTACCATGCAAGTTGATATACCCCACCGACTGAGGAGCAACCCCGGCCTGCAGCAAGGCCATCCGCATCGCAGCTTCGGCCCCAGTTCCTTCGGGGTGAGGAGCCGAAATATGATAGGCATCCGATGACTCCCCTGCACCCACCAGGGCCACCGTACCCGGCTCTCGCGTCAGCAGGCACACAGCGGCCCCTTCGCCGATATTGATGCCGTCGCGTTGTGCAGTAAACGGCGCACAGGTATCGGTCGCCAGCGACTCCAGGCTGTAAAAACCGTTCAGCGTCAACTCGCACAACGAGTCGGCCCCGCCGACGATCACCGCGTCGGCCAACCCGGACAGCAGCAGACGCTGTGCCGAAATAAAGGCGCGCGCACTGCTCGAACAGGCGGTCGAAACCGTGTAGGCCGGACCACGGCTTCCGATCAGGGCCGACACACACAGCGCCGGCGCTCCAAGCTCCTGCTGTTGATAACCATAGCCTGGCAGCGCAGCACCTGACTCGGCGGCGGCCAATGCCGCCGTGCCTTCATCAATGCCTGACGTACTGGTGCCCATCACCACGGCCACCCGTTCTGCGCCGAAGCGGGTCAGCGCGCTCGTAATCTCATTCTCTATCTGGCTTAACGCCGCCAGCAGCAAGCGGTTATTACGCGTCGCGTGCCCGGCCAGCGCAGGTGGCAACTCCGGCAAGGCCGCCGCGACGGCACCGACCCGGACCCGGCGACCATCGTGCAGCGGCGTGTGATGCCACGCCAGCGGCGACGGTCCCTGCAAACCTGCCGCGACCTGGCTCGCCCCGACGCCCAGCGCATTGATCATACCCATGCCATGGATATAACAAGGTGCGACGCTCATTGCGTTCCTCCTGTGGGAACCGGCTGGCTTGCCAGGGTTCGTAACGTCAATTGATAGCCAAACACATGCTGCGTCAAGCGGCACGGCTCGGCACCGCTTGGGGTCGTGCAATAGTGGATCTCGGTCACCAGCTCGCGCGCCGGATTGCGCAACAGCCGCTGACCGTTGTGCTCGACCAGGGTCCAGCCGCGGGGCAGCGTCGCTTGCCAACTGGCCAGCGGCCAATACGCCAGCATCACGTCAGCCAGCACCTGGGGGGCCGGCGGCAAACTCGAAGCCAGATTGGCCAACCCGGGCAGTTGTGCACTGTGTACACCGCTGTGGTCATAGTCAATCTGAAACAGCCGCACGCCCATCGGGGTCAGGCCAATCAGCCGCAGACCCTGCTGCTGTGCTGTCAACACCGTCATCAGACTCTGGCCATCGTGTGTCGAACCGGGCAGCGAGACCGTGAGCAGCTGCTGACGATATTGCAGCGGTGCCGGCCAGGGAGTCGGCAACGGGGTCCAGGTCTGCCGATCCAGTGCCGCGACAGGAGGCTGTTGTGTCGAGCAGGCAACAAGTCCCGCCAGCAATAAGGCTAATACGTGTCGCAGGCTCATCCTCGGCTTGCCTCCTCTCTCTGCGTCGCACGCGGTAACGCCAGCGGGGCCAGCAGAAACGACACCAGCACGCCGACACTGAGAACCAGGCCGAAAGAGGCAATCGCCTGGGTATGGCTGAAGGCCAGCAAGCCAAACGCCAGCTGGGTTGTCAGATTGGCCAGCAAGATCGCCAACAGGGTGGCGACCCGCCGCTCGCGCGCCGCCTCACCCTGCGGCTCGTCGGCACTACAATGCGCGAAGAAGAGACCGTAATCGACGCCGATGCCGAACACCAGGCTCAGCGCCAGCAGGCTGAACAGCGTAAACGGCATGCCGACCATGCCCAGCACGGCGGTCGCCAGCAGCAGTGCCAGCCCATTCGTCACCAGTATTCGCAACGTCGGCCGCCAGCCGAGCCGGTAGCACATGAACAGCCCCGATAACAGAATCCCGGCGCCCAGCAACGCTGCCAGCAACATGCGGTAACGCGCAAACAGATCACTCCAGCTCTGACGTTTATCCTGCCAGTGCACATCCGTCAGGCCGGCCGTCGCCTGCTGCAGTGCCAGCGCATCCTGTACGCCCTGCACCGGGACCAGCAGCGCTACCCGCTCGCCCTGTTGCAGCCACAACAAGCGCCACCCCTGACTGACCGGACTGGCCAGCCATGCCTGCGGCGTCAACGGCTGAAACGGCGGCATGGCGGCGCTTGGCTGGTCCCCGTGCGGCAAGCCCTTCGCCACCTGGTCCGCCATCTGCGTCAAGGCCTGATAGCGAGTCTGCTGTCTGGCCTGCGACGGCAAGGCGGTCACCAGATTGCGATAGTCAGCGATGACACCCTGGCGCTTCAGCGTTGCCAGCACGCTCTCCAACTGCTCGGCGCGTTGCAGCGTCTGTTCGGCCGAAGCCGCGGAGACCAGGAAACCGCTCAGCTCACTGCCCTGTCCGGTCAGATGGGCAATCTGCTGCTCCTGGCGCTGCAACTCGGCGGGCAACGGCTGCAGACGCCGCACATCATCATCGACCACCAGCTGGCTGATACCATACATCGCCGGTAACAGCAGCAGCAACGGCGCGCCACGCCGTAACAGGCGACTGCGCTGCCACAGCGCCAGCCAGGCCTCCATCCAGCTGCGCGCCGGCAGCGGCCGCCGCGTCATCTGGCCCACCAGTCCCGGCATCCAGCAGAACACAGTGATGAACGAAGCAAGCAGGCCGGCCAGCGAGAATACAGCCATCTGCTGCAGTCCAGGAAACGGCGCCAGCCACAGCAACAGGTACCCCAACAACGTGGTCAGCAGCGCCATTAGCAGCGGCCGCCACAGGCGCACCGCCGTTGCCCAGGGCGCCTCATCCGGATGCAAACGACGCTCACTGAGATAATGCAGCGAATAATCATCCGAGATGCCGATCAGGCTGCTGCTGATCACCAGCGTAAACAGATGGATCTGGCCAAAACAGAGCAGCACGGCCAGCAAGCCGGCCACCAGCCCGACCCCCAGCGGCAACATGCACAACCACAATGGGCGCAAGCCGCGAAAGGCCCACCAGATCACCAGCATGACGCCGAGCAGGGAACCAAGGCCGATGGTCGAGATATCCGCCTTGGCCAGCTCGGCGGCATGTTCACTGTAAAACAGCGTGCCCCGTTGCAGCAGCATGGCGCCAGGGAAGCGCTGTACCAGTTGCTGCTGCAACTGATCCAGCGCCGTGACCAGCCGATGGCTGCGCGTCAAATCGAATGCAGACCCTGCCAGCTCGGTGCGCACCAGATACCAGTCACGCCCCGCCTCATCCTTGCTCACCAGCCAGCCCTGCTGCATACGCAAGGAGCCCGACGCCTGGCCACTCACCATCTGTCGGGTCAGCAGCAAGGGATCCTGCTGCCACTCGCGGGCGGACACACCGGCAAACGGCGAGTAGATCTGTCCCTGCACCCAGTGCAACCAGGCCGCCGCTCCCTGTTGCAGCCGCGCCTCGATGGCCGGATTAGCCAGCTGATAACGGTACTGGGCATAAAACTGCCCCCAATGTTGCGGTAACGCCGGATCGGCCCCCACCAGATGCGTCAACCCGTCCAGCTGCTGCAACTGCTGTTGCCACCAGGCCGCCGCCTCGGCGCCTGCCGGCGCATGGACCAGCCACAACAGTTGGCGGTCGATGCGTTCGGCCATCGGTGCCTGCCATGCCGCCAGGGGCGTATCGGCCTCATCGTGCGGCAACAGCGCCAGCACGCTGCTGTTCACCTGTGCGGTGGGCAGCCGCCAGGCCAGCAGTGCCATCATCAGCACCACCAGCAGCAGCCAGCCCCAGCCCAACCAACGCCAGCGCCGCTGCAAGCGATCAGTGGAACAGTTGCCGCTCAGCATCACTCAGCTCCGTCGGTGTGGTTTGGCAGTCATGAAAACGGATGTGCGTCTCGCCCCCCTGGCGATCGACGATCAACAGCGCTTGCAGGTGCTGTTGCCCCGTCAGTACCAGCCGGCTGAATACCTGATCGAGCGGCGCTTGCCGGGGCTGTAACTGCAACTGCCAGTCGGGTGATCCTGTGGTCAGCGTCAGCGTGAAGGCCTGCTCCAATGCCGCCCGGTCCGCGGCAAACAGACTGAGCATCAGGCGCGAGAACTCAAACAGCTGGGGTTGTTGCTGCGGCGTCAACACTTCGGCAGCCTGCCCCTCCAGCTGTTGTTCGAAGCGCTGTTGATTCAGACGCAGCGTCATCGCAAAGGGCTGCTGCTGTTGCCACCAGAGCCCGAGTTGCCGGTCAAACAGCATGCGTCCAGATGAGCGCAACGGGACATCCAACCCGGCCAGCGCGCGGGATTGCTCGAATTGACAGCGTTGCACCTGTGCCGCGGTCAAGCGCGCCTGCAACGCCTCCATCGTCAATGGCGAATCGGCCTGCGCGCAAACGGGCCAACAGAGCAGCCACAGCAGCCACCTCATACGGCCACCCCCAGGTGCTGCAGCAGGATCTGTGGTGACACCCACTGCATTTCGCCGGATGGCATCGCCACCGCCACCTGAATCGTGTAGCCCTTGCTGGCCCGGACACCGCTCTCGGCATCCAGAATCTGGTAGTCGAGCCGCAGGCGGTTTTCATACTCGGTCACGCTGACACAGACCCGAATCAGTTGATCAAAACGCAGCGGTGCGATGAATTTCAAGCGGGTATCGATCACCGGCCAGGCATAACCTGATGCCTCCATCTCGCGATAACCGTACCCGATCTGCCGCAGCAGTTCGCAGCGCGCCTGCTCCAGGTAACGGTAATAGTTGCCATGCCAGACCACGCCCATGGCATCGACATCATGAAAGGGGACCCGCAACACCAGCTCGGCGTGTGGCAAACGGCGCTCATCCATGACCCACCTCCGCATACAGAGGCCACGCCTGCTGCTGGATCGCCGCCACCAGCTGCCGCAGTTCGGCCTCCAGCGGCCGATCCTCCACCAGAGGCGGGCTCACGCCGCGAACGGCATCACAGGTTGCCTGCAGGGCTGCGGGCAACGGTGCGGCATCGGCTTGTAACGCCCGCCGCAACTCCACCCCCTGGACTCCAGCCAGCAGACAGGCGGCGGCAACTTGTTCGCTCAGCTGCAGTACCCGCAGGCAATCACGGGCAGCAATGGTGCCCATGCTGACCTTGTCCTGGTTATGGCATTCCGTCGAACGCGAAAAGATGCTGGCCGGCAGCGTCTGCTTCAAGGCCTCAGCCGTCCAGGCTGAAACGCCGATCTGCACCGCCTTGAAACCATGATTGATCGCACGCCGCTCACCGTGCGCACCACTGAGGTTGCCCGGCAACCCCTTGTTGAATTTGCTGTCGACCAGTTGCGCCAGCTGGCGATCCAGCAGATCGGCGAGGTTGGCAATGGCCGTCTTCATGCTGTCCATCGCCATGGCAATGTGACCGCCGTAGAAGTGACCACCATGCATCACATGTTCTTCATCACCATCGATCAGTGGATTATCGTTGGCGCTATTGAGCTCGTTCTCGATCAGTTGTCGCCACCACGGCAGGCTGTCAGCCACCACGGCGATGACATGGGGTGCGCAACGCAGCGAATAGCGGTCCTGCAACCGATCACTGTGTCGTGGCAACGTCCCCGCCGCCAGGTCATCGCGCAACCAGGCGGCAATCTGCTGCAGGCCGGGATGCGGTTTGGCCGCAAACAGCCGGGCATCGAAGTGGAACGCGTTGCCCGCCAGCGCCTCACACATCAGGGCCGTAATGCGCGTCGTCAGTTGCATCAGGTACTCGCACCGCTGGAAAGCCAGGCAGGCCAGCGCCGTCATGACCGAGGTACCGTTCATCAGCGCCAGTCCCTCCTTGGGGCGCAGCACCAGAGGAGCGATGCCCAGCTCGCGATAGACGTGTGCCGTCGGTTGCAACTGCCCGGCGCGATATAGCTCCCGCTCGCCGACCAGCACCGCCGCCACATACGAGAGCGGCGTCAGGTCGCCACTGGCCCCCACCGACCCCTCCTCCGGGATCCGCGGGATCAGGTCTTGCTGCAACAACCAGCACAGCCGCTGCAACAACTCGGGGCTGACACCGGAGACCCCTTGGGCCAGTGAACAGAGTCGGGTCGCCAGCACGGCTCGCCCGGCCTCAAGCCCGAGATCGGCCCCCAATCCGCAACCATGAAACCGGGTCAGGTGCAGCGGTAACTCCGGCACCAGATGCGCAGGCACAGGCCGTGTCACCGAATCACCGTATCCGGTCGTGACACCATAGATATGCCCTTCCTCGGCCAACAGGCGATCGAGGAATGCCGCCCCGCGCGCGATACGGGCCATAAAACCGGCGTCGTCAGAGAGCCGGGCCTTGGCACGCCCCTGGGCCAGGGCACATACCGCTTCAATTGTCAGGCGGCCATCACCAAAGGTGACCGTCATCGAGGAGTCATGCTGAGTCGTCATCGGAGAGTTGCCAAAAGTCGTAGAAATTGAACCAGTCCAGAGGAGCCTGCAGGCAATAATGCTCCAGGCGGTCGGCGTAGCGTTGTACCAGTTCGGCCAGCACCGCTTGCCGGGCCTGCCGCGGCAGCTGAATCGGCGCCGAGAAGGGCTCGAAGAATACCTCGAACCGGCCACCAATACGCAAACCGAATAACAGCGAGACCGGGACACCCAATACCGCCGCCAGGGCAAACGGCCCCTGCGGAAACGGAGCCTGGGCATCAAGAAAGCGGGCCTGTATCACCCGCCGCTCCTGGGTAGCCGAGGTGCGATCGCCCACCATCACCACCCACTCACCGGCATCGAGCTTCTGCTTCAGCTGCATGGCGGTCTCGGGACCGAGATCCTGCACACAGATCAGGTTCATTCGCACCGCCGGGTTGGCACTGGCCAGCAGTCGATTGAAACGTTCGGCGTGGCGGGTAAACACCAGCGCATTGATGGTGACCTCGCCAAATGCGGTTCCCAGCGCGCGGCACAACTCCAGATCGCCGAGATGAGAGCCGAGAATCAGCTGGCCACCGCCATGCTGCAGGCAATCCTGATAGTGCGCCTCACCGTGGAAACGGATCTGGTCACGGCCAATCTCGCCGCGCCAGCCGGCCAGCTTGTCGAGCATGGCTTCACCAAAGCGCACGAAATGGTGCCAGCTGCCCTTGTCGGCATCCGGCAGCACCAGTTGGCGGCGTCGTGCCACCGCGCGGACCCGGGACAGATAGACCTGACTGGCGCGCCGTTGACGCACACCGGTCAGCCAGAAATAGGTGATGACCGGATACAGCAGGCACTGGAAGCCGCGGCGGCCAAAACGATCATAACTCCAGCGCATCAGACGCAACCCCCACTCGGCCCCCCGCTCCGGCGTCCGCGACCAGTGGCGCCGTCGCCACCAGCGTTGCGGCCAGCCAAGCAACCGCTCCGTCACCAGACGGGTGTGCATCCAGGAGATGCGCAGGTTATCGCGCCAGACATCGAAATGGGACAGGCCATTCGCGGGGTAATGCACCCGGGTCGGCAGAAAGCGCACCGGCACGCCGGCCCAGTAGAGGCGGACCATGATCTCAATATCAAAATCCATGCGCAGCCCGGGCTGCACCTGCTGCAACAGCGCCATCACCGCGGCCAGCGGGTAGACGCGATATCCGCACATGCTGTCCTGGATCTCCAGGCTGGCTGTCTCAATCCAAACCCAGACATGAGTCAGATAGCGACCATAGCGCCGCCCAGCCGGGGCAGAAGCATCATAAACTGGTGCGCCGGAAATCAACGCCTGCGGTGTTTGCTGTGCCAGCGCCAGCAATGCCGGCAGATCACCGAGGTCATGCTGGCCATCGGCATCCAGCTGCAAGGCATGGCTGAAACCGAGCGCTGCCGCCTGCTGCAAACCGGTGATAACGGCAGCGCCCTTACCGCGGTTGACGGCATGGCGCACCAGCTGCAAACCGGGGTAGCGAGCCGGCAGACTGTCGAGTAATTCAGCGGTCATGGCATCGCTGCCATCGTCCACGACGATGCAGGGCAGCTGCAGCAGAGGGTGGGACCTTGCCAGCGCCTGCAACGTGTCCAGTAATGCAGGCCCATGGTTATAACAAGGGATCAGCAGGCAGGGGGTGAACGGCGGCGCGGTCGTCAACACAGGCGCACCCTCCCCGAACTGGCCTGGGCCTCATCCAGTCGATAGGTGAAAAGCAACCGTTGCCGCGTCGGCTCCCAGCACAGATCAAGCTCGACATGCTGACCAGGACGCAACGGCTGCTGGAACTTGATCACCTCCATGCCGGCAAACTCGCCCTGTAAACCCAGCTCTGTGGTGGCCAGATGCAGGGCGATATGCAACTGTGCCACCCCAGGCAGTAACGGAGCCTCGGGAAAGTGCCCGGCAAACCAGACCAGGTCCGGCTCCAACCACAGCCGCAGGCGCAGCCCCCCATCCGGCAGCGACTGCCGGGCCGCGACCACCGGCCAGCGGCGGATCTCAGCACTCAATGGCGACATCGAATAACTCCTTGAGCACGGCATACGGCCGTTTGCCTTGCGAATTGACCGGCATTGCACTCAGGCAGCGCAGACGTCGCGGCAAGGCGACCGGTTCAAGCCAGGGCCTGAGTGCCTGTCGCAGTTGCAACAGCAGACGTCCCTCACCCAGGGTCGCATGCAGCCGCCAGCCCTCTGCCGACGGGATCAGCACGGCACCCAGACAGCGGCGCCCGCCAATCTCGAGCGGTACCACGGCAGCCTCGGCGATCCAGGGCACAGCGCGCAGCCGGCGTTCGACCTCATCCAGCGAGATGCGCTTTTCGGCCAGCTTGATGACGCGATCGGCCCGCCCCAGCAACCGGAACCCATTCTCCTGCCAGACCAGTCGATCCGACAGCGCCCAGCGTTGCCCGGCCGGCAAGAATGGGGAGGTCAGCCACCAGGTTTCCGCAGCATCCACACTCAGCGTCAGGCCGGGTAACAGCATCCAGTCACTCCCATGTTGCTGACGCCAGGCAATGCCGCCGGTCTCACTGCTGCCATAGAGTTCAACCGGGGATAAACCGAGACAGCGCTGGCTCAGTGCCGCACCTGACGCCGAAAGCGGCCCGCCAGAGGAGACCAGCCAGCGGGCGCCCGGACAGGATAGGTCGGGGTCAAGATGTTCCAGAAACGCCGGAGAGGAGATCAGCGCCCAGGGACGCATCAGTCCCCGGACGGCGGCCTGCAATTGCTCTGGGGTAGTGCACGTCGCTGCCGCCAAGGGTAATCCAAGCCGCAGCGGTAGCAGGATGCGAAACAGCAAACCGTAGATGTGCTGCTGGCTGACCGTCGCCAGGATCACGGCACCAGCCAGCGCATCCGCCCAGAGTCCGGCCTGAATCTCTACCTCGGCGAGCAGCTCCCGCTCCTGTTTCAGGATGGCCTGCGGTACCCCCGTCGAGCCCGAGGTGAACATCAGCACCGACAGCGGTGCCGGCCAGGGTGTCGTCGGCGCCGCCGATAGCGGCGCGGCCATCACGGCTTGCCAGTGACATACCGGAAAGGAGAGCACGGCCGATGACCAGTCACCATCCACCAGCAGCGCCTCTATGTATGGCGCTTGCTCTTCCAGCCCGGCTGGGCGGCGGTGGCCAGGCAATACGGCGACGCAACCCGCCATGCCACAGGCCAGCAGGGCGACGGTGAAGGCGTAGGCATCATCAAGACACAGTGCCCAGTGCCGGGCCGGGTGCGCCGCCAGCCAGCCGGCAAGGGTCGCCACATCGGCACGCAACTGCCCGGCAGTAACATACTGCTGCCCGCACCAGGCCACCTCGGCCCCTGCCGGCAGCGTATCCAGCCGTTGCTCCAGAGTTAGTGACATGAGCGCTCCATATCGTCGATGCGCGCCCGAACCCGGCGGCGAACCAGATACTCGCCCGCCATCAGCAACGCCATCGCCAGATAGCTGATCACGCCGTTGTACAGGCTCCAGTAGCGCATATCGCCGAGCCAGATCGTCCAGCCGGCCACAGCGCCGTTGAGCAGAAAAAACAGGCACCAAACTTGGGTGACGCGACGCGTATAGCCTACCGCCGCCGCAGGCAAGGCAGGCTCCTGCCAGCGAGCGATGCGCTCAACCACCGTCATCGGTTGCCATAAACTGATAAAGAACAGCGCGAAGCCCAGGCCATTCACCAGCACCGGATACCATAGCAACCACTGCGTCTGCTGATGCCACCAGACCAGCAGGCACAGCAGCAGGCCGAGGCCGGCGACCGCGCGCAGCCCCTGCCCGGGCACAGGCGTGGAACCAGATGCCAGAATCAGCCGCATGGTGAACCCCAGGCTCAGCACTAGCAGCGCCGGCAACAATTGCTGGTGCGTCACCCCCCACCACACCAGCAGAGGGTAGAGCGCCAGCACCAGTGCGGCCAACAGCACACACAGGCGCCGCATCAGGCATCCGCGAGCAGTTGCGTTACCGCATCGACCACGTCGCCGACGGTACGCACCGTCTTGAACTCTTCGGGACGAATCTTCTTGCCGGTCAGTTTTTGCAAGCGCACTACCAGATCGACGGCATCAATGCTGTCGAGCTCCAGATCCTGATACAGGTGTGCCGTCTCGGTAACCGATGCCGCATCCAGCTCGAACAGCTCTACCAGTGCCAATTTCACCTGTTCAAATACCGCTTCACGTTGCATGTCGATCACTCCGCAGCCTGTTGCGATGAAACAAACGCCGCCAGCGCCGCTACCGATGCGAAATGGCGGCGAGCATCCTGATCATCGGCAGACAACACCAGGCCATAGCGTCCCTTGACCGCCAGCCCCAGTTCGAGGGCGTCGATGCTGTCGAGACCAAGCCCGGCACCGAACAGCGGCGCGTCGGTATCGATATCTTCGATGGTCAGCCCTTCCAGGTTCAGGCTGCTGATAATCAACTCTTTGATTTCGTTTTGTAATCCAGTCATTTTTTTATCCATTGCATAGAGAATTCTGTGCCGGTGGGGTCAATGCCCGCGTCAAGTATCCCGTCAAGGTTCTGGCGGCTAACGGCACCGGTTGTGCAGCGGCCAGGAATGGCGCTATGGCAACCCGCTCCCCAATCCTGACTTCGAAATGCGGTTTGCGTCGCGGCACCCGATACCAGGGAGTGTGCTTGGTCAATGTCGCCGGCTCACACGCGATATGTGCCAGACGCACATCAACCTGGCAACGCAATGCCAGATGCGCCGCCCCGCGCTGCAGTCGCAGCGCCGCCCCCGGAGTGCTGCGCGTTCCTTCCGGAAAAATCAGCAACACACCGCCCAGCTGCAACCGCCCCTGACAGGCGGGAATCAGCTCATCAGGGTCCGCATTGGGGATATACCCGGCGGCGCGCACTATGCCACCGACAAACGGATTGCGCCACAGCGCCCGCTTGACGATGCAATCACACTGCGGCAACAGCGACGCCAGCAGGACATAATCGAGCAGGCTGGGGTGATTGGCGACCAACAAGCAGCCGTGATCCTGCTGCAGCCGCTCCTGACCCAGGATCCGGTAACTGATGACCCCCAGTCCGCGCAGTAGCGATAAAAACAGCCGGAAGGCGCTGCGAATCATCGCCTGCGCCAGGCGTCGGCGCTGTATCGGTTTGCGACAGAGACAGGATAACGGCAACCAGAGCAACGTCAGGACAACAGCACCACAACCAAACACCAGATACGACACGGCCGTCGCCAGCAGCCGCCACGCCATGTCAAGCCCGCTCAACATTGCCAGCACCGCTGTTGTGCGCCGGCATCCAGCAGGCATGCCGATTCTCCCTTGAGCCAGCTGCGCCAGAACTGCAGGGGTTGTGGCAGCGCCGAAGCGCCCGTTGTGCCTGCTGTCGAGCCCCGATAGCGCCATTGCGACCCGCGCGTCAGGAGCATGCCGACCGCATAGGGCGGCACACCTGTGTCCACCCACGGCTGATAGAACGCCGGCACTTGGCCATCGAAACAGAGCACCAGGACTGGAGCGTCCTGGCAGCCCAGCCAGGCACAGGCCTCCATCAAGCCGGCCTGCAGGCCATCTTCACCGGCGGCTAGCGAGGTGGCCGCCATCTGCAGACCCGCAGTGATGGTCGTCAGGCCGGCCACGGTATTGTGCACCGACATCGAGAAATCGGTCGGCGACAGAGGTTCGGCACGGATCAGCTTTTGCAGCAGGGTTTGCGTGCGCTGCAACTCGCCATGCCGACTGATACAGATGAGATAACCCGGTTGCCAGCGCGCCATCAACTCCAACGCCAGTTGCACGGCCAGGCGGGCCGCCACGCTCATGCGCCGGGCCTGCATCGGGGGGATTCGGGGGGTGGCCGGCAAGGCGGCGTTGTCCGGCCATACGCCGTCGGCAGCCCAGTTCGCCCAGTCCGCTGCGTGGGCCAGCCCTGGCGCCAGCGCCGCAATATCCAACAATGAGAAACCGGGTTCCCGCATGAAGTGTGTCTATCCCTGCACAGTGTGAATTCTGGCGATCATTGTAAGCGCATCATGTATGTATTCTCTGAACGAACGCCAGAATCCGTTCCGAGTAATAAACCGAGAATCGCATTTTTTGCCGACTTACAAAAGATAACCAACATGAAATCTACGATTTAATCACACAAAATAGTTTTGTCGCGAAACTGATTATTTTTCTGAATTAACCATGCTTTTCGTCTTTTCTTTCCCTGTTATGATGATGTCAGATTGATAAGAAACCATTGTTTTATAAATAGTAAATGAGCAGGGATAATCATGATGAAAAAATGGTGTTATACACTTTGCGCTCTGTTGTTAATGGCTGGATGCGCAAATTTCCAACCTATATTAAATATTGATAACCAAGTTTCACAAAAAAAGACCATCGAAGAGGTCAAAAATGCAATTCTTGTTGCCGGAACCCTCAAGCGCTGGACAATGACCGAACTTGAGCCGGGGCGTATCGATGGCAAGATTACCGTGCGCAACAAACACAGTGCCCATATTGAGATCCGTTACAGCGCAACCCAGTACAGCCTGCACTACGTCGATAGCCAGGGGCTGGATGCCGATGGCAGCGGCAAGATCCATCGCAACTACAACAAGTGGATAACGCTGCTGGATCAGACGATTCAGGTTGAGCTGCTACGTCAGCCAACAACCGGACAATAACGGTGGAGCCTGACATGCCTTCTTCGAAAGAGTCCCCCCGCTCCGCATTGGCAGCCATCTCGCTGGCGCAGCAGATCGCCTTCGGCCCTGTGCTGTTCCAAACCGTCTGGGCGTTGCGCGAATCTGGATTGCTGGCCGCAATCGACAGCTGCCAGCAGGGTATGAATGTCGCTGATGCCGCCAGCCGGACCGGTCTGTCCCGCTATGCCGTCTCGGTGCTGTTTGACATGGCCGTCAGCGGACAAGTGCTCGCCAGGCAGGAGGATCGCGTTGTCCTGACCGCCGTTGGTCATTTCCTGCTGCACGATGCGATGACCCGGGTGAATATGGATTTCACCCAGCATGTTTGCTACCACGCCATGGCCAGCCTGCTACCGTCGCTACAACAGGGCAAACCAGTGGGATTGCAGGTCTTTGGCGACTGGCCAACAATTTATCCGGCACTGAGTCAGTTGCCCGAAGCAGCTAAGCACAGTTGGTTCGCGTTTGACCATTTCTATTCGGATCGCGCCTTTGACGCCGTGCTACCGCATATTCTCGATCTGCATCCCACACATCTCTATGACGTCGGCGGGAATACCGGCAAATGGGCAATGACTTGTGCCGCTGCCGATCCGGCACTTCGAGTCACGATACTGGACTTGCCGCAACAATTGGCTCTGGCCAGCGTAGCCATCCAGCAAGCCGGGCTGGCCGCACAAATTGATGGCCATGCGGTCGATCTGCTGACCGAGACGCCGCTCCCCGCAGAGGCCGACCTGTGGTGGATGAGTCAGTTTCTCGACTGTTTCAGTGAAGAACAGATCGTCAGCATATTGCAGCGTGTGCGCCGCAGCATGAAGCCGCAAGCCAGGTTGGCAATTCTGGAGCTGTTCTGGGATCGACAACCCTTTGCCGCCGCCGAGTTCAGTCTGAACGCCACATCGCTTTACTTCACCTGTCTGGCCAACGGCAATAGCCGTTTCTACCATTCAGCGGTGTTTATCGCACTGCTGCAGCAGGCCGGCTTCCGGATTGAGCAGGAATTTGACCAGATAGGACGCGGTCATACCCTGTTGATCGTCGCGCCCTCGCCGTGAGCATCAGGATGGCCGGGCACGCGCGCCGCGCTCGGCAATCTTGACCAGCACCCGAGATACCGCCACCAGGCCGAACGTCGCCGTGACCACAGTAGTGGCCCCAAAACCGGAGGCGCAATCCATCTTCAGGTTGCCATCACTCTGCGCCCTGGCCTGGCAGACCCCGCCCGCGCCATCCGGGTAACGCAGTTGCTCGGTCGAGTAAACGCACTCGATACCAAACTTGCGATTGGGCTCGCGACTAAACCCGTACCGCCGCCGTAAATCAGCCCGCACCCGTGCCGCCAGCGGGTCCATGGTGGTCCGCGCCAAATCGGCGATCGTGACCTGGGTCGGATCCAGCTGGCCGCCGGCGCCGCCGACAACCATGACCGGGATCTTGCGCCGCTTGCAAAACGCAATCAGCGCGACCTTGGCCTGGATGCTGTCGATGGCATCGACGACATAGTCAAAACCAGCATGGATGTACTGTTCCAGGTTGTCGGCCGTGATGAAATCATCCACCAGCGAGATCTGGCACTCCGGGTTAATCTGTCGGATGCGTGCCGCCATCGCCTCAATTTTCAGCTCACCGATCTGCGGTTGCAGCGCATGGATCTGGCGGTTGGTATTGGTGATGCAAATGTCATCCATATCAATCAGCGTCAGATGTCCTACGCCGGAACGGGCTAACGCCTCGGCCGCCCAGGAGCCCACCCCACCGATGCCGATCACGCAGACATGGGCGGCAGCGAACGCTTGCAATGCGCTATGGCCATACAGGCGCGCGATGCCGCCAAAGCGCTGCAGATATTCCGGACTCATTTTAACCTCATTGTGATGGCAATTGCGGGGCGGAGAGTATAGCAAGCCCGGCCGGTAACCCAAATTGGTGTCGGCGGAGCCCGACCATCAGGTTATGGATTACACTTTAGGCAAGAGACCAGGCATGAGGAATGACATCATGCTGCAGGGACTGCCCCCGATCCTGAATCGCAGCGCCATGTATTTTATCGCTCAACCGATACTGCATCGGGAGGGTGATTTATTTGGCCATGAGTTGTTGCTGCGCTTCAAGGAGTACGACAATCCGTTCGAACTGCTGAAGATCGTGCGTCACCTCGGCCTGCGCCATCAACTGGATCTCCAGGTCTGCGAGATGGCCAGCATGCTGGTCGACAGCAAGCAGGACAGCGGCCTCTGGCTGCTGAATCTGTATGCGGAGTCGCTGAGTCACAGCGAGATGCAGCTGGCGCTGCAGGAGCTGGCACACCAGCTGGCACCGGCAACCCTGATGCTGCACACACTGGAGCTGGAGTGCGTTCAGGACATGCCGCACCTGCGCAAGGCCATGGTGGCGCTGCATGATCGCGGCATTCGCTTTGCGCTCGATATCGAGCATCTGGAACACCCCTACAGCCAGTTTCTACCCTTTGACTTGTTGCGCATGGCGGCCACCCCGGAACATCAGACCTCCTGGTATCACTGGCTGGAGGAGGCCCGTACCCGCGGCGTCCCGCTGCTGGCCTTTCACGTTGAGCAGGAAGACATGGTCTATGCCCTTACCCAGCGCCGGGTGGACTACCTGCAAGGCTACGCCGTGCGGGATAACCACGTGCTGGAGGTGCCTCAGGTGCGTCTGTGAGCAGACGCGCTGTCGAACAACCAGTCCAGGGTATCTTAATTGCAGCTTAAGGTTGGCTAGGGCATCATAAGTGCTGATTTGAATCCCAGCGCCCTCGCGCATACCTCCGAGGCCACATCATGAGTCAGCCGGCAACCTGTCAGCCAACCGTATCCATCGTCATTCCGGCGAAGAATGAAGCCGAAAATATCGTCCCCCTGATTACCGAGATCCGTACCGCCATGGACGGTCAGTTCGAGTATGAACTGATCTACATCGACGACGGCAGCACGGATGCCACCTGGTCCACACTGCTGCAACTGCAGGCCGACGGCTTCGACCGGCTGCGCCTGATCAGCCACCAGCAGAGTGTCGGCCAGAGCATGGCCATCCTCAGCGGCGCCTGGGAAGCACGCGGCGAGTGGCTGGTCGTACTGGATGCCGATGGTCAGAATGATCCGGCAGATATTCCCGGCATGCTGCAGAGCGTACAGCAGCGCCACGCTCTGGATGCGCGCGTCTGGGGCGTGATCGGTCACCGCGTCAATCGCCGCGACGACTGGGTCAAGCGCCTCTCGTCGAAAGTGGCGAACGGCTTCCGCGACTTCATGCTCAATGATGGTATCCCGGATACCGGCTGCGGTCTGAAAGCCGTGCGCCGCGAACGCTATCTGCGCCTGCCGTCATTCAACCACATGCATCGCTACATCCCGACGCTGATTCAGGCCCAAGGCGGCCTGATGCTGGTGCATCCGGTCAACCACAGACCGCGCATGGCCGGACGCTCCAACTACGGCGTCTGGAACCGGTTATGGGTGGGTCTGGTCGATGTGCTCGGAGTCTGGTGGCTTAAACGCCGGGCCAAGGTCATCCAGGTACGGGAGAGCCACTTGTGAGCTGGCTGGATCTGCCGATCACCTGGTTATTCTGGACCGGCATCCATATCACCGGCTGGAAATTGATTGGTTACACAGGGGCGCTGATGTTTGGCGGGCGCTGGCTGGTGCAGTTTGTGGCTTCGAAACGGGCGGGCAAGCCGGTCATCCCGCGCCTGTTCTGGTACATGAGTGTTCTGGGCAGCCTGATGACGTTGAGCTATTTCCTGTTTTCGGCCAAACAGGACTCCGTCGGCGTGCTGCAAAACCTGTTCCCGGCCTTTACCGCGCTGTACAGCCTCTATCTCGATATCAAACATCGTGGTTGGAAACGCGACCGCGCCAGCCATTGACGACAAGGGCGACCAGCCCTTTCTTGTGACGAGGAGCCTCGATGCATTCTGATCACGTTCTACTGCATGGCCCGCGCCAGACGCAGCAGGCCTTCTGGCTACTGCTGCTCTGTGGTCTGGTTGTCCTGGGGGCCGGACTCGGGTTACGGGATCCCTGGCCCGCCGACGAACCACGTTTCGCGCTGATCGCCAAACAGATGGTGGAGTCGGGGCAGTGGTTGTTCCCGTTTCGTGGTGGTGAAATCTACCCCGACAAGCCACCGATGTTCATGTGGGCCATAGCGCTGTTCTACAGCCTGACCGGTTCGCTGCGTATCGCGTTTCTGTTGCCGAGCCTGCTGGCCGGCCTGGGAACGCTGGCGCTGGTCTTCGACATCGCCCGGCGCCTGTGGGATCGTGCCACCGCCTTCCGCGCCGGCTTGCTGCTGCTATTCACGGTCCAGTTCACCATCCAGGCCAAGGGGGCGCAGATAGATGCGCTGGTCACCTTCTTTATCACACTCGGTGTCTACGGTTTCCTGCGCTTCCTGCTGACTGACGCCGGCTGGCGCTGGTATTATCTCGGCTGGTTTGCCGCCGGACTGGGGATCATCACCAAAGGGGTTGGCATCCTGGCCGCCCTGATCCTGATACCAGCCTTGTGGACACACAGGGCGCAGATCCGCGCCGCCAGCCGGCAAGCCTGGCTGAAGGCGATCGCCGGGCCGCTGTTCCTGCTGCTGGCGATCGGTTTGTGGCTGGTGCCGATGGTGTTGGCCGTCGCTCACCAGGGTGATGCCACCTATGTCGCCTACCGTGACAACATCCTGTTCCGTCAGACGGTGACCCGCTACGCCAATTCGTGGCATCACGTCAAACCCTTCTGGTACTACCTGACCGAGGTGATACCGGCATTCTGGCTACCGCTGTCGCTGTTCTTGCCCTGGCTGGTCTGGAGCTGTCGCGATGCCTTGCGACAGGGGAACCGCACCGTGCTCCTGCTACTTGGCTACATAGTGCTGGTGTTGCTGTTTTTCTCGCTGTCGCCTGGCAAACGCGGAGTCTATATCACACCGGCAACGCCGGTCCTGGCCCTGCTGGCCGCCCCCTGGTTGCCGCTCTGGTTGCAGCGTCGCTGGCCCGCTCGGCTGTGGTCTGGCCTCGTATGGGTGCTTGGCGCCGTACTGACGGTCGCGGCGGTGGTGGCCGCCCTGCATGGCCATCCCAAACTTGAGGCGCAACTGGCTGAACTGGGCGGAGACCCCTGGCCACTGCTGCTCAGCGCCGGTCTCTGCTGCCTGCTGCTGGCGGCGTGGTTGCGCAAGGCGCCCTTCACTGCCGTCTGCGGCGCCTTGAGCATCCTCTGGTTGCACTGGGGGTTGTGGGGCTACCCGTTGATGAATCCGGTACGCACGCCGATCGACATCATGCAGCAGGTGCAGCAGCGGGTACCGGCTCAAGATCAGGTACTGATTCTGAAATTCCGGGAACAGTTCCTGCTGTTCACCCCGCGCCCGCTGGAACACTGGCCCTACCTGATGGAAAACAAGGCGCAGATCGCCGCCAGTCTGACCTGGCTGACACAAGGCGATGGCCATCGCTGGCTGCTGGCGCCGGCCAAGTTTATGGAGAATTGCTTTGAACCGGCCGACACCCAGCCGCTGGGCTTACGCCATGGTGAGGAGTGGACCCTGTATCCGCAGCGCGCGCTGCGGGCGTCGTGCCGCCAATCCGGCGAGGCGCTGACTCCGTTCCACTACGATCCACAACAACCCTAAATCCACACAGACCGGCCCAGCCGGTCTCTGCTCGCGGGGCCATCTGGCCTCGTCATGCAAGGAGTCTGCTATGAAGATGCTGGTGACCGGTGCCGCCGGTTTTATCGGGTTTCATGTCAGCGAGCGTCTGCTCGCCGCCGGCCATCAGGTGGTCGGTATCGACAATCTCAACGACTACTACGATGTCCGCCTCAAGCAGGCGCGTCTGGATCGACTGACTCCGCATCCGCAGTTCCGTTTCGAGAAGATGGAGCTGGCCGACCGGGCCGCCATCGCCGATCTGTTTGCCCGCGAAGGCTTCGCGCGGGTGATTCATCTCGGCGCCCAGGCCGGGGTGCGCTACTCGCTGGACAACCCGCACGCCTATGCCGACGCCAATCTGGTCGGTCACTTGAATATTCTCGAAGGCTGCCGCCACCATCAGGTCGGCCACCTGCTGTATGCCTCATCCAGTTCGGTCTACGGCCTGAATCGCAAGACACCGTTCTCCACCGCCGACAGCGTCGATCACCCGGTGTCGCTGTACGCTGCAACCAAGAAAGCCAACGAGCTGATGAGCCACAGCTATGCCCACCTGTATGGGCTGCCGGTGACCGGCCTGCGCTTCTTCACCGTCTACGGCCCCTGGGGCCGCCCGGACATGGCGCTGTTCAAGTTCGCCAAGGCGATCCTGGAAGGCAAGCCGATCGACGTCTACAACTACGGCGACATGCGTCGCGACTTCACCTATAT
Source organism: Pseudaeromonas sharmana (assembly GCF_042649925.1). Taxonomy (NCBI): domain Bacteria; kingdom Pseudomonadati; phylum Pseudomonadota; class Gammaproteobacteria; order Aeromonadales; family Aeromonadaceae; genus Pseudaeromonas; species Pseudaeromonas sharmana. The sequence continues at coordinate 249,766 of NZ_JBHSAF010000007.1, forward strand.
CGACGATATCGCCGAAGCCGTGGTGCGTCTGACCGACGTTATCCCGCAGCCCAATCCAGACTGGACGGTGGAGAGCGGCACCCCGGCCGACAGCAGTGCGCCGTACCGCGTCTACAACATCGGCAACAGCCAGCCGGTGGCGCTGATCGACTTTATCCGTACCCTGGAAGGCGCCCTCGGCGTGCCGGCACAGATGAACCTGCTGCCGCTGCAACCGGGCGATGTGCTGGAGACCAGCGCCGACACTGCAGCACTGGAAGCGGCGATTGGCTTCAAGCCCAGTACAACGCTGGCCCATGGCCTGGCCCAGTTTGTCGCCTGGTATCGCGGCTTATATGCCCAGCCCGCATAATATCCCCTGTCAACGATGACAGGGCGAGGTAAATAGCTTGCCACTGTCGCTGGGAAATATTTTCAGCCAGTGAACATAAAAAAATAAGGCCATGATTAACATGGCCTTTTTATTTGTTTTTTACCGCGTAATACCAGGTTGCCGCCCTCTGGTTGAACAGGAAATATTACCCCGACAACCCGATGTCCGCATTGACTGCCGCGGGCTGGATCAGCACCTTCTTCTCCCAGCGCCGGCTCTTCCAACGCCAATACATGGCCAGCCCTCGGGTCCACTCATCGGCAGCCAGTGCCAGCCAGATACCGATCAGGCCCCAGCCCAGATGCAGTCCCAGATACCATCCCAGCGGGATCGCCAGCCCCCACATCGAGATCAGCGCCATCATCAGCGGGAACCGGGCATCGCCGGTGGCCCGCAGCGAGTTGATGACCACGATATTAAAGGTACGCCCCGGTTCGAGGATCAGACTGATAAAAAACAGCTGGGTCGCCATGGCCACAATCTCGGGATCGCTGCTGAACCAGCTCATCACCAGATGCCCGCCACCGAAGGCCATGGGCACCACGACGATGGTCGTGACCAGCAACCCCAGCTTGAGACTGTGCAGCAGTTGGCGATAGGCGGTCTCGAATTTACCGGCACCGACCAGATGCCCGATCAGAATTTCCGTCCCCAGGCCGATGGACAAGCCAAACAGCAGGATGAACAGACAGATCTGGAAGAAGAACGATTGGGTCGCCAGCGCCTTATCCCCCATCAGGGCAACAAAGGAGGTGATGACCATGAACTGCAGCATCCAGGAGAGGTTCTCGCCGGCCGCCGGCAGACCGATGTGCATGATCTTGCCCAACACCTCACGTGGCCAGCGGAACAGCTGTGCCGGCACCAGACGGATGCCGGTACGCTTCTGGATCAGCCACACCAGCAGCGCCAACGCAATAATGCGCCCGAACACTGTGCTCCAGGCGACCCCGGCCACCCCCAGCTTCGGCAGGCCAAAATACCCGAATAACAACAGCGCATTGCCGATGAATGTGATGATGTTGGCGATCAGCGTGACATACATGGCATCCCGGGTGTGGCCGTGGGCACGCAGTGCCGCCGCCATACACAGCGCCGCCGCCTCCGGTACCAGACAGAACCCAATCACGGTCAGATAGATATGGCCATCGCGCATCAGGTTGTCGGGCATATTCATCAGTTGCAGCAAGCCATCGGCCCCCAGCAACACCACCAGCATGGTCAGGGTGCCCACCACAAGATTAAAGCCGATGGCGGTGTGCACCACCCGTCGTGCCATTCGCCGGTCACCGGCGCCGAGATATTGCGCGATCACCACGCTGGAACCAATACCGATGAAATTAAACAGGGTGATGCACAGATCGAGGATCTGGTTGCCGACCGCCAACGCCGCCACCGACTGATAGGAGACGCGTCCGACCATAAAAGTATTCAGCGCCCCGGTCAGGAAGTGGAAGGCGATGTCGATGAACAGTGGCCAGGTCAGCTGAAACAGTGATCTGGGTTGACCAGGGGTATGAGACATGAAAACGGTACCTCGGAGCGGCAAAGACAGGCGGAAATACGCGCAGATTAGACGCCAATCACAGTTTCAATGCAATCGAACATCGGGTTGGAGTCGCGGGGTGGAACCCGGTTAGTCGTCACTGCGCCGGCGGGGTGGCGTGTGCAGAGAAGGACAATAATGACACATCTCCAGCCCAGGCAGGTGATAACGCTGGCAACAGACACGGCGCACTGGCTTGGCCGGCGAACCGCGAAAACGCATGGCCTGATACAGGGGATTGCGGCCCGCCGGCATCGACGGCCAGGTGGCATCATCACAGCAGGCTTGCGCCTGTTGCAGGCGAAGTCGGGCGCTCTCCTGCTCGGCTGGCGGCAGCGCCGCAATCAGGGAGGCCAGATGATCCGAATGTACCCACCACTGCCAGTAACTGCCCGCATTGCCCCACACCACCCGCGGGCGACAAGCCAACAGCTGGCACAAATCGTCGAGCCGGGGAGCCAGCACCTGCTCGACCAAGTCCCGCGGAGTGACGGCAGACGTCATCAGCGGTGAGGGACAGGGCAGATCGGCCAGCGTCAGCGCAGGACGTCCCTCCTCGTCTTGCACCACTTGCAACGCGGCCAGCGGCAGAGCACGGTCAAACAGGATATAGATAGCCAGCCATGGCATCAGCAGACGAAAACACAAGGGGCGCGACCACTCCGAAACCAGTGCCTCCTGCTGGGGCGCTGGCCAGAGGGCCGGCTCGCCGAGCCCGGGCTGACACAGACGAGCATAGGTGGTGAGCCAGTCGCCCCCATAAGCACGCAAGTCAGCCAGTGGCCAGCCGGCACGATCCAGTACCCAGCCGCTGCGATAGGCATCGAGGCCCGGCAGCGTCCAGAGACGCTGCAACAGGGCGTGGGTACCGTTCGTCTGCATCGCGTTAGAACTTCCAGCCAGTGGAAAGATTGAACGAACGCGGTGCACCATAGTAGCCCTGATCCCAATACAGACTGGTCAGGTACTTCTCGTCAGTCACGTTGTAGGCATTCAACGCCGCATACCATTGGCGGTTGAACTCATAACGCGCCATCAGATCCAGCAGCGCATAACTGCTTTGACGGGTGTAGGTGCCGGCGCCATTCAGGCGGTAGATATCATCCTGCCAGTTCAGGCTGGCACCGAGTCGCCACTGCTGCAGCTGATAGCTGGTCGACAGCTTGAACACCTGCTTCGGTGTGTAGGTATTGGTGGTTTTGCCATCCGCATCCTCGATGCGCAGACGGGTATACCCCCCTGCCAGCTGCCAATCTTCCAGCACCTGGCCTGACACCTCCAGCTCATAGCCACGGCTACGAATGCCATCACGTTCGACATAGTAGGTCTCGGTGCTGCCAGGAATGGTGCCGGCCGCTTCGGCCACGTTATTCTGCTTGCTTTCGAACAACGCCAGGCTGGTATTCAGCTGACCGTCATAGAACTCGCCCTTGAGGCCAGCCTCATAGCTGGCGCCGTCGATCGGGCCGAGACGGTCACGGTTGATATCAAACTTGGCCTGCGGCGCGAAAATGGTGGTATAGCTGGCGTAAGTCGACAGATTGTCGGTCAGGTCATACACGATGCCCGTGTAAGGAACCCACTCTCCGGTCGCCGCCGAATCCTTGGTGGTGCCATAACTGCTGCCTTCGCTGTGCCAGCTGGCATAACGTGTACCGGCGATCCAGGCGAGATCATCCCGCAGCGTGAAGCGAGTCGCGAGGTACAACGCATTCTCGGTGTCACGCCATTCACTGCCGTTCGGATAGAGATCAAAGGCCGGTTGCGGATAGTTCCCGGTCCACTCCTCCAGCGAAGGCAAAGCGGTGCCGATATCGTTGCTGTAAAGCGACAGCTCGTTCACCTTGGAGCGTGACAGCGTGCTGCCGACCACCAGCTGGTGGGTGCGGCCCGCCAGCTGGAACGGGCCACTGGCATTCAGATCGACGATGTGTTGCTTGCGCTGCATCTGATACAGCCCGGGGTAGCTGAGCAAGCCGGCGCCGGTCTGCTTGTCCGGGGTACCATAGACGTAGAACAGCCTGGAGTCCTGCTTGGTCTCGATAAAGGTGTACACACCTTTCGCTTGCCAGCCATTCGCCAGTTGCTGGCTCAGCTCGACGAACAGGTTGTGGTTGTCCACGTTCCAGAAAGACCAGTCGCTGGACGTACTGGTCGACACGTCATAGTCAGTCTGGCTGCCATCGGTGTAATACAGTGGTAGCGCGCCCCACATCGGGCTGTCACTGTCATTCTTCTGCAGCGAATAGCCGATCGTCAGCAGGGTGCTGTCGGTCAGATCGCCTTCGACGACTCCGTACGCCACGCTGCGATCGCTGGCATATCGATCCAGGTAGGAGTGTTTGTCCTGCTGCACCAGCACCATACGTCCACGCACACGTCCGGAATCGGTCAGTGCGCCGGAGGCATCACCCTCTGCGCGATAGGTATCCCAAGAGCCGGCGCCCGCTTTGAGACTGGCCTGGAAGTCACGGGTTGGTCGTTTGCGCACCATGTTGACGGTGGCTGATGGGTTGCCGGTTCCGGTCATCAGGCCGCTGGCCCCCTTGAGCACCTCCACGCGATCATAGAGCGCGGTATCCAGATCGCCATTGACGTTGCCATTGGCCATCGGCAGCCCCAGGCCATCCACCTGGAAGTTAGTGATATCAAAGCCGCGAGCGGTGTAGTAACTGCGATCGGTCTCGATACGTTCCACCTGAACGCCGACGGTGCCGTTCAGCACGTCATTGATGGAGTTCTGGTTGAAGTCGTCCATCTTCTGCCGTGTGACGACCGTGACCGACTGTGGTGTCTCGCGCGGCGTCAATGCCAGCTTGGTAGCCGTACGCGAGGCCGGAGCGGTATAGGAATCACTGCCTTCGGTGTTTTCCTGCTCCTGCTGAGCCGTGACATCTACGGTCGGCAACGTGGTCTCGGCAACTGCCGCGGCACTCAGCAGCATGGATGGACACAGCAGAAACAGACGAACTGAACGAGCCAGGGGGTGCAAAGCCAGAGGTGACGCAGCGCGCGACATAACCATTCCTTACAGGGGTTGTGAGCATGAAAAACGGAATGGCGCAGTATATTTACAAATAGGAATCGCTATCAATAAAGATGACAATAATTCTCAACTATTTTTTACGCATTCCCCCCCGCCGCCGTGAAAATAGACTCTAACGCAGCTTAATCCATGATATGTAAAAGGATTAATCCACAGCGAGCGCGAAATTCAGCCGGTTTGCGCTGGCTCGCCACCATAAAAAAACCGCCTGGATAAGGCGGTCAAGTAACCCTTGTGGGGAGTGTAACGGACCGGCCCACCGCCGGCCCGCACAGGGAAGAAATTCGATCAGGAATCGGCTTAGCCGCCGACGGCGATGCGCTTCATGTCCTTCATGTAGCCACGCAGCACCTTGCCGATCGCTTCGATCGGGTGGTTGCGGATGGCATCGTTGGCCTGCACCAGGGCCACGTTGTCGACCCCGTTGGAGGTCTCCTGCAGCCCCTTGCCGATCACATCCAGGCCGACCTTCGGCATGATGTGGTCGCGCAGCAACGGCACAGCCGCGTTGGCGAACAGGTAGTTACCGTACTCGGCGGTGTCGGAGATCACCACGTTCATCTCGTACAGGCGCTTACGAGCGATGGTGTTGGCGATCAGCGGCAGTTCATGCAGTGATTCGTAATAGGCTGACTCTTCAATGATGCCGGAAGAGACCATGGTTTCGAACGCCAGTTCGACACCGGCCTTGACCATAGCGACCATCAGGATGCCGTGGTCGAAATACTCTTGCTCGCTGATGGTGCCGTTGAACACAGGTGCGTTTTCAAACGCGGTCTTGCCGGTCTCTTCGCGCCAGGTCAGCAGCTTGACGTCATCCGCCGCCCAGTCGGCCATCATGCCGCTGGAGAAGGCACCGCCGATGATGTCATCCATGTGCTTCTGGAACAGCGGACGCAGCAGATCCTTCATCTCTTCTGCCAGCTCGAAAGCCTTCAGCTTGGCCGGATTGGTCAGACGATCCATCATGGTGGTGATGCCGCCCTGCTTCAGGGCCTCGGTGATGGTTTCCCAGCCGAACTGGATCAGCTTGCCAGCGTAGCCGGCATCGATGCCACCGGCGACCATCTTGTCGTAGCACAGGATGGAACCCGCTTGCAGCATGCCACACAGAATGGTTTGCTCGCCCATCAGGTCCGACTTCACTTCCGCGACGAACGAGGACTCCAGTACACCGGCACGGTGACCACCGGTCGCGGCGGCCCACGCCTTGGCGATGGCCATGCCTTCACCACGCGGATCGTTTTCCGGGTGCACGGCGATCAGCGTCGGCACACCGAAACCACGCTTGTACTCTTCACGCACTTCGGTACCCGGGCACTTCGGCGCCACCATGACCACGGTCAGATCCTTACGCACTTGGGTGCCTTCCTCAACGATGTTGAAACCGTGGGAGTAACCCAGTGCCGCGCCCTGCTTCATCAGCGGCATGACCGCCTTGACGACGCCGGTATGCTGCTTGTCCGGAGTCAGGTTGACCACCAGATCAGCGCCCGGGATCAGCTCTTCATAGGTGCCGACCTTGAAGCCGTTGGCGGTGGCTTGTTGCCAGGACTTGCGACGCTCGGCGATCGCCTCGGCACGCAGGGCATAGGCCACATCCAGACCGGAATCACGCATGTTCAGACCCTGGTTCAGACCTTGAGCACCACAACCGACGATGACGACCTTCTTGCCCTTGAGGAAATCGCAACCGGAGGCGAATTCGTCACGGTTCATGAAACGGCATTTGCCCAGTTGGGCCAGCTGCTGACGCAGGTTCAGGGTATTGAAATAGTTGGACATGGGTGACTCCATTTAAGACGGTAAATTCCTTGTGTCCCGGATGGGACAACGACTGAAGCACTATAGCCGACACATTTCATTGCCGGAAATGATATATTCGGAACAGAATATTGCATTTAGCGGAATGTGATTTTCCCCTCGCTGCCCGGTACATCATCACGGAGGATGCCATGGAGTTGCGCAATCTGGAGTTGTTTTTGCATTTGGCCGACAGCCTGCATTTTGCCCGCACCGCCGATGCGATGGCCGTCAGCCCCTCGACGCTCAGCCGGGCGATTCAGCGCCTGGAGCAGGAGGTCGGTTGCCCACTGTTTGAGCGCGACAATCGCACCGTCCAGCTGACCCCGGCCGGCGATCGATTGCGAGAATTCGGTCGTCATCTGCTCGATGACTGGCAAGCTTTGCGTCACGAGCTGCGCCACGTCGGCGAACCGCTGCAGGGGCGACTGCGCGTCTACTGCTCTGTCACCGCCAGCTACTTCCTGCTGCCAGACATACTGGGGCGTTTTCGGGCGCGTTATCCGCAGCTGGAGATCAAACTCGAGACCGGCGATCCAGCCCTGGCTGTCGACAAGGTGCTCTCCGACGAGGCCGAACTCGGCATCGCCGCCCGCCCCGATGCCCTGCCGGGCAAGCTGCACTTCATCTCGCTGCAGCGGGTGCCGCTGGTGTTTATCGCGCCAAAATCCACCAGCCCGGTGACGCGCTGGTTGCAAAATGAAGAACCGGACTGGGAACGGTTGCCGCTGATCCTCTCCGAGCAAGGGTTGGCGCGTAAACGCTGCGACCAGTGGTTACGCAACCGGGGCATCAGCCCGAACCTGTATGCCGAAGTCGCCGGTAACGAGGCGATTGTCAGCATGGTGGCGCTCGGCTGCGGCGTCGGCGTAGTGCCGGAGGCGGTGATCGACCACAGCCCGATGGGTGACAAGGTGCGGATTTTAGAGGTGCGACCAGCGCTGAAGCCATTCGATGTTGGCCTCTGCGTACAGAAACGGCGGCTCGATGAACCGATGATCCGCGCCTTCTGGGAGACGGCACAGCAACGCAACTAATCCGACCTTTCTTGTCAGACATCTTAAGGGCAGTTTAAGGTTGGCAGGCTACACTGTGAAAGTTTGTCAAACCAGGAGTGAGAGTCCCATGAACAAGATTGCGTCTATCTGCTGCACCCTGTTGTTCTCCGCCAGCATGGCCGTTCCGCTGCTGGCTCACGCCTCAGTCGAGGCGGACATGAAGGCGATGTCAAAAGCGCTGCGGTCCGCCAGTACCGCCACCGATGCCGCGACGATGCAAAGCAGCCTCGCCGCGCTGAAAGAGGCGACACTGAAGGCCAAATCCGACGTGCCGGATGGCATGAAGGATCAAGCTGCAGACAGCCCGGCTCGCAAAACCTACACCGAAGGGCTGGATAGCGTTCTTCAGCAGGTCGATGCCGCCAAGGCGTTGATCGATGCCGGCAAACTTGACGAAGCCAAGGCCGCAATCAAGGCCATCAACGACACCAAGAAGAGCTATCACCAGAAACTCGGTGTCTGACACTGAACAGTGGAGCCGCACTGGCTCCACTGCCACACCCCTCACAGTTTCATCAATTCGCGCGCCAGCGCTCCCCGGTCAGGCCCCTAACCGCACGCGAGCCATGTACAGTTAATGAAACCCTGTTCTTGCCTTCCGGTTTGCCTTCGAGGACGTTATGACACCGCTCACCAGCCTGTTTTGTCAGCCACAGCACCTGCCCAGCGTCCCTGAAGTGGTTCGTGAGCTGATGGACTCCTTCAATGAGCCCGACCCGGACCTGCTGAACATCGCCAACCAAATCAGCCGCGATCCGGTGATCACTGCCCGCCTGCTCGGCCTGGCGAATGCCGCGCGCTTCGGTGGTGGCCGGGTCATCACCTCGGTACGCGAAGCCTGCATCCGGCTGGGATTGGGTACGGTACGTAATTTGGTCCTCGCATGCGGCCTGACCCAGTCCGTTTCTGCCGTGCCAGGCATCCATCTGGGCCATTACTGGCATCAGGTGTTCACCGTCGCTGAACTGGCTAAGCGGCTGGCTCGCCAGGGTGGCGGGAATGGCGATTTGGCATTTACCACCGGCTTGCTGCATGCCCTCGGACAGCTGGTGCTGCACTTGGCGCTGCCGGCGGCGGCGTTACAAACGCTGCAGCAGGAAACGGTCCGCAGCGGCGACGTCGCCGCGCAGCGCCATCTGCTCGGCTATGACTATGCCCTGGTCGGCGCCGAACTGGCGCAGCGCTGGAAACTGCCTGCCCACCTGGTCGAGGCGATTCGCGATCACCTGCAACCGCTGGCGACCCAACCGGCCAACCAGGAAGCCTGCATCGTCCACCTGGCGCTGTGGCTCTCGTCGCTCACCGATGCCCTCCCGGATGATCCTGTCGAAAACTGGCCCGCGCCGGTGGCGATACAGTGCGGTGTGTCATGGCCGGATCTCGCTACGGTCTGGCAGCTATACCACCTCGATGGCCATGGTCTGGCTTCGCTGTTGAATGGCGGATAACCGTACAACGCGCAGGCAAAGCGGCAAAAAGCACCCATACTTGATTCGATGCAGACAGAATGCTGTTTTTATCGCGACCAACGCCGGGGAGCCAGACCATGCCAACCATGCAAGACCTGCTAAACAAGCCACAACACTTGCCCAGCGTACCGGAAGTGGTACGCGAACTGATTCAGACCTTCAACCAGCCGGATCCCGATCTGCTACTGATCGCCGACAAGCTGTCGCGCGATCCCGTCATCTCCGCCAAGCTGCTGCGCCTGGCCAACTCAGCCCGCTTCGGGTGCAGCCGCCAGATCGCCACCGTCAAGGAGGCCGCGGTGCGGCTGGGGACGGACACAGTGCGCAACATGGTGCTGGCCTGCAGCCTGACCGGTTCGATCAAGACGGTCCCCGGCATCGACCTCAAATATTTCTGGGCCCAGGTCTTCGATGTCGCCGAACTGGCGAAGCGGCTGGCCCAGCTACAAGGCAAGAAGGGAGAGGAGGTGTTCACCTGTGCCTTGCTGCACGCACTGGGCCGGCTGATCATGCACCTTGGCCTGCCGGAGACCATGGTACAACGCATCTGCGATCTCGAGCCGCACAAGGGCCGGGCGGCGGCGGAGCAGATTACCGTCGGCTTCACCTATGCCGAACTCGGCGCCGAGCTGGCCAGACAGTGGAATTTTCCATCCACCTTCTGTCACGCCATCGCCTGGCATTACAACCCGCTGAAAGCCGAGCCCTTTTCCGAGGAGGCCGCCCTGATCCATCTGGCAATCGCCCTATCAATCCTGCCTGAGACATTGCCAGATGACGCCCCGGACGACTGGCCGCACAAGGTCGCCGCACGGGTTGGCCTCGACTGGGCAAGCTGCCGGCGCTGTGCCGAGCAACAACGGGAACTGGGCCACGGCTACGCCGCCCTGATTGCCGCCTGAGTGACGGGCCAGCCACCGGCCTAAACGCCCGCCATGTCATCCTGCAGCGCCAGGCCCAACGCCTGGCGCACGCGCGACAACTGTTCGGCGGTCACCGCCTGTGCCCGTTGCGTGCCCGCAGCCAGCAGGCGAATCAACTCGCCCTTATCCGCCAGATACTCGGCCCGTCGCGCGCGAATCGGCGCCAGCAGCGTCTGCAGCTCCTCGTTCAGCCGCCGTTTCAGCACCATGTCACCCAGGCCACCGCGCCGGTAGTGTGCCTTCAGCGCCGCTATGTGTTCCGGATCGGCACTGAACGCATCCAGATAACTGAACACCACATTCCCCTCGACCTGTCCCGGATCGCTGACGCGCAGGTGATGGGGATCGGTATACATCTGCATCACCGCGGCCTGGATCTCCTGCTCGCTAGCCCCCAGCGTTATGGTATTGCCCAGTGACTTCGACATCTTCGCCTTGCCATCGATGCCCGGCAGCCGGCTCACCTTGCCCAACAACGCCTGGCATTCGGTCAGCACGGGAGCACCGACAATGCGATTGAAGCTGCGCACTATCTCGTTGGTCTGTTCGATCATCGGCAGCTGGTCGTCACCTACGGGCACATGGGTAGCGGCAAAAGCGGTGATATCCGCCGCCTGGCTGACCGGATAGACCAGGAACCCGGCCGGCAGCGAGCGTTCAAAGCCCTTCTGCTCGATTTCGCTCTTCACGGTCGGATTGCGTTCCAGCCGCGACACTGTCACCAGATTCAGGTAGTACATGGTCAGCTCGGCGAGCGCCGGCAGCGCCGATTGCAGACAAATGGTGGTCTGGTCAGGATCGATCCCTACCGCCAGGTAATCGGCGACGACGTTGAGGGTGTTTTCGCTGATTTTTTCCGGGTTTTGACCGTTGTCGGTCAGCCCCTGCAGATCGGCTACCAGCACCGTCTGGTCATGGTGCTGTTGCAGTTCAACCCGCTGCCGCAGCGAGCCGACATAGTGACCCAGATGCAGCGGGCCGGTGGGACGATCGCCAGTAAGGATGGTGTAACGCATGAGGTAAGCTCCTGTTGCAGTGAATGCCGGTCGGGAGCCTCACAAAAACAACATGCCGCCCGATCCGGCGGCATGAAATAGGGGTGTGAACACGCCTGGCCGCCTCAGTCGAGGCGCCACCACGCAGCGTGTCGAGCGGACATCCGTATTGTGTTCATGGTTTTACCCTACACCCCGCTCGCCCCCAGAAGCAAGACCACATTGGCGCCCTGTGCGGTGTCGGTAGCGCTTTCCTGCGCTAGCGCAAAGCAACTATGGTCATCAGTGCAGCATACTCGCGGCAAAAAAGTGTAAACTAGCGCCGTTTTTTGGCCGGCAGCGCCCGAGGAGGCGTCAACCCGGTCAGGTGCAGGTGCACAGGACGTACAGGTTTCAACCCTCGACTCTTAGGAAAGCCAACCGATGAAAAACATCAACCCGACCCAGACCAAGGCCTGGAAGGCGCTGGAGGCTCACTTCGCCGCCAACAAGGATCGTCAAATCAAGGATCTTTTCGCCGCCGATGCGGCCCGTTTCGACAAGTTCTCCACCACTTTCGGTGGCGACATCCTCGTCGACTACTCCAAGAACCTTATCAGCGAGGAGACCCTCGCCCTGTTGATCGATCTGGCCAAAGAGACGGATCTGCAAGCCGCGATCGACGCCATGTTCAACGGCGAGAAGATCAACCAGACCGAAGGTCGCTCCGTGCTGCACGTGGCACTGCGTAACCGCTCCGACCGCGAAATCCTGGTCGATGGCAAGGACGTGATGCCGGAAGTGAAGGCGGTGCTGGAAAAGATGAAGGCGTTCAGCGCCAAGATCATCTCCGGCGAGTGGAAGGGCTATACCGGCAAGGCGATCCAGCATGTCGTCAACATCGGTATCGGCGGCTCCGATCTGGGTCCGGTGATGATCACCGAGGCGCTGCGTCCGTACAAGAACCACCTCGAGATGCACTTCGTCTCCAACGTCGACGGCACCCATGTTGCCGAAACGCTGAAGAAGATCGATCCGGAAACCACCCTGTTCCTGGTGGCCTCCAAGACCTTCACCACCCAGGAAACCATGACCAACGCGCTGACCGCCCGTGACTGGTTCCTGAAGCACGCCGGTGACAAGGCTCATGTCGCCAAGCACTTCGCCGCGCTCTCCACCAACGGCAAGGCCGTGGCCGAGTTCGGTATCGACACCGCCAACATGTTCGAGTTCTGGGACTGGGTCGGTGGCCGCTACTCCTCCTGGTCTGCCATCGGCATGCCGATCGCGCTGTCCGTCGGTTACGACAACTTCGAAGCCCTGCTGCAAGGCGCCTTCGAGATGGACATGCACTTCGCCACCAAGGCGTACGGCGAGAACATCCCGGTACTGCTGGCGCTGATCGGCCTGTGGTACAACAATTTCTACGGCGCCGAATCCGAAGCGATTCTGCCGTACGACCAGTACATGCACCGTTTCCCGGCCTACTTCCAGCAAGGCAACATGGAATCCAACGGCAAGTATGTCGATCGCAACGGCAACAAGGTCGATTACCAGACTGGCCCCATCATCTGGGGTGAGCCGGGTACCAACGGCCAACATGCCTTCTATCAGCTGATTCACCAGGGCACCAAGCTGATCCCGTGCGACTTCCTGGCGCCGGCCATCAGCCACAACCCGATCGGCGACCACCATCCGAAGCTGCTGGCCAACTTCTTCGCCCAAACCGAGGCGCTGGCGTTCGGCAAGAGTCAGGAACAGGTCGAAGCCGAATTCCTGGCCGCCGGCAAGACGCTGGAACAGGTCAAGGATCTGGTGCCGTTCAAGGTGTTTGAAGGCAACCGCCCGACCAACAGCATCCTGTTCAAGCAGCTGACCCCGAAGACGCTGGGTGCCCTGATCGCCATGTACGAACACAAGATCTTCGTGCAAGGCGCCATCTGGAACATCTTCTCCTTCGATCAGTGGGGCGTTGAGCTGGGCAAGCAACTGGCCAACAAGATCCTGCCGGAACTGAACACCGGCGCGGCCATCGACAGCCACGACAGCTCTACCAACGGTCTGATCAATACCTGGAAGGCGTGGAAGTAATTTCGCCTCCTGCTGTCAAAAGCCGCTCCTCGGAGCGGCTTTTTTACGCCGGCATGTTGCCACCCCCCGATGCAAAATTCGCGGCGCGAGACACAGCCTGATGACAGGGCTGTGACTGGCACAGCCCCAGCGACAGCAGCATTGTTACCCCGCGCGGCGACTCAATGACTCGCCGCGACCAATTTGCCGTCGACCACGCTGAAGGTCCGCTGATTGTCGGCTCCCACATACGAGATGGCCGGCTGGCCAAATGCGATGAGCGCAAACGCGGCCGACTTCTCCGGCCGGTAATGCGCGGCCAGATTGGGATCCCCCTCCCCGGTATAGCGGGCAATATTGGGGTAAGGATAGACAGGGCGAGTAGCGAGGGGAGGCTTGCCCGGCACGGGCAAGGGGGAGCTCACCGCACGCGCGGCATGGAACTGGCCTGCAGCCTGTTGGCTTGCCGGGGCGCTGGTGGCCCGATGCGGCTGGATGAGTGCCGGCGGCGCCACCTTGGCGGCCACGATCTGCTCTGGAGCCTTGCCTGACTCGGTCCAGGCGAGTAGCGGCGTGAGAAAATCAATCTGATCATACCCCTCACCACGACCACAGTGACCGACGCCCGGTAGCAGGAAGAGCCGCAAGAACTGGTCGGTCGCCTCCGCACCGAGCTCGGCCTGCACGCCACGGTAATAGGCCAGCGAGAATGCCGGGCTGACGGAGTCATCCGCCAGTCCATGCCAGAGGATCAGCCGGCCGCCGCGCTGCATAAATGGGTGCAAATTGGTATTGGCGGCATTATTCAGTGCGGCCAGCTGAGCCACACGCTGGAAGTTCTGATGGGTCAACGGGAAATCGGCGAGGGAGTTGAGGTTGCGCTGGGTCTCGGGTAGCAACACATGCTGCAGCGCAGGCAACACCATGCTGAGGGACATGGCGGGCTCACCCTGGCGGGCTGGCACCGGCCACTGCAGCTCTGAGCCCAGAGGCATGCCACCGAGCACGAAGTGCCGACCCGAGGCATCGGAAGCCCCGGCATAGAGCCGTCCGGCCGCCAGGATCTCCTCACGGGTCAGACAGTTCTCTCCCGGCTTCTGCTCATCGGCACAGGTGGGCACCCAGCCCGGGTCGAACTGACAGGCATAAGGATTCTGCAATAGCCCATCCGCTACCCCGGAGAGGGTCGGACAGTGCCCCAGAACGGCCCGATGCAGAATCGGCAATCGATCCTTGAGCAGAATGGCACTACCATCCGCACGCTGATTGGCAACCACATTCCAGCCATGGAAAAAGGAGTTCTGGAATTGGAAAAAGGCGGCTGGAGCCCCGGCCGCGATGCCATCAAAATCCTCCGGGAAGCGCTGTGCCGCCATTAACGCCTCACGCCCGCCATCGGAGCACCCCATAAAGTAGGCATAACGCTGAGGCTGGCCATAATAGGCGCGAATAATGGCTTTGCTGACCAACGCCGTCTGGTGTTGGGCCCGATAGGCAAAATCAATGCGCTTCTGGGCGTCCTGCGCCCATGAGGCATCCATCATGCTGCCGCTGTGACCCATATCCGTACTGGCAACCACAAACTCGCCATGCAGAGCGGGCGTACAGCTATGGGCATTCGCCAGATTCAACGAGAGGGAACCACACAGTCCGCCACATCCCAATTGCAGGAAGCGCGAGCTCCAACGCTCGGTCGGCAGATTCACCTCAAAACCGATGGCTGGCGCTATGGTGCCAGTCACCTTGCAGAACGGCCCTTGCTCCGTGGTAATCAGGGTTGCCGCGCTGACGGTGACAGTGGCATCGGCTGCGGCCGAGAAGGAGTGTTTGGCCAACTGTTCACACGCCAAAAGGGGTTTGACGACAGGCAGGGTGGCGCCATCAGCCGCAACGGCCCATCCGCTCGCGAACAAACTCGCCACCAGCAATGGTCCGATAACAAGCAGATACCGCATTTGAGGATACTCCGATCTGATATTCCAGCCACCGCGCCAGACTGCAGGCGGCAAACATACCCCTCACTCTAGCTGGTCGCGGCAGAATACACACCGGCAGGCGGCAGCTCCCGGGGCCTTACATACTATTACTCCCAACGCCCGCCCGCGATCTTCACCCGATGCGGCTCATGTGCCGTAAATGGTCGCGCCCCACGCAACCGTGTCATCGCCACAGAGTCCTTTTTAACTCCGCAACAGCGCAACGTCGTCCTGGCTTGCACTTGGCAAAGCACATGCTAGTATGGACGTCTAAATGGCTAAGCATCTTTACCGCTGAAAGCATAAGCTTATCAAAAAAAGGAAAATAACATGACGGATCACAATACGACCTTGTTGGATGGCGGCATGGGGCGAGAACTTGAGCGACGCGGTGCCCCGTTTCGCCAGCCCGAATGGTCAGCGCTGGCATTGATGGAAGCGCCAGAACAGGTGGTTGCCGCTCATCAAGCCTTTATTGCCGCCGGCGCCCAGGTGATCACCACCAATAACTATGCCGTGGTGCCTTTTCATATTGGCGAGTCACGCTTTGCCGAACGCGGTCAGGAGCTGACCGCCCTGGCCGGACGTCTGGCGCGCCAGGCCAGCCGCGGCACCAGGGTGCGCGTGGCGGGTTCGCTGCCCCCGTTGTTTGGTTCGTACCGTGCCGATCTCTATCAGGCTGAGCGGGTACAGGAGCTGGCCACGCCCATTATCGCCGGGCTGGCGGCTCATGTAGATCTGTGGTTGGCCGAAACCCAGAGTCTAATCGCCGAAGTACGGGCCGTCCGCGCCCTGCTGCCGGAAGATGGCAAGCCCTATTGGGTCTCCTTTACCCTGCAAGATGCGGTGGTCAACGAGATCCCCAGATTGCGCTCTGGTGAGCCGGTCGCCGAGGCCATCCGCGCCGCCATCGAGCTGGGCGCCGAAGCGGCACTGTTCAATTGCAGTCAGCCCGAGGTCATCGAATCCGCGCTGCAGGTTGCCGCGTCGGTGCGTGACGAGCTGGGCGTGACGTTAAAGCTGGGCGCCTATGCCAACGCCTTTCCGCCCCAGCCAGAAGAGGCCACGGCCAATGATGGATTGGATGAGCTGCGCACCGATCTGGATCCCCCTGCCTATCTGCAGTGGGCAAGACGTTGGCAAACGGTCGGCGCCAACCTGATCGGTGGTTGCTGCGGCATTGGCCCAGAACATATTGCCGAGTTGGCCACGGCGTTTGGCACAGCGCAGGCTGCCGAGGTGACAGCATGAGCAACCAGAAGATCGGCGTCTGGTCGCTGACCGCTTTAGTTTTCAGCTCCATGGTCGGCGCCGGCGTTTTCAGCCTGCCGCAAAACATGGCCCAGGTGGCGGCACCGTTGGCGGTGCTGATCGGCTGGGCTATCACAGGGGTCGGCATCATACTGCTGGCTCTCTGCTTCTTGCACCTGTCACGCCAACGCCCGGATCTGGAGGGAGGCATCTACACCTACGCCCGCGCCGGCTTTGGCGAGCTCGTCGGTTTTTGTTCCGCCTGGGGTTACTGGCTGTGCGCCACCATCGGGATTGTCTCCTATCTGGTCATCGTCTTTGCCACCTTGAGCCTGTTTACCGATGGGCCGGAGGCGCGGATATTTGGCGATGGCAATACCTGGCAGGCCGTGAGTTGTGGTTCGCTCTTCGTCTGGGCGGTCCATTGGCTGGTGGCGCGCGGCATCCGCGAAGCCGCGCTGGTCAATCTGCTCGCCACCGTCGCCAAGCTGGTTCCGCTGTTGCTGTTCATCGGTCTGGCGCTGCTGGCCTTCCGCCTGGATCTGGCACAGCTGGATTTTCATGGCCTGACGCTGGAAGTGCCGGTCTGGGAGCAGGTAAAGCAGACCATGATCATCACCCTCTGGGTGTTTACTGGCATAGAGGGCGCTGTGGTGCTGTCGGCGCGGGCGCAAAAACGTCGGGATATTGGCCGCGCCACGCTGTTTGGCGTCTTGCTGGCCTTGGTGATCTATGTACTGGTGACGCTGCTGTCGTTTGGTTTGCAAAGCCGCGAGACACTGGCAGGTTTGCATAATCCCTCCATGGCCTTGCTGATGGGGCAACTGTTGGGTGAGCCCGGCAAGGTGATCATCGCCATCGGCCTGGTCATCTCGGTCTGTGCCTCTTACTTGAGCTGGACGCTGTTTGCGGTAGAAGTTCCCTGGAGTGCCGCCAACCATGGCGCCTTTCCCGCGATCTTCCGCCGCCAGAACCAGCGTGGGGTGGCCATCAACTCGCTGTGGCTGACCAGCCTGACAGTACAGGCCTCTCTGCTGGCGGTGTTGTGGAGTGGCGAGGGATATAACACCCTGCTCGCCATCTCCTCGCAGATGATACTGGTGCCGTACCTGCTGGTGGGCGCCTTCCTGCTGAAATGGAGCTGGCAACAAACAGCGAGCGCATCGGGCAGCGTGAGCGTCGTGCAATACCTGATTGCCGCGGGAGCGACCCTGTATGGCGCCTGGCTACTCTACGCCTCGGGATTGGATAATCTGCTGCTCTCGCTGTGGCTCTATATCCCCGGTCTGCTGCTGTTTTGGCTGGCCAAGCGTCGCTCACAAAGCAAGGTGCTGAACACAGTCACCGCCCGCTAATACCCTGGTCAAGGGTTAAGCATCTCCTGGCGGAGCGACACCACCAGCGTGGCGCTCCGCTGGCGGGCAGTGCGGGGGCAATCGAGCAGGAGAACAGATAACTCATTGAGTTAAAATATCAATTTCCATATTGCCAGCGGTGTCATTCCCTGTTTTCGCGGCGAGTCCACCTGCGCTCATGGCGCCACTCTGGTTCCCTGGCACTTGTCTTTTGCACCAAATTGGCACACCTCAGCCCCCTGCACCGCCAGAGGGCACATCACGCCAAGGGGCGCCGTTATCGGTTTTGTCCGTTATGGCACAGCCCTTGAATAGTCTCCGTTAAGCGCCTCTACCCCGAGGCATATCACCGGCCCTGCCGGATACACGGAGAGTACGTCATGAAGCCCAGCACCCGTTTTGCCGCCCTTGCCTGTCCGCTGTCTGTTGCCATCGTTGCCGCCACCTCGGCACAGGCTGAACCGCTGCAGAGTCTCGGCAAGGGCGAAGGGGTACTGGATATCATCGCCTGGCCCGGCTACATCGAACGCGGCGATACCGACAAGGCCTATGACTGGGTCACCGGCTTCGAGCAGGAGACCGGCTGTCAGGTCCGCGTCAAGACCGCCGCGACCTCGGACGAGATGGTCGCGCTGATGGCCAAGGGGGGCTATGACCTGGTCACCGCCTCCGGTGATGCCTCGCTGCGCCTGATCTACGGCAAACGGGTACAGCCCATCAACCCGGCGCTGATCCCGAACTGGAGCCAGATCGATTCACGCCTGCAAGATGCCCCCTGGCATACGGTCGCCGGCCAGCATTACGGCACCCCCTACCAGTGGGGGCCGAACGTGCTGATGTACAACACCAACGTCTTCAAGACCGCCCCGACCAGCTGGGCTGTGGTGTTCAAGCCGGAAACCCTGCCCGATGGCAAACCGAATCAGGGCCGGGTACAGGCCTATGATGGCGCCATCTACCTGGCCGATGCGGCGCTCTACCTCAAGCATGCGCAGCCGGAGCTCGGCATCACAGACCCCTACGAACTCAACGAGGCGCAGTATGCCGCCGTGCTGGCGCTGGTGCGCCAGCAACACAGCCTGATCCACCGCTACTGGCATGACTACAACGTGCAGATGAGCGACTTCAAGAACGAAGGGGTGGTCGCCTCCGGCGCCTGGCCGTTCCAGGTCAATGCGCTGCAGGCCGAGAAACAACCCATCGCCTCGACGATCCCGGTCGAAGGCGCCACCGGCTGGGCGGATACCACCATGCTGCATGCCAATGCCGCCCACCCGGTCTGCGCCTACAAGTGGCTGAACTGGTCGCTGCAACCCAAGGTGCAGGGTGATGTTGCCGCCTGGTTCGGCTCGGTACCGGCGGTGCCGGCTGCCTGCAAGGCGTCGAGCCTGCTGGGAGAGACCGGCTGCGCCACCAACGGCTTCGACAACTTCGCCAAGATCGCGTTCTGGAAGACGCCGCAGGCCAAGTGCAGCCAGGGCAGCTGTGTCCCCTACAGCCGCTGGGTGCAGGACTACATCGCCATCATGGGCGGCCGTTAACCGGGAGGCTGTATGACATTCGCCGTAGAGTTTTCAGCCGTCAGCCGGCTGTATGGCAAGGTCAAGGCGGTTGACCGCGTGTCGCTGCAGATCGAACAGGGTGAGTTCTTCTCGATGCTGGGGCCGTCAGGCTCCGGCAAGACCACCTGCCTGCGCCTGATGGCCGGCTTCGAGCAGCCCGATCTCGGCGTGGTGCGCCTCGGCGGCGTCGATGCCGTCGGCCTGCCGCCCTACCTGCGTGACGTGAATACCGTGTTTCAGGACTATGCGCTGTTCCCGCACCTCAGCGTCAGCGAGAACATCGCCTACGGCTTGAAGATCAAGGGCATCGGCCGCGGTGACCGGCTGGCGCGCAGCGAGGAGGCGCTGGAGCTGGTAGCCCTCGGCGGCTATGGCGATCGCAAGCCGTCGGCACTCTCCGGCGGCCAGCGCCAGCGCGTCGCGCTGGCCCGGGCACTGGTCAACCGTCCCAAGGTGCTGCTGCTGGATGAGCCGCTCGGCGCTCTGGATCTGAAACTGCGCGAGCAGATGCAGTCCGAACTGAAGCGGCTGCATCGCCATCTGGGCATCACCTTCGTCTATGTCACCCACGATCAGGGCGAGGCGCTGTCGATGTCCGACCGCGTTGCCGTGTTCAACCGCGGTCGCATCGAACAGCTGGATACTCCGCGTGCGCTGTACGCGCGGCCACAGACGCCGTTTGTCGCCCGCTTTGTCGGTTCGTCCAACGTCATCAGTGGCGAACTGGCACAGCGCCTCAGCGGCCAGGCTCAACCGTTCGCGCTGCGTCCGGAACACGTGCAGCTGCTGACCCCCTATGGCCAGCATGAGGTACAGGTTGAAGGCAAGCTGCGCCATGTCCACTACCACGGCGCCTACAGCCGGCTGGAGCTGGATCTCGGCCAGCAGCAGACGCTGGCGGTCCATGTGCCGCACCGTGATGGCGACGACGCTCTGCTGCCGGACATCGGCACCCGCCTCGGCTGTGGCTGGTCACGCAGCGCCATGGTGCCGCTGCAGGATGACAGCGGGAGCCAGCCATGAGTACCGCCCTCACCCCGACCACAGCCGCGGCCGGCTCGCCACTGGCTGGATTATCGGCCGCCGGCCGCCTCGGCCGCTGGCTGTTACTGCACCCGCATCTGATGCTGCTGCTCTGGCTGGCGCTGCCGCTGCTGTGGATGGGCGGCCTCTATCTGGGCTCGCTGTTCGGTCTGCTGGGTCAGAGCTTCTACACCTTCGACGACTTTACGATGTCGGTACTGCCGGAGTGGACGCTGGACAACTACCGCCAGCTGCTAAACGCCGGCAACCTCGACATAGTGCTGCGCACCGTGACGATGGCGCTGGCGGTCAGCATTGCCGATGCGCTGATGGCGTTCCCGATTGCGCTGTATATGGCACTCTACGCCAGCCCGCGCATCAAGGCGCTGTTCTACATCGGCGTCATGCTGCCGATGTGGGCCAGCTACATCGTCAAGGCCTATGCCTGGACGGCGATCCTTTCCCGCGATGGCCTGCTGCAATGGCTGCTCGGCCACCTCGGGCTGGAGCCGGCGCTGCAATGGCTGCTGCAGACCCCGATCGGTGGCAACACGCTGGCCACCTCGCACCTGGGGCGCTTTCTGGTGTTCAGCTACATCTGGCTGCCGTTCATGATCTTGCCGATCCAGGCGGCGCTGGAGCGCATCGCCCCCAGCCTGCTGCAGGCGGCCGGCGATCTGGGTGCCCGCCCCCGTCAGGTGCTGACCACTGTGCTGCTGCCCCTGGCGCTGCCCGGCGTCATGGCCGGCTCGATCTTCACCTTCTGCCTGACCCTCGGCGACTACATCATACCGACGCTGGTCGGCCCTTCCGGGCTGTTCATCGGCACCATGGTCTACACCCAGCAGGGCGCGGTCGGCAACATGCCGCTGGCGGCGTCCTTTACTGTGGTGCCCTTGCTGCTGATCAGCCTCTACCTGTGGTTTGCCAAACGACTGGGGGCTTTCGATGCACTCTGACCGTCATGCCTCACCGCTGTTGAAACTGCTGGCCTGGTGCGGACTGGGGCTGTTGCACCTGCCGCTGCTGGTCATCGCCCTGTACGCCTTCAATACCGAGAGTGCCGCCTTCAGTTTTCCGCTGCAGGGCTTCACGCTGCAGTGGTTTGCCGCCGCGGCGCGCCGCCCGGACATCCTGGACGCCGTCTGGCTGTCGCTGCAGGTGGCCGCCGCCGCAACGCTGCTGGCCCTGCTGCTCGGCACGCTGGCGGCGCTGGCGATGTGGCGCCACCGCTTCTTCGGCAAGGAGGCGTTCTCGATGCTGCTGGTGTTGCCGATTGCGCTGCCCGGCATCATCACCGGCCTGGCGCTGCTGGCCAGTTTCCAGCGCCTGGGCATAGAACCGGGCATGCTGACGCTGATCGTCAGCCACGCCACCTTCTGCGTGGTCATCGTCTTCAACAATGTGCTGGCGCGCTTCCGCCGCACCAGCCTGAGTCTGATCGAGGCGTCGCTGGATCTGGGCGCCAACGGCTGGCAAACCTTCCGTTATGTCGTGTTGCCAAACCTGGCCACCGCCATGCTGGCCGGCGGCCTGCTGGCGTTCGCGCTGTCGTTTGACGAAATCATAGTGACCACCTTTACCGCCGGTCACGAAAAGACGCTGCCGATCTGGCTGCTGGGCCAGCTGACCCGCCCCCGCGACGTGCCGATCACCAATGTGGTGGCGCTGGCGGTGATGCTGGCCACTGTGCTGCCGATTCTGGGCGCCTATTATCTAACCAAGGACACCGACACGGTCGCCGGCAGCGGCAAGTAGCTGCCCGACCCGACCTTTTACTGATGGAGCGACTGACATGCACAATCTACTTCTGATCAATGGCCAGCCGGTGGCCGGCACCGGTAGCGAACTCCCGGTCTTCAACCCGTCGACCGGCGCCGAACTGACCCGCATTCCGGAGGCCTCACCGGAACAGGTGCTGGCCGCCGTGGCCGCCGCCGATGCCGCTTTTCCGGCCTGGGCCGCACTGCCACCGCGCGAACGTTCCAGCCGTCTGCTGGCGCTGGCCGACGCCATCGAACGCAAGGGGGAAGAGCTGGCGCGCCTCGAATCGCTGAACTGTGGCAAGCCCTATCACGCCATGCTCAACGACGAGATCCCGGCGGTGGTGGACTGTTTCCGCTTCTTCGCCGGTGCCGCGCGCTGCCTGAATGGCTCGGCGGCCGGCGAGTATGTGCCGGGGTTCACGTCGATGATTCGCCGCGATCCGATCGGAGTCGTCGCCTCGATCGCGCCGTGGAACTACCCGCTGCAGATGGCCGCCTGGAAACTGGCACCGGCGCTGGCCGCGGGCAACACCGTGATCCTCAAGCCGTCGGAAGTCACCCCGCTGACCACGCTGGCACTGGTGCCGCTGCTGGCCGAGCTGCTGCCGCCCGGGGTGGTCAATATCGTCCACGGCCGCGGCGCCGAAGTCGGTGCACCGCTGGTCAGCCATCCGCGGGTGCGCATGGTATCGCTGACCGGCTCGATCCCGACCGGCAAGCGGTTGGTGGAATCTGCCGCCCAGACCCTCAAGCGCACTCACATGGAGCTTGGCGGCAAGGCACCGGTGATCGTGCTCGACGATGCCAACCTCGACGAAGTGGTGGCCGGCATCCGCACCTTCGGTTTCTATAACGCCGGGCAGGACTGCACCGCCGCCTGCCGCATCTATGCGCAGAAGGGGATCTACGACCGGCTGGTTGCCGATCTCGGCAGTGCCATCGGTTCGCTGAAGATGGGGCTGCAGGATGACCCGACCACCGAGCTGGGTCCGCTGATCTATGCCGCGCACCGCGACCGCGTGGTCAGCTTTGTCGACCGCGCCCGCGAGCAGAAGCACATCGAGATCGTCACCGGCGGCGGCGTCGGCGACGGCAATGGCTACTTCTACCAGCCAACCCTGGTGGCCGGCGCGCTGCAGAGCGATGAAATCGTGCAAAAAGAGGTGTTCGGCCCCGTGGTCTCGGTCACCGCCATCGACGATCTGGAGCAGGGTGTCGCCTTTGCCAACGACTCCGAATACGGCCTCGCCTCCTCGGTGTGGACCCAGGATGTCGGCAAGGCGATGTCGGCCGCCGCCGCGCTGCAGTACGGGTGCACCTGGATCAACACCCATTTCATCATCACCAACGAGATGCCCCATGGCGGCCTCAAGCAGTCCGGCTACGGCAAAGACATGTCGATTTATGCGCTGGAGGAGTACACCTGCGCCCGCCACGTCATGGTGAAGTGGTAACCGACCACCCCCTGTCAGCGATGACAGGGGGTGTTTT
Source organism: Pseudaeromonas sharmana (assembly GCF_042649925.1). NCBI lineage: Bacteria > Pseudomonadati > Pseudomonadota > Gammaproteobacteria > Aeromonadales > Aeromonadaceae > Pseudaeromonas > Pseudaeromonas sharmana. The sequence continues at coordinate 273,452 of NZ_JBHSAF010000007.1, forward strand.
TATATTATCAACACCACAGATGGCTATTTATTAATAGCCATAGACTGAGAATATAAAATTAAATCCGGAGTGAAGCGCATTATTTTTTAATTAAAATCACTTAACCAAGTAGAATATAAACCCAGCCATCCGGCATGCTGCAGATTATTTCAAAATAACTGAAATGATCCGTTTTTTATTTGTATAAAACAGAGCAAGCCAGCAAAAAAGCCATTGTTTATGCTGATGAATTTATTATTGACGTCTTGGGTTTAATTATTTTACTGTCATCTGGCTTTTACTGATTTTCAGTCAGTTACTGCGTCAAACAAGATCAGTAACGGAAGACTCCCCTCGTGACGATGACGCCCATCCCGCCTGCGCCATCAAAAATCAGATTTATTTCTTGACCACATAAACTCTGATTGCAGGAACCGCTCCATGAACAGGACCGTTTATTTTATTGTTTGTTTACTCTGTCTGGGGGTGACCATGTCTGCCTCTGCTGCGACCCAGGCCTATCGGGCCAGTCTGCTCTATTTCACCGCCGATCCGACCCGGGATGCCAACGCCACGCACTACCTCGAAGATGGCCTGCTGCTGATCCGCGACGGCCACGTCGTCGCCGCCAGCGATTACGCCAGCGTGCCGGCGGCACAGCGGCGCCAGCTGACGATCACCGACTACCGCGGCAAGCTGCTGCTGCCGGGGTTTGTCGATACCCATATCCATTTTCCGCAGACCGAGATGATCGCCTCGTACGGCGAGCAGCTGCTGGAGTGGCTCAACAGCTACACCTTCCCCACCGAGCGCAAGTTTGCCGATGCCGGCTATGCCCGCCAGCGCGCCGGTTTCTTCATCGACGAACTGCTGCGCAACGGCACCACGACGGCGCTGGTGTTTGCCACCGTGCACCCGCAGTCGGTGGACGCGCTGTTCGAGGCGGCGGCCGCCAAGCAGATGCGGCTGATCGCCGGCAAGGTGCTGATGGACCGCAACGCGCCGGACTACCTGCGCGACACGGCGCAGCGCGGCTATGACGAGAGCCGCGCCCTGATCCGCAAGTGGCACCACCACGGGCGCCTGCTGTATGCCGTCACCCCGCGCTTTGCACCGACCTCGACGCCGCAGCAACTGGCACTGGCCGGCAAGCTGCTGCAGGAGTTCCCCGACGTCTACCTGCAGACCCACCTCAGCGAGAACAAGAACGAGATCGCCTGGGTCAAGTCGCTGTTTCCCGAGCGCAAGGGCTACCTGGATGTCTATGACCATTACGGTCTGGCCGGGCCACGGTCGCTGTTTGCCCATGCCATCCACCTCGAGGACGGCGAAGCGCAAACCCTGGCGGCCCGCGGCGCGGCGGTGGCCTTCTGCCCGACCTCGAACCTGTTCCTCGGCAGCGGCCTGTTCCGGCTGCATCCGCTGAAGCAGGCCGGCGTGCGGGTCGGCCTCGGCACCGATGTCGGCGCCGGCACCAGCTTCTCGATGCTGCAGACACTGAACGAAGGTTACAAGGTGCAGCAACTGCAGGGGGAAAAACTGTCGGCGCGCGAAGGGCTGTATCAGGCGACGCTTGGCGGCGCCGAGGCGCTGCAACTGGCCGACCGCATCGGCAGCTTCCAGCCGGGACGGGAGGCGGACTTTGTCGTGCTGGAGTGGGGCGCCACGCCGCTGCAGCAACTGCGCCAGTCCCAGGCCAGGACGCTGGACGACCGGCTATTTGCCCTGATGATGCAGGGCGATGATCGCAACGTCGTCGCCACCTATGTCAACGGCGAGCAGGCCTACCGCCGGCCATAACCGCGGCGTAACCGACGGGGCGTGGCGGGCGCCCCTGTGTCCCCCTCCGGCACGGCCAGTCACCGTTCGTTGTCAGTTGGACCCCAAAAATCGTATTAAAAACAAGGCTTTTCACCCTTGCCTGCAGACAGTATGCTGGCAAAAACCCCTATCGAGTCGCGATGATGCCGCTTTCTGACAGACTGAGCAGCTACCGCCAGGCACTGCTCGCCTTGCAACGGGAACAGTTCAAACTGCAGTTTCCCTCCCCCGCCCCCTCCATCGAGGAGGCCCGGTTCGAAGAGGAGCTGCAAGGGCTGGCCCGCTGGCTGGAGGCGCGTTTTACCGAGTTTTCCTGCCTGCAGGAGCTGACGACCGAGATCATCCAGGGCAGCCTGCTCGAAGAGGTATTGGCCCGGATCTATGATGCCTTCGAGCGCATCATCCCCTATGACCGCATCGGCTGTGCCCTGCTCAGCGACGATGGACAGCAGGTACGTTCCTACTGGGCTCGCTCACGCAACCAGAGCGCGCCGCTGCTCAAAGCCGGCTTCACCGCCCGCCTGGCCGGCAGCAGCCTGGAGCCGATCCTGCACAGCCACCAGCCGCGCATCATCAATAACCTGGCCGATTACCTGCACCAGCACCCGGAATCGACCGCCACACGGCTGATCCTGCAAGAGGGCATCCTCTCCAGCCTCACCTGCCCGCTGATTGCCGAAGGCAAAGCCATCGGCTTCCTGTTTTTTTCCAGCTGCCAGATCGGCACTTATCAGGCGCTGCACCAGCGTATTTTCCTGAACATTGCCCGCCAGGTGTCGCTGCTGATCGAAAAGAGCCACCTCTATCAGCAGGTGCATGAACTCAATCAGCAACTGATGCAGGCTCTGGCGCAACTCAAGGAGCAATCCTGCCGCGATGCCTTGACCGGACTGCTGCACCGGGGGGCCATCATGGAGTTCCTGACCAAGATGCAGGCCGAGAGTGAACGGGCCGGCACCCCCTGCGCGGTGATCATGGCCGATGTCGACCACTTCAAGCAGATCAACGACAGCCATGGCCATCCCGCCGGTGACCGGGTGCTGCAAGCAGTCGCGCAGACGCTGCGTGAGCAGGTACGAGATTACGATGCCGTCGGCCGCTATGGCGGTGAAGAGTTCCTGATCCTGCTGCGGGACCGCGATCACCACACCGCCTGTCTGACTGCCGAGCGCATACGCCACGCCATCGCCGCCCTGACGCTGCAGACAGCCAAGGGCCAACCGTTGCCGGTCACCCTCAGTCTGGGGGTGGCCATGTGCGATCCGAAAGCGCTGGATAACACGGAACGGCTGCTGTCTGCCGCCGACACCGCCTTGTATCAAGCCAAACGCCACGGCCGCAACCGCGTCTGCAGCTACCACGCCGGCGACGCGCACCGCTAAGCCAGGCTGGCCCGTCACACCGCTGGCCAGCACTCACGGCCGCATCACGGCCTTGACCTCCTGCTGCCAACGCCCGTGCTGCTGCGCCTGCAGGAAGATGCGGGTCAGCGCCGGCAGCATGGCCTTGTGCCGGGACGACACCAGCAGAAACAGTGGTTTACTGGCCAGCGGCGGCTCCTGCACCCGGTAATCCGTCACCCCCGCCGATGACATCTTGCCAGCGACCAAATCCCGGGCCAGCAAGATCACATCAAACCGGTTGGCAGCGAATGCGGCCACTAGCGCTTCATCACTACGCACACGATAGACATGCGCCAGACCCCGGCTCACTTGCTCGGAAAGCTGACTCCCCCGCACCAGACCCACGCGGTGGTGAGCCAAGTCGGCCGGATGGCGGATCGGCGACGCGGCCTGCCGTGTCACCGCCATCAGCTCGTATTGATGCAGTGCCACCGGCACCGGCTCGACCCCCGGGACCGCTTTAGCCACCAGCTCGGTCAGCAAAAAGGCCCCGTCTGCCTCCGGCCGGGCCAGCTCCGCCACCAATCGCGCCTGTGGCACCAGGCGGATATCCGCCGCTATGCCGGCCTCGGCCAGGCGTGAGGTGATCAGCGGCGCCAGCGGCTGCATGGTAGGAGTCGTCAGCAATAACCAGTGCTCTGCCGCCTGCAGTGTTGGGCTCAGCAGGCAGAGCCCCCCCAACCAGAACCCCAGCCAAAAGCGCTCGCGCATGGTAATTCTCCCGACGACAAAAAAGGTGGCGCCCACTAGCAAGCATAGTCGTCAGAAACTAGCCGTCGCGGGCAGAACAGCTAGAGCAAAAACGTCATTGATAGTTCACACAAGAGTCACAGCCCTGCCATCTGCCCCTCGCAGCATCGCTGCTACCGGTCTGGCACTGTTGCCCCGGCTGATTACGACAACAAACAACAAGGATGCCCTATGGTTTTTGCTCTACCTTCTACCCCGCCACACCGTCTGGCGCCCCTGGCCATCGCCTGTCTGCTGGCCGGCCTCGCCGCCTGTAACAGCGATGATCAGACCGCCTATGTCGCGCCGACGGCGCCGACCGGCCTCGGCTATGCCGCCAGTGCCGACAGCAATCCCGCCGCCGCCCCCTATATCGACAACGGCGCCAGCAACCAGCGCGGCAAGGCCTGTATGGCCACGTTGGAGACCAACGCCGGCGTGCGCGTCGTCGCCGGTTTTCTCGATATCTGGGAACCGCGGACACGTCTGGTGGATGCCGGCGTGACAGCCCCGGCGGACGGTGACTGCCCGGCGGTCACCAGTTCGGACTGGAGTGGCCTGCCCGGCTCGGCCACCGATGGCACAGTGAAAAACCAGAGCGTGCATGCTTACAACATCCATTTTGTCGAACAGCTGACCGCCAATCGCACCGCGGAGCAGGAGCTGGCGGCCTATCTGGACGATCGCCGCGGCAAAAACTACAGCCTCTCCGACGGCATGGGGCCGCTGACCGACGCCTGGCGTGCCGGTAGCAAGCAGACCACCACCATCACCGATATGCCCGCCGATGCCACCAGCGTCAAATATGACGACAAGGGCAACAACCGCGGCCTCGGCAGCGACAGCAACACCGATATGGGGCTGGCGGTCGACTTCATCAACGCCCTGAGCGTCGATGGCTCCACCGAGCCGGCCAAGCGCTTCTACAAGTACGCGCGGCCATGGCGCTGGAGCAGTGCCGTCAAGGTGGTGCCGACTTTGGAACCGGCCAAGAGCGGCACCCCGACCACAGACGGCGGCTTCATCAGCGGCCACACCGCCGAAGGGGTACGTGACAGCCTGGCGATGGCCTATCTGGTGCCGGAGCGTTATCAGGAGATGCTGGCGCGCGGCCTGGAGCTGGGCGAAAACCGCATTCTGGCCGGCATGCACTCGCCGCTGGACGTAATCGGTGGCCGCATTCAGGCTTTGGCGGTCGTCGCCTACAACCTGCATCGCAGCGAAGTGACGAGCCTCAAGCAGAGTGCCTACACCCAAACCCACACCTGGCTGAACCAGCAGCTGGGGCTTGGCGATGACAGCAGCCTGTGGGATGCGGCCCACAGTGGCAGCCAGGACCGCTTCGCCGACCATGCGCAGATCAAGGCCGACTACCTGCGCCGGCTGACGTTCGGCTTCACACCAATCGCCGCCACCGACCAACCGGCCGTGGTGCCGAAAGGGGCCGAGATCCTGCTCGAAACCCGCCTGCCCTACCTGAGCGACGAGCAACGCCGCGTGGTGCTGCAGAGCACGGCGCTGCCCTCCGGTTATCCGCTGATGGACGACGCCGAAGGCTGGGGACGGCTGAACCTGTTTGCCGCCGCCGATGGCTACGGCCGTTTTGACGGTGATGTCGACCTGCTGATGGACGCTGCTGCAGGCGGTTTCCACGCCAGCGATCGCTGGCGCAATGACATCAGTGGCGCCGGCAAGCTGAGCAAACGCGGTAGTGGCAGCCTGATCCTCAGCGGCAACAACAGCTGGACCGGTGGTACCGATCTGCAGGAAGGCACGCTGCAGGCGAGTTCACCGACAGCCCTCGGCGCCGGCGATCTCTACCAGCGCGGCGGCACCCTGCAGGTCGACGCGGCACTGCAAATCGGAGGCCATTACACCCAACAGCCTGGAGCGATACTGCACAGCGTCCTCGGCAGCAACGGCTCCGGCCGTCTGAGCATCACCGGCGATGCCATACTGGCAGGCGAGCTGATCGTCACCTTGCAAGCGGGCTACCAGCCGACCGTAGGTGACACGCTGCAACTGCTGCGCTGCGATGCTCGCCACGGCAGCTTCAGCAAGGTGACCGTCGCAGGTTATACCGTCACCCCGATCTACAGCGCCCACGGCGTACAGCTGCGCATCGACGGCCAGCAGAGCTGAGTCTGCCCGGCGCGCGAACCTTAAGCCCCCTGATGACGCGGCCCCGGCCGCGTCATTTTTTTACCCCGAACCGAGGGTTATCCCCTGTCCGCTACCGACCCATCCCGGTGCCCGTCACAGCGAGCCCTGCAGCGGGCACGCGTGATGCGCAAACGTCCTGTCCGCCGCCGAAGGCGCGCCCCCGATAGCCGGTAGAGCGGCGCAGCCCCGACGGCACGGCGGCACAGCGGCACAGCGGTGGCCGGCGGCTTAACCGAGGGCTGTCCATCGACAACCTCATGCCCGTTGTCAGCCGCGGCGCGCACAAAAAAAATCCGCCCCGAAGGGCGGATCCATCAGCAACAGCCACGACGCCATCTGCTGGTTAGCTGTTCGCGTTGTAACCGTAGCAACGCTTGAGCTCGTCGAAGGTGTAGAAGAACCTGGTGTTCGCCACCGGCGTGCACCCTTCCTTGAAGGCCACTTCCTTCTCGTTGTACAGCATCTTCACCAGCACCTGCTGGTCATCGTTGCGGTAGACATCCCACTGAATGTTGGCGGTGTACGGCGAGACCCAGCCACCACGCCACTCGTTGTTCTCCTGGGTCATCAGGGTACCCACTTCGGCCCCCTGCCGGCTGCCCTCGAGCTTCATCAGCGCCACCAGCGGAATGATCGCCTCGGCATGGGCAAAGCGCAGCTTGGCGACATGGGCCGGCTCGCTCATTTCCACCACCTGGGTCTGCACCTCGTTGAACAGACCATCGAGCAGCGGTTGAGCCACGGCGTAGGCATCGGTGCGATCGGCGAAGCTCGGGCCCTTCTCGTAGAAGTCTTCGGCATCGGAGAGGTAGGAGAACCAGGCCGACTCTTCCGGCGTCAGGTACTTGTCCAGCTCCCACTGCTCGTCGCTTTCGACTTCTGCTTCATGGTCCATGCCGGGGCCGATGATGAACAGGTTGTAGAGCATCAGCGCCGCATCCACCTCGTCGCGTGCATACGTTTTGTCGCCATCCTCAGGATTGGTCGCCACAAACTCATACTCGCCGTTGGCCAGGCGATCGACAAACGCCTTGCTATAGATACGCTCCAGCATCTGCCGCGCCATCACCTTGCTCTTCGGCAGGAGCTTGAGATCATCCAGCGCCTTGGCCAGATCGGCCTGCGGGGCGACCCCTTCATCCTCATCACCGATAAAGGCCTGATAGGCCTCGAACGCCGGCAGGTACTTGGCGTAATCGCCTTCCGGCTCGGTCTTGTGGAAATAGAGTTCGTACTTGTTGGCCAGCTTCTTGTCGATCTTGGAGGCATCGGTCTGGGCGATATAACAGTCCGCGCTGTCTTCGACATAGCTGACCTTGTTCTTCAGGCTCTGCATGAAGTAGTAGGCGCTCTCGTTGGCGCGGTCCTTGCCCGAGGTTTCGACCTTGAGGCAGTGCGTGCCGCTGTTCTCCAGCAGGGTCGGCAGACGGTCGGCCAGGCGGGTCGCCAGCTCGGCATGCTCTTCCTTGCCGCGCAGGGTCAGCAGACCATAGCCCATCTTCTCGTTGGCCGCGGTGACCAGATCCACCTTGTGGCCCAGGGTCTGGCCCAGCGCCGTCAGCGCGCCTTCACTGGCCGCCTGTTCCCAAATCAGCTTGGTCAGCACGTCATATTTCGGGCTGGAGAGTGAACGGGAACCGTGGCGGGCCACCAGCTCGGTAAACACCGGCGTGAAACCGGCCGGCGCCACCTCGTAGCTGGCGGCATCCTGTTGCGGCGCATAGACCGCCTTGGTGCTGTACTGGTACTCGGTGATGGTCGGCGTCGAGGTATTGCTGGAGTTGTCGGAGTTGCAGCCAGCCAGCAGCGCCAGCGCCACGGCGGCAGAAACAGAGGTAATACGGTTCATGGTCATCCTTGCACTCGTGTTCAAAAGACGGGTGCCAGACTAAGCAGGCCAGATGACAACGGCATGTCAGAAGTGTGAAGGCTTGCCGCTATGCCCCCGTCGGCGCGCCGTCCGGCATCGCCTCCAGCTCCTGCTGCAACCAGTCGAGGAAGGCGCGCACCCGCGGCAAGCTGCTGAATTCGCGGCGCGTCACCACGTGGTAGCCGTGCCCCTGATGGTAAGTGGTGTCGAACGGGAAGATCAGCTCGCCGCGGGCCACCAGCTCGCGCGCCAGCTGGTAGCGCCCCATCGCCACGCCGAGCCCGGAACGGGCCGCGATGATGGCGGCATCATAGTGAGTGAAACTGTAGTGATGGCGGCCAGTTTCAACGGGCAAGCCGGCGGCCGCCAGCCAGCCACGCCATTCGCTGTGCGGATCGCTCTGCCGGATGGACTCTACATCGTGCAGCAGCAGACAGCCGGCCAGCGCCGTCGGGTTCTCCCGCAGGCCATGCTGCGCGGCGTAAGCCGGGCTGCAGACCGGCAGCAGGACTTCGTCGAGCAGCAACCGGCTGTCGAGACCCGGATAGTGGCCATCGCCGTAGTCGATCCACAGATCGGCCGGATGCAGCGCGAAATCCACCCGGCTGCCCTTGGATCTGAGCTGCAAGCCCAGATCGGGATGGCGCTGGTAGAACCGGCCGAGGCGCGGCACCAGCCAGTGCTGGGCAAAGGTTGGCGTACTGCCGACCTCCAGCGTTCCGCGCAGCGCCTGGTGGCGAATATCCTCGATCTCGTGACAGACGGACGCAAAGTGGCGGCTCACCTCGCGATACAGGCGCTCGCCCTCCGGCGTCAGCGCGATGCGCCGCGTCTGGCGCACAAACAGCTGGAAGCCCAGCTCCTGCTCCAGCTTGCGGATGCGGTGCGACAGCGCGCTCTGCGTCAGGTGCAATGCCTCGGCCGCCTCCTTGAAGCTCAGACAGGCGGCGATCTGGGCGAAGATGTGCAGGCTGCTGAAACTGGCGAAAGGCATGCCCCCCCCGGACTCATAGATGAATTTTTCTCAAGCATGAGCCGAAAAAGGTCATTTGTTAAGCCAGTAATGGCGCTCCATGCTGAGTACATCGCAAATCAATTCACTCATCCGCAGGAGAGTCCCGATGAAACGCTACCACCTCACCATCGCCGGCGGCGGCGCCACCTACACCCCCGGCATCGTCAACGCCATCCTCAACGCCCGCGACGTGCTGCCGCTGCGCAAGCTGGTGCTGCTGGATAACGACGCCGAGCGCGTCGCCACCATGGGCGGCTTCATCCGCCTGCTGCTGGCCGAGAAGGCCCCCGAGGTCGAGCTGGTCATCACCACCGATCGCCGCGACGCCTTCACCGGCATGGAGTTCCTGTTCGCCCAGATCCGCAGCGGCGGGCTGAAAATGCGGGCGCTGGATGAACAGATCCCGCTGCGCCACGGCGTGGTCGGTCAGGAGACCTGCGGCCCCGGCGGCTTTGCCTTCGCCCTGCGCTCGATCCCCGACATGCTGGCCATCGGCGAGGATGTGCGCCGTTATGCCCCCGATGCCTGGATCCTCAACTACTCCAACCCGGCAGCGATTCTGGCGGACGCCTGGCACAAGCGTTTCCCGGAGCTGAAAAGCCTGTTCATCTGCGACATGCCGATTGTCATCGAGCTGCTGGTGGCCGCCACCCTCGGCTACCGCCATGCCGATCTGGCGTTCGACTATGTCGGCCTCAACCATTTCGGCTGGTGGCGCCATATCTGGAACCCGCAGGGCGAGGATCTGCTGCCACAGCTGCGCGACCATCTGCTCTCCGAGCGGCCGCTGACGCTGTTCCAGGATGAGCACGTCAACGCCGACTGGATCCCGACCTTCGAGCGGCTGCGCAAGAGCATGCGCCTGTTCCCCGAGTTCCTGGCCAACACCTATCTGCAGTACTACTACTTCGGCGAGGAGATGGTGGCCCACGAAGATCCGCACTACACCCGCGCCAACCGGGTGATCGACACCCGCGAAAAAGCGGTGTTTGACGAATGCCGCCGCTGCATCGCCGCCGGCAGTGCCGCCGACAGCTTCCTCTGTGCCGGGGTGCACGGCGACTTCATCGTCGACCATGCCCGCGCCATCCTCACCAACCAGCCGTTCCGCACCACGGTCAATGTGCCGAACCGCGGCCTGGTGGCGGGCCTGCCGGCCGATGCGATTGTCGAGGTACACGGTCAGGTGACGGCCCATGGCGTCGAGGCGTTCGGCGTCGGCGAATTGCCCCACTTCCAGCGCGCGCTGATGGTGCAGCAGAATGCCTATGAGCAGCTCACCGTCGAAGCGGCACTGGAGGGCTCCTACAGCAAGGCGCTGCAGGCGCTGACGCTGAACCGCACCGTGCCGTCGGCCGATGTCGCCAAGCGGCTGCTCGACGATCTGCTGGCGGCCAACCGCGAGTTCTGGCCAGCGCTGCGCTAACACCCGGCGCCGCACACCGATCCTGCGCAGTCCGGCCGCCCTCTTGGGGGCGGCCATACCGGCTGCTACTATGGCTGGCGTCACCCCGTCATTTGGAGCCAGCATGTCCCACGCCGCCACCTTCCGCCGTTACCTGCACCTCTACGCATCCCGGGATCTGGAGGCCATCGCCGAGCTGTTTGCCGAGCAGATCCAGCTGCGCGACTGGAACCTGGCGGTACAGGGCAAGGCCGCCGCGCTGGCCGAGACCCGCCACAACTTCGACAGCGTCGACAGCCTGCAGATCGACATCCTCAGCCTGTTTGAAACGGCCGATGGTGTCGCCGGCGAGCTGCGCATCCTGATCAACGGCCGCGATGAGCTCTATGTGGTCGACGTGCTGCGCTTCGATGCCGATGGCCGCATCAACCAGATCCACGCCTACGTCGGCCGCGGCGACTGAGCCGCCACCCCACCCGCAACGGTAGAAATACTCAGCGGTAGAACAGGCTCGGCGCCACGCCGAGCTCGCGTTTGAACATGGCGCTGAACGCACTCGGGCTGGCATAGCCCAGCGCCAGCGCCACCTCCAGCACCGACTCGCCACGGGCCAGATGCTCGCAGGCCAGCAGCAGCCGGCACTGCCGCCGCCACTGCCCCACCGTCAGTCCGGTTTCGCGTACGAAGCGCCGCTGCAGCGTGCGCACATCCATCGCCAGCTCCCGTGCCCACTGCGCCAGCGGCCGCACTGCATCCGGCTGCGCGCGCAGCGCGCGGCACAGCCGTTGCAGCACCGGTGAGCGCGGCTCCGGCAGCGACAGCGCCAGGCTCGGCATGCGCTGGATCTCGTCCAGCAGCAGCTGCACCAGATGGCCGTCGCGGCCCTGGGGGTCATAGTCATAGGGCAGCGCGATGGCCGCCAGGATCAGCTCGCGCAGCAGCGGCGAGATGCCAACCACGCAGCACTCGGTCGGCAGGCCATCCAGCAGCTCGCTGCGGATATAGACGGTGCGCATCAGCACCTCGCCGAGCATGATGCTGCGATGCCAGACCCCGACCGGCACCCAGATCGCCCGCGTCGGCGGCACGATCCACTGGCCGGCGTCGGTCTCCACCAGCATCACCCCCTGCACCGCATACAGCAGCTGGGCGGTAGGATGACAGTGGCGCGGCGACTCCTCGCCCGCCTCGCGATCGAAGGCGCGGGCCACCAGCGGCGCACGGCCAACATCCTGTTGGTGCGACATGTCGGTCAGACGCATCTTTTGTCCTTTTCTCGACGATGATTGCCGCATAGTAGCACGAAGGGCATTTTTTGAGCTGATATCATGCTCGGCATCACAACCCCATGAGGTGCTCCATGTCATCCACGCTGGCCGCTCCGGCCTCGACAGCGGGCGAGACCCGTTACAAGGTGCTCGCTGCCATCAGCCTGTCGCACTTTCTCAACGATCTGCTGCAATCGCTGATCGTCGCCATCTATCCGCTGCTCAAGGGCAACTACGATCTGAACTTCACCCAGATCGGCCTGCTGACGCTGACCTACCAGATCACCGCCTCGCTGCTGCAGCCGGTGGTCGGCTGGTACACTGACCGTCATCCCAAGCCGTTTTCACTGGTGATTGGCATGGGCTCGACGCTGACCGGCCTGCTGCTGCTCTCCCACGCGCCGACGTTCCCGCTGCTGCTGCTCGGCGCCGCCGTGGTCGGTGTCGGCTCGTCGATCTTCCACCCCGAGTCGTCGCGGGTGGCGCGCATGGCCTCCGGCGGGCGCCACGGGCTGGCACAGTCGATCTTCCAGGTCGGCGGCAACGGCGGCACCGCCATGGGGCCGCTGCTGGCGGCGGCCATCGTACTGCCGTACGGCCAGGGCAGCCTGGCGTGGTTTGCGATCATCGCCCTCATCGCGATGGCAGTGCTGTTCCGCGTCGGCCAGTGGTATCAACATCAGCAGCGCAGCCAGAAGCACAGGGTGGCGCCACCGGATAACGGCCTGTCGCGCCGCCGCATCGCGCTGACGCTCGGCGTGCTGTTGCTGCTCATCACCTCCAAGTACTTCTATCTGGCCAGCCTGACCAGCTACTACACCTTCTACCTGATGGAACACTTCGGCCTCGGCGTGCAATCGGCCCAGCTGCACCTGTTCATCTTCCTGTTCGCGGTGGCCGCCGGCACCGTGCTCGGTGGCCCGATCGGCGATCGCATCGGCCGCAAGCAGGTGATCTGGTTCTCGATCCTCGGCGTCGCGCCGTTTACGCTGCTGCTGCCCCACGCCAACCTGCTGTGGACCAGCGTGCTGTCGTTCATCATCGGCTTCATCCTGGCGTCGGCGTTCTCGGCGATTGTCGTCTACGCCCAGGAGCTGATCCCCGGCAAGGTCGGCACCGTCTCCGGGCTGTTCTTCGGCTTTGCGTTCGGCATCGCCGGCGTCGGCGCCGCGGTACTCGGCCACCTCGCCGACCACTACGGCATCCGTTATGTGTATGAGCTGTGCGCCTGGCTGCCGCTGGCCGGGGTGATTACGGTGTTTTTGCCGAACTTGCGCTCGCCGCGCGTCCGCTAAGCGGGCCGCGTCGGCGCTATGCCCGCCAGACAGCGTGTACATGGCCGTGTCATTCAAACCTGGCAACGCCCGCGCTCAACCGGTTGTAGGAGCACACGAAGCTCGCGATGCTCTGCTGGCGGGAACCTGGCCGTGTTATTCAAACGTGGCAACGCCCACGTTCAACCGGTTGTAGGAGCAAGCGAAGCTCGCGATGCTCTGCTAGCGGGAACATGGCCGTGTTATTCCATCGTGGCAACGCCCGCTCTCAACCAGTTGTAGGAGCAAGCGAAGCTCGCGATGCTCTGCTGGCGGGAACATGGCTGTGTCATTCAAGCCTGGCAACGCCCACGCTCAACCGGTTGTAGGAGCACACGAAGCTCGCGATGTTCTGCTGGCGGGAACATGGCCGTGTCATTCAAACCTGGCAACGCCCACGCTCAACCGGTTGTAGGAGCAAGCGAAGCTCGCGATGCTCTGCTGGCGGGAACATGACCGTGTTATTCAATCGTGGCAATGCCCACGTTCAACCAGTTGTAGGAGCAAGCGAAGCTCGCGATGCTCTGCTGGCGGGAACATGGCCGTGTCATTCAAACCTGGCAACGCCCACGTTCAACCGGTTGTAGGAGCAAGCGAAGCTCGCGATGTTCTGCTATCGAAGGGACCGTTCCGCCCTGGTCAGCAAAGGGGGTTTGCCCACCTGCCGCTGGGCGGGGGCTGATCGGTGGGGCCGTTCCATCATGACCTGATGGGATGACGGTGAGGACCGTTCCGCCCTGGTCGGCAAACGTGGGATTGCCCACCTGCCGCTGGGCGGGGGCGGGTTAAGGGCCGAAGCCGCGGCCCTTAACAATCCTGCGGCTGGGTGTATGCCGACTGGCGGGAAGACCCCTCGCTGCGGAGTGCACTCCAACGGCCGGTCGCTACACGCCCTCCCTGGCGTGAAGCGCCCTCTCGCGGTTTCCTGACCGCTCACCGCCTGCGTTTCCCCGCCCCTCGGCCCGCCAGACGGCGCAGACATTGGTGAACCAGACAAAGCAAAGACATAGGAGCCATTTGCCCGGCAATGGTGGAGCCGAATCCTGCTAACGCTCTGGCTCTGGTCGGTTGGCGCTGAACGATGAGCGATGAGCGAAGCCCAACGGTTACCGCGCAACCCGCATAAACACCCAACGATTGAATAAAAACTTAACAAAATGGGATCTTGCCCAATCGAACCCATTCCCTCCGAAAAACGGTTGCGCTAGTCTAGAGACCGACAAAATTCAAGCTGCCTGTCGTCGAACACAGGCCGCCGATGGCGAAATGTTTGGCGGGAAAATCAGTACATATCAAACTAATTGATGTGTTTTGTTGGCCAACTTTAATTAATTTGAGGTGCTGAATGGCGAAGGTAATATGTTTATTCAATCACAAAGGTGGTGTGAGCAAAACAACAACAGCTTTTAACCTTGGATGGAAGATGGCTGAACTAGGGAAGAGAGTATTACTTGCCGACTTCGATCCCCAATGTAACCTTACAGGAATGGTAATGGGTTATGACGGGGTCGAAGACCTTGAACCAACATATTCATCAAACCCATGTAACAATGTCAAAGACGCATTATCTCCAGCATTTGAATCACAACCAAGGATGATTGATGGTGCTGAATGCATAAGTGTCAAGGGTAATAACAATTTATTATTATTACCAGGCCATATCGCCCTTTCAGAATACGAAACTACTCTAGGTATCGCGCAGGAACTATCAGGCTCATTGCTTCCACTAAGAAATCTTCCAGGCTCAATTAGATATTTGCTTGATGAAACAGCAACAAAATACAATATTGATGTTGTACTAGTAGACATGAGCCCAAGTCTTGGTCCATTAAATCAAAATCTGCTCATGACGTCAGATTTTTTTATTGTACCCTTACATCCTGACTATTTTTCATCAATGGCATTGAGCTCTCTTGCGAGAGCATTGCCGAAATGGAAAAAATGGGCCGAAATGGCATACGGATTGGATGTATTAGCAAGTGCAGATTACCCTTTCCCCAGCCCTGATATAAAATTTGCCGGAGCGATAATTCAAAAATATCGCCCAAGAAATGGTAAGGCATCAAAAGCCTTTCAATCTTGGATAGATAAATTGCAATCAGGGCTACAAAATACATTAATTCCGACTTTTGTTGCTGCAGGAATGCTTGACATCCATTCATTCACATCATTAACAAACATTAACCCTTGGGAACCAATAATGGAGGTTGCTGATTTCAATAGCATTATTGCCCTTTCCCAAGAATTTCAAACACCTGTATATGCACTTACTGCGGAACAGGTATCTCAACAGGGTTCAGTGTGGGAGCAAACAAAAAAATCAATGGAGTCCTTTGAGGATGCATTTAGACTTTGTGCAGAGAGATTGCTTAAACTAATCGAATAAATAAAAATGAACAAACCAATTAATGTTTTTAATGATGCATGGGCTCGTTGCGATATGTTATCAGCGACGCATGCTTATTTATCAAAGTCAACAACTAAAGCATTAAATTCAGATGAATTACTTAGAGCTGAGTGGGTTGCCAGAATTTCAGCTTTAGATTTATACATTCACGAACTAGTGGCTGGCTTAATGGTTGAGATTTTTATTGGAAATAGGCCATCCACACCAGCTTTCAACAAGTTCATGCTTAGTAATGACGCAATCAATCGAATAATGAACGCCTCAAACCAAACAGAAGCTGGTTCTATATTTGACCTCGAGGTAAGGCGACAATTGGGATTCGTAACATATCAAGGGCACGAGTCTATCGCTGATGGTATTAGACTGGTTTCTTCAGTTGAATTATGGAACAGTATTGCAAGTCATTATGGTGCAACGGGTACTAACCACCAAAAAAAAGCAAAAGAAATAAAAGGACAGCTATCTGCCATAGTATCCCGCAGAAACCAAATAGCACATGAAGGAGATATGCAACCAACCGCACCTAGAACTCCGTGGCCTATACACAAAAACGACTTGGAAATCGTCAGAGAATTTATAAAAAAATTAGTCCTAGGAATAGATGCGATAGTTAATTAATGCCACCATGTGAACTAATTGATTACTAGCATGCGACGATGTAATTGCCCCTTGGCGATTAGCGAGGTGTAATTGCGTTCATGATTTAATCCACAATAGATTACATCACCGCCAAGGGTCAAGGGTAAAGAAGCCGGCGGTGAATTTAGAATGAGTCCAAAATTCGGCCCCTATTTCCTCTGGCCGCAAGATTTAACCCTCTGAGCACAGCAAATCAGCCATACCCCGTCGAGCAGCAACCCGTTGGGCTTCGCTAACGCTCAGCGCCAACCTACCAGAGCCAAACCCTTTGGCTTTAGATGTTGACGCTTGATACTGGCGCCGTCTGCCGGGCCGAGCGTAGGGGGGCACGCAGCCGGTGAGCGGTCAGGATGACCGCGAGAGGGAGCTTCACGCCAGGGACGGCGTGTAGCGACCGGCCGGTGGAGAGCCCACCGCAGCGAGGGGCTTTCCCAGCAGTCGGCATACGCTAAAGGCCCGGGGTCAAGGGGGCATGGCCTTATGCCCCCTTGCCGCCCCCGCCAAGCGGCAGGTTGGCAAACCACCCAAGCCGACCAAGGGCGGAACGGCCGTCACCGTTCCAGAACCCGAACCCGAACCACGGCGGAACAGCCACGACCGTTCCAGAACCCGGACGGCAGCCCGGGTCGAGGTCGAACCGGACTCCGGCATGATCCGGATCCCGTTCCACCCCCATGATCCGCCCCCGCCCCTGTGTCGCCGCGATCAGAACAGGGTAGAGTGGAACCAGTTCCATCCGGGCAGCCTACGACGACCGAGATGGAAGCCAACACCGGCAAGAATCACTGGGGGAAACATGGTCGCGTTAGGTCACTACAACAACGAACAGGGTCAATCGGCATTTCGCGTGTTCGCACCGGATCGTCAGCAGGTGGCGCTGCGCCTCGAGGATGAGGCACGCACGCTGCCGATGCAGCGCGATGCGGCCGGTTACTGGAGCCTGAGCCTGCCCCGCCTGGCCGAAGGCAGCCGCTACCGCTTCGAGCTGGACGGCACCGCCTACCCGGACCCGGCGTCCCGCGCCCAACCGGACGGCGTGCACGGCGCCTCGGCGGTGGCCTACCCCAGCCGCGTCAAGGCCGCGGACTGGCGCGGCGTCACCATCGACGACGCCATCATCTATGAGCTGCACATCGGCACCTTCACCGCGGAGGGCACCCTGGCCGCCGCCCGGGCCAAGCTGCCGCACCTGCAGGCGCTGGGCATTACGGTGATCGAGCTGCTGCCGCTGGCGGCCTTCCCCGGCGAGCGCAACTGGGGCTATGACGGTACCTATCTGTTTGCGTTGCACGGCGCCTACGGCAGCTATGCCGATCTGCAGGCCTTCATCGAGGCGGCCCACGATCTGGGCATTGCGGTGATTCTGGATGTGGTCTACAACCACTTCGGCCCGGAAGGTAACTACAGCTGGGCCTATGCCCCCTACACCAAGCAAGCCGATACGCCGTGGGGCGCGGCGATCAACTTCGACGGCGGCCACAGCGAGGGCATCCGCGCCTTCTATCTGGCCAACACCCGTTACTGGCTGGAAGAGATCGGCTTCGACGGTTTCCGCATGGATGCCGTGTCGCTGATTTTCGACGCCTCACCGCGCCATATCCTGCGCGAAATTACCGATCTGGCCCGCGACATCGCCGCCCGCGAGGGACGCGAGATCCTGATGATCGCCGAACACCTGCGCAACGAGACCGAAGTCACCGCCGCCGATGGCTACGCCTACCACAGCCAGTGGAACGACGATCTGAACCATGCGCTGTTCGCGTTCCTGACCGGCGAAAAGGGGCGTCATTACGACAGCTTTGGCAGCTTCGACGATATCGTGAAGGCGCTGCGCGACAGCTTCGTGCTGGACGGTACCCGCATGCATACCTTCTACAACCGCCTGTTCGGCACCGATGGCCGTGGCACCGCCGCCACCGAGCACGTAGTGCATACCCAGAACCACGACCAGATCGGCAACCGCCCCCAGGGCGATCGCATGATCGCCAGCTATGGCCGCGACAAGGCGCTGCTGGCCACCATCACCATGCTGGCCAGCCCCTATGTGCCGATGCTGTTCATGGGCGAAGAGTATGGCGAGACGGCACCGTTCCTGTTCTTTGAGGAGTTCGCCGACGCCAACCTGATCCAGGCGGTGCGCGATGGCCGCCGCCGCGAGTTCGCCTTCCAGGATGGCAGCGAACCCCGGGATGCCCACGACCGCGCGGCGTTCACCGACTCCAAGCTGCAGTGGTCCCGCCTCGACAGCGCCGACGGCCAGACGCTGTTCCACTTCTACCAGGCGCTGATTGCGCTGAAGCGCGCCGGCAAGCTCGGTCCGCGCGACAAGCAGCAGGTCGGCATCGCCGCTGATGCGCAGACTGGCCTGATCTGTATCCAGACCGACGAGAGCCTGACGCTGCTGAACTTCTCAACCGAAACCTGCCAGGTGCCGGTGGAGGCGCAATGGGCACTCTACCTGAGCAGCAATGAACCGGGGGTCGGCGGTCTGCTGCCACCGTTCAGCGCCCACATCTACCTGCGCGTCGCCGATTAACCATCCAGCGCCGGTGCTCGCCACCGGCGCTCTCCCGCTTCTCTGCCTCCGCCCGCTGAGCGCCGCCAGGCGTGTCAGTGGCCGCCCTGACGTGCCAGCTGGGCACGCAATAACGCCAGAAACTGATCCCGCGGCCGGTGCACGCGCGCATGACGCTTGCTGATCGCCACCATGCCGAGCCGGTAGTGGTGTTGCTGCGGCAGCAGCGTGCGCAGCCGGCCCGCCGCGACATAGGGCGCCGCGAACTGATCCGGCAGGAACCCCAGATAGGCGCCGGAGAGCAGCAGAGCGGCGCGGCTCTCGTAGTAGTAGGCCTTGCCCTCGCGGCGAAAGCCCGCCAGCTGGCGACTGATCTCGGGGTGGGTCTGCAGTTCGGCGTGGGCCAGCGGATAGTCGGCCAGCCGGGCGGTGAGCCGGGCGTCGTCATGCTCGGCAAACAGCGGATGATCGGCGCCGCAATAGAGGTAGCACTGCTCCTGATACAGCGGCAGGTAGTCGAGGCCATCGAGCTCGCGGTGAAACGGGATCACGCCGAGGTGGATCTCCTCGGCCAGCACGCGCCGTTCGATCTCGCCCATCGCCTCGATGTCCAGCGCCAGTCGCACCTTGGGCGCCTGGCGCGCAAACTCGCCGAGGGCCGGTGTCAGCGGACAG
This sequence comes from Pseudaeromonas sharmana, assembly GCF_042649925.1. Taxonomy (NCBI): domain Bacteria; kingdom Pseudomonadati; phylum Pseudomonadota; class Gammaproteobacteria; order Aeromonadales; family Aeromonadaceae; genus Pseudaeromonas; species Pseudaeromonas sharmana. The sequence goes on from NZ_JBHSAF010000007.1 coordinate 292,654, forward strand.
CGCGGGTCCAGCAGCACCGAGTCGCTGGTCAGGATGCGCAGTTCGCCGGCCAGCTGCACATGCATGCCGTTGAGCTGGCTGCGGAAATCCTCGATCTGCTCCAGCAGGCGGTTCACCGCCTGATAGACCGCCGCCCCCTCTTCACTGAGCACAAAGCCACTGCGCCCGCGCTGGCACAGCGACAGGCCGAGCCGCGCTTCCAGCTTGCTCATATGGATGCTGATGGTCGAGCGACTGATGTTCAGCTCGGTCTCGGCGGCGGCAAAGCCGCCACACTCCACCACCGTCTTGAACAGCTTCAGCAGCTTCAAGTCCAGATCGGCGATCTGCGCCAGCGCGGCGATTTTACCGGCCATAGTTTTATATTCCTCAAACTATGAGTTGATACGTCGTAACTTATCATACGCATGCGCGGATCTACTATGGCTTATCCGTGCGTGGCCAGGCCACGCGTCGCCGAAAGGAAGCTGTTATGACACTGCAACATGAAGTCCGCGCCCTGATCCGTACCCAGGGCTACATCGCCGGAGAGTGGGTCTCGGCCGACCAGCACTTTGCGGTCACCAATCCGGCCGACGGCAGCATAGTGGCTGACGTCGCCAATCTCGGTGCAGAGCACGCCCAGGCCGCCATCGATGCCGCCGAAGCGGCCCTGCCGGCCTGGCGTGCCCTGAGTGGCAAACAGCGCAGCCAGATCCTCAAGCGCTGGTACGCGCTGATTGTCAGCCAGACCGAGCCGCTGGCCCAGCTGATGACGCTGGAGCAAGGCAAGCCGCTGGCCGAGGCGCGCGGCGAGGTCACCTATGGCGCCAGCTTCGTCGAGTGGTTTGCCGAAGAGGCCAAGCGCACCTACGGCGATGTGATGCCGGCGCCGACCCCGGACAAACGCATCCTGACGCTGAAACAACCGATCGGTGTGGTCGCCGCCATTACGCCATGGAACTTCCCGGTCGCGATGATCACCCGCAAGGTGGCGCCGGCGCTGGCCGCCGGTTGCACCCTGGTGCTCAAACCCTCCGAGGAGACCCCGCTGTGTGCACTGGCACTGGCCGAACTGGCGGAACAGGCCGGGCTGCCGGCCGGGGTGCTGAATATCGTCCCGACTACCCACTCCGCCGCCGTCGGCGAAGTGCTGACCGCCAGCCCGGTGGTGCGCAAACTGACCTTCACCGGCAGCACCGGCGTCGGCAAGCGCTTGATGGCGCAGTGCGCCGGCACCGTGAAGAAGCTGTCGCTGGAGCTGGGTGGCAATGCGCCGTTCCTGGTCTTCGACGACGCCGATCTGGAGCAGGCGATCCAGGGCATACTGCTCGCCAAGTACCGCAACGCCGGCCAGACCTGCATCTGTGCCAACCGCATCCTGGTGCAGAGCGGTATTCACGACCGCTTCGTCGCCCGGCTCGGTGAGGCCATCGCCGCCTTCAATGTCGGCCACGGTTTCGAAGCCGACACCCAGATAGGCCCGCTGATCAACGCCGCCGCCGTCAACAAGGTGCAGGCGCTGGTCGAGGATGCGCTGGCCGCCGGCGCACAGTGTGTCGTCCGCCATACGGCCACGCCGCAGGATGGCAGCTTCTATCCGCCGACGCTGCTGACCGGCATCCAGCCGCAGATGCGCATCGCCCGCGAGGAGATTTTCGGCCCGGTCAGCGCCGTGGTGCGCTTCGATGACGAAGCCGAAGCCATCGCACTGGCTAACAACACCAGCGCCGGCCTCGCCGCCTACCTCTATACCCGCGATCTGAACCGCCTGTTCCGCGTCGCCGAGGCGCTGGAGTACGGCATGGTCGGCATCAATGACAGCGCCATCTCCAACGAGGTGGGGCCGTTCGGCGGCGTCAAGGAGTCCGGCCTCGGCCGCGAAGGCTCCAAGTACGGCCTCGATGAATTCATGGAACTCAAATACCTCTGCCTCGGCGGCTTCTGAGCCGGGCATTCACGAATACGCAAGGAGCAATCACAATGAGCAACGCACAGTGGCAAGCCCGCAAGGAACAGGTTCTGGCACGCGGCATGGCGAACATGGCCGCCGTCTACATCGACAAGGCCAGGAATGCCGAGCTGTGGGACATTGAGGGCAAGCGCTTCATCGACTTCGCCGCCGGTATCGCCGTGGTCAACACCGGCCACCTGCATCCCAAGGTGCAGAGCGCCGTCGCCGCACAGATCGAACGCTTCTCCCACACCTGCGGCATGGTGACACCGTATACCAGCCTGATCGAGCTGGCCGAACAGCTGTCACGCCGCGCCCCGGGCCCGACGCCGAAGAAGGTGACCTTCGCCAACTCCGGTGCCGAAGCGGTGGAGAATGCCATCAAGATCGCGCGCGCCCATACCGGACGCTCCGGCATCATCGCGTTCCAGGGCGGCTTTCACGGCCGCACCAACATGACGATGGGGCTGACCGGCAAGATGAATCCCTACAAGATCGGCTTCGGTCCGTTCCCGAACGAGATCTACCACCTCCCCTACCCGAATGAATATCTCGGCATCAGCGAAGCGTTCGCCCTTGCCGCACTGGAAGAGCTATTCCATTGCGATATCGAGCCAGGCCGTATCGCCGCCATCATCATAGAGCCGGTGCAGGGCGAAGGCGGTTTCTACGCCGCGCCCCACAGCTTCCTGCGGACGCTGCGCGATCTGTGCGACCAGCACGGTATCGTGATGATTTGCGACGAGGTGCAGAGCGGTTTTGCCCGTACCGGCAAGCTGTTCGCCATTGAGCACACCGACATCGAGCCGGACCTGATCACCGTGGCCAAGGGGCTCGGCGGCGGTTTCCCGATCTCCGGCGTCATCGGCAAGGCGGCGATCATGGATGCGCCGATCCCCGGCGGCCTCGGCGGCACCTATGTCGGCTCACCGCTGGGTTGCGTTGCCGGACTGGCGGTGCTGGAGGTGATCGATGAAGAGCAACTGTGCGAGCGGGCCGTTCAGGTCGGCGACAAGGTGCAGGCCAAGCTGCGCGATCTGCAGCAACGCTATCCGCAACTCGTCGGTCAGGTGCGAGGCCTCGGCGCCATGGTGGCCGTAGAGCTGATTGTCGGTGGTGACCATGGCGTGCCGAACCCGGCACTGACCAAGCAACTGGTCAGTGAGGGGATCAAGGCCGGGCTGATTCTGCTGTCGTGCGGCGTGCGCGGCAACGTCATCCGCTTCCTGCCACCGTTGACCATCGACTGGGACGTGTTAGACGAAGGGCTGGCCGTGTTCGACAAGCTGTTCAGTTCACTGGCCAAGTAAACTAGGCCAATAGCTGCCACGGGGCCTGCCACAGCAGCGGGCAGGCCTCGAATCCCGCCTCGCCACGCCACTGCCGCACCCGAATCGCTTCACCGGAACCGGCCTGATACAACGCCAGACTGCAACCTTGCCATTCCGCCACCTGGATGACGCCGGGCGCCAGCGCCTGGCTGTGCAGTTGCCGCAGCGCGGGTGATAGCGTTAGCTGCCCCAGCCCGGCCAAGCCGCGACCACACGCCTTCAGCACGGCTTCACGCAGTGTCCACAGCCGATAAAACGCCGTGAGCGGATCGGCTTCAGCCTCCACCCAGCACAGCTCCTCGGCCGACAACACATGGGCCATCAACTTATCCAGGTTGCGCCGCGGGCGCTGCTGTTCGACGTCCAGCCCGAGGGGGCCGCGGCCAAGCGCCAGCCAGAGCCAGTCGCCACTGTGACTGAGATTGAAATCGGGCAACTCAGGATCGGCGAACGCCGGACGGCCATGGGGCCCGACGACCAGCGGGGGCAGGGTAGAAAGATGGTGCTGTTGCGCTAACACAGCGGCGAGCAAGGCGCGGCCAGCCAGAAATGTGGCCCGGCGCGATGGCGAGTAACTGGCTGCTTGCGCCACGAGTGTCTCGGGCAGGAGTCCATAGGGCAGAGAGGCCCATTCAGACTGGACTATGCCGATCAGCTCCACCATCGTGCCTCCTTAATACTACGCAGGAGCACATGAGAGCCGATCCGCTAGCCAAATGCAAATCGTCGCGTTAGTGCAGATCGATGGCCTCACACCGGGCACAGAGGTACATACCGGGTTGACGCCGTGTGACTGGCAGCAGCAGCTGTTCAAGTTGTTGCATCAAACATTGCAGCCGATGACGGCAACGTGGCTGGCTGCAGGGTGACAGGCTCAAGCGTTGCAACTCTTCCAATGGCTGCCAGAGGTAGTCACTGCACAGCTCCCTCACTTCGGGAGCAAAGCGCGAGTCATCGACGGCTCGCATTAACTGCTGACAGCAGCTCTCATGATAATTCCAGGCCTCAGCCTGATGACATACCGCTCGCTCACGCACCCATTCCAAATAGGATTCAATCACTTGAATCGCAGAATGGCGCTCATGCTGCAACCGGGGGGTCAATGTGCTCCAATATTCGGCAGCTTGCACTTGGGCTGTGTTAGGTGTCATCACAACCTCACAGTTGAGAATAAATACTATTTGATATTTATTCTCAACTCACTGCATTTGGCAAGGAATTTCAGCAAACAGGATTAAATTACCGCCTCGGAGCTCAGCTAACGCCCATACTGGAACCAGCCGATTCTGTGGACAACGCAAAGCAAAAAGCCCAGACGGAAGTCTGGGCTTTACTGTGTAGTGGCGGAACGGACGGGACTCGAACCCGCGACCCCCTGCGTGACAGGCAGGTATTCTAACC
>NZ_JBHSAF010000008.1:0-29705 GCF_042649925.1 Pseudaeromonas sharmana
TCCGAGGAGTGCGGGCCTTGCCGTGTCAGCGAGGCGGCATTATAGGGATATCAGCATCGCTGGCAAGCAAAAATAGTGAAAATTTTCACATGGTTAGGTTTTACAAGCCAACCCACACCTAACCATCACCTTTTCCACAGACTTATTCACAATCGTAGAAAATATCTACACAACGCTTACTCTACGGTCGCGACCGGCAATGCATGTGCAAACTCCATCAGGCTCGGATAAGTAGCCTCTGCCAGTTCACGACCTTCATCTGTCAATGCTTTTCCCGTTTCAACCAGCACGCGATGAGACACGCCTGCGGCCAATGCAGCCTTCATATCCGAGCTCTTATCTCCGACCATATACGAGTTCGCCAAATCAATTTTCAGGTATTTGGCGGCATCGAGTAACATGCCCGGTCCCGGTTTGCGGCAGTTGCATGCCTGACGATAAGGTTCCGCGCCTTCAGTTGGATGGTGGGGACAGTAATAGATCCCATCCAGATCGACATCACGATCAGCCAACGACCAATCCATCCACTCCGTAAGCTGCATAAATTGCTCCTCGGTAAAGAAGCCTCGCGCAATCCCGGATTGATTCGTTACCAGCACCAGCAAGTAACCCTTCTTCTTTATTTTCGCTAAGGCCTCGATGACCCCGTCGATAAATTCAAAGTCATCGATCTGACCAACGTAGCCTTTATCGACGTTGATAACCCCATCTCGATCCAGAAATACCGCAAGCTTTGCCACCCTAACCACCTTATGTCGACAATCAAAAAATCAATTATACGGTATCATGCCTGTTCTGGCTTCACAGGCTCAGCCCGTTGCAGGATGACCGCATGACGTTTCAACAGGCACTTTCAGCATTAAGTCATACCGGCGAACGTCGTCTATGGCTTGTCAGCGGCGATCCCGAATGGTGCCTCGCCCAGTTAATGATGTTGCCTAGTGAAGAGGCGATTGCCTTCAGCCATCGCTCTTTAGCATGTCAAACGCTGCGCCCGACCCAGGTCACTCATCAGCTTGGTCAGGAATACCGGTATGTTATTTTTGATGGCCATAGCGGGGTACATCCTGACATGCTGGCCGCCAGTGCTGGACTGGTAAAAGCCGGAGGTCTCTTGATTCTGTTGCTACCGGCACAGGAGCAGATAGCCACGTTTGACGATCCGGACTACTGTCGCTACGTGCCGGAAGTACACCAGCAGGGCGAGTGTCACCGCTTTTTTTTACAACGCATGCTACGTCTGCTGCGCTCCGCCACGGGCTGTTGGCGACTTGATCAATCTGAGGGCTGGGATGGATTGGATCTGCCACAGGGTTCTCCCTGGCAGCCCAGTGCAGATGATCTTGGCTGCTTGACCTCCAGCCAGCGTCAGGCCGTCGAGTCCATAGTGCATTGTGCGCGAGGTCACCGACATCGCCCCCTGATCGTGACCGCAGATCGAGGCCGCGGCAAATCCGCAGCCCTCGGGATCGCTGCCGGTCATTTGCTGCGCCAAGCGCACGCGGGGGCGCGAATGCGTATTTTGATGACAGCCCCCAGCCAGGCCGCGCTTGCCACTGTGATAAGACATGCTGAAGCGATCACTCAAGGGAAGTGGCAGCAGGATCACCTGGCATTACCTCATGCCGAGCTGCGATTTCTTTCACCCGAACGGCTGATAAACGAGAGTCCTGAAGCCGAATTACTGCTGATTGACGAAGCGGCCGCCATTCCCGGACACCAGTTGCTGGCGCTGAGTGAATGCTATTCCCGCCTCATTTTTGCCACCACCCGTCACGGTTATGAAGGCTCGGGGCAGGGTTTTGCATTGCGTATTCAACGCCGTCTGGAGCAACGCTATGCACAACTGACCATATGCCAGTTACAGGAGCCCATTCGCTGGTCTGTCGCGGATCGACTCGAACCTCTGATTCATCGCCTGTTTCTATTAAATGTCGACGTCGCATCACCGCCCGCAACCCCCTGGTCTGAGGTACATCATCGCTGGGTTACCTCTGCCGAGCTGGTCGAGAACGAGCCACTCTTGCGTCAAATCTACGGACTACTGGTGTTAGCTCATTATCAGACCAGCGTGTCAGATCTCCGCGCCATGCTCGACACACCGCACTTGCAACTCCTGCTCCAGACCATCGGAGAAACTGTGGTCGGTGTGCTGTGGTTGAATCAAGAAGGTCCGTTATCAGCGGCATTAGCCACCCAGGTCTGGCATGGCGAGCGCCGTGTTCGCGGTCAGTTATTGCCGCAAAGTCTGCTCAGCCATGCCGGCATCGATGAAGCAGGACAATATTGCTACGGACGCATCATGCGCATTGCCATCCATCCGCAGTGCCAGCGACAGGGACTGGGAACACGGCTGCTCACCGCACTGCAGCAACAGGCGACAAACTGGGATTTTCTCGGCGTCTCGTTTGCAGTTTCAGCCTCACTGCTGCGCTTCTGGCTGCACGCCGGTTTCAGACCGGTTCGTCTTGGGTTATCCGCCGATGCCGCTAGCGGCGAAGTCTCAGCGATGTTGCTCAGCAGCGGACACGCTGAACGCCGGGCTGACTTGCTGGTATGGCAACAGCGTTTTCTCGAGGATTTACCCACCTTCGCGTCTCGTCAGCTGCGGCAGTTGGACTGCAACTGTCTGGCACAATTACTGGCACAAGGTGCGCCCACAGAGCCATCTGCGACGGATCACCGTCGTCTGGTCGCGGTCGCTACTACTCATCACGCACTGGATCATGCCCTGCCATCCATCCAGCGCTGGTTGCAAGCCCATGCCGCATTGTTACTGCAATTGGATACGCAGGCTCAGCAGTTACTGATCCGTCGCGTCTGGCAAGGATGGGAATGGTCTGCCCTACAACAGGCGGGCTTAATCACAGGGCAAAAGGCCGGGCAAACCCAGATCCGCCAAATACTGGCCCACATCTTGACCCTGGTGCAGGCAAATTTGTAACAAAGCGTGTCAGCGCGCCACCTTGTCACAGCCTGACATAAACAGGGACGGCACTTGCGCCATAATCGAAAAGTGACCGCTTACAGAGGATGAATTGTGACGATGACGACGGCAACCCACATTCTGGTAGTCGATGACCATGCCGAGATCCGCGATCTTCTGAAACGCTTTCTCGAACAACACGGTTATCGAGTCAGTTGCGCCCGCGATGGGCGGGAGATGAAACGCCTGCTTGAGCACTCCAGCATCGAGCTGATCGTGCTGGACTTGATGTTGCCAGGCGAGGATGGCTTGAGTCTCTGTCGCGACCTGCGCACCCGCTCGCAACTTCCCGTGATTATGCTCACCGCCATGGGTGAAGATATGGATCGCATCATCGGATTAGAAATGGGCGCTGATGATTATCTGGCCAAGCCCTTCAACCCCCGAGAACTGCTGGCTCGCATCAAGGCCGTATTAAGACGCGCTCACCCGGCCCAGAATGAGCCGGAGGTGATCACGCGGCAATATCGTTTTGCACAATGGCAGCTGGATACTACCCGCCGCGAACTGGTGGATCAGCACGGATTAAGCATCAGTCTCTCTACTGCTGAGTTTGATCTGCTGCACGTGTTCCTGCAGCGGCCGAAGCGGGTACTCAGCCGTGACCAATTGCTGGATCTGGCCCGAGGCCGCGAGGCACAGGCGTTTGATCGCGCCATTGATACCCTGGTCAGCCGTCTGCGTCGCAAGTTGGAACCGGATGCCAAAAATCCCGAGATTATCAAGACCGTCTGGGGCGGCGGCTACATGCTGGCGTGCGAGGTTGAACATGACTAGGCGCTGGCTGCCTGCCTCGCTGACGGCTCAGGTGTTGCTGCTGATGCTCGGTAGCTTGATTCTGGCTCAGGTGGTCAGCATCCAGATTTATCAAACCGAGCGCAGCGAAACCCTGGGGCTGGTCAATAGCCGCTTCGCCATGCTGCGCCTGATCTCGGTGGTACGCCTGCTGAGCGATACGCCACCGGAACTGCACCGCGAGATCCTGCGCGCCAGCCGCAGCGAAAGCCTGATGCTGCGACTGCAAGCCGACCCGCTATTGCCGGAAGAACGCAATCCGCGTTACGAGCAACGGCTGCGCGCCGAGCTGAACTACCCACAGGAGCGGGGCATTTTTATCAGCGTGGAAACGCCTGACGGCATAGGGGCGGTCCGGCCATTGCGGCAACACTTCGAACGTTTACACGGCAGGCCACCGATACGGGATATTCGCCTGTACGGTGCCATTGAACTGATGGACGGGCAATGGCTGACCTTCAGCTCGTTAGCGGACAAAGAACCCCCTGCCTGGTCGAGCCGGGCCATCATCAGCCTGCTGCTCCTGGCCGCCGTACTGGCGGTCATAACCACCTGGATCCTCCGTCGCGTGACACGCCCGTTGCAACAACTGACCGCGCAGGCAGAGCAGTTTGGCCGTGGACAAACCACGGAACCGATCTCGGAGTGTGGACCACGTGAAGTCCGGGAAACTCTGGCCGCATTTAATCGCATGCAAGCCCGCCTGGATCGCTTTGTTCAGGATCGCACCCAGATGCTTGCCGCCATCTCCCACGACCTGCGCACACCATTAACCAGCTTGCGCCTGCGCAGCGAATTTCTCCCCGATGGCGAAGACAAGCAAAAAATGCAGGAGACGATGGCAAGAATGGAGGAGATGCTGCGTGCAACGCTGGCATTTGCTCGTGATGACCAGCTTGCCGAACCAAGCCGCAGCATCGATCTGGATAGCCTGCTGCAAAGTCTGGTCGATGATTATCAGGACGAGGGGGCCGCGGTAAATTATCACGCCGTCGGCCAGCTTCCTTATATGTGTCACCCGGACATGTTGCGACGGGTGCTGCAGAATCTGATCGACAACGCACTCCACTATGCAGGCAGCGCCGACATCACGTTATCCCGCGCCCCAGGTGAGCTGTACATTCGCATTCGTGACCATGGGCCCGGTATTCCGGAGGCCGACCTGGAACAGGTTTTCCAACCCTTCGTGCGTCTTGATGGGGCCCGCAATACCGAATCAGGCAGCGTCGGTCTGGGGTTATCGATTGCTCGCACCCTGATACACCGGCATGGCGGCGAACTGAGGTTGCACAACCACCCGCAAGGTGGACTTGAGGCCTGCATTCAGCTACCCGAATGAGCGACAGGCGGCATAAAACAAACCGGCGCACTGGGCGCCGGTTTAGTTCAACGAGAGAGCAATCCCTTAGTTGATTTGATAGAACACGCCGGTCAGTGCCGGAACCGTGATCACATAGTTGCCCCCGCTGGCGCTAACGGTAGCCGAGCTATCCAGCAGATTAACCAATTGACCATCATCACCCAGCGCATCGGTACTCAGCGTGACAACCGCATCTGTGGTCTTGGTATTCAACAGATAGAGTACGTGATCTGCATTGGCAGCATTGTCCTTGCGGGACACCAGTACCTGACTGTCGGTAAAGATGCGGGTCAGGGAACCGTTATACAACGCTGGATGCGCTTCACGCAGATCGAGCAACGACTTCAGATAGGTTTTCAGATCACTCTGACGGCTGGACGGCGTAAAGCCGGATGTGACCCCTGCAACCTTGCCCGTCGTCCGCGCTACGTTGTCGTCACACCAGGCCGTACCTGTACCGCAGCTGGTATTCTGGGCCGCAAAACCATCCAGTTGATCACCGATCTCCTCACCGTAGTAGAAGGTGATTGGGCCGGAAGTGGCCGCCATGAAGCTGAACGCAGCCTTGTGACGCAGCCAGTAGGCATCCTCATCGATATCACCCAGCTTGGAACGTTGCAGCAAATCACCAAAACGTGGGATGTCATGGTTACCCAAAAACAGGTTTGGCATCGCAAAGCTTGGGTACACACCGCTGTCGAGCACACCATTATTCCAGCTGGCATAAATCGAGGTCGCATCACCGGTGGCGCCGCTGCTTTCCGCGCCCACTGCTTGCACCAGGCCATAGTGCAGCGGGAAGTCAAAGGCCGACTTCAGACCTGGCAGGCTGGCGGTGCCGTAGGTATCGGAGACAATGTCATTCTGGCCGGCCCAGTCTTCACCCACCATATAACCGAGGGTCCCCCACTCTTCACCGGCAGAGGCCCGTGCCGCCGCCGCACTTTCAACCGCAGTCCGGATCGTGTTCCATGCTTCAACCGGAACCTGATAAGACTGATCGAGACGCCAGCCGTCGATACCGTACGTATTGATGTAGTGAGTCGCCACTTCAGTGAAGAACGTCAGGCTGTTGGCCTTGGTGTAATCGACGGTGTAGCCGGTCGAGGCAGCCACCATCACCGGGCTGACCCCAGAGACCGGTGCCGCCGGGATTTTGTTGGTGATGGCATGCCCGAAGACACCGTCGAGGATGACATACAGCCCCTTGGCATGCGCAGTATCCACCAGCTCCTTGAGCTTGGCGCTGTTGCCGAAGTAGGGATCGACCGTGAAATAGTCACAGGCGTAATAGCCCGTCGCCGCCAGCTTCTTGTCGGAAACAGTATCACCACAGGAGTTGAAAATCGGGGTCAACCAAATCGCATTTACACCCGTGCTTTTGATGTAGTCCAGGCTGTCGATCACCCCTTGCAGATCACCCTTGTGGTTAGATGGGCCGTAACCGGTGTTGTAGTTGACCGTGTCATCGCCGTTGACATACGCCTCAACCATAATTTGATACATGCGCAGGCCACAGGCACGACTGTCATCACTGGTCACGCCCTGGTGACAGGTTTTGGCATCATCCGCGGTCTTGTTGGCATTGCTGCTGGAGATCGTGACGGCATAGCTGGTATCACCGCCGTCATCATCACCACCACCATCGTCATTACCGCCACCGCCACCACCGCCGCCACAGGCAGCCAATGCCAGCGCCATCATCATCGCCAGAGAAGTGCGTTTAAATACTGCAGAATCCATTATCGTCATCCTTCCGGTTCAACATGACCAGGCGCCGGGGATCGGTCCACCCTGGTGTTCGTACCGTCATTGCATAGCAGTCAGCCTGCGTTTTGAACTTTCATATTTCATTCCTGCGACTGACAGCGCTTTCTTGTGACAAGTATTTGCACCAGTCCGATGTCCTGCTAGTCAAATGAATCGAAACCAACGCCCCGATTCCAGTTACGTTCGTCACGGCGACGCATAGCCACAGCAAAAGGCGGCTTTACATCTAGCCGTCCAAGATCTAGATTCATTGACTCTGTCCACTTCGCCTACAAGGATGTCCCGATGAAAGATGCCACCCTGGCGTTGCACCACGGTTTTCAGAACGATCCCACCACCAAGGCGGTCGCTGTCCCTATCTACCAGACCGTGGCTTACGAATTTGATAATGCCCAGCACGGCGCCGATCTGTTCAACCTCGAAGTGCCAGGCAATATCTACACCCGCATCATGAATCCGACCAACGATGTGCTCGAGCAGCGCCTCGCCGCGCTGGAAGGCGGGATTGCCGCGTTGGTGGTCTCCGCCGGCAGCGCCGCGATCAACTACGCGATCCAGACGCTGGCCCGCGCCGGTGACAACATCGTTTCGACACCGCAACTCTATGGCGGCACCTACACGCTGTTCGCCCACATGCTGCCGTCATTCGGCGTCGAGGTGCGCTTCGCGCGCGATGATTCGCCCGCCGCCATCGCCGAACTGATCGATGACAACACCAAGGCGGTCTACGCCGAGAGCATCGGCAACCCGGCCGGCAACATCGTCGACATTGCCGGTCTGGCCGACGTCGCCCACGCCCGCGGCGTACCGTTGATCATCGATAACACGGTCGCCACGCCGATCCTGTGCAAACCCATCGCCTTCGGGGCCGACATCGTCGTGCACTCGATTACCAAATATGTCGGCGGCCATGGTAATTCGCTGGGTGGCGTCATCGTCGACTCCGGCAAGTTCCCGTGGGCCGAACACGCCGCACGCTTCCCGGTGCTCAATCAACCGGAAGCCTCGTATCACGGCGTGGTCTATACCGAAACCTTTGGCCCGGCGGCCTTCATTGCCCGCGCCCGTACCGTACCGCTGCGTAATACCGGTGCCGCGCTGTCACCGTTCAACGCCTTCTTGCTGCTGCAGGGGCTGGAGACGCTGGCGCTGCGCATGGAGCGCCATGTCGACAACGCGCTGGCGGTGGCCCACTACCTGCAAAAGCACCCGAAGGTGGCCTGGGTCAGCTACGCCGGTCTGCCGGATCACCCACACCACGCGCTGGCACAGAAGTTCATGGCCGGCAAGCCATCGTCCATTCTGTCGTTCGGCCTGAAAGAGGGCTATGCCGCCGGTGTGCGCTTCTACGATGCGTTGCAGATCTTCAAGCGGCTGGTCAACATCGGTGATGCCAAGTCGCTGGCCTGCCACCCGGCCTCGACCACACACCGCCAGCTGACCGAAGCCGAACAGGCCAAGGCCGGTGTCAAACCCGAGATGATCCGCCTGTCGGTCGGCATCGAAGCCATCGACGATCTGCTGGCCGATCTGGACCAGGCGCTGAACGCCTGATCTCCCGGCTGCTTCGCTATATGACACAGGACTCCCTCGGGAGTCCTGTGTCATTTCGGGCTTGGAGAATATAGGTGTTCAGCGCGGCCACGCTTATTTCCCCGCGGCCTTCATTGGGCGGTGCATTATTCCAATATGCAAAAATAAATAAAATATTTTTATTTATCATATGCATTTACATTTTCAATGCTGTAACCAAATCGTATTTACGACAACACATGCCACTGCGATGAAAGCACAGCGGCATGTACCACGAGACCAGGAAGTAACCCTGTCATCGTTGACAGGTAAATAATCAGCCCAGGGTCTGCCATAGCAGGGCCAGCGCCACGCCCCACATGATGGCACCCACCAGCCCATCAATCAGCCGCTGCGCCGTCGGTTTGGCCAGCCAGGGGGCCAACCGTGCTGCCAGCAACGCCAGACCATAGAACCAGAGTGTCGACGCCAGCACGGCGCCGAGGGCAAACGCCGGCAGGCTGGCCGCCGGCCACTGCGCCGCCACCGAGCCGAGGATCATCACGGTATCCAGATAGACATGGGGGTTGAGCAGCGTCACCGCCAGCGTCGAGACGATGATCGCCATCCGCCCCTCCGGGCCGGCGGCGGCGTCCAGGCCGCCCACACTGCCACGCCAGGCGCGTTGCCAGGAGCGCGCGCCGTACAGCAGCAAGAAGGCAACGCCACCCCAAGTCAGCAGGCTCTGCAACAGCGGCACACTGCCCAGCCAGCGTCCACCGCCAAACACACCCAGGATGATCAGCACCAGATCGCAGAACAGGCACAGGCTGGCCACCAGCAGGTGATGCTGACGGCGAATGCCACGGCTGAGCACATACGCATTCTGCGCCCCAATCGGCATGATCAGGCTGGCGCCGAGGAAGAAGCCTTGCAACAGGGCGACGGACATGTGAGTTCTCCTGTGATGAGGTCGCATCAGACTGGACGCCAGACTAGAGGGCGGCTAACGTTCAGTAAATCTAATGTTTTTAATATTTGATAAGAGAAATTAATGAAAGAGTTCTCCCGACTGCCCCTCGACTACCGGCTGCTGCAAGCGCTGGATGCCGTGGTGCAGGAGCAAAACTTCGAGCGTGCCGCCCGCGCCCTGTGCCTGACGCAATCGGCGGTGTCGCAGCGCATCAAGCAGCTGGAGCAGCAGATGGCGCAACCGCTGCTGATCCGCACCACGCCACTGCAGCCCACCGCCGCCGGACGCCAGCTGCTGGCACACTTTCGCCAGGTGTATCAGCTCGAGCGCGAGCTGTTGCCGCAACTGCTGCCGGATGCCCCACAGCAGCCGCTGACCGTCAGCATCGCCGTCAATGCCGACAGCCTGGCGACTTGGTTTGTGCCCGCGCTGGCACCCCTGCTGGCCGCCCACCCGCTGGAGCTGAACCTGATCATCGATGACGAGACGCGCACCCGCGAACGGTTGCGCCAGGGCGAGGTGTTCGCCGCGATTGGCTGCGAAACGCAACCGCTGCCGGGCTGTCAGGCCAGCTACCTGGGCGACATGGGCTACCGTCTGGTCTGCTCGCCGGCGTTTGCCGAGCGCCACTTCGCCACCGGTCTCACGCTGGAGCATCTGCGTCACGCCCCCGGCGTAGCGTTCGATCAGCGCGATGACATGCATGTCGCCTATATGCAGCAGCACTTCAACCTGCCGCCGGGCAGCTACCCCTGTCATACGGTGCGCTCCAGCGAGGCGTTTATTGCCCTGGCCTGCGCCGGTGTTGCCTACTGCCTGATCCCCGAGCTGCAGATCGCCAATCAGCTGGCACGTGGTGAGCTGATCTGCCTGCCAACGCCGATCCTGTGGCGCCGACTGCACTGGCATCGCTGGCAACTGGAACGCGGCCTGCACCAGCAGATCTCTACCGCCGTGCTGGCCCATGCCAATCAGCTGCTGCCGCAGAGCGCTTCCGCCTGAGCGCGACGCAGTCCGACGACTGCATGCAGACATATATACGATAAGGGCATAAGCAAAGCGCTTTTTATTAGTTCTGTTTGTAATAGCGCTGCGGCATGCTGCAGGCTCCTGTCTGACGCCGAACCACTGTGCGTCGGTCGCCCTCTGACAAGGAGTCTCTGATGCAACCCGTCCTGCTGGTCCCCGGCCTGCACAACAGCGGTCCGCAACATTGGCAAACGCTGTGGCACCGCGATTATCCGCACTGGCAGCGCGTCACCGGCCAACGCTGGGAGCGCGCCGAGCTGGATAGCTGGAGCGAGCGCGTCGCCTCCTGGTTGCGCGCCAATACCGAGCCGGTGCACATCGTCGCCCACTCCTTCGGCACCCTGGCCAGTATCGCCGCCGCGGCACGCCATCCCGAGCGCGTGGCGTCGCTGTTTCTGGTGGCGCCCGCCGATCCGGCGCACTTTGCGATTGCCGATCGGCAACTGCCGTTACCGCCGGATGTCCCGGGCCTGGTAGTGGCCAGCCGCAACGATCCCTGGATGAGCCTGGAGCGCGCCGACTACTGGCGCCGACAGTGGCGGCTGCCGCTGTTTGATGCCGGTGACGCCGGCCACCTGAATGCCGAGTCCGGCCACGGCGCCTGGCCCCAGGGGCGTGCGTTGCTGGCCGAGCTCTGGCAACAGAGCGCTAACTGGCCAGCAATCCAGGCCTCGGCCTGAGCCGCCACCCCTTAGCAAAAAAGTGGCATACGTAAGCGCTTTTACTTATTTGTTCACGCGCGATGGAATGCGCACAATTTCCGCTATTGATGGATTTTGTTTATTAGAAAAGGAATGGTTATGCGATTTCGTTCCTACTCAGTGTTGCCGGGCTTTGCACCGACCCTCGGTTTCAGCCTGCTCTACCTGAGCTTGATGGTGCTGCTGCCGCTGTCGGCGCTGGTACTGTTCAGCGTCACGCAACTGAGTGCCGCCGAATTCTGGCAGGTGGTCAGCCAACCGCGGGTGGTTGCCTCGTTCAAGCTGAGCTTCGGCGCCGCCTTCATTGCCGCGACGCTGAATGCGCTGTTCGGCCTGATCCTCTCCTGGGTGCTGGTGCGTTACTCATTCCCCGGTCGCAAGCTGATCGACACGTTGATCGACCTGCCGTTCGCGATGCCAACCGCGGTCTCCGGCATCGCGCTGTGCGCCATCTTCGCCAAGAACGGCTGGATCGGCGGCCTGCTGGCACCGTTTGGTATCGAGCTGGCTTACAACCCGGCCGGCATCGTCATCGCGCTGACCTTCATCGGCCTGCCGTTTGTCGTGCGTACGCTGCAACCCGTGCTCAAGGAGAGTGAGCGCGAACTGGAGGAGGCCGCCGCCTGCCTTGGTGCCAACCGGCTGCAGACCTTCGTGCGCGTGATCTGGCCCGGACTGGTTCCGGCACTGCTGACTGGCTTCGCACTGGCATTCGCCCGTGCCATCGGCGAGTACGGCTCGGTGATCTTCATCGCCGGCAACCTGCCGATGGTCTCGGAGATTGCCCCGCTGATGATCATGAGCCACCTCGAGGAGTTCGACTATGCCGGTGCTTCGGCGATCGCCGTCGTCATGCTGGCCTTCTCCTTCGTCCTGTTGTTGTTGATTAACAAGTTGCAGGCCTGGAGCTGGCAACGTATCGGAGGCGTGCGTACATGAGTCAGAAACCCGCTCTCACCCCTATTCAGCAGGTCACCCGTGAACCAGGCTGGGTGCGCTGGCTGCTGATCGCCATCGGCGTCGGCTGGTTTGCGGCACTGCTGTTGCTGCCGCTGGCGGTGATCTTCATCCAGGCCTTCAAACAGGGCGTACTGGTGTTCTGGCATGCCATCAGCGAGCCGGACGCCTTGAGCGCCCTCGGCCTGACGGCGCTGGTCACCCTGCTGTCGGTGCCACTGAACCTGGTGTTCGGCATCGCGGCCGCCTGGGCCATCGCCCGTTTCCGCTTTCCCGGACGTCAACTGCTGATCACCATCATAGATCTGCCGTTTTCGGTCTCGCCGGTGGTCGCCGGCCTGATGTTCGTGCTGTTGTTCGGCAACCGCGGCTGGTTCGGTCCCTGGCTCAGCGAGCACGACATCAAGATCATCTTCTCGACGCCGGGCATAGTGCTGGCCACCGCCTTTATCACGCTGCCGTTTGTCGTCCGCGAGCTGCTGCCGCAGATGGAAGCCCGCGGCAGTGAGGAAGAAGAGGCCGCCATCGTACTTGGCGCCAGCGGCTGGCAGATGTTCTGGCGCGTGACGCTGCCCGGCATCCGCTGGAGCCTGATGTACGGCCTGCTGTTGTCCACGGCACGTGCGGTGGGCGAGTTCGGGGCCGTCTCCGTGGTCTCCGGCCACATTCGCGGCCAGACCAATACGCTGCCGCTGCACATCGAGATCCTTTACAACGAATACCAGACCAGCGCCGCCTTTGCCGTGGCGAGCCTGCTGGCGCTGTTTGGCATCTTCACCCTGATCGGTGAGACGCTGCTGGCCCGCCTGCGCGGCACCCCCCGCCATTGATGGCCCCAACGGATAGGTGAACAGATGAGTATCCAGGTTCAACAACTCAACAAGCACTTCAATCAGTACGCCGCGCTGAACGACATCAACCTCGACTTCAAGGATGGCGAACTGGTCGCACTGCTCGGTCCGTCCGGCTGCGGCAAGACCACCTTGCTGCGCATCATCGCCGGACTGGAACAGGCCGACAGCGGCCGCATCATCATCCGCGGCGAAGATGCCTCGGATCTGCATGTGCGCGAGCGCCATGTCGGCTTCGTGTTCCAGCACTATGCGCTGTTCCGCCATATGACGGTGTTCGAAAACGTAGCGTTCGGTCTGCGCGTCAAACCGCGCCGCCAGCGTCCGGCCGAAAGCGAGATCCAGCGCCGCGTCAACGAACTGCTGGAACTGGTGCAGCTGGGCCATGTCGCCAAGCGCTTCCCGACCCAGCTCTCCGGTGGCCAACGCCAGCGGGTGGCACTGGCACGCGCCCTGGCGGTGCAACCCAAGCTGCTGCTGCTCGACGAACCGTTCGGCGCCCTGGATGCCCAGGTGCGCAAGGAGCTGCGCCGCTGGTTGCGCGAACTGCACGACGAGCTGCATGTCACCAGCCTGTTCGTGACCCACGATCAGGAGGAGGCACTGGAAGTCGCCGATCGGGTGGTGCTGATGAATGCCGGCCGTGTCGAGCAGATCGGCAGCCCGGCCGAGGTCTATGACCAGCCGGCGACCCCGTTCGTGCACCGCTTCCTCGGTAGCGTCAACCTGTTCCATGGCCGCGTCAGCGAACAGGGGCTCGGCATCGGCAGCGAAACGCTCAACGGCCATGTGCCGGCCCACCTCAGCCACGGTTCAGCCGCCGTCGCCTTCGTGCGTCCCCATGAGCTGGAGATCCTGCCGGAAGAGAGCGGCATCGGCATCAGCGCCAATGTGGTACGTCTGCTGCCGATGGGGTCACGCATTCGTGTCGAGTTACGTGGTAATGGCGACCTGAATGGGGCACTATTCGAAGCCGAACTGCCGAAGGATACGGTGCAGTTCCTGGCACCGGGGCAAACGGTGCGCCTGGCCGCACGTCAGGCCCAGGTCTAC
The DNA here is from genome assembly GCF_042649925.1 of Pseudaeromonas sharmana. Classification (NCBI taxonomy): domain Bacteria; kingdom Pseudomonadati; phylum Pseudomonadota; class Gammaproteobacteria; order Aeromonadales; family Aeromonadaceae; genus Pseudaeromonas; species Pseudaeromonas sharmana. The sequence continues at coordinate 13,988 of NZ_JBHSAF010000008.1, forward strand.
CCCGACTACGAAATCTGATCTCCCGGCCGCCACAAGGCGCGCCGGTCGAGATATCACAGGGAGCACGATGTGAATTTCCAGCAGCTGCGCATCATCCGTGAGGCCGCCCGCCGCGAGTACAACCTGACCGAAGTGGCGAATGCCCTCTACACCTCGCAGTCCGGTGTCAGCCGGCATATCCGCGAGCTGGAGGATGAACTGGGCATCGAACTGTTCGTCCGCCACGGCAAGCGCCTGCTGGGCATGACTGAGCCGGGCAAGGAGCTGCTGGTGATCGCCGAGCGCATGCTCAACGATGCCAACAACATCCGCAAGCTGGCAGAGACCTTCGCCAACCGCGAGCACGGCCGCCTGCATGTCACCACCACCCACACCCAGGCGCGCTATGCGCTTCCGCGGGTGGTCAAGGAGTTCCGCAGCCAGTTCCCGCAGGTGCAGCTCGAGCTGCATCAGGGCGGGCCGGACGAGATAGTGCGCCTGCTGCAGGCCGGCGAGACCGATATCGGCATCAGCAGCGAACGGCTGGATCAGGCCGACGGTATCGTGGCCTTCCCCTACTACACCTGGCACCACAACATCGTCGTCCCGGCGGGTCACCCGTTGACACAGCAGCCGGAGCTGACGCTGGCGCGCCTGGCCGAATGGCCGATCATCACCTACCAGTCCGGCCTCACCGGTCGCGCCCGGGTCGACGAAGCGTTCGCCGCCGCCGGCCTGCAGCCGGAGATCCTGCTGACCGCCCAGGACTCGGACGTGATCAAGACCTATGTCGAGCTGGAGATGGGGGTCGGCATCCTCGCCGACATGGCGTTCGATGCGCGGCGCGACACCGGCCTGGTACAGCTCGACGGCAGCCACCTGTTCGCCGCCCACACCGCCTGGATCGGCCTCAAACGCGGGCAATACCAGCACAACTTCGCCTGGCAGTTCATCCAGCAGTGCAACCCGCAGCTGGCGCTGTCCGACATCCAGGCCCGGGTGTTCGGCAGCGAGCCGATGCTCGATTACGAGATTTAACCCCGCCACGACGCTGGCCCGGCGCCAGCGTCACCGGGATTACCCATACCGGGCATGGGTAATCCGTCACCGATTATTAAGTGTCATTTAATAATCCCGCCGCTTGGCCGCTTGGCCCCCTTTCCCCTCCCCGTCAGCGCGCTGCCAACAGCGAAGTTGAGGGTGAATTTAATCATCCCGGTCCCCCTCAACCCGCCAGCCAGGGCAACAGCCCTGCCAACAACAACGAACAGAGCAGATTTAGCAGCAGGCCGGCACGCAGCATGTCGCGCTGCGGCACCCGACCAGTGGCGTAGACCAGCGCATTGGGCGGCGTCGCCACCGGCAGCATAAAAGCACAGGAGGCGGCCAGCGCCACCAGCACCGCCATCGCCGTCGGCGGCAGGCCGAGCGCCGGTGCCAGCGGCACGAACAGCGGCAGCATCAGCGCCGTGGTGGCAGTGTTGGAGGTCAGCTCGGTCAAGAACACGACGAAGCTGGTCAGCGCCAGCAGCGTCGCCCAGTGCGGCCAGCCGGCAAACAGCGTCAACAGTTCGGCGGCGAGAAACGCACTGGCGCCACTGCGCTGCAACATCGCCGACAGGCAGAGGCCGCCACCGAACAGCAACAGCACGCCCCATTCTGTCTGCTGCTCGATCTGGCGCCAGCTGACATTGCCGCTGAGGCCAAGCAGCACCAGCGCGCCGAGCGCAATCCAGGTATCCATGTCGGCGATGTGCAGCGCCTTGCCCAGTGGCGCCGAACCGATCCAGGCCGCCACCGTCAACGCGAAGATCAGCAGCGTCATGAGGCGGGCGCGGCTCCAGTGCCAGCCACCAACCACAGGAGGCGCCAGCTGCACCACCAGTTGCGGCCGCAACAGCAGCGTCAACACCAGCAGCATCAAGGGCCATAACAGCAGCACCACCGGCAAGCCGAAACGTAACCAGCCGACAAACTGCACACCGCTGTAGGCAGCCGCCAACGCATTCGGCGGGCTGCCAACCAGGGTCCCCATGCCGCCAATGCTGGCGCTGTAAGCCACCCCGAGCAGCACGAAACTGGTGGTGCGCGCATCGGTAGCACCGGCCTGCGCCAGCAGCCCCAACACCAGTGGCAACATGATGGCGACGGTAGCAGTGTTGCTGATCCACATCGACAGCAGCGCGCTGACCGCAAACAGCAACCAGACGGCATAACGCAGCTGACCAGCCGCCAGACGCAACATGCCATCGGCCAGGTAGCGATCCAGTTCCTGAGCCTGCAGCGCCGCTGCGAGCGCAAAGCCACCGAGAAACAGAAAAATCACCGGGTTGGCAAAATGCGCCAATGCCAGAGGCAGCGGCAACAGACCGTGCCAGGCGCACAACACGGGAACCAGCAGCGCCGTCAGCGTGACGTGGATCGCCTCACTCAGCCAGAGTACGGCAACCACCAGCAGTATGGTCAGGGCGGCACGCAGGGATTCGGTTCCGGGCAACCACCATGGCAGGACCAGCCAGAGCCCGATGGCCACGCATAACCACAGGGTTTGACGTAACGAGAGCGACGCCATGCTCGGCCCTCCCAGTAACTCCTTTCTGTTGATCCTAGTCGCGGCACCCGATGCCTGCCCTGCCAATAGTGGCCAGCTTTATGCAGAGAAAACGATGAGGCCACCAAGCGTCAAACCATCGTCAGGGAGGTGCCTTATGAACACCCACTATGCCAGAGAACAACTTGCTGAAACCTGCCGTCAGATCGGCGCCGACTTTACTTACGATGAGGCCGAAGGCGAAGCCCGCGCCTGCATCATGCTGGGTTTGCACTGGTGGACCCTGGTCGCCAGCACCGATGGCGATGACCAGCTCTGGTGTTGCCAATTACAACAGCTGAAACAGGCGCAGTGGCACTGAGCACACTGTTGCGTTACGCAACCATATTCGCTAGCATCAGGGATATTATGCTGTTGCCGGAGTTAGCCCATGGATGCCAGAACCCTCCGCTCCCTGTCCCGCGATTTGGTCCGCGAACTGGGTATGTTTGCCCCGCAGTGCTGTGCCACACCATTGACGCCGGTCGAGGCGCACCTGCTGATTGAGCTAGAAAGCGCCGACCTGACCAATAACCAGCTGGCGGAGCGCCTGCGCGTCGACAAGTCCAACACCAGCCGCCCGCTGAGCCGCCTGCAGGAGCGTGGGCTGGTCGACCGGGTGCCCCATCAGCAGGATGGCCGCAGCCAGCAGTTGCGGCTGACCGAGCAAGGCCGCGCCTTGCTGCAGCAGTTGCACCAGCAGCTCGACGACCGCACCGCGGCGATGCTGGCACTGTTCAGTGACGACGAGCAGCAACAGCTGCGCACTGGCATCGAACGCTACCTGCAGGGGTTGCGCTGGTTGCAACAACAGGACGGCTATCAGCTCCGCGAACTGCAAGCCGGGGATCAAGCCGCACTGGCGGCGCTGATCCGCACTGTCTCCGCCGAGCATGGCCTGACGGCGGATCGCGGCTATGGCGTGGCCGATCCGCAACTCGATACGCTGTTCCCGCTGTATCAGGGGCCGGGCCGCCGCTTCTGGGTGCTGCTCGATCCGCAAGGTTCGTTGGTAGGGGGCGCCGGGATAGCACCGTTGCAAGATGCAAATGAATCGATCTGCGAATTGCAAAAAATGTACTTTTTGCCACAGGCGCGCGGACGAGGACTCGGCCGTCGCCTGTTGCGCGCGGCATTGGATTTCGCGCGCGAGCAGGGCTATCAACACTGCTATCTGGAGACGACGGCCGTGCTGGCGCGCGCCACCCGCCTCTATCAGCAGATGGGCTTTCGTCCATTAACGGCGCCGCTCGGCAATACCGGCCACTGCGCCTGCGAAATCCGCATGTTGTGCGACCTGAGTGGCCCTGCGCAACATGCCGAGCCGGCACTTGCCGCCACTGGTTGCGGCTGTGGCTCGGCAGCGCAGCCTTAACGGCGGCTAAACCTGACATCGGCTGGCGCTCGATCGCCCCATGAGCATGCTACCCTGTGCGTTTTATGATGCCCAGGAGTGCCGATGTCATACCGTCTACTGTTGCTGCTGACTCTGCTCGGCAGCGTGCTCATCCCCGCCCATGCCACCACCGCGCCCACTGCGGACCTGGATCGACAACTGGCGGCGCTGGAACAACAGCATCAGGGGCGGCTGGGCGTGGCGCTGTATCGCCCGGCAGACGGACTGCGCTATGGCTATCGCGCCAACGAGCGCTTCCCGTTTGCCAGCACCTTCAAGGCGCTGCTGGCAGCGGCCGTGCTGCAACGCAGCGAGTTCGCCCCGCATTGGCTGCGGCAACGCGTGCTTTACAGCGAGCAGGATCTGCTCAGCTATGCCCCGATTACCCGCCAGCACCTGGCCGAGGGCATGAGCCGCGAGGAGCTGGCCCGTGCCGTGGTGCAATACAGTGACAACACCGCCGCCAACCTGTTGCTCGCCGAACTGGGTGGCGTGGCCGCCTTCAACCGCTTTGTGAGCACGCTTGGCGACCCGGTATTTGCGTTGCAACGCCAGGAGCCGGATCTCAACAGCGCCCTGCCCGGCGATCTGCGCGACACCACAACGCCGCGGGCAATGGCAACCACCCTGAGCCGCCTGGCGCTGGGTAACGGTCTGGCCTCGCCGCAACAGGCGCGGCTCAATGCGTGGCTCAAGGGCAACACCACCGGCGATGCCGCCATCCGCGCCGGTGTGCCGTCTGGTTGGGTAGTAGGTGACAAGACGGGCGGCGGCGGGTATGGCACCACCAATGACATTGCCGTACTGTGGCCCACCGATGGTGAACCCATGGTGCTGGCCCTCTATTTCACCCAGACAACTCCGCAGGCCAAGCCGAACCAGGCCCTGCTGGCCGAAGTGACACGCCGGGTCCTCGCGACCTACCCCTGAGCCCAGCTAGAGTGACGAGTCGGCCGGCGGCTCGTCATCCTCATTCCGCGGCAACACCGCCACCAGGTGTGCGCCGCCCAGAACCAACCCCATCCACATCAATACCGGCAGTATGCCACCCACCTGCTGCCACAGCATCAAGCTGGCCAGCAAGGCCACCAGCGCATAGGCCAACAGGGATTTTCGTAACGGGGACCATTTCATCTCGTACCTCTCCACACAGCACAGGCTGGCCGCAACGGCCAGCTCGGTGTGACAGGCTAACGCCAACGAAGAAGGCAGACTTGATAATCGGCGCCAACCCCCGCCACCGCTATTCCGGCAAGCGAGAAGGCGGCAAATAGTAGTGCTCGCCCTGCAACAGAGGTGCCCGCCATTGCCCGGGGGTCTTGCCCGTCAGCGCGCGCACATCATGAATGAAGTGCGCCTGATCGCTGTACCCGCGCTCCAGTGCCACATCCAGCCCGTTGCGCGCGGGCTGCAGTGTCCACTGCCGCAGCGTCTGATGCAGCCGCGCCAGGCGAGCAAACTGTTTCGGTGTCTGGCCGAATGCCTGCAGGAAGCGCCGCTCCAGGTGACGACGACTCCAGCCCCACTCCTCGGCCAGCGCGGCAATACGACTGTTCGGGGCATAGTAGAGCCGCTCGATCAGCCGATCCTGTGCCTGCGCAGCCGGCTGATGATGGCGTTGCAGTTGCCGCCACAGGAACTGCTCCAGACATAACTGACGCCCCCCGGGCTCGCGATGACGCTGCAGGGCTTGCAGCAGGGCATCGGCGTCCTGGGGCCACAGTTGGCGACAATCCAGCAGTTGATCGGCTATGGCCAGAAACGGCAATGCCGTAAAATGCCGCAACTGACCGGCACGAAAGCGTACCGCCAGGAAGTTCAGCCGCTGAGCCGGAGCCAATGGCCGGATCTGTTCGCGCGGACAGATCAGATGCCCCTGCGGCAAACAGCCACCATCGTTGCCCGACAGCGGAGTGTCCAGATGAAACAGACACTCGCTGCCGGTGCCGGGCAGTAGCCATGGCAGAGCATGGGGCTGTTCGGTTTCCCAACCCCAGAATCGATCAATGAAGGGCTGCAGCGCGGCACGGGGACGGCATGCCCAGCGTCTCGGCACCATGGTGATCCTCTTCGGCTCTGCATATGGAGACATCATAGATCAGCCCTGTCGTCAGCACGCGAATAACCTGCGCCACTCAGAACAGGTCATCACCAGAACGAAAGTCCAGACCGGGATGGAAGTCAAAGCGCACCACGCCCACCGGGATTCGACCACCGACGGCACGCTTGACTCGCGCGACACCGTCGCTACCGAAACCGGCACACAATTCGATGGCCATAATCCCTTGCGCGGGTAGCTGCGCCGCCACCTGCTCGGCCATCGCATAGCTGTCAACAGCCAGCGTGACCACCTCGACCTCCGGGGTCACCACGATTTGACGGTGTTGTAGCGGATCGGCGTGGGGAGCGATAAACATAAACGCGGCCTTGAGTGTCATTGGATCTCTCCTGTCAGTGTAAGAAGAGCCCAGCCTAATCGGCCTAGCAGTGCGCGGATTGTAAAAAAGCGACCTTGCGGAAAAACCGGACATCGCAGCGGCGAAAAAACTGCGCCCCCTTCGCTAACAGTGATTGAGCACCCAGTTCCGATCGCTTAGACTTTGCCCAGTTTTGTAATACGGATCACACCATGGACCAGTTAGCCCTGATCGTCGATTTTGTCCTGCACGTCAATGTGCACCTGCAGTCTCTCATGAACAACTATGGTCTCTGGGTGTATGCCATCCTGTTCCTGATCATCTTCTGCGAAACCGGCCTCGTTGTGACGCCGTTCTTACCAGGCGACTCACTTCTGTTTGCCGCCGGTGCGCTGACTGTGGGCACAGCCCTGGATGTGCATACCCTGGCCATCCTGCTGGTCACGGCCGCCGTGCTCGGCAACCTGACCAACTACACCATCGGCCATTTCTTCGGCGAGCGGCTGTATCGCAATCCGGATTCAAAAATCTTCCGCCGCGATCATCTGGCCAAAACCCAGAATTTCTTCGCCAAGCACGGCGGCAAGACAGTGATCATCACCCGTTTCCTGCCAATCCTGCGCACCGTGGCCCCGTTTGTCGCTGGCATGGGCGCCATGCATTACAAGCGCTTCATGGTGTTCAATTTTGTCGGTGGCCTGTTGTGGGTGACCTCCTTCCTGTACGCCGGCCACTTCTTTGGCAACATGCCGGCAGTGAAGCAAAATTTCTCCATCCTGATGATCGGTATCATCGTTATCTCGTTGCTGCCGATGCTGATTGGTACGGTGCGCCACCGCATGAAACGCGCACAAGCCTGATAACGCAGCACATACAACAAGACCCGCCAATTGGCGGGTCTTGACTTAGAGGGCCATGGCGAGGTCCGGCACACTCACTCTTCGAAATAGGTGCCCCAGCCGTCGTAATCGACGCCGTATTTCTCGCACAACGGCAACAGGCTCTCGATTTCGCGGGTGATGCGCTCGGCATCCAGAGTGCCATCTCGACTGGCGTCAAAACAGAAAATGATGCTGCCATCCTCGAGCTCAACCTCTTCGGCATCCGTCACTTCAAAGTCCGCCTTGAACAGATCAACCGCCAGCTTCTCCAGCTTGTCGAATTTAACGCAAGCAAAGTGGTGCTCTATCGTGTACTCAGAGTCGGGGTTGCTGCCGTCATTCAGCAGTTCATCGATGATGGCATCGGTCTCTTCACGCCATTCGTTAATTGTGGTCATCCAGGTTCTCCTTGCCGCGACTCAACCGGCCAGCTTGTCATCAGACAGATATAAGGTGTCATTGCTGTTGATACCTATGCCTCGGGTCAGCACGGTTTCAGCAATCGCCTTGGCCTCAGCCAGAGAGTGCATCTGGTAGGTACCGCACTGGTACTCATTCAGTTCGGGGATATCATCCTGACTGGCCACGTGCGTCACATCTTCCATGGCCGCTTTCCAGGCATCGGCCACCCGCGTCTCGCTCGGTGCACCGATCAGGCTCATGTAGAAGCCTGTGCGGCACCCCATCGGTGAAATATCGATAATTTCGACGCCATTGCCGTTGAGATGATCACGCATGAAGCCGGCGAACAGGTGTTCCAGAGTGTGGATCCCCTTCTCGGAGAGGATCTCCTGATTCGGGACACAGAAACGCAGGTCGAATACGGTGATGGTATCCTTGCCGGGCGTCAGCATGGTCTTGGCCACACGAACGGCCGGAGCCTGCATACGGGTATGGTCAACTTTGAAGCTGTCGAGCAGCGGCATAGTGATTCCTCAAAACAGATTGTTAGAGACTGCAACGCCGCATCTGACCGGCATAGCGCTGCGAGCGAGCCTCAACCTTGCGGGCAGTTTGCACCAGCCAGGCTTTGCTCTTGTAGGTTCCGCGGCGGTAGCCGCCCCAGCCCTCATGATAATTGAGATATTGACGGTAGGCATCCCACTTTGACACGCCATTAATCTTCTGTGCCTTCCAGGTATACCAGCCCATGAAGTCAATTGCGTCCTCAAAGTCGTCCCGATCGGCCCAGGAGTTGCCCGTTTCCCGTTGATAGTCATCCCATGTTTCATCTTTGACTTGTGCATAGCCAAAGGCCGTACTCGGGCGCCCAATCGGGATAAACAGGAAATAACGCATAGCCGGCTGGGCATCATGCTTGAAGCTCGACTCCTGATACATCATCGCCATCGGTACTTGTACCGGCGTGCCCCACTTTTTTTGCATATCCACGGCCGCCTCATACCACTCCGGCTTCTCCTGAAAAATGGCGCACAAATCCTCGGGATTACTCGGTGGCGTACGACTGGTAGCACAACCAGCTAACCCCAGCAGGAACAGGCAGCCCAGGTAACGTAGAAAAACAAACGGGCCGTCAACACGGCCCGAGTGGCGAATGCGGAACTTCATCATACCGCCTCTTCGTTTTCCTCACCGGTACGGATGCGAATCACCCGTTCGACCGGTGTTACGAAAATCTTGCCATCACCAATCTTGCCGGTGTGGGCACTCTTGGTAATCGCCTCGATGCAGCGTTCGACATCTTCATCCTGCACCACCAGTTCCAGCTTCACCTTGGGCAGAAAATCGACAACGTATTCAGCGCCACGATAGAGCTCGGTGTGCCCCTTCTGACGACCAAACCCTTTTACCTCGGATACCGTCATGCCACTGATACCAATATCCCCCAGTGCTTCACGGACATCATCCAGCTTGAATGGTTTGATAATGGCTTCAATCTTCTTCATCACAGCTCCTTAATCTGACGCATACTAACCCGCACGCCACCCACTGTAAGCGCCGAGTAACAACTCCGGACGCCATGATAATGAAATCAGAGGACGCTCTCCAGCCATAGCGGCATCCAGCTACTGGAATTGGCGACCACAGCACATCTGGTTAGGGTTCTAACCGTAATGGCAGCAACAATGTCGCCTGCTGCACCTGTAACCGCTCCCCATCGCTGAGCCACTCCACCTGAACCAACACCTCCTTGCCAGCAGGTAAATCCCAGCCCGGCCAGGCTGGCAAATCGGTCACCCTCCAATGAAGTTCCAGGTCATGACTGGCCTCGGAGTATCGGCCAGCCGGCATCACGCCCCCCTGATTGGAGCGAATCGACTGGTAATTGGTTTCGGTAGCAGAGACACGCAACTGACTGAACGCCTGCAGATCCTCAAGTTTAGACGCCAACAGTCGCATCGCTGCCGCCCGCAGCTCGAGGCGAACCTGCTGGTGCTGCATCAGAATGCGAAAATGAATCAGCGCACCTGCGGCGGCTAACAGCATGACCAGCACCAGCAAAACTTCAATCAGGGTCGAACCAGCCGACTTGGGTACAGACTGTCTCATTGGCTACTCCTGATCCCAGCCGTTGCGTGCCAGATAGAGACGCCAAAAGACCGGCTGATCAACCAGCGCAGCAAGGATCTCAGGAGCGGCATGGACGGTGGCGGCGCTTTGATGAATATCCAGACTAAATTCGCTGATCAGTGCCCCGTCGATCCGCGCTCCACGCTGAGCCGAAAACGCACTGCCTTGTGGCTGGGGCGTATTGCCGACCAGCACGACTAATCCGGAGAACCTGGCTGTAGCATCCATGTCAACCTGAGCCGCTTCGACAACCAGCAGTAACGGGCGCCCAGACGAACCGACACGACTGCTCAACTGGCATCGCCCGGTAACATGTACCACGCCAGTGCTGGCCGATGTCAGTCCACGGCAATCCGGCTGTGACTGTGCCGCCTGATCACGCAACAGGTTGACTCCGCGCGCTTCTCCAAACAGCGCATTCCATAGCCATCGATCTTGCGGTGTCAGCAACTGCCAACCCGATGCGCCGCGGCCATCGGCCATGACCGCTCCCTGCGGTGTCAACACAGCCGCCTGCGGCCGCCGCGGCAACAGCGGGCGCCAAATTAAACTCTGCTCAACGCTCACTCGCTCATCATCAGAGCGCAGGCGAAATGCCGGCATCCCCGAGAGATTCAAGGGCATGACGGGCAAGCCGGTTACATCCAGCGTGCCAGCCGTACCCGACCATTGCCGCTCCGCCAGTTGTTGTCGCCATAGCGCCATGCGTTCCTCGACGGTCCAGAAGGCATGCTGGGCATCGAATGCAGCAGCCCCCCAACGCCACTCATTGCTCGCCAGCGAAGCACAGGCCAGGGTTGCCATGGCACCTAATCCCAACAGAATCAGCAGCAGAGCCAGACAAGCCGCGCCGCGCACCGCGTATGCGGTATTAGGATTGTTCATTGCGTCTAACCACGTGCTTTTCCAGCGAGACCACTGGCCCAGCAACCTGCGAGGCCGCAAGCGCCAGGTTGAGATGCCATAACCGCTGGGCCGAATTCGCTACCGGTGTCCAGCTGGCGGCGTGCACCCGCATGCCATCGGCCAGCAGCGGTTGCCATCCACCACCTTGTTCACAGCTATACGCCGGGTTGGCAACCCGCTCCCAGCCCTGAACCAGAAGCTGCTGATGGCGCGCATCGTATTTGTATCCCCGCCACTCTTGCGGCCCGGAAATAACACCGTTGTGGTCGCTGTCCCGACCGGTAATCAGGCACACTGCTGTCGCGTAGAAAACCCGTTCGGAAGACGCTGCAGCTCCATTGCGATACCCTGCCGAACGGATATCCTGTTCGATCATCGCCAGAACCGACTCTGTGGTCTGCACCAACTGCACTCGAGCTAACCACTGCATGTCGTGGCGGAGCAGGGTCATATAGAGCTGCATGGCGGCAAGCATCAACAACAGCGCCAATACCTGGGCAATCATCAATTCGCTCAGCGAGAATCCCTTTGCATTCAGCATACGGTCCCCTCACTGCCTAGCGCATAAGAGCAGATATGCAAGCGGCCGTACCCCGTGGAAATCAGCCGTTTGCTACTCCACTGATTCGAGAGTTGAACATAGCCCGCAGTAAAGCCACCGCGTCGCACGTCAAAACCCAACGCCGCCAACGGATAACTCACCCTCTGCAGCCGAACTTTCGGCCACCGGCTGGCATCCGCCCCCCGACGCCGTCCATCACCATCGATATCACAGCGCGCCTGGCAACTGACACACTGCTGCGGCGACACATCCGTCAACCGGTAGCACCAATTATCGCCGGGGAAAAAACGAATTTGGATCTGACTGTCATGCTGATGCCATGCCATCTGACGGCCAAGCAGCACATCGCTTTGCATTTGGTTGATGGCTTGCTCGAGCTGGCGTTCTTCCTGCACGCGGGAGTAAGAGGGCACGCCGATGACCAACAAGGTCACCAGCACGGCCAGCGCAATCAATAATTCCAGCAGCGTAAATCCGTTGGATCTGCACATATCGACCTCGGTGTCTGTCTCGGGAACAGGATCAATAGTCACGTTACAGGCGGTTCTCAACAGCCGAATTTGGCAGCCTGTTACATCGTCGGGTAAGCGAGAAAAGGGAGGACGGCAGGCTCGCAGACACAATTTGCCAACCCTGCAGAAACAGGTTGCACACAGTCGAGCTACACGCCCGCGATATCCGGAATTAAATCGAACAATAGCGGCCTAAAAACCGATAAAACAAGTATCAAAATCGCATGTTTTCTGAGCATTCGAATTGAGTATGATGAAAATAAATAGGCATTCCTGTTACTTGTTACAGGGTGCGGCATTGTGGCATTCAATTTTCATGGACGTGAACTATGAGTCAGCACAAGAACACCACCGGGCGCGAACGCGAGTTTTCCGGGCAACATAACCTGATCTCGACAACGGATGCCCAAAGCCGAATCCTGTATGCCAATCAGCATTTTTGCTCAATCGCGGGCTACAAACCTGAAGAGCTGGAAGGGGAACATCACAACATAGTGCGCCATCCGGACATGCCGAAGGCCGCATTTGCCGATATGTGGCAGCATCTGAAGAACAAGCGTAGCTGGATGGGCCTCGTCAAAAACCGCTCCAGTAATGGGGATCACTACTGGGTCAACGCCTATGTCACCCCCATCCTCAATAGTCAGGGCGAATTGGTTGAGTATCAGTCGGTACGCACCGCCCCGGCCCGTGAAGACATCGCTCGAGCCGAACGTTTTTATCAGCGCCTCAACGCCGGTAAAATCCCAATGGCGCTGCGGCGCAGATTGCCCGGCCTCCTGAGTCAATCTCGCCTGCTTCAGTTGTTGATGCTGGCATTAGTCTCTGCGGGTTTGATATTGGAAACCCCCTACCCCGGCTATGCCGCTATCGCGGTGCTATTCGTCCAATGGTGGCATACCAGCTGGTGGGGACGGCGACTGCGGAGTCTGGACATACAATGCCGCGAGCAGATGTTGACCGATGTCACACGCGTGCTCTACACAGAGCGTAATGATGAACTGGCTGGCATCGAATTGTTACTGCGCATGCGCATGGCCGAGCTCAGAGCCATCGTTGGCCGCACTGGTGACACAAGTGAAGCCATTTTGCAGTCTGCCGAAGCGGACGTCGCCAATGTCCAGGGTATCAGCGAGAACCTGAACCAGCAGCAGATCGAAACCGAATTACTGGCTACGGCGATTGAAGAGCTGAATAGATCGATTCATGAAGTGGCCAGCAACGCGACTTCGACCTCGGATCTGGTCGGAAGCGTGATGCAAGCCGCACACGTCGGCAGAGAGAGCGTGCAACTGACCATCGAAGCCGTCAATGCCCTGCACGGCGAACTGACTTCAACCACAGCCATCATCGGTCAACTGGCGCAGAACAGTAAGCAGATCGAGCAGATTCTTGAGGTGATTACCTCGATTGCCGATCAAACCAATCTACTGGCCCTGAATGCAGCCATTGAAGCGGCACGGGCCGGTGAGCAGGGGCGCGGTTTTGCCGTCGTGGCTGACGAGATCCGTTCGCTGGCACTCAAGACACGCAGCTCCACCGCCGAAATCCAGAACATGATCCATCAGCTGCAAGGCACCGCCAATCAGGCGGTGAATACGATGGACGCCGGGCGTCGCGGTTCAGAAGCCTGCCGGGAACGAGCCGCAGATACCGGCGAACAATTACAGGTGATGGAGGAGATGCTGGGACGAGTGACTGACGCCAGCCACCAAATTGCCGTAGCGGTAGAGGAACAAGCTCATGTTACGGATGAAGTAACGCGCAATATTCATAACATCCAGCATATTGCCAAGAGCAATACCGAAAAGAGTTTTAGTGCCGTCGATCGCATCGGTCTGCTGGTTGAGCGATTACAGGCTCTGTCACGATTAATTCAGCAATTCCAGCGTTGAATCAGCTGGCATGGCCTTTGCAGATACCGATTCACCTTCGGTTTTTTGACAGAGGCCATGCGATGAAATACTGGACAACTCGTTTTAGCCAATACCACGCCTTCAACTGGCTGATGATCTGGTTGCTGTTATGCAGCAGCGCCATCCTGTTGTTTCCGGCAGCGAAACTTGGCCCTGCCGCAGCTCACTGGCTACATGCCTGCAGTCTGTACCTGTGGCTCGGCATCCTGATTTCCAGCTCCTATTTCGTCAGTCAGTGCATATTGATCCTGATGGATGTGGCGCAGCAACAATTGACGCAATATCAGCAGCGGCATAAGCTGGAGCAGATGATTCGCTGCCTGGACTTCAGTGAACGCGCCATACTACGTGAATTTGTACTGCAACGAAAAAGCGTCATTAAACTGCCGATCACCGAACCGGCCGTCAAAAATTTGCTGGAATCAGGCGTGTTGACTTACGCCTATGGTCAGCCACTGTTTGAAGATGACAGCATGATAAAGGCGCTGATGATTGCCATGCCTGCGCGACCATTGATTACTTACCGCGCCCTGGGGCTCACCAAAGGCAAGATGAGCGAAGAGCAGATCGAACAGATCATGAGCGCCAGGCCGAAATTTGCCAGCAAGGGCTCTGCTCGATAAATGCGATGTCTCGTACCAGAGAGAGTAACAGTGAGGCCAGCTAACGCTGGCCTCCTTCGTCTCAGGTTCGCTCTTTCAGATAACCGGCATAATCCGGGATCTCCACACTGAACTTGTGGTTCATATGTGGACAATCCATCAGGAAATCGGCTGTGGCTTCGTTCGTCGCCATGGGGATGTTCCACACTGCCGCCAAGCGCAATAAGGCTTTCACATCCGGATCATGCGGAACTGCATTTAATGGATCCCAGAAAAAGATCAGAACATCAATCTTGCCTTCTGCAATCAAGGCGCCCAGCTGCTGATCACCTCCCATAGGACCGGACAACAGACAGGTGATCGGTAATCCCGCCTCACGGCTCAGCACAGTCCCGGTGGTACCTGTGGCATACAGATGGTGTAACTTCAGTTGCTCACAACGCTGGACTACCCAGCGAACCAGGTCCTGCTTCTTGTTATCGTGTGCCACCAGCGCAACGCGCTTATGTGCGGCCATCTCACGACTTACCGTTCCCTGCATCATGCACTCCTTTATTCAAGCCTGCGCTCTTTGTTACCAGATTTATTTCATAAACGCCAACTGATTGTGCAATAAAGAAAAAGGGCGACCGAAGTCGCCCTTTTCATGTCATTGCTGACGGGTCGATATTACTCGATAACCTTGGCAACAACACCGGCGCCTACAGTACGGCCGCCTTCACGGATTGCAAAACGCAGACCGTCATCCATCGCGATCGGGTGGATCAGGGTTACTACCATCTTGATGTTATCGCCTGGCATTACCATTTCCACGCCTTCCGGCAGCTCGATGGTGCCAGTTACGTCGGTGGTACGGAAGTAGAACTGCGGACGGTAGCCCTTGAAGAACGGAGTATGACGACCACCTTCTTCCTTGGACAGCACGTACACTTCTGATTCGAACTTGGTGTGCGGGGTGATTGAACCAGGCTTGGCCAGTACTTGACCACGCTCTACGTCTTCACGCTTCACGCCACGCAGCAGAACACCTACGTTCTCACCAGCACGGCCTTCGTCCAGCAGCTTGCGGAACATTTCCACGCCAGTACAGGTGGTCTTGGTGGTTTCCTTCAGACCTACGATTTCTACTTCTTCGCCTACCTTGACGATACCGCGCTCAACACGACCGGTTACTACAGTACCACGGCCAGAGATTGAGAATACGTCTTCGATTGGCAGCAGGAATGGACGATCGATAGCACGTTCCGGTTGCGGAATGTAGCTGTCCAGGTGAGCAGCCAGTTCCAGGATCTTCTCTTCCCACGCTGCATCGCCTTGCAGCGCCAGCAGAGCAGAACCACGGACTACCGGAGTGTCATCGCCCGGGAAGTCGTATTCAGACAGCAGTTCACGAACTTCCATCTCAACCAGATCCAGCAGCTCTTC
>NZ_JBHSAF010000009.1:0-1525 GCF_042649925.1 Pseudaeromonas sharmana
TTTAGTTATGGGGCGCGCGGCTTTATGCGCGTCCCAGTGAGCGAAGCGAACGACTTAAACTATTTGTTAGGCATTCCTATTCTTTCGATACTCACGATACGCTTCGACAACATAATCAAACCTTTCTCGTTGCTCACTTGATAACGGAGCCTTTTTTGCCTTTCGGAGAATGTCTTTGAACATGTAACCCGAGCGAAAGAAATAAGGTCTACATTCAAGAAAGCAAATTGCTGCTTCCATTGTGACTTGATCTCCTTCACTTAACCGTTTCAATGCGCCATTGAAACCACCTGGAAATGCCAAAGATTGGTATTGGTTATGGAAATCTGAACATGCCTTTAGCCATTCACGGCGCTTGTGCTCGCTTTTATCACGAAATTTCAAAGTTTCGTCAATACGCGCCTTCAGCTGATTGATCCGTTCAGCATTCAGCATTATCTGTTCCGTATAGTGACCCATTTGAATGCCTAACATTTTAGTTATGGGGCGCGCGGCTTTATGCGCGTCCCAGTGAGCGAAGCGAACGACTTAAACTATTTGTTATAAATCTATGTGCCGGCATATTTGAGTTTTTTGTAGAGATTTTTGGCGTCGCCTTTCTGAACAAGTAAAACAGCGCCTGCTATAACCAACACGGTTGGACTGGATAGAATTTGGATATATGTTAGCAGGTTCGTATCTTCAATGAAGCTGACTCTCCATGCATTAATTATTGCATTTGGCATGGAGGATAATCCAGATATCAAAAAATAAGCACCAAGCAATATGTAACCGGACTTCAGTGATAACGCAAATGAACCATTAGTGTCATTGAGGTTATTTAATATGGAATTGCTTATTTTCCACAAGGTCAGCAGCAAGGCTGCCCCCAAAATTAAAGAGCTGATAGAGGACAGAATTGGAACTATTATGCTTGGTGATAACCCTTGGCGCATATCAGGAAGTCCAAAATACAGAGCCCATACTGATGGAATGGCAATTAATATGGAAATAATTGCGTAGATACCTAAAAGCTTAAAACAAATTGCAGAGACTAACTTAGCGTTCATTTGAACTCCATTTTTTATAACATTTTAGTTATGGGGCGCGCGGCTTTATGCGCGTCCCAGTGAGCGAAGCGAACGACTTAAACTATTTGTTATGCATTTCTAAATGAAAAACAATGCAAACCAACTAACAATCAAAGCTAATGGTGGTAACGCGATGCTTAATTGAGCTTGCTTTGACCGAATGCGACTACTGAATAAGATAATGATAAATGTTGAAATCCATAAGACGACTAGGCAGTTTATGGAAATGCCAGCCAAATGGTTTAAACGACTCCACTCTTCAACGTTACCAATGCCAGACTTATCCATGGCTTGGTCTGCTTGCCAATTAAACATGAGAAAGGAGCAGATCAAAAGCACTTGAATAAGCAATGAAAAGTTGAAAATTCTGCTCATTGATTACCTGCATAACATTTTAGTTATGGGGCGCGCGGCTTTATGCGCGTCCCAGTGAGCGAAGCGAACGACTTAAACTA
>NZ_JBHSAF010000010.1:0-55665 GCF_042649925.1 Pseudaeromonas sharmana
TTTAGTTATGGGGCGCGCGGCTTTATGCGCGTCCCAGTGAGCGAAGCGAACGACTTAAACTATTTGTTGTGAGCTGCAACGAAGCTGGCTATGACAGCCGCTTGGGCAACAACGAAATTAAGCCGCTGAAACAGACTGGCCTGAGCAGCGTCACGAAGAATAGAACGCTGATTTACCCGAGCCAAGCGAACCTGATAACACAAAGAATCGCCGCTGAAGCTGGCATGGTTAGCGGATTTTCTTGGAACAAAGAAGAGCAGGGCGCTGATACTGATGTTTAACTTGGACCGCTAACACCACAGAAGAAAACAGCGCCAATGTTGCTATTCAAACTGAACTTCAATGGGTCACCAAGATGCCGCTGACAACGAATTGGTTTGGATGTTTCACCCAACCTCAACGACCGAGCTCGAAGGCCAGCAGGATTCAAAATTTCCAGCTATCTAAACCGCTCTTGCCACTACAACCTGTATTGCTTGAACACCGCACAACATTTTAGTTATGGGGCGCGCGGCTTTATGCGCGTCCCAGTGAGCGAAGCGAACGACTTAAACTATTGGTTAGGCGCTTTTGCACCAATCGGCCAAGACGTCAGAAAAGCTTGGAATATCTATACTGCCTTCTATATCCATGCATGAATAACCAAAGCCATCATCTGAAAGAGCTTGTTTTAAACTATCTAGTTTTTTCCAATCAGGATCTATAACCATCCCTGCTTTTTCGCCATAACCTCGAATCAAACATTTGAATGTGTACACGGTGTTATTATTTTCGTATTCAAACGGAGAAACTATATCCAATCCGTAAGTGTTCATTAATTGCATGAGATGATAATGCATGTAATTGCCTAACAATTTCTTAACCGGCGCTTTGCGTTATATCCACGGGGTACTGGCCGCTTAGTCTTCCGTGGGGTGGAGCACAGCTCCGCGTAACCGTCTGATGTGGCATCAAAAATTGCGCCACTTTTTTATCGTGTGTGGATAGGTGGCAAATTTGCCACTTATCGAGCAAAGGGTCCCGATCGAATTTACACTGTATTTAAATACAGTTATCGGTGGAACGCCATGCGTAAACCCACATCGCCATTTCTGGCGGCCATCTACGAACAGATGCTGACTTCGCGTTACGCGATGAGCACCATTGAAGCCTACCTGTACTGGATCCGTTTTTACATCCGTTTCCATCACCTGGTTCATCCCGCGACATTGGGCGAGGCCGAGGTCAGCGCCTTCCTCACGTTTCTCGCCGAGCAGCGACAGGTGGCGGTCAAGACTCAGGCTCAGGCATTGAATGCGCTGGTGTTCCTGTATAAGCAGGTACTGAACCGACCGTTTACGTTGCAACTGGCGTTTCGGCACAGCCAAAAAGCCGCAAAACTACCCACTGTGCTGACACCTGCCGAGGTGCAGGCATTGCTATCACACTTGCCGGTCCACCTGCTGCTGCCGGCGCAACTGATGTATGGCAGCGGGCTGCGGGTGATGGAGGCGATGCGGTTGCGGGTACAGGACATCGACCGCCATTATCTGTCGTTGATGATCTGGAACGGCAAGGGTGGCAAGCACAGACGCGTAACGCTGGCCTCCGAGCTGTTACCCGCCTTGCAGCAACAGATTGCGCAAGTTCGTTACTACTATCAGGCCGATCTGCAGCGTAGCGACTACGCCGGTGTCTGGTTGCCTGACGCACTGGCACGCAAGTACCCGGCCGCCCCGCAGGAGCTGGGCTGGCACTACCTGTTTCCGGCGCGGCAATTAAGCCGGGATCCGGCAAACGGTGTGTTACGCCGCCATCATCTGGATGCCAGTGTGGTGCAAAAGGCGATCCGTCAGGCAGCGCGGCAGCTACAACTGGGCAAGCCGGTCTCGTGTCATACGTTACGCCACAGTTTTGCCACCCATCTGCTGGCGCGCGGCGCCGATATTCGCACCGTGCAAGAACAGCTGGGGCATAGCGATGTACGAACCACGCAGATCTACACCCATGTGTTGCAGCAAGGGGCCAATGGGGTGCGCAGTCCGCTGTCGGATCTTTGGCGCGCAGTGCAGCCCGATGACCAGACCTGAGCGCTGGCATGGCTACCGCACTGGCTTGCGGCTGCCACCTTGCCGATCGCTCCCTGATCTGATGTCTGCCATCCTTAACAGACGCCTTGCAGATTAACCGAAATATGCTACCGCGGGGTCTCATAAAGCCAAAGGGCCTCGAATGGATTTAATCGCAAAACTTGAGCTGGCACTCGAATTTGGCCGCCTTGCACAGGTTGCCGCTGGCACTAATGCCGCCAGGCGATTGCGGTGGGCTTGGGTTATGGCATTCGTCCGGCTCTCGCCGGCGGACAGTCGCGCTGGGGAAGGGCGGTCGGCGTCTTGTCAGGTCTGGCGGGTTAGCGCCGGAGCCAATAACAACGGGCACCGCAGTGCCCGTTTAGGTAGGTAAGCTGTGGGGGCTGATAGTTAGCCCTCAAGCCCCTGACTGCGCAGGTAGTCTTCATAGTTGCCGCCGAAGTCGATGACCTTCTGCGGGGTGATCTCCAGCACGCGGGTGGCCAGCGAGCTGACGAATTCCCGGTCGTGGGAGACGAACACCAGGGTGCCCTGGTACATCTCCAGCGCCATGTTCAATGACTCGATGGATTCCATATCCAGGTGGTTGGTCGGTTCATCCATGATCAGGATGTTCGGCTTTTCCAGCATCAGCTTGCCAAACAGCATGCGGCCCTTTTCGCCACCGGAGAGCACGCGCACGTTCTTCTTGATGTCGTCCTGGCTAAACAGCAGACGGCCGAGGATGCTGCGCACCGCCTGCTCGTCGTCGCCTTCCTGCTTCCACTGTGCCATCCAGTCAAATACCGTCAGATCGCAGTCGAATTCTGCGGCATGGTCCTGGGCGTAATAGCCAATCTTGGCATTTTCCGACCACTTGATCTCGCCAGCATCCGGCGCCAGTTCGCCCACCAGGGTCTTGATGAAGGTGGATTTACCGACGCCGTTGGTGCCGATCACCGCGACCTTCTCGCCCACTTCCATCATCATGCGGAAGCCCTGGAACAGCGGGCCGGCATCGTAACCCTTGGCCAGGTTTTCGATCTCGAGGATGTTGCGGTAGAGCTTCTTGTCTTGCTCGAAGCGGATGAAAGGGTTCTGCCGGCTGGAGGCCTTCACCTCTTCGATCTTGATCTTGTCGATCTGCTTCAAGCGTGAGGTGGCCTGGCGTGACTTGGAGGCGTTGGCGCTGAAGCGGCTGACGAAGGATTGCAGATCGGCGATCTGGGCCTTCTTCTTGGCGTTGTCGGCGATCAGGCGCTCGCGGGCCTGGGTGGCCGCGGTCATGTAATCGTCGTAGTTACCCGGGTAGACGCGCAACTCGCCGTAGTCGAGGTCAGCCATGTGGGTGCAGACCATGTTCAGGAAGTGACGGTCGTGCGAGATGATGATCATGGTGCTGTTGCGGCTATTGAGCATCTGCTCAAGCCAGCTGATGGTGTGGATGTCGAGGTTGTTGGTCGGTTCGTCCAGCAGCAGGATATCCGGATTGGAGAACAGCGCCTGGGCCAGCAAGACCCGCAGCTTCCAGCCGGGGGCCACTTCGCTCATCGGGCCGTTATGTTGTTCCACCGGAATGCCGACACCCAGCAGCAGCTCGCCGGCGCGGGCTTCGGCTGTGTAGCCATCATACTCGGCGACCTTGCCTTCCAGCTCGGCGGCGCGCATGTAATCTTCGTCGGTCGCCTCGAGGTTGGCGTAAATGGCATCACGCTCCTGAATCGCGGCCCACAGCTCGGTGTGGCCCATCATGACGACGTCGAGTACGCGGTTGTCTTCGTAGGCGAACTGATCCTGCTTCAGCTTACCGATGCGCTCGTTCGGATCGAGGGCGACGTTGCCGGCGGTGGGCTCGAGATCGCCACCGAGGATCTTCATGAAGGTGGACTTGCCGCAGCCGTTGGCGCCGATCAGGCCGTAACGGTTGCCTTCACCGAATTTGACGGAGATGTTCTCAAACAGCGGCTTGCTGCCGAACTGCATCGTGATGTTGTTGGTACTGAGCACGGGAATGGGTCCTGTCTGCCATATTTGCCGCGCAGTATACCATGCGTTTGATCACATCTCCTCTCCCGTTCACGCTGGCTGGTCGGCGAGATGCCGGCCAGCGGCGAGGTGTTATTGCGCCTGGGGACGCACTGTGCCAACCCGTAACAGGCTGATGATGGCCGCCAGCGCCGCCAGGATGCCGGCTGCCAGCAGACAGGCATGGGTGCCGTGCGGTGCAAACAGGTTGAAGGCCAGCGCCACCAGTGCCGCCCCCGTGGTCTGGCCCACCAGTCGCGCGGTGCCGAGCATGCCGCTGGCTCCGCCACTGCGGTGGCGCGGTGCTGCGCTGATGATGGTGTGGTTGTTCGGCGACTGGAACAGGCCGAAACCGGCGCCGCACAGCAGCATCGGCAGACACAACAGCAGGTGCGATGTCGTGGCTGGCAGCCAGGCCAGCCACAGCAGTCCGCAGGCAAACAGCGCCATGCCGATGGCCCCAAGCAGGCCGGCATGGGTGCCGCGCTCCAGCAGGCGGCCGGCGACCGGTGCCAGCAACATGGTGGCGATCGGCCAGGGGGTCAGCAGCAGACCGGTCTCGACGGCGCTGAGCCCCAGCTGCTGTTGTAGAAAGAAGGGCAGCGACACCATGGCCAGCATCTGGGCGCAGAAGGAGGCCACCGAGGTGGTGATCGACAGGCTGAACAGCGGGATGCGCAGCAGATCCACCGGTAGCAGCGGGTAGGGCTGGCGCAACTGGCGGCGGACAAAGATCACGCCGATGCCCAGGGTGGCCAGCAGGCCGGGCAGGATCCAGTGCAGCGGCTGCTGGTGGGCCACGGCACTGAGGGTGACGAAGAACAGGCCAAAGGTCAGCGCATTGAGCAGGCTGCTGAGCTTGTCGAAACGCTGGGCGGCAACGCCTTCACTGCGCGGCAGGTAGCGCCAGCCCAGATAGAGGGCCAGTAACCCAAACGGGATATTGATGGCAAACAGCCAGCGCCAGGAGGCCACGGACAGGATGGCGGCGGAAACCGTTGGTCCGGCGGCCGCGGCGCCGGCCACGACCAGCGAGTTGATGGCCATGCCACGTCCCAGCTTGCTGGTCGGGTAGATCAGGCGGATCAGCGCGGTGTTGACGCTCATCAGCGCGGCGGCGCCCAGCCCTTGCAGCATGCGCGCCAGCGTCAGGCCGGTCAGCGAGTCTGCGGTGGCACAACCCAGCGACATGACGACGAACAGCAGCAGGCCGGCCAGGTAGATGCGCCGGTAACCGAGGATGTCACCCAGCGAAGACAGTGACAGCAGCGCCATGGTGATCACCAGTTGGTAGGCGTTGACGATGATGATTGAGCTGGCGGCGGAGGTGTGCAGCTCGCGGGCCAGCGTCGGCAGGGCGACATTCACCACTACGCCATCGAGCACTGCCATAGTAATGCCCAGCGCAATGGTGAAGATGGCGCCCCAGCGCAGGGCCAGTGGCAGACCGTCACTGCCCTCTGCGACGTGCGGCGCCGCGGAAGCGTGATGAAACCAATTGAAAAGACGGTGAAAAACAGCGCGCGGCATAAACCTGGTCCGAATCGGCAGACTGATCTTCACCCTAGCGGGTTTGCCCGGCAGCGGCAAGCCAGCGGTAACTCGCACAAATTGAATTGATGGATTACCGCATAGTGCGGGCGTGCCCGGCAGCGGCAAGCCATCGGTAACTTGCACAAATTGAATTGAGTGGATTACCGCATAGTGCGGGCGTGCCCGGCAGCGGCAAGCTATCGGTAACTCGCGCAAATTGAATTGATGGCCGCTTAGTGTGAGTTTGTCTCGCAGCGGCAAGCCAGCGGTAACTCGCACAAATTGAATTGATGGATTACCAGCATAGTGCGGGCGTGCCCGGCAGCGGCAAGCCAGCACCTAAATCCAGCGTCGGGTCCGTTGGCAGTAGCGAGTAAAGTGGATGCCGAATAACCGTGCCAGGGCCTGCTCTTCACGCCGGATCTGCACGCGGATGGCCAGCACAAAGGCCAGCAGCGGCAGCAGGGTGCTCGGGCTCTGTCGCCAGATGCTCAATGCCAGCAAGGTCAGCAGCAACGACAGGTACATGGGGTTGCGGCTCAGCCGATAGATGCCGTGAGTGACCAGCACCCGGCTGCGTTCGGGGTGACGCGGATCGATCTGGGTCTGTGCCTGGCGCAGTGCGAGCACGGCCGAGACCGCTAGCAGCAGGCCGAGTCCGGCAGGCACGGCGGCCAGGAGCTGGCTGGCTGACGGGGGCCACAACGGCCACAGTGGCACACCGGGCAACGCTAGCATGGTCGCAGCGGCGGCAACGAACAATAGGGGGGGAGGTAACATGCAGCACCTGACTTCACCGTGCTCGGGGTGGCTGCAGTGTCGGCAGAGCGCGAGCCGCCGTCCAGCGTGGCGTGGAACATCCGTCGCCGGGGTCAAAAAAACGGGGCCTCGCGGCCCCGTCGCATCAGCACATCTGGTTAATCAGTCACTCGGCAATGCGCAGACATCGATGGTGCCCTTGACGCCGGAGCCACTCATCTCGGCACTGGTGTCAAGCTTCAGTCGGAACAGCCAGTTGCCGTCACCCAGCGTCATGGTGTTGTTACCCGGATCGCTACCGGCGCTGGCAAAGCGGGCGAAGGCATCGTAGACCACATCCGGTTGCATGTCGGTCACCAGGGCATCGTCTGCGGTGGCGATGAACTGCGGATCCCAGGCCGTGGTATTGGCGGCGATCTTGAAGCCCCCGGTCAGATCCACACCCGAGATCTTGGCTTCGTAGATGCCGCTGCCCTTGTAGGTCAACTGATACTGGGCATCCCAGTTCCAGCTGGAGTGATTGCCGCGCAATGCCAGCAGCGTCTCCGCGCCCAGGGTCGGTGTTTCACTGGAGTCAGCCAGCAGCTCGCAGGCGGCGGCCGGCTCACTGTAAGTGACTTTCAGCGTCGGGTTGGTTTTGTCCTTCGCCGTCAGTGTGAAGTGGTAGGTCCCTGCCGCCGTGGCACTGAAGGTCACATTGTCGCTGGCACTGTTGCACAGGGTCACCGCTGTCCCCACCGCCAAGGCGGTGTCATCGTCACTGCACTTGCCGAAGTTGTAGGTGCTCCAGTCGGTGGTGGCGACCTTGACGCCGTACGGGAACAGCTCAGTGACACCTGCGCTGGTCAGATCCGCGGCCGTCACAGTGACATCGAACTCGTACTGATAGTTGGAGGTAAAGGCCATAGCATCTTCTGCGGTCCAGTGCGAACCATACAACCCCTTCAGGTAGAGGGCGGTGTCACCAAACGGCGCCACTGTACTCATATCCTGCTTCTTGGACACCGGCAGACCGACACTACGATCACCGCTGCGCACCTTGCTGAACACGGCAACCGACCAGGCCGGCACGGTGAACTTGCCATCGGCGAAGCTGGCGCCATAACCAAGGGATGCGCTACCGAGGGCGGTTTGCACGCTGCTTAGCTCAAACCCGCTCAGGGTCAGGGCATTGCCGCTGCCATCGGTGAAGGTTCCCGTGCTCTGGCTGTCGGCGGTGGCATTGACGATGATCACCAGGCCATCGCTGCTGCTGTCGAGATCGCTCGCCTGGCCAGTGCCGTTGTCGATCGTCATGACGATCAGCCCCGGGGTCTGTTCCGAGCCGGTGTTGCGGAAGTCGACACGGTTGATGACCTCGCTGCCTGCGCCCAATGTCATCAGCGGTGATGCCTGACGCAACTGCAGCAGTTCCTTGTAGAAGCTGCGCATCTGGGCAATTTCCGTGCTGCCGACGTTGGCGCCATAGGACTTCACCTCCTCAATCAGGCTGTAGTTGTCACCATCCTTGTCCTGGCGCGGCATCCCCTTGTCGTAGTTGTTGTCCTGATAGCTGTAGTCGACCTTGTTGTACCAGTCGCCGGAGTTATAGGAGTCACGCTCGTACGACTTGGAACGCAGCAGATCCGAGCCTTGCTGATCAAAGGCGATGCCCTGACCGAGCAGCACTGTGGCTTCGGAGATGGCCTGCATCTTCACCCGGGTTGCCAGGTCGACATCCTTGGCCGCCTTGTAGTTGATGATGTCCCAGATGGTCTGGTTGTCGTGCTTGGAGACGTAGTTTTGCACTTCGATCGGGTCGGTGGCATAACCGGCCGCTGCCGTGCCATACAGGATGTCGGCACCGGCTTGCGGGATATCATCCTTGGTTTGCAATACAAAGGCGGAGAGGTTGCCGGCCATGCCGAGCATGGTCAGATCGGACTGGTGTAACGCTGAATCCAGCGTGATGGCATCCTTCTCGTTCGGCGCCACGTAGGCACCGTTGCCGAAGCCCTGATTGTTGCGGATGCTATCTCCTGAGTCGAAAGGACCACCACCGCGTACCGCATCGCGCAGACGATCGGAGAAGGTACCAATGCCCTCGCCACCGAGGTTCAACTGGCTGGCCATGGTGAAGCGATCACTCTGGCCGGCATCCCAACCTTCGCCGAGGAAGTACATGTTGGCGTCGATCTTCTTCACTTCAGCCAGCGCATCGACCATCACCGCCTTGGGGATATAGCCCATCAGATCGAAGCGGAAGGCATCGATCTTGTAGGCGTCGGTCCAGGTCTTGAGGGAGTCAACCATCAGTTTGGCGAACATGGTGTGTTCCGGTGCGCTGTCGGAGCAACAGGTAGCGCTCTCGACGCTGCCCGTGGTCTCGTTCAGGCGCTGGTAATACCAGGGCACGATCTTGTCCAGCACCGAGCTGGTGGCGGTCGGGCCGGCCGCATTGGTGTGGTTGTAGACTACGTCCATGATGACGTTCATGCCGATATTCTGCTTGATGGATTGAATCATCTTGCGGAATTCGAGGATACGGCTAGTGTCATCCGGGTTGGAGGCGTATGAGCCTTCCGGTGTGGTGTAGTGGAAAGGATCATAACCCCAGTTGAAGGAGTCGTAGTCACGCAGGTATCCGTACAGCGATTGCACCAACGGTGTGCTGCTGTTGTCACTGGCCTGCAATGTGGTCAATACCGAGGCGATGGTCTCGTTGCCGTCGCAGTAGCTGGCGAAATGGCTGTCCGCCGCCACGGCGCTGTTGGCGCTGCACAGCTTGCTGAAGGCATCGGTCAGGTTGACCACCTTGCTGCTGTCTTCGTCGACGGAGGCGATATCGAATACCGGCATCAACTCGATGTGGGTCACGCCATCGCTGGCCAGCTCCTTGAGGTGCTTGACGACATTGCTGCCGGTTTCCGTCAGCGCCAGGTATTTGCCCTGGTGGGTGACAGTGGTATCCCAGGCGGAGAGATCCCGGACATGAGATTCGGTAATCACCATCTTCGCCAGATCGCTCTTGGTGGCCTGGGCATGGGGTGCAGTCAACGCATCCCAGCCATCCGGTTTGAGGCTGGCGTCGTCCAGATCGATGACCTGGCTGTACTCGGAGTTCTGCGACAGGCTCAGCGAATAGGGATCCGTGACTTCGTAGCTGTTTACCGTGCGGTTGACCGGGTGATAGACCTGCAACGCATAGCGATAGTATTTGCCCTTCAGGTCGCTGCTGCCGGCATAGCTCCAGGCGCCGGAGTCGCTGTCGAAGGTCATCTGCTGGGTCGCGGCCACACTCTTGTCATCGTTGTAGATAACCAGTTGCACGTTCTGGGCGGTCGGCGCCCACAGGCGGAAGGTCACGGCATCGTCCGCGACGATGGCGCCGTAATCCAGTGCCTTGGCTGCACTGGCATATTCATCATCGAGGGCCCCGGCGGTTTGTACCTGGGTCGCGGCCTGTACGATGCCACTGGAGTTGGTCGCGATGGCCACCAGTTCCCCCTTGAGCAGTGTCTTGATATCGACCGTGCTCGGCACCTTGAACGCGGCGTAACCGGCCAGGTGCGGGTATTTGGCCTTCAGCTCGTCACTCAGCGTGGTGGCGGTCAGATTGACATAGCTGTCCTTGAAGGTGCCATCCGTCTCGTCCGGGCCAATGCCACCGCTGGTGGAGTAGTAGAGGCGGACAATGTCCTGATCCGCACCATCCGGCCACAACAGGGTATCGCCAGCGACCAGATGGGCGGTGGCCTGGGCAACCCCGAATGCGGCATAGAATGCTTCGGCGCGGGTGTCGTAGACGGTGGACTTGCCGACGACGACGGAGACGGTGCGATCGGTGAAGGTGGAGAGATCGACCTTCATGTCGGCGTCGATCAGTTTGTCGCTACCATTGCGCAGGATGAAGTTGATACACCCTGTGGTGTTGCTCAGCGGCAGAGACCAGTAGGGGCCATAGCTGTCTTCACCGGTGGGGATGTTGCTGGTGTCGCTCCAGGAGCCGACCACCGGCGTGGTCCCGCTCGCATCCAGCGCCGAGCAGCTGCTGTCGTTCCACAGGTAGAGGTTCCAGGCGGCGTAGCGGCTATCGCTGCTGACGCTCTTGCTGCTCTTGCTGGAGGCGCTGCTGGCCAGTTGGGAGGTGTCGACGACGTTGATCACCAGTTGATTGTCGCCCGCGGTCACGGCTTCGGTCGGGGTGCTGACGCTGGGCAGCGAGGCCACGGGGTCGTCGGTGGTGGTGGTCGAGCTGTCGTCGCTGCCGCAGGCGGCCATGGCCATGGCGACCAGGGTCGGCATCAGCATTCTGGCGAGTATCTTGAATTTGAACTCCATTCCTTCGTCCTTCTGATAAGAGTCATTTCTAATTTAATAACAACAAAATCTGACTCGTTCTTAACGTCGATTTACAATTGACAGGTGTGTCATTAATCCCGTCTGGCGGCGCACTATACGGAGCGAAAACAGTTAGATTTGTGATCTACAAGCAAAAAAACGGCTGTAATTGGTTGTGGTGCGAACCGGTAGCAGCTGAATGGGATCGCGGTCAAATCGCCAAAACTGAAAACGATTTCAAAAAATGTGTAATTTGATTACGTAAGTTAACCAAAATTAACGTCGCTATGACGCCGGCTTACACTGTGGGTGGCCGGGGCTGGTTGTTGATAAAACCGGCAAGCGATGACGACCGGTACGGGTTGCCTTGTGCTGGCGGGGTGGAGGGCGCAAAATGCAGCTATTGAGGCTGTAGCAAGAAGGATAGTTTGCGATGGATGTTGCGCATCTGCGCCGTGAATATACCCGAGGTGGTCTGCACCGTGATGATTTGCCGGTCGATCCACTGCTGTTGTTTGAAAAGTGGCTGGCTCAGGCCTGTGAGGCCAAGTTGCCGGATCCGACGGCAATGAGTGTGGCCACCGTCAGTCCGGAAGGACGGCCATTCCAGCGCATCGTGCTGCTCAAGCACTATGATGCCAAGGGCTTTGTGTTCTATACCAATCTCGGTAGCCGCAAGGCACAGCACATAGCAGCGAATCAGCATGTCAGCCTGCTGTTCCCGTGGCATAACCTCGACCGTCAGGTGCATGTCACCGGTGTGGCCGAGGCATTGTCGCCGTTGGAGGTGGTCAAATATTTCCATTCGCGGCCGAAAGATAGCCAGATTGCCGCCTGGGTCAGCCAGCAGTCGACGCGCATTTCGGCGCGCGGATTGCTGGAGGCCAAATTCATGGAGCTCAAGCAGAAGTTTGCCAACGGTGAAGTCCCGCTGCCGAGTTTCTGGGGCGGCTACCGCGTCAACTTCGACAGCATCGAGTTCTGGCAAGGAGGCGAGCATCGCCTGCATGATCGATTCCTCTACAGCCGCAGCGGTGAACACTGGCACATCGATCGTCTGGCCCCCTGAGGTGTGCAGCGGGCCGGCATGACGCCAATCCGGTTGGGCGTTAGCCTGTGACGGGTCTAGACTTGAGTCATCAATCTGTCTGTGGAGTCTGGACTATGGAATGGCAACGCTATGAGTACCGGGTGAGCACGGATCCTGCCCTGCTGCAGCCTGCGGTAATCCACGGTTTTCTGCGCCAGTGTTATTGGGCTCGGGACATTCCCGCCGATCTGCTGGTGCGGGCGATGGAGAATTCACTCTGCTTTGGCCTGTATCAGGGCGAGCGGCAGATTGGTCTGGCGCGCATCATTACCGACAGCGCCACCTTTGCCTATGTCAGCGATGTGTTTGTGCTGGCCGAGTTTCAGGGCCAGGGATTGGGTCTCTGGCTGATGAGCTGCGTGCTGGCGCATCCGGATCTGCAGGGGCTGCGGCGCATACTGTTGTCGACACTGGATGCGCATGATCTCTACCGCAAGCTGGGCTTCGGCGAGCTGAAATACCCCGAGCGCATGCTGGAGATCTTCCATGAGGAGATCTACCGCGATGCGGACAATCGTCTCGCTTAGCGGTCGCTCACTGCCATTTGCGCTGTGGCCCGGGGGCCATCTGCCGCGCCGCCGGGAATGACAACGGGGAGGCCTGAGCCTCCCCGTTGGGTTCTGTGCTGACGGCTTACTTCAGCTCGTCGACCAGCGTCACGGCGCGGCCGATGTAGTTGGCCGGAGTCAGTTTCTTCAACTCATCCTTAACATTGTCCGGCAGCGCCAGCGTATCGATGAATTCACGCATGCCATCGGCATCGACGCGGCGGCCTCGGGTCAACTCCTTGAGCTTCTCATACGGTTTTTCGATGCCGTAGCGGCGCATCACGGTCTGGATCGGTTCGGCCAGCACTTCCCAGTTGCTGTCCAGATCCTTGGCCATGTTGGCGACATTGGCCTCCAGCTTGGAGATCCCCTTCAGCGTGGCCTGGTAGGCAATCAGCGAATAGCCGATGGCGACGCCCAGGTTACGCAGCACAGTGCTGTCGGTCAGGTCGCGCTGCCAGCGGCTGATCGGCAGCTTGGCGGCGAGGTGGTCAAACAGCGCATTGGCCAGACCCAGATTGCCTTCGGAGTTTTCAAAATCGATCGGGTTGACCTTGTGCGGCATGGTTGAGGAGCCAATCTCGCCAGCCACGGTGCGTTGCTTGAAATGCCCCAGGCAGATGTAGCCCCAGACATCGCGATCGAAGTCGATCAGGATGGTGTTGAAGCGGGCGATGGCATCAAACAGTTCGGCAATGTAGTCGTGCGGTTCGATCTGGGTGGTGTACGGGTTCCAGGTCAGGCCGAGGCTGGTCACGAATTGCTCGGAGAAGGCGTGCCAGTCCACTTCCGGATAGGCGCTGATATGGGCGTTGTAGTTGCCGACGGCACCGTTGATCTTGCCGAGGATTTCGACGCTGGCGATCTGCTTGAGTTGACGCTCCAGACGGTAGGCGACGTTGGCCATCTCCTTGCCGAGGGTGGTCGGGGAGGCTGGCTGACCATGGGTGCGCGACAGCAGCGGGATGTCACGATACTCGTGAGCCAAACGTTTTACTTCGTCGACCAATTTTTGGCAGTAGGGCAGCACCACCTCTTCCCGTGCCGTGATCAGCATCAGGCCATGGGAGTTGTTGTTGATGTCCTCAGAGGTACAGGCAAAGTGGATGAACTCGCTGACGGCGTTGAGCTCGGCGTGATCCGCCACCTTTTCCTTCAGGAAATATTCGACCGCCTTGACGTCGTGGTTGGTGGTGCGCTCGATGGCTTTGATGCGGGCAGCATCGGCCTCGCAAAATCCGCTGACAATGGCGTCCAGCACGGCGTTGGCGTCGGCGGAGAAGGCCGGGACTTCCGGGATCCCCGGGTGGCTGGCTAACTGTTGTAACCAGCGGACCTCGACTTCGACACGGAAACGCAGCAGACCGAACTCGGAGAAGATCGGCCGCAGTGCCGTGCATTTGTCGCCATAGCGGCCATCAAGGGGGGATACCGCTGTCAGTGCTGACAAGTCCATGAAATTAAGCTCCTGAAGTGGGGGTTAAAGGTGATTCAAGGTGTTGCGTGCCGCTTCGACCATCTTGCGTCGGCTGAACAGGATATGCCGGCGACGGCCACCGACCTGACGCCACAGCACAGTGGCGCGGATACCGGCCAGCAGCAGGGCGCGCACCTTGTGCTGTACCAGCGGTTGCTGCAGGTAAAGCGGCGTGCCTGCGACCTGGATGCGAGGCCCAATCGGGCTGATGTGTTCGCTGTAGATGCTGGCCAGGTTGGCAAGGACCGGTTCATCCAGCAAGTCAAAGTGGTGCAGCTGACGCTTGACCTGGGTAATACGCTCACCCAGCATGTTGAGCACGTCGCGGCGTCCTGCCAGCTTGCGCTCCAGCGCGACCAGACTGACCACATAACGGGTCAGTTCGGCATTTTTGGGATTGCTGCTGTTCCCCAACTGCTCGACGATGGCACGGTAGCCTTCACGTAGCATGGCGGGGGGGAAGACCTCCTCAGGGGTCTTCGGATCGGTGACCAGGATGCCGTTCAGCGTTTCGCGCAGTTGATCGTCATCACACTGGCCGCTACGAGCCGTTTGCTGTACCAGGTGCGCAGCCTGGCAGATGGCCGCGAAGGCCATGGTCCGAATCTGTTGTTTCTCGCTCATCTTCACTCCTGATGACGAAAACGCTGTTCAATAATGCCGCCGCCCAGGCAGACATCACCCAGGTAGAAAACGGCCGATTGTCCCGGGGTAACGGCGGCTTGCGGGCTGGTAAACGTCACGCGAATCCGGTCGTCGTCCAGTGGCTCGACACGGCAGGGGATATCCTGCTGGCGGTAGCGGGTCTTGACGGTGCAATCGAACGGTGCACGAACCACCTGACGATCGACCCAATGTAATTGACTGGCAACCAGGCCGTCCGAAAACAGGCGCGGGTGATCGTGGCCCTGGGCGACGATCAGTACATTTCGTGCTACATCCTTGTCGACAACATACCAGGGATTTTCGTTGCTCTCCTTCATGCCGCCAATCCCCAGCCCCTTACGCTGGCCGAGGGTATGGTACATCAGCCCCTGATGTTCGCCGATGATGGCACCGTCTACCGTCTCGATAGCTCCCGGTTGTGCTGGCAGGTAGCGCGCGAGGAAATCGCGGAACTTGCGTTCGCCGATGAAACAGATGCCGGTGCTGTCCTTCTTTTTGGCAGTGGTCAGATCCAGCTGCTCGGCAATACGGCGTACTTCCGGCTTCTCGAGATCCCCCACCGGGAACAGGCTTTGTCCGATCTGCTGCTGGCTCAAGGTATACAGGAAATAACTCTGATCCTTGTTGTTATCCAGCCCGCGCAGCAGACGCGGTTGTCCAGTGCTGTCGTCCCGGCGCACATAGTGGCCGGTCGCGATGTAATCGGCACCTAACTCCTCGGCGGCAAACTCGAGAAAGGCTTTGAACTTGATCTCTTTGTTGCACAGGATGTCGGGATTTGGGGTGCGTCCGGCCCGGTATTCGGCCAGGAATAACTCGAATACGTTGTCCCAGTATTCGGCGGCAAAATTGATGGTGTGCAGCGGGATCCCCAGCTTGTCACACACGGCCTGCGCATCGGCCAAATCCTGGGCTGCGGAACAGTATTCGTCCGAGTCATCCTCTTCCCAGTTTTTCATGAACAGGCCTTCGACCTGATAGCCCTGCTGCTGGAGCAGATAGGCGGAAACGGAAGAGTCAACGCCACCGGACATGCCGATGACCACCTTGATTTGGCGCTTGTCTGTCATTGCGTTTGATCATTACCTGTGAAAAAAACTGTGCGCATTCTAACAGAAACCAGGCTCGGCGATCACGTTGCAAAGCAGACAAACTTCACTCCTGGCTATCCGGCTACGAGCCAGAGGGGTTATCG
The DNA here is from genome assembly GCF_042649925.1 of Pseudaeromonas sharmana. NCBI lineage: Bacteria > Pseudomonadati > Pseudomonadota > Gammaproteobacteria > Aeromonadales > Aeromonadaceae > Pseudaeromonas > Pseudaeromonas sharmana. The sequence goes on from NZ_JBHSAF010000010.1 coordinate 15,662, forward strand.
CGTTGGTTATGTTGCCGCCGCGGCTTGAAATAACGTCGGGGTTGCAGCGGTTTTCGTCTGTCCTTGAGCGTCGAGAGGGGCAGACGCACACCGGACAGGTAATCGTCGAGACACTCCAGCACCAGCGGGCTGCGCAGTTTTTTGCCCAACGCGCGGATCTCGGTCTCGGTCAACCAGTGACAGGCCACGATGTCGTTGTCGGGATCATCGGGCTGATGTTCGCCTGGCGCCGTCGTCAGTTCACAGTAAAAGCAAAAGCGCAGGTAAGTCAGTTTGCGATAGGGGCTTGAATAGAGATAAGTGCCGAGCCAGCCATCCGGTTGCAGATTCAGACCTGTCTCTTCGCGGATCTCGCGACAGGCGGCTTCGAGCAGGTTCTCGCCGGCTTCCAGGTGTCCGGCCGGTTGATTGAAAACCTGATGGCCGTGATCGCGTTCCTCAACCAGCAGGAATTTGTCCTGCCAGCGGATGACGGCAGCCACAGTCACATTGGGGCGGAAGCGGATCATAGTTGTCTCCATGCGCCCGGTGCCAGGCCATCAAGGGTGTAGTGATCAATCTGATAACGGATCAGGCGCAGCGTCGGATGCCCGATGTGCGCCGTCATGCGTCTGACCTGGCGATTTCGCCCCTCGCAGATGCGGATTTCCAGCCAGCTGGTGGGTATGGCCTGTCGCTCGCGGATGGGCGGGTTGCGAGGCCACAATTGGGCTGGCTCGTCGATGCGGCGCACCTGAGCGGGCAATGTCGGTCCATCGTTCAGCTGCACACCATCACGCAGTGCTTGCAGGGCGGACTCTTCGGGGATGCCTTCAACCTGCACCCAGTAGGTCTTCCATACCTTGCGGCCGGGCTCGGTCAGCGACGATTGCAAGGCGCCATTGTTGGTCAGCAACAAGAGTCCTTCGCTGTCGCGATCGAGGCGGCCGGCGGCATAAATGCCCGGGAGCGGAACATAGTCTTTCAGCGTGGCGCGGCCTTGATCGTCGCTGAACTGACACAGCACCATGTAAGGCTTGTTCAGCAGCACCACAACAGGTGGGGCCGCGGGTGCCGGGCGGGAAGGTTTGGGCCGCGCGGGGCGCTTCGGCCGGCGCGCAGGGGAGGTGCTTTTCATCACAAAATCATCACACAGAAAATCCGCGCGCATGTTAACAAAATGCAACCTGGCTGCCTATCGGCCAAGGTGCAACACGTGATGGCGTCTTGCTTCTGAGACCGGTTGGGCTAAGATGACCGGCACGTGACACTATGATAACAACCGGAAGTTAGGAGACACTGATGGAAAGCAAAGTCGTCGTACCCAGCGCAGGCGCTAAGATCACCGCGGATGCCAATGGCAAGTTGGTGGTGCCGAATAATCCGATTATTCCGTTCATCGAAGGTGACGGCATTGGTGTGGACGTAACGCCGGCCATGCTCAAGGTAGTCGATGCCGCAGTGGCCAAAGCCTACAACGGTGAGCGCAAGATCGCCTGGATGGAGATCTTCACGGGTGAAAAATCAACGCATGTCTATGGCCAGGATGTCTGGTTGCCGGCAGAGACACTGGATTTCATCCGCGAGTATTGTGTTGCGATCAAGGGCCCGCTGACCACGCCGGTCGGTGGCGGTATCCGCTCGCTGAACGTAGCGCTGCGCCAGGAGCTCGATCTCTACATCTGTCTGCGTCCGGTGCGTTACTACGAGGGAACGCCTAGCCCGGTTAAACATCCGGAGCTGACTGACATGGTGATCTTCCGTGAGAACGCAGAAGACATCTATGCCGGTATCGAGTGGAAGGCTGATTCTGCCGAGGCCAAGAAGGTTATTGCGTTCCTGCAGCAGGAAATGGGCGTCAAGAAGATTCGCTTCCCGGACAACTGTGGTATCGGCATCAAACCGATGTCAAAGGCTGGTACCGAGCGTCTGGTACGCGCTGCCATCGAATACGCCATTGATAACGATCGTGACTCCGTGACCCTGGTGCACAAGGGTAACATCATGAAGTTCACCGAAGGTGCCTTCAAGGATTGGGGCTATCAGCTGGCACAAAATGAATACGGCGCCGAACTGATCGACGGTGGCCCCTGGTGCCAATTCAAGAACCCGAAGAGCGGCAAGACGATTATCGTCAAGGACGTGATCGCTGATGCGTTCCTGCAACAGATCCTGCTGCGTCCGGCGGAGTATGATGTCATCGCTTGTATGAACCTCAACGGCGACTACATCTCTGACGCGCTCGCGGCTCAGGTTGGTGGTATCGGCATTGCACCGGGAGCCAATATTGGTGACGGCGTGGCGTTATTCGAAGCGACCCATGGTACGGCACCCAAGTATGCAGGTCAGGACAAGGTCAATCCGGGCTCATTGATCCTGTCGGCGGAAATGATGTTGCGCCATATGGGCTGGGTTGAAGCGGCCGATCTGATCATCAAGGGGATGGAAGCGGCGATCCGTAACAAGACGGTCACCTATGACTTCGAACGCCTGATGGATGGCGCTACGCTGCGCAAGTGTTCCGAGTTTGCCGACGATATCGTGTCCCAGATGTAATTTGTCGCCGCAGGCAAGGGTACCGTGAGGTGCCCTTGTTGGGCGCTACCAACAAAAGCGGGCCATAAGGCCCGCTTTGTTCATGCTCAAAACTGTTATCCGTGTGCTCAGGACTCCTGTGCACCCAGCGGCACTATATTGACCGCATGGTAGCCTTTCGGGCCGGCCTCCATTTCATATTGAACATTCTGGCCTGCTTTTAAGGTCTTGTATCCATTCATATCGATAGTGGAGTAGTGGGCGAAAATATCGTCACCACCGCCTTCCGGGCAAATAAACCCAAATCCTTTTGCGTTGTTAAACCACTTCACCGTTCCGGTAGCCATACGCCTACGTCCTTAATCAAAATCACCTTAAAGCCGTTGAGTCGGTCACCAAGGCCATTTATAACTGGAGGAAAGCCTCAAGATTTCATGACGCTGGTTACCGAACATTCAATCTAGTATGAAATGTCACCAAGTCAAGCGTTGCAACAACACACTGTAACGCTGAGCAAATTATCGAATGTTGTAAATGAAATGTGATATTGACAACGGGTCAGTACAAGGTAGTAATTAGAGAAGGTGGCGTAGAATGGGGAAGTTCAAACAGGCTGCGGCTCCGCAACATCAGGAGTCAACGACAGCCGAAACGGCGTTGCAGCCGCCACCTATGTATAAGGTGGTACTCCATAATGACGATTACACACCGATGGATTTTGTGGTCGAGCTGTTACAGAAGTTTTTCCGGATGAACATCGAGCAAGCCACGGAGGTGATGCTCTCGGTGCATTATCATGGCAAAGGCATCTGCGGTATCTATACAGCGGAGATTGCCGAGACCAAGGTGGGACAAGTTAACGACTATGCGCGAGTACATGAACACCCGTTATTGTGCTCAATGGAACAGGCTTGAGTATCTCGATACAAGAGTAGTTGTTCGTTGTTTCCTCAGGGGAGGTGCCCATGCTGAGTAAAGAGTTAGAACAGACCCTGAACATGGCATTCAAAGAAGCCCGGGATGCCCATCACGAATTCATGACGGTGGAACATCTGCTGTTGGCGTTGTTGGATAACCGTTCCGCACGTGACGCGCTACAAGCCTGTGGTGCCAATCTGGAGCAGATGCGCAAGGACATCTCGACCTTCATTCAGCAAACCACACCGTTGATCCCGCAAGATGACTATGAGCGGGAAACCCAACCGACGCTGGGTTTCCAGCGCGTGTTGCAGCGGGCGGTATTCCATGTGCAGTCTTCTGGTAATGCCGAGGTCAGTGGCGCCAATGTGCTGGTGGCCATTTTCAGCGAGCAGGAGTCCCAAGCGGCGTACTTCCTGAAAAAGAGCGATATCAGTCGACTGGATGTCGTCAATTTCCTTTCTCATGGTATTCGCAAGGACAGCTCCGGCAGTGACGAGGCCTCCGGACCTGCTGCCGGACATCACAACAGCGCCGAGGAGGGTGGTGGTGAGGAGTCCGGCGTTATTCAGATGGAGCAATTCGTCACCAACCTCAATCAGCGCGTGCTCGAAGGCCGTATTGATCCTCTGATTGGCCGTGATGAGGAGCTCAATCGCACGGTGCAAATTCTTTGCCGGCGCCGGAAAAACAACCCGCTGTTGGTTGGCGAGGCAGGGGTTGGCAAGACGGCGATAGCCGAGGGTCTGGCTTATCGTATCGTGAAAGGCGACGTGCCGGAGGTCATTGCCAATAGCACCATTTATTCACTGGATATGGGCTCGTTGCTGGCGGGGACCAAATACCGCGGTGATTTTGAAAAACGCTTCAAGGTGCTGCTCAAGCAGTTGGAGAAGCAAGAAGGGGCTGTGCTGTTTATCGATGAAATTCACACCATCATCGGTGCCGGCGCGGCGTCGGGCGGGCAACTGGATGCAGCCAACCTGATCAAGCCGATCTTGTCATCCGGCGTGTTACGTTGCATCGGTTCCACGACGTACCAGGAATATGCCCAGATCTTCGAGAAGGACCATGCACTGGCTCGCCGATTCCAGAAAATCGATGTCGTCGAGCCATCAGTAGAGGACACCGCCCGTATTTTGATGGGCCTCAAGAGCCGCTACGAGGCGCATCATAATGTCCGCTATACCAACAAGGCGCTGCGTGCGGCGGCGGAGCTGGCGGCCAAATACATCAATGATCGACATCTGCCGGACAAGGCCATCGATGTGATTGATGAGGCTGGAGCCAGCCAACGTATGCTGCCGGTCAGCAAGCGCAAGAAAGTGATCAACATTCCTGAGATTGAAGCGATCGTTGCCAAGATTGCGCGGATCCCGGAGAAATCTGTCTCTTCGTCCGACCGCGAAATTCTGAAGAATCTGGAGCGTAATCTGAAAATGGTGGTCTTCGGGCAAGACAAGGCCATTTCGGTGCTGACTGATGCCATTCGCTTGAGTCGCTCTGGTTTGGGCAATGAGCGCCGTCCTGTAGGTTCATTCCTGTTTGCAGGGCCCACCGGTGTCGGCAAGACGGAAGTGACATTGCAGCTGGCCAAGGCGATGGGGGTCGAATTGTTGCGCTTCGACATGTCGGAGTATATGGAAAGACATACTGTTTCCCGATTGATTGGCGCACCACCTGGCTATGTTGGCTTTGAGCAGGGCGGTTTGCTGACCGATGCGGTGATTAAACATCCGCATTGTGTGGTGTTGCTCGATGAAATCGAGAAGGCGCACTCCGATGTCTACAACCTGCTGTTGCAGGTGATGGATAACGGCTCCTTGACGGACAATAACGGACGCAAGGCCGACTTCCGCAACGTGATATTGGTCATGACGACCAATGCCGGTGTGCAGGAGACGCAACGCAAGTCGATTGGCTTCCAGCAGCAGGATCACAGCTTTGATGCGATGTCGGAAATCAATCGGACTTTCAGTCCGGAATTCCGCAATCGCCTGGATCACATCATCTGGTTCAACCATCTGGATATGGAGGTGATTCATCAGGTGGTGGACAAGTTCATTGTCGAGCTGCAGGCGCAATTGGATGCCAAAGGGGTCTCGCTGGAGGTCACGACCTCGGCCCGAAACTGGCTGGCAGAAAATGGTTATGACAAGGCGATGGGGGCCAGACCGATGGGCCGCCTGATCCAGGAAAAACTCAAGAAACCGCTGGCTAACGAGCTGTTGTTTGGCAAGCTGGTCGCGGGTGGTTCAGTCAGAGTGGAATTGGCGCTAAACGAGCTGGAGTTTCAGATTCATTCGGCGCAAGCCAATAATCTGGAAGAAACCGTGCACTGAGTGGGTACCGGCCTCATGCTCAAAAGCAATCGCCCCTCAGATGAGGGGCGATTTGTTGTTCCTGCTTATCGGGAACGGAACACGATGCGGCCTTTAGACAGATCGTAAGGGGTCAGCTGTACGGTAACCTTGTCACCAGTCAGGATGCGGATATAGTTTTTACGCATTTTGCCGGAAATATGGGCAGTAACGACGTGACCATTTTCCAGTTCGACCCGAAACATAGTGTTTGGCAAGGTTTCCAGGATGGTACCCTGCATCTCAATACTGTCTTCTTTAGACATTTAATCCTCGTAATTGCCACCGATAAAAATCGTGCGCGATCATGCCGGATTTAGCGGTCTGTGTAAAGTTTACTCCTCGCAGGAATGCTCACTTTTCCATTCATGACCGATTAAAAGCTCGTAAGGATGAAAATGGGTCTTGTATTTCATCTTGCGACAGCCATCAACTTGATAACCCAGATAAAGCCAATGCCGGTTCATGCGGCGGGCCAGTTCAATCTGGGTCAAGATGGCAAAGGTGCCAAGCGAGAGATCGGCGTGAGCCGGATCAAAAAAGGTATACATGGCACTGAGGCTTTGTGGTAACGGGTCGGTTACCGCAACGGCCACCAACTGCTGTTGACGGTGGAACTCGATAAAGTAGGGGTTCATCCAGTCGCAGAGCAGAAAATGATCATATTGGCCTCTGGTTGCCGGATACATGGAGCCATCGTGATGACGTTCGTGGATGTAACGGGCGAACAGGTCGTAGTACTCGGGTTTATCCTGACTGCTCAGCGTGATGTGCAGTGCTCGATTTCGCTGTCGAATTCTTTTTTGCGAACTGGATGGTTCAAAACGGGTGACATCCAGCCGAAGTGACTGACAGGCGTTACAGGCTTGGCAATGTGGCCGATACAGATCATTGCCACTGCGTCTGAACCCTGCATTTAGCAAGGCCTCGTATCCTTCTGGCGAACGGTATTTGTCTTCGAGCAAGACCATGAGCCTTTCCTGCTCGTCAGGCAGGTAACTGCAAGCATGCTCAGGGGTCAAGCCGATTTTCAAGGCTATTCCGGTCATAGATGATACGCTGAGGGACCCAGCAGTCTGCTGTCACTGATCGTTCTCTGAGTTGGTATAACATCTCCAGGAACGCGTCTCTGGGACACTCCTGAGCACCCAGGGAGCCGAGGTGATCTGTCTGCATCTGGCAATCGATCAGCTTGCCGCCATGTCGTTGAAAGTGCTGACACAATGCCACCATTGCCACCTTTGAACAATCCCGCTGAGCGGAAAACATGGACTCACCACAGAAAAGTTGGCCAATGGAGATACCGTAAAGTCCACCGGCCAGTTGGCCCTCTTTCCAGACCTCTACCGAGTGGGCCATACCGCTGTGGTGGAGGAAGGCATAGCTCTGTTTCAGTTCCGTAGTTATCCAGGTGTCATCGGTATCCCGGCGCGGGCCAGCACAGCCATCGACCACGGCGTGAAAGGCGGTGTTGAGTGTGACGACGAGATCCTGTCTCTTCAGCCGTTTTTGCAGACTACGGCTGATGTGCAGCGCCTCTGGCCGTAGAACACACCGGGGATCGGGTGACCACCACAAGATGGGATGATGTTGCCCGTACCAGGGGAATATGCCACTGCGATAGGCAAGGGAAAGCCGAGCGGGTGATAAATCTCCGCCAATGGCCAACAGACCATTCGGCTCGTCTAGCGCATCGGCCGCACATGGAAACCAGAGCCTGTCATCCAGTTGAGTTAATCCTCTGGGCATCATGACCTGCGTTGATGGGGAAGCAATAGATAACCGCATCATAACGCCCAGTGAGCTCTGCTGTCATGAGGCCGGGAGTTAACCCGGCGCCATATCTTGGGTATAGCGGACGCAATCCCGGCCATCAGCTTTAGCTTGGTAGAGAAGACGGTCGGCGGCTTGCAGCGCCTCATCCAGACTGTTATGAAGCATGGTTTCAACGCCGGCACTGGTGGTGATAAACAGATCGCCGGCGACGCTATGGGTCAGCGGTTTGGTTTTAAGTTGCGCTAAAAACTGTTGAGCTTTAGCAATGGCCTGTGCTGGTGAACAGTGCCATAACAGCACACAGAACTCCTCCCCACCCAGCCGGGCGATCAAATCATCAGGGAACGCCAGGCGCAGCAGTGCCGCGAAATGGCATAACATCTGATCGCCAATCTGATGTCCCCAAGTGTCATTGATGCGTTTGAAGTGGTCGATATCTAGCACCATGACGGCATGTTGGCGCTGCAAGCGGTTAGCCAGATACTGTCGATTGCCTTGCTCGAACAGGAAGCGGCGATTGTACAGACGAGTCAGCGGGTCGCGGTGTGCCAGTTCGCGGATTTCCTGAAACAGCTCCAGGTGCTCCAGTGTCAGCGAAACACGCCACAATAACTCTTCAGGGGCAAACGGCTTATGCAGAAAATCATTGGCTCCATGTTTGATAAAAAGGGCAGGCAGGGTGCGATTATTTTGCGCCGAGATACCGATCACGGCGAGGGATTGACGGTCGAAGCGCTCGCGTAACTGTTTGAGCAGATCGAGACCAGTCATCCCTGGCATATGAAAATCGGTGAGCACGAGGCGGATGTCGGGATGTTTGGCCAGTATATGGATAGCCTGATAGCCATCCGTGGCCTCATAGACACTAAATTGCCAACGTTGCAGCAAGGCGCTGGTTTGATTGCGACTGGTGACCGAGTCATCGACAACCAACAGGCTGGTGCTGCGGTGGCGGTAAAGCTGTTTGAGCAGCGCGACGGCGTACTGCAGCGAACCTTTTGAGTCTTTTATGATGTAATCGACAACACCTTGTGCGATCAGCTGTTCCCGTTTTGTCTCACTGACACTGGCGGTAAGCACTATGACGGGGACATCGTGGGCCATCACCGCAGGCACTGCTTCCCCGTGCATGGCATCGGGAAGGGTTAAGTCAACTAACGCCGCAAGATAGTGAACGCTTGGATGGCTTAATACCCGCATCGCTTCATCCAGCGTTGCGGCGGCATCCACGGTAAAGTCGAGCTCGCGCTGCAGGGTCGAGATTAGCAACCTTCTTACCGTTGGGCTGTCTTCAATGAGCAGAATACGGTTCATGGCCATCTCCCTTCTTCTCAGATGAGACTAGAACAAGAGAATCAAACCATAAAAAAAGGGCACCGTCTTGGTACCCTTATGCGCAAAGCGTCTGCTTGTCAGCCCAGGCTGTCCAGATAGCGCTCGGCATCCAGTGCTGCCATACAGCCAGTACCTGCCGACGTGATGGCTTGACGATAGATGTGGTCGGCGACATCACCAGCGGCGAAGACACCGGGTACGCTGGTCTGGGTTGCGAAACCTTGAGCGCCACCCTGGACTCGAAGGTAGCCATCCTGCATCTCCAGCTGTCCTGAGAAGATACCAGTATTTGGGCTATGACCAATGGCGATGAAGACGCCCATCACTTCCAGATCTGCCAGCGAGTTGTCCTGCGTGTTACGCAATCTGACAGCGGTCACCCCCATGTCGTCACCGAGGACTTCGTCAAGCGTCTGGTTTAAATGCAGCTTGATGATCCCTTGTGCCACCTTGTCCTGCAGACGGTCAATCAGAATTTTCTCGGCACGGAAAGTATCACGGCGGTGGACCAGATGAACCTCGGAGGCAATATTGGCCAGATAGAGTGCCTCTTCAACCGCAGTGTTACCGCCGCCAATGACCGCAACTTTTTGCTTCCGGTAAAAGAAGCCATCGCAGGTGGCACAGGCCGAAACGCCTTTGCCCTTGAACGCTTCCTCAGACTCCAGACCCAGATAACGGGCCGAGGCACCCGTCGCAATGATCAGGGCATCACAGCTGTATTCACCGCTGTCACCACGCAAACGAAATGGCCGTGACGAGAGATCCACACTATGGATGTGGTCGAACAGGATCTCAGTATTGAAATGCTCGGCATGGGTTTTCATTCTTTCCATCAGACCGGGTCCAGTCAGGCCTTCGGCATCGCCAGGCCAGTTTTCGACTTCGGTCGTGGTGGTCAGTTGCCCGCCCTGTTGCATTCCGGTAATCAGTGTTGGATTGAGGTTGGCCCGGGCAGCATAAACGGCTGCGGTATAACCTGCCGGCCCGGATCCAAGAATCAGCAGACGGGTATGCTTGATTTGACTCATGCGCAGTTTCTCCAATAAATGACATCGCGATTCTAGGCAAAAGCTACCCCTAGGGTAAAGAGACGCGCACTCGATTGTGGTAATCCATATATATGATAGTGGTGACGCTGCGCCGATTGAGCAGTGCATAATATTCGGCATCCAGCCATCATGAGACCCATTTGCACGTAAAGCTGGTGCGACCTCTTGGTTAAGTATGCTGTTTTGCATCGCCAACCAAGCAATTTCTCTTGAATATTAAGCATAAATATGGCAATTGTTAGTTAAGTCTTCGCCGTTAGTGGAAACTTTTGTTCGCACTATTATGCAGATTGATTGCCAAGTAGCTGATAGCAGGGGAGCGCCATCTACTTGTCAATGCGGGCGTTATGGCTTGTGATACATAGGGAGAACGTTTTTTGTTCAGCATGATTATGGATAATTATGCGAAAACCGTGTATTTATATTGCCGTGCTTTGTTGTCGTCACAGTGATATAGCTGATCGCGAGAAGTTATTCCAAAAAGTTATGAACTACCGGTTAGGCTTCTGTTGACACAAATTGTGGTTAAATTATAGATTTTTGGAATATAACTCTGAGAGTTTATCAAAGGATGGAATATTATGCTGGAAGAGAACAGTAGGCTGCGGGATCTGGACCGGATCGACAGAAATATCCTCAACGAGCTGCAAAAAGACGGTCGCATCTCCAATGTCGAATTGTCCAAACGTGTCGGCCTCAGCCCGACTCCCTGTCTGGAACGCGTGCGTCGTTTGGAGCGGCAGGGATTTATTGAAGGTTACACCGCAATTCTCAACCCGCATTTCCTGGACGCTTCCTTGCTGGTGTTTGTCGAGATTACGCTCAATCGCGGCGCGCCAGATGTATTCGAGCAATTTAACAAGGCCGTTCAAACTCTGGAAGAGATCCAGGAGTGTCATCTGGTTTCCGGTGACTTCGACTATCTACTGAAAACACGCGTATCTGATATGTCCGCTTATCGCCGCTTGCTGGGCGAGACCTTGTTGCGCCTGCCTGGTGTCAATGACACTCGGACCTACGTCGTGATGGAAGAAGTCAAGCAAACCAACCGTCTGGTGATCAGCACACGCTGAGTCACTTGTCCCCGAGATGACAAGGCTGTATCTTTATACAGGAAATGAGCGGATTGCCGCTCATTTCCTATTTGCATTCTGGCAAGCAGTCCCGCGTATAATGTGCCGTCCTGTTCTACAGGCTGTCGGGTCTGTTGCAACAGGTAGTGAGTATCATAATAAGGAGTCGGGGTTTGACTGCCAGGAAGTTCACACCAATCTCGGGTTTTCAGCGCATCTTTGAAACAGGTCTCATCGTCCTGAGTGTCGGAGCTCTGTTTTTACTGTTGTCATTGTTGACCTATCACCCAGCCGATCCAGGCTGGTCGCAGACGGCATGGGGTGGCAAAGTACATAACGCCGCCGGCAGCGCCGGAGCGTGGATCGCCGATCTGACCTTCTTTGTATTTGGCGTCTTTGCCTATCTGATCCCGGCTATTCTGGTATTTTTTGGCTGGAGCGTATTCTGGCGCCCCTATCGTTTGCTTGAGGTGGATTATCTCGCCCTGGGGCTGCGTATTATCGGCTTCTTGCTGATGTTTCTTTCGCTGGCCGCCCTTGGCAGCATGAATTTTACCGATATCCACAACTTCTCCTCCGGCGGGTTGTTGGGGGATATGATTTTCACCAGCATAGAGCCCTTGTTTGGCTCGCTTGGCAGTACCCTTGTCTTGCTCTGTTGTGTTGCAGCGGGCATCACGCTGTTTACTGGCTGGTCTTGGATCATGATTGCCGAGAAGCTGGGGGAGTGTGTCACAGGATCTGGGCATTTTGTGGCTACCCTGCCACAGCGGATTGCCGGTTGGTTTGCCCGCAAGGCAGGCTATGAACCCGTTTCTGCGAACGCAGCTGATAATGACGATGATGAGGATGATGACGCTGCCGCCGAGATGGCCTCGACTGCTCCGGTGCAAAAAGCGCCGCGTTTTACCCCTGCAACCCGGCCGGCCGTCACTGAACCCTTCTTGGCGGTCGATGACGACGATGAGGATGACGATGAGCTGCCAGCGGTATCGACCTCTGCCGTCATAACCGGACGTCGGGAGCCACATTTCTCTCTAGCTGGACGCGAAGGGCATGCGGTTGTAGCAGAGGCACCGGTTATCGCAGCGGATCAGTATGACGACGATGAAGACTTGCAAGAGCAGACCGTCGATCTACCTTGGCATGGTTTGTCTGCGAGCGAGTCTGTCCCTACCTCCAGCGCAGCAATACCTGTGGCTGCGCCGACAGCCGCAGTACAGCCGCCAGCCATGCCACAGACACTGGCTGCGGCCATTGCGGCAATCAAGCCAAAACCGAAAGTGGAGGGGACCTTCCCGTCGCTCAATCTGCTTAACACACCGCCGATCAAAACCCAGGTCATGAGCAATGACGAGCTGGAGCGGATGGCGCGTCTGGTTGAGGCCAAATTGGCGGATTACAATATCCAGGCTCGCGTCGTGGATGTCTATCCAGGCCCGGTGATCACACGTTTTGAGCTGGAGCTGGCTCCCGGCATGAAAGCCAGCAAAATCACCAGCTTGTCGCGGGATCTGGCGCGCTCCTTGTCGGCAGTCAGTGTGCGGGTGGTTGAAGTCATCCCCGGCAAACCCTATGTCGGACTGGAATTGCCAAACAGCAAGCGTCAGACCGTGTACATGAAAGAGGTGCTCGACAGCGAGCGTTTCCGGGCAGCGGAAAGTCCGTTGACCATGGTGCTGGGGCAAGATATCTCGGGTGAGCCTGTGGTCGTCAATCTGGCCAAGATGCCTCACCTGCTGGTAGCCGGGACAACCGGCTCGGGCAAATCGGTCGGTGTCAATGTCATGATCCTGTCGATGCTGTATAAAGCCACGCCAGATGATCTGCGCTTCATCATGATCGACCCGAAAATGCTCGAGTTGTCGGTCTATGAGGGGATACCTCATCTGCTGACCGAGGTGGTGACTGACATGAAAGATGCCGCCAATGCCCTGCGTTGGTGTGTGGGTGAGATGGAGCGTCGTTATAAGCTGATGTCGGTCATGGGGGTGCGCAATCTCAAGGGCTTCAATACCAAGGTGATGGCGGCACAGGGCAGTGGCAATCCGATTAAGGATCCATTATGGCGTCCGGGTGACTCAATGGATGCCGAAGCGCCTGATCTCGAAAAGTTGCCGCAGATCGTCGTGGTGATTGACGAGTTTGCTGACATGATGATGATTGTCGGCAAGAAGGTTGAAGAACTGATCGCCCGTATCGCGCAGAAGGCGCGTGCGGCAGGTATCCACCTGATCCTGGCGACACAGCGTCCGTCAGTCGATGTGATTACCGGTCTGATCAAGGCCAATATCCCGACCCGGATTTCGTTCCAGGTCTCCTCCAAGATCGACTCTCGTACCATCCTCGATCAGCAAGGCGCCGAATCGCTGCTGGGGATGGGAGACATGTTGTACCTGCCGGCCGGCGATAGCACGCCGACCCGTGTTCATGGTGCTTTTGTCGATGATGACGAAGTGCACAAGGTGGTCGCAGACTGGAAGCTCAGGGGTGAGCCCAATTACATTGATGAAATTCTCAGTGGCGAGATCACCGCTGAAACCGTGTTGCCCGGCGAGCAACTTGAAGGCAGTGATGATGATCTGGATCCTCTGTTCGATGAGGCAGTGGCATTTGTGGTCGAGTCGCGTCGTGGCTCGACTTCCAGCGTGCAACGTCGCTTCAAGATTGGTTATAACCGCGCCGCCCGCCTGATTGATCAGATGGAGATGCAGGGGATTGTCAGTCCGCCAGGCAGTAATGGCCAGCGTGATGTTCTGGCGCCTGCTCCAATGCGCAATTAATCCGTGGTTACAGGAGAGAATGATGAAATTGGTAAAACTGCTTCCATGGTTGTGTCTGTTTGCGACTCCTGTCTGGGCTGACGATGCGGCTGATTTGCGCAACCAGCTGGCTAAAATCAGTCAGTTTTCGGCCCATTTCGAACAGACGGTGCTGGATGCCCAGGGCAAGATCCTGCAGAAGTCCAGTGGCGAGATGCTGGTGGCGCGCCCGGATCGCTTTCGTTGGGATACTCGCCAGCCGGATGAGAACCTGATTGTTTCTGATGGCAAGGATGTCTGGGTTTATGACCCGTTTGTCGAGCAGGTGTCAGTGCTCAAACTGGGCAAGGCGATCGAGAATACCCCTTTTTTGCTGATCACCAGCAGCAATCCGCAGATTTGGCAGCAGTATCAGGTTCATCAGGAAAACGGCAGCTATATGGTCACCAGCCGTAACAAAAATCAGCGCATCGAGTCATTGCGCATCGTGTTTGATGAACAAGGTCGCCTGAGCCGGTTCGAAGTCGATGAGTCGCAAGGCCAGCGCAGCGAATTTCAACTTTCGGCCTTTAACCTGTCCCCGCAGGTCACCGCTTCCGTGTTCAGCTTCAAGGTGCCGGATGGTGTGACGATTGATGACCAACGCTAATGAGCAGCTTACCGCTGGATTTTGCTGCTGATTTTCGACCGCTGGCGGCGCGCATGCGGCCGCAGACATTTGAGCAGTATATTGGTCAGGAGCATCTGCTGGCACCAGGTAAGCCGTTGCGTAGAGCGCTGGAGGCGGGTCAGTGCCATTCGATGATCTTGTGGGGGCCGCCAGGAACAGGCAAGACCACGCTTGCCGAGTTGATGGCCCATTATTGCCAGGCAGAAGTTGAGCGTGTGTCGGCGGTGACATCGGGCGTCAAGGAGATCCGCGCAGCGATCGATAAGGCACGTGATAACAAATTTCGTGGGATCCGCACCCTGTTGTTTGTGGATGAGGTCCATCGTTTTAACAAGAGCCAGCAAGATGCCTTCCTGCCGCACATAGAGGACGGCACCATTACGTTCATTGGTGCCACGACCGAAAATCCCTCGTTTGAGCTGAATAATGCACTCTTGTCCCGAGCGCGGGTCTATCTGCTCAAACGTCTTGATGAGCAGGCAATCGAGGCGATCATCCGCCAGGCGTTGACCGATCCCCGTGGTTTGGCAGGCGAAAACCTGCAGTTTGAAGAAGGGGTGCTGACATCGCTGGTACAGCTGGTAGATGGCGATGGTCGCAAGGCGCTCAACTACCTCGAATTGTTGAACGATATGGCCCAGGTCAACCAGGGTCACAAGCGAATTGACCGCGCGCTGTTGGCTGCAGTCAGTGGTGAACGCATGGCCCGTTTTGATAAACAGGGTGATGTTTACTATGACCTGATCTCGGCACTGCACAAATCCGTGCGCGGTTCGGCCCCCCAGGCGGCGCTGTACTGGTATGCACGCATTGTCAATGCCGGAGGCGATCCGCTATACGTCGCACGTCGCTTGCTGGCGATTGCCTCGGAAGATGTGGGTAATGCCGATCCCAAGGCCATGCAGGTGGCTCTGGCCGCGTGGGATTGCTTCGAGCGCGTTGGTCCGGCCGAGGGCGAACGGGCGATTGCCCAAGCCATCGTCTACCTGGCCTGTGCCCCCAAGAGCAATGCCGTGTACGTCGCGTGGAAAGCGGCGCTGGATGATGCCCGTACGCTACCGGACTATGAGGTACCCGCTCACCTGCGCAATGCTCCGACGCGACTGATGAGCGAACTTGGCTACGGGGCAGAATACCGTTACGCCCATGATGAACCTGGCGCTTATGCCGCCGGTGAGAGCTTTTTCCCGCCAGAGTTGGATGGCCGCAGTTATTACTACCCTACGGATCGTGGCCTGGAGAAACAGATCGGCCAGAAGTTGGCCTATTTGGCCGAGCTGGATGCCCACAGCCAGCGCAAGCGTTACCCCGGGAAGTGATGCGTGGCAGCTCGAGATCAGATTTGATAGACTGTTCCCCTGTCGATGCGAAGGCATGACGCCTTCTTGATGCATCCTGCTGACACAATCGATGTCAGTACGTTCATTGGTTAATAACAAAAAAGCAGGTCAGACATGCTAGATCCCAAATATTTGCGCGCCGATATCGATGTCGCCGCCGATCGCCTTGCTGCACGTGGGTTTTCCCTCGACGTCGCCCGAATTAATGCTCTGGAAGAGCAGCGCAAGACGCTGCAGACGAGAACCCAGGAGTTGCAGGCCGAGCGTAACAGTCGCTCGAAAGCGATTGGTGATGCCAAGCGTCGTGGTGAAGACACGGCACCGTTGATGGCTCAGGTTGGCGCGTTGGGAAGCGAGCTGGAGGACTGCAAGCGTCGCCAGGACGAGGTGTTGGCGGAACTGGAGGCCTTGGCGCTGACGATTCCGAATCTGCCTCATGAGTCTGTGCCTGCCGGACGTGACGAAAATGATAATGTTGAAGCCCGTCGCTGGGGAACGCCTCGCGCGTTTGATTTCCCGGTGCAGGATCATGTCGCTCTGGGTGAGGGGGTTCGTGGTCTGGATTTCTCTGCGGCGACCAAACTCTCTGGCTCCCGCTTTGTGGTCATGCAAGGTCAGATTGCCCGTATGCATCGTGCGCTGGCGCAGTTCATGCTGGATCTGCATACCCAGCAACACGGCTACACCGAGTGCTATGTCCCCTATCTGGTCAATGCCGATAGTCTGCAAGGGACGGGACAACTGCCCAAGTTCTACAACGATCTGTTTCATACCGCCATCACGGGTGAGGGCGATGAAGAGGGCAAGGTACGCAAATTCTCATTGATCCCGACGGCTGAAGTGCCGCTGACCAACCTGGTGCGTGATGAGATCATCGATGAGAAGGCGCTGCCGCTGAAGCTGACCGCGCATAGCCCGTGTTTCCGTTCCGAAGCCGGCTCCTATGGTCGCGATACGCGCGGTCTGATCCGCATGCACCAGTTCGACAAGGTAGAGATGGTGCAGATTGTCAGCCCGGACTCTTCCTGGGACGCCCTCGAGGAGATGGTTGGCCACGCCGAGAAGGTACTGCAGCTGCTTGGTTTGCCGTATCGGGTCATCACTCTGTGTACTGGAGATATGGGCTTCTCTGCGGCCAAGACCTACGATTTGGAGGTCTGGTTGCCGGCACAGAACACCTATCGTGAAATCTCGTCCTGTTCCAACTGTACCGACTTCCAGGCCCGTCGCATGCAAGCCCGGGTGCGCGGTGCCGACGGCAAGCCGACCTTGCTGCACACGCTGAATGGTTCTGGCCTGGCGGTCGGCCGCACCTTGGTCGCCGTGCTGGAGAACTATCAACAGGCGGACGGTCGCATTGAGGTCCCTGCCGTGTTGCAACCCTACATGGGCGGCTTGACACACATCGGGTAGTGCAGGAGGGGCCGCATCGCGGCCCCTGGTTTATCCAGTAGCGGACGCCTTGGGCGTCTGAATTTCTCCAAGCAAAGCGCAATCGTTTTTGCTAGAATGCGCCGCAATTTGACCCTCCTGGAGTAGCTGTGGTCTGGATTGATTTTGCGATACTGGCGGTGATAGCCCTCTCGGCCTTGATCAGCCTGATCCGTGGTTTCGTCAAGGAAGCCTTGTCGCTGTTGACCTGGTTTGCCGCGTTCTTTGTGGCCAGCAATTTTTATGGCGATCTTGCCGTCTTCTTTACTTCGATTTCCGACTCACTCATCCGCAATGGTGCTGCCATTCTGGCGCTGTTCATCGCCACCCTGATTCTGGGCTCTATCGTCAATTACATCATCTCGACGCTGGTCGACAAGACCGGCCTGTCCGGAACGGATCGAACACTGGGTGTCTGTTTCGGTGCGATTCGTGGCGTATTGATCGTCAGTGCGCTGCTGTTTTTCATGGATACCTTTACCAGTGCGCCCAGTGCGGAGTGGTGGAAAAAATCGGTGTTGATACCCGAATTCGGGGTTGTCATCGACTGGTTCTTCGAGTTTATGAAAAACTCGTCGAGCTTTATTAAGTAACTGATTTATTTAAACTAGTGACCTCGAGGAAACAAGGACATGTGTGGTATCGTCGGTATTGTGGGCACCACCCCGGTTAATCAGGCCCTGTATGATGCCTTGACCGTTCTGCAGCATCGCGGGCAGGATGCGGCGGGTATCGTTACCATCGCTGATGGCAATTTCAAGCAGCGCAAAGCCAATGGTCTGGTCAAGGATGTCTTTGAGACCCGGCACATGCAGCGCCTGAAAGGCAACATGGGCATCGGCCATGTGCGCTACCCGACTGCGGGCAGTTCCAGTGCTGCTGAAGCCCAGCCGTTTTATGTCAACTCGCCGTTTGGCATCACGTTGGCGCACAATGGTAACCTGACCAACGCCAAGGATCTGCGTGAGCAACAAACTCGCCTGGCTCGCCGTCACATCAATACCACCTCTGATTCTGAGGTGTTGTTAAACGTTTTCGCCCATGAGCTGGAGCGTGCCGTCGACATGCCGTTGCGTGCAGACGATGTGTTCGCCGCCGTCAGCCGTGTGCATCGTCAAGTCCGCGGTGCTTATGCCGTGGTAGCCTTGATTATCGGCCATGGCATGGTGGCATTTCGAGATCCGCATGGCATCCGGCCGCTGGTGCTTGGTCGTCGTGTCAACGAAGATGGCAGCATCGAATACATGGTGGCCTCTGAGAGCGTAGCGCTGGATGTCATTGGTTTTGAGTTGATGCGTGATGTAGCGCCAGGGGAGGCGATCTACATTTCCGAGCAGGGGCAGCTGTTCAGCCTGCAATGCGCTGACAATCCCAAGCTGTCACCCTGTATCTTCGAATATGTCTATTTTGCCCGTCCCGACTCCTGCATCGACAAGGTATCCGTCTACGCGGCACGGGTGCACATGGGGCGCAAGCTGGGCGAAAAAATCAAGCGTGAGTGGCAGGATCTGGATATCGATGTCGTCATCCCCATTCCTGAGACGTCATGCGATATCGCGCTCGAAATTGCTCAATGTCTTGGCAAGCCGTACCGGCAGGGGTTCGTCAAGAACCGTTACATCGGTCGTACGTTCATCATGCCTGGCCAGAAGCAGCGCAAAAAATCCGTGCGTAGCAAACTCAACGCCATCTCTTCCGAGTTCAAAGGCAAGAAGGTGTTACTGGTTGATGACTCCATCGTCCGTGGCACCACCTCTGGCCAAATCATTGATATGGCGCGTGAAGCCGGTGCCGAGAAGGTTTACTTCGCCTCAGCCGCACCCGAGATCCGCTTCCCGAACGTGTATGGCATTGACATGCCGACCAGCAATGAACTGATCGCCTATGGTCGTGATGTTGACGAGATCTGCAGCCTGATCCGTGCCGATGGTCTGATCTTCCAGGATCTGGATGATCTGCAGGCGGCGGTACGCGAGGAAAATCCGGCGCTGACGCAATTTGAGACCTCAGTGTTCAATGGCCATTATGTAACCGGTGATGTGGATCAGAGTTATCTGAATTACCTTAATGTGCTGCGCAATGACGATGCCAAGGCGGTGCGCGAGTGGAGTGAAGGCGTCGCCGATCTCGAACTGTACAATGGCGAAAGCTGAAACCTGTCCTAAAGAACAAGACGGCCTGCGGGCCGTTTTTTTTAAGCTGAATCATCTAAGGCCATCATCACCAAGCCCAACATTTTTATCCTGCAGAAACGACTATTAGTTGTGTATCACTCACGTTTTCCTCTCTTTATCTGGATATTGTTAATGTCACGTGGGATAGTGTCGGCATTTCCTGTTGCCGCGCGCAATCGGGGAAATGTATGGAACTGTTTTAACTCATGGAGTGTTTATGCCGCACAATTCTTCATCTTCAGCTCATGGTCCTGTCGCCTGGCTACGGCGCACCGGGTTGGTTACTCGCATTATTATTGGCTTGATTGCTGGCGGTGTGCTGGCGGCAGTGGCACCTGAATGGGCCAGTGCAGCGGGCTTGCTGGGGAACATGTTCGTAAGTGGACTCAAAGCGGTGGCCCCGGTGCTGGTTCTGCTGCTGGTCATGTCCGCGATAGCGGGTCACAAACATGGGCAAAAGACTAATATCAAGCCGCTCCTGGTTCTCTATCTGCTGGGCACCTTCAGTGCAGCTGTGGTGGCGGTGATCGCCTGCTTCCTGTTCCCTTCGCACTTAACGCTGGTTGCGACACAAGAGGCGCTGACCTCGCCAGGCAGTTTGAAAGAGGTTCTGGGTAACTTGTTGTTCAACATCTTCAGCAATCCCGTCAAGGCCGTCGCTGAAGCGAACTACATGGGCATCCTGGCTTGGGCGGTGGCACTGGGACTGGCCTTGCGTCATGCCGCGGCAGCAACACGGCAGGTTGTAGACGATTTTGCGCATGGCGTGTCATCGCTGGTCCGCTTGATCATTAGTCTGGCGCCGCTGGGGATCTTTGGCTTGGTGGCATCGACACTGGCGGAGAGCGGCTTTGCGGCTTTGTGGCAGTATGCACATCTGCTTGCGGTGTTGATTGGATCTATGCTGTTCGTGGCACTGGTTGTCAATCCGCTGATCGTGTTCGTGAAAATTCGTCGTAATCCTTATCCGCTGGTGTGGACTTGCCTGCGCGAAAGTGGTGTGACCGCATTCTTCACCCGCAGCTCGGCGGCGAATATTCCCGTCAATCTGGCGTTGTGTGAGAAGTTGGGACTGCAGGAGGAGACCTACTCTGTCTCTATTCCGCTGGGTGCCACCATCAATATGGCCGGGGCGGCAATTACCATCACGGTATTGTCACTGGCCGCCGTAACCACACTGGGCATCCAGGTTGATATCGGCACGGCTATCTTGCTGAGCGTGGTGGCGACACTGGGTGCATGTGGCGCATCCGGTGTGGCTGGCGGCTCCTTGCTGCTGATTCCGATGGCCTGCAGCCTGTTTGGCATCAGCAATGACCTGGCGATGCAGGTTGTCGCGGTTGGCTTCATCATCGGCGTGCTGCAAGACTCTGCTGAGACAGCGCTTAACAGCTCCACCGATGTGTTGTTTACGGCAGCGGCCTGTCTTACAGAAGCGTCAGCACCCGATCTGGCGGGGACTCCGGCTATCGAGTCTGCCGACGCCTGAGTGGTGCTCAACCCTTGTTTATTGCGATACGACAGGCGGCCAAGGCCGCCTGTTGTATTTGGCATCACAGTGGATAGGGGTTAAGCGATGCCCAGGCTGCGGATTCATGCGAGCTCACATTCCCGCGTCTTCGATGTACCAATCCCGGACTTTTTGCGTATTATGCGAGTCCGTTCCTCGCTTTATCGAACTAACCAGCTAAATAACATGACAAAAGCGCGTGGTTTCACCCTGATTGAACTGGTCATAGTAATCGTGTTGCTGGGGATCCTCGGTGTGCTAGCGGCATCGAAGATGATCTCGCTGCGGAAGGAGTCTCTGGTCAGTACCCTGTACGGGATGCGCTCGGCGATTGAGGCGGTCGGGCAGCAGACGTATGCGCTGGCGGCCGTACGCGGGCTGGAAAACAGTGCCAGTGCATCAGTCGTTAACAATACACAGACTATCCCGCTGGTCTATGGTTACCCGGCTGGCGGCGTCAGTGCGGGTCTTTCGTCATTGATTGAATTTCCCGCAGGGGATTGGCATCAACGCGCGAGTGTCTATGCCGGCGCCTGGGTTTACTGGCATGGGACCCTGCAGGAGGATGCGGGGGTCGGGCAGTGTTACTTGCGGTATCGGCAGGCAACAGCGGCAGGCAAGAAACCGGTGATGGATATCGAGACTTCCGGCTGCAAATAACAGGCACTAAATGAAAAAGGCGCCGACAGGCGCCTTTTTTAGCGAGCCAGCACTTAGTGTGCAGCGGGCTCACCGATAGGCAGTACGGTGCGGCCGAATTTTTCATTCAGTACTTCCGCCATGCCCAGATAGATGGCCGAGGCGCCACAGACGATGCCTTCGAAACCGGCGATGGTTCCCAGAGTGGCACTGCCGAGGAAATCGCGAGCGGCCAGCAGGCCGAACAGCACGACCAGAGAGCCAAATACGAACTGCAGTGCTTTCGGGCCCTTCAGGGTGCCGAAGAACATGAACAGGGTGAAGATACCCCACATCAGCAGATACCAGCCCATGGCGAACTCATCTGCCGCTTCGCCCAGACCCAGCTTCGGCAGCAGGAGTAAAAACACCAGGCTGATCCAGAAGAAACCATAGGAGGTGAAAGCCGTCAGACCGAAGGTGTTGCCCTTCTTGAACTCCAGGATACCGGCGATGACTTGTGCCAGACCGCCATAGGCCAGCCCCATGGCCAGGATCATGGCGCTGATTGGCATGAAACCGGCATTGTGGATATTCAGCAGCACTGTAGTCATACCAAAGCCCATCAGGCCGAGTGGAGCCGGGTTGGCCAGTTTTTCGTTCACGTTAAAATCTCCAATGAGGTTGTGAGCGGCAATCCGGTTGCCGCTGGTTAGGGATATAGCGCGCGGATTCTAGAGGGAAGGTGCAAGGCTGACAAGCGTGGGGAGGCTGACTTGACGATTAATTTTGTTTTGCCAATCATCGTTGTGTCGTTACCCTGTCGATTGTCGCTGATTCTTTATTTCATGTCGCTTCTGGAGGCGTATGTTGTCTCGTTTGGTCACCTGGTGGCAGCGCAAGTCACAGCGGGTGGCGGCCACACGCTACCAAGCCGACGCCTGGCGCTGCTGGCGGCTGCAAGTGCCTATTTTGCGTGGACTCAGCGAGGATGAAGGCGAGCACTTGCAGCATCTGGCCTGGCAGTTTTTACAACAAAAGAGCATCACCTGCATCGGCGTGACTCCGCGTACAGAGCAGATGGCAGCAATGGCATTACAGGCTTGTTTGCCTATCATGCAGCTAGGATTGGACTGGTACCGTAACTTTTACGAGATCATCTTATTGCCGGCTCCCGTCGAGCGGCATGATGAAATCCCGTTGGGTGCCGGCTTGGTCGCCGAGGAAACCAGCCTGCATCTGGGCGAAGCCTGGGAGCAGGGGCCCGTGGTGCTGGTATGGCCCGAAGTGTTACACGATGGCCACTGGGATGGCTATCATCTTGTCATCCATGAATTGGCCCACAAGTTGGACATGCTGGCGGACGGCATAGCCAACGGCATGCCTCCGGAGCGTCCAGGTGTGCCGATCGCCAGATGGCAGTCGGTGATGGAGTCCAGTTATGCCGCTGTGTGTCACTGTCACGATACCGGTGTTAACTGTTGCCTGGATGAGCAGGCCTGTGATGGCCTGGATGAGTTGTTTGCGATAGCCAGCGAAGTCTTCTTCTGTCAACCGCTGGCACTGCAACAGCAGTATCCTGCGCTCTATGATCTGCTCAGAGGCTGGTATCAGCAGGATCCTGTCCGGCGCCAACCCAGCGAAACACGGCATTGGCCACGCCTGGGTGGCCAATAAGTCAGCTCTTGCACAGACTGCCCGGCTTGCGCTGTTCGATAGCCGCGCACAGGGCTCCTTGTTGCGGCCGCACCAGTTCACAATGCCCCTGTTGCAATACATCGTTAACCTGGATCTTCCCGGTCAGGATCTCCACTCTGAGGGTTTCAAGTTTACTGCGCAGGGCATCCGAGAGCAGGGCCTGGTTGTGCTTATCCAGCGCCCAGCCCACATAGTCGTCGGCCAGCCCCAACTGGCGAATGCCGGCTTTCCAGGTTCCGGTTTCGCCTTCCTCCAGTGCCAGGTAGACCGCCAGCGGCCTGTTTTTATACAGCGATGTCAGCATGGTGCCAGGGTAAAGGCTATTTTGGTTGTAGTCCGAGCCGATCGCCTTGACGCCGGCATCCGCCGCTGCCTGATAGACACCTTGGCCGGTCCCGCGGGCGGCAGCGAAGACGATATCCGCTCCGTCGTCGATCAGCCCCTTGGCGACAAAGGTGCCCTTTGCCGGATCATTAAACGCCATGCTTGGGATCGAGGTGACGTAGCTTTGCTTGACCTCGATGCTCGGGTTGGCAAAGAGTGCGCCTTGTTCATAACCGCAGGCATAGCGGCGAATGGTCGGCAGATCCATGCCACCGACGAAGCCAATGATGCCGGTCTCCGACTCCGCTGCGGCGATGGCGCCAATCAAAAACGCCGCTTCCTGCTCATTGAACAGCAAAGAGCGAACATTGGCTTTATTCAGCTGGGCATCGACCAGCGTGAAGTGTGTCTTGGGATATTCATCGGCCACCGGAAGCAGGCTGGAAGGTTCGTCGTCACCGATCAGCACGATAGGGCTGAAACCTTGCTTAGCGAGCTCTCGTATCATCTGCTGACGTTCGGCAACGCTGGCCGGCTCCCGTTCGGTCACGGCGACACCGGTCTCCTGGCTAAATCGTTGTACGCCTTTTTCAAAGACTTGCTGGTTCACCGCGCCATCGAATTTGCCACCGAGACCATAGACCACGGCCGGTTTGCTGGCGGCCAAAACCCACGATGGCAAAGCGAGTGCGATCCCGAACATCATCATCCGTGCGACAGAAAGCATGTTACGTCCTCATAGCGAGAGGCTCCTGAAACCCGGGAGCCCGAATGGCCGCAGATTGTTGTCGCTTTTGAATCCGTGATCAAGGTCAGATTGATTTTTGGCGCAATGTAACGGCTTCCATTTATTAATTTGTCTTGGCAAACGTTTTCAAGAGGCAATATTTCAGTCGGTAGACGAGATATATTCCAGTGGTGGTGATCGGTGCCAGGAATATCAAAGAGAGTCGGAACGGAAATAAAAACTTACGAATAATCTGTAGGTTAACGTGATGCGGAGTGTGAGAGGAAAATAACGTCTCGTAGCACAGAAAATAAGAGCGCCGGGCCTGTCATCGTTAACAGACCCGGCGGTCGATTACTCTACTTCATTGCCATTTGTCGTGCCGGCGGCAAACGCTTGGACATTTTCCAGCGTGGTTGTTGCGATGGCCAGCAAGGCTTCTTTGGTTAGAAATGCCTGGTGGCCGGTAAACAGCACATTGTGACAGGCAGAAAGACGACGGAATACGTCATCGGTGATCACTTCGTTGGATTTGTCCTCGAAGAACAACTCCTGCTCCTCTTCGTAAACGTCGAGACCCAGCGCCCCGATCTTGCCCTGTTTCAGAGCCTCGATAGCGGCGACCGAGTCGAGCAGCGCGCCACGGCTGGTATTGATGATCATCACCCCCTTCTTCATCTTGGCGAAGGCGTCGGCATTGAGCAGGTGATAGTTTTCCTTGAACAGCGGGCAGTGCAGGCTGATGACGTCGGCTTCACGGAACAGGGTATCGAGATCGACATACTCGGCACCCAGCTCCAGCGCCGCCGGATTTTGGTACGGATCGCTCACCAGCAGGCGCATACCGAAGCCCTTGAGGATGCGCAGCGTGGCGATACCGATCTTGCCAGTACCGATAATACCGGCCGTACGGCCATACATATTGAAGCCGACCAGGCCATCCAGGGCGAAGTTGGCGTCACGAGTGCGCTGATAAGCCTTATGAATGCGACGGTTGAGCGTCATCATCAGGCCAATGGTGTGTTCGGCGACGGCTTCAGGAGAGTAGGCCGGCACCCGGACAACTCGCAGGCCCAGCGCCTTGGCCGCCTGCAGGTCGACGTTGTTGTAACCGGCACAGCGCATGGCCAGAACCTTGGTACCATTGGCGGCCAGTTCGCTCAGCACATCACGGCCCAGATCGTCATTCACGAAGGCACAGACGACAGGGTAACCGTGAGCCAGGCGACAGGTCTTGAGGTCGAGGCGCACGTCAAAATAATCAACCTTGTAGCCAAACTGGGCGTTGGCCAACTCAAAGTGGTCACGGTCATAGGCTTTGGCGCTGAACATGGCAATTTTCATCATTACACCTCCAGGAAAATATGTAATTAAATTACACCTTGCTGGCACCATGTCAACGACTCTTGTTAATAAAAAGCGGCATATGTAGCCGCCGCTCGCTATTCTTCGCTATTTGGCTGCGAGTTTATGTAATAAAATTACATATTTGGCGTGTGGTTTTGCTCACTTCTAATGGCGCAAGGCCGCTCAGGCGCGTGGGTGAGCAAGAGTTCATCGCTCTCATCCTTGAGCTGCACTCCGGTCAGGCGACGGGTAAAGGCCTGGTCAATCAACCACTGCAACTTGTGCACCGCCTGCGGGTAATCGAGCCCGGCAGGCCGTACGTTCGAGATGCAATTGCGCTCTGAATCCATGCGTCCGGGCTGGGGGTGCCATGTCAGGTAGAGGCCGAGGCTGTCAGGCGACGACAAACCGGGACGCTCACCTATCAAGACCACGACCAGGCGAGCATTCAATAAGGCGCCGATCTCATCGCCGATGGCGACACGACCTTGAGCGATCAGCGTCAGCGGCCCGACACTCAGCCCGCAGGCCTCAAGCTGTGGCAGCAGCGTGCGCAGTAGCGGCTCGGCATGATGTGCGATGGCGGTCGAGGAGAGCCCATCGGCGATCACCAGGGCAACATCACAAGCCGGATTGGCTAACGAGGTCAGGCGCTCAGCACTCTCGCTATCGAGCCGGCGACCCAGGTCGGGGCGTCGCAGGTATTCATCACGATGCCGGGCGGCGCTGTGCAAGGTGATGGTTGGTAATCCCAGCGCGGCTAACGCCAGCTGCAGTGCTGGAAAATCCAGTGGTTGGTGCACGGCGTCACGGGCCTGGGCATGGGCCAGCCCGAACTGCAATAAGGCCTCGGTTGGCAAGCTGGCTCCGGTGCGCCCCAGTGCTATCCGGGCGGCCGTAAATTGACGCAACTCCTGCCAGGGATTGGATTGAACCAGGGTCGGTGTCATGGCATCTCCTCGAATTAAATACATCAGGCGGCCCGCCCGCTACCGCTAAGGCTGGTCAACAAGGGGTGACGTTGCCCGGCTGCCAGCAGGTGTCCGCCCGCATCGGTCAATTGCATCTGTTGCAACCAGGCACCGAACTCGGGGGCATGCTTAAGCCCCAGCAGTTCGCGGATATAGAGCGCATCGTGAAAGGAGGTGCTTTGGTAGTTCAACATGATGTCGTCGGCGCCGGGCACCCCGATGAGGAAGGTCAAGCCGGCGTTTGCCAGCAGCGTGAGCAGGGTGTCCATGTCATCCTGATCGGCCTCGGCATGATTGGTGTAGCAGACATCGCATCCCAGCGGGACGCCAAGTAGCTTGCCGCAGAAGTGATCTTCCAGCCCGGCACGAATGATCTGCTTTCCGTCGTACAGGTATTCAGGGCCAATAAAGCCGACCACGGTATTGGTCAGCAGGGGTTTAAAGTGGCGTGCCACCGCGTAGGCTCGTGCCTCGCAGGTTTGCTGGTCGACGCCATGATGGGCGTTGGCCGACAGGGCGCTGCCTTGCCCGGTCTCGAAGTACATGACGTTGTCACCTACAGTGCCGCGTCCCAATGCCAATGCCGCCTGACGCGCCTCCTCCAGCATGGCCAAGTTGATGCCGAAACCGGCATTGGCAGCTTCGGTGCCGGCAATGGACTGGAATACCAGATCCACAGGGACACCGCGTTCGATTAATTGCAGCGTGTTGGTGACATGGGTGAGGATGCAGGACTGGGTCGGGATGGCAAAACGCTGGATCACCTCGTCAAGCATGCGATTCAGATCGCCGAGCACGGCCAGGTTGTCACTCGCCGGATTGATGCCAATCACGGCATCGCCGGAGCCATACAAGAGGCCATCGAGCAGGGTGGCGGCGATCCCTTGCCAATCATCGGTTGGATGGTTCGGCTGCAAACGGACGCTCAGGTGTCCAGGCAGGCCAATGGTGTTGCGAAACCGGGTTACCACCTGGCACTTGCGTGCTACCAGGATCAAATCTTGATTGCGCATCAACTTGCTGACGGCTGCGGCCATCTCAGGGGTGATGCCGGGTGCGACACGAGCCAGCGTCATGCTATCTGCGGCTTCGGAGAGCAACCAGTTGCGAAAGTCACCCACCGTCATATGTCGCAACAACATGAAGGCGGCGGCGTCATGGGTATCGATGATCAGACGCGTAATCTCATCCTGTTCATAGGGGATCAGGGTCTGATTGAGAAAGGTGGTCAAGGGCAGATCGGCCAGCGCCATTCTGGCCGCCATCCGCTCCTCGGCGGATTCGGCACCGATACCGGCCAGATAATCGCCAGAGCGGGCAGGGGTCGCTTTGGCCATTAGACTGCGCAGGTCGGGGAAGTGGTAACGGCGATGCGAGAGCGTGGTCTGGTACATAGGAACCTCATGAAAAAGGCCACCGGCCGAGCCGGTGGCAAATCACCAGATGTTACGTTGGGGTTGGAACAGGATCAGGCCTTGGCCAGTTCAACGTCGCTGGCGGCGGCGCTTTCATCGTGCGTCAGGCGGAAGTAGCCGTAACCGGCCAGCATGAGGCCGCCGAAGATCATGGCCAACAGCTGGTTGTAGTAGACCATGGCTACCAGACACAGCACGGCCAGACCCAGTGCCAGTGCCGGGGCAAACGGGAACAGGGGCGCGACGAACGGACGATCTAGCTTGGGCTCGCTCTTGCGCAGCTTGAAGAGCGCAGCCATCGAAATGATGTACATCACAATGGCACCAAACACGGACATGGTGACGATGTTGGCCGTCAGCGGCATGCCGCCGATCACGATCAGCTGGTCAGAGAAGATGGCCAGGATGCCGACCACTCCACCGGCCAGAATGGCCCAATGCGGGGTTTGGAATCGCGGATGTATGGTGGCCAGACCCTTGGGGAGATAGCCGGCACGGGCCAGCGCGAAGATTTGCCGCGAGTATCCCATGATGATGCCGTGGAATGAGGCGATCAGACCAAACAGACCGAGCCATACCAGCATGTGCAACCAGCCACTGCTGTCACCAACAATCATTTTCATCGCTTGCGGCAAGGGATCATTGATGTTCGAGAGTTTGCTCCAGTCACCGGCACCACCGGCAAACACCATTACACCAATCGCCAGTACCACCAGTGTCAGAATGCCACCGATAAAGGCTTTCGGGATGGTTTTCTTCGGCTCTTTGGCCTCTTCCGCCGCCATGGCGGCGCCTTCAATCGCCAGGAAGAACCAGATGGCAAACGGGATGGCGGCAAAAATGCCGGAGATCGCGGTACTGCTGAATTCATTACTGCCGGCCCAGCCGTTAGCGACGAAGTTGGCCACACTGAAGCCAGGGCTGACAACCCCCATGAAGACCAGCAGTTCGAAGATCGCCAGCAGGGTGACAATCAGTTCAAAGGTTGCCGCTATGCTGATGCCAATTAGGTTCAGCGACATAAAGACCAGATAGGCGCCGACAGCCACCCATTTCGGATCCAGCGTTGGAAATTGCACGTTCAGATAGGCGCCGATCGCCATGGCGATGGCCGGGGGCGCGAACACGAATTCGATCAGGGTGGCAAAACCGGCGATGTAGCCGCCGACCGGGCCAAAGGCGCGATAGGCATAGGCAAAGGGGCCGCCTGCGTGAGGAATCGAGGTGGTGAGTTCAGTAAAACTAAAGATAAATGCGGTATACATGGCCGCTACGATCAGGGCTGTCACTAGGAAGCCGAGGGTGCCGGCCTGGGCCCAGCCATAGCTCCAGCCAAAATACTCGCCGGAAATGACCAGACCGACGGCGATGCCCCATAGGTGGAAGCTGCCAAGGGTCCGTTTGAGAGCAGGTTTATTGCTATCCGTATGCATGTGTATGTCCTCTGAGGCGCGGTTTTTGTATGACAAGTAACAATCACATCGCAAACCGCGTACCAACCTGAGAACAGAGGCCTCTATTGAATAAAATCAAGTACATATGAATTAGCTGGCCAGCTGGGACGAGTCGTCACAGCGCAGAATCACCAATCTGGTGCGACAGGGGCGAGCCAGACAGGTGCAGGCTGCTCGGGGCATATGGGCCATGTTGCGCAACACCATGCGCTTGAGCTAGACCACCATCGATGGACAACGAGGGCGTACCACGACGAGCGACTAGGGTTCGGCGGCGAGGCTCGGCTGGGAGGAGATGGGCAGCCGTTCGGAATAGCGGTATCCCCCCCACGCGAGGATGGCCAATAGCAGGCAGAGCATGAAGAGCCATTCGCCCCCGAGCTGATCGATAACCAGACCACCGATGAGGGGGGCACAGGCCGATCCCATCAGGTAGAGGGAGGCTGCGCCGACATAGGTGCCGCGCAGATGTGGGGGCGCCAGTTCGTCAACACGGAGATTCAACGCCGGAAACAGGATCACTTCGCCTACGCTGAGTACAAACGCCGCCAGCAGATAGCCAGTGGGCCAGTGCACCGGCGTCAACCAGAAACCAATCTGCGCCACGCCAAACAGCGCAGTGCCAAAGCGCATCCGTTCGGCGGCCGAGAATCGTGCCAGCCAGTGTACCAGGGGGAGTTGTAACAGAACTATGGTCAGCGTATTGATCAGCAGCAGTTGCGTGATCAGGACGGCGATGCCGGGGATCCCTTGTCGCATCAGATAGAGATCGAGCGTGCTTTGAAAATGGGCATAGATAAACATGGTCAAGATATTGCCCAGCGTTAGCCATTTGAAGGCGCGATCCCGAGCCAGTACGCGCAGGGTAGCACCAAAGCCGAGGGCACTGAGTGTTTGACGGCGTTGTTCACTGATGTGCCACAGGGTCGCGGCCAGTAAGGTGCCATAGAGTAGATACCCCAGCGCTGCCAGCCAGAAGGTGCTCTGCTGACCGGCCATGCCGAGCCAGAGGCCACACAGCGGGCCGATAGCGCCGCCAAGGTTGATGAGATAATAACGCAATTGCAGCGCCAGCTCGCGGTCCATGGCGTCCGGGCACTGGTCGGCGATCATGGCGCGGCCTTGATTCTCCAGCAGCGAGCGCATCATACCGTTACTGATGGCACCCAAGGCAAAACCGGTTGGTGAGCCTGCACAGGCAAACAGTGTCATGCCGGCGATACCCAGCCCACTGCCCGTTAACATGACTCTGCCGCGGCCATAGCGATCGGCGAGATTGCCGCCGTAGATACCGACCAGGGTGCTAAATCCCGAAGACAACGCCAGTATCAGACCCGAGTCAGTCGCCGACAGCCCGAACTGACGGTAAAGCATCAATCCCAGGTAGGGCCAGACCATGAAGAATGCAAACCGCGACAGCAGGGTTCCTAGCAGGATCACGTGCACTATGTGTGGCAAATGACGTAACCGGGTGAAAGAGAGTAGACGGGAGTTGGCGGGTTCAGCGGGAGGCGTGGTGGGGCGAGATGACATGGACAACTCCTTGGCTTGGACAGATAGCCTAACTGTCTGCCCTAACAACTGCAAACGGCTGGTGAGTGGCTTGGGCTAGGGGTATGCTGCCGTCAACTTTGATGAAGGGACTGAACTCTATGTTGTTGGCTCACAAAGACGATGCGTCTACCTTGGCGTTACTGCCTCCTGTACTGCAACGCTATCTGCACCAGATGTTGGCATTGCTGGAGCAGCACCCCCAGCCTGGGCGTTATCCTATCGAGGGGGATAAGGCGTTTGTGCTGGTCTGTGAAGAGATGACCAAACCTGCGGCTAGCCTGCGACCTGAGATCCATGCTCGATATCTGGATATACAGTTAGTGATTGCGGGCCATGAGCGTTATGGGATTCGTGCTCGTCGTGCCACGACACCGCCAGATGATGATCGCCTGGTGACACAGGACTTAGCGTTTTTCGAGCAACTCGTCGGCGAGCAGTTTGTGGATCTGGCACCCGGTGAACTGGTGGTCTTTCTGCCTGGCGAGCCGCATCGGCCGCTATGTGCTATCGATGATCCCGCGCCAGTGCGCAAGGCAATCTTGAAAGTCGAGGCGGCGATGCTCGACTGATGACCCCGATTTTGCAGGGGTACAGAGCGCTTTTTGGTTGAAGCGATAATGAGAGCATTGGGTTATCCCTGCTCAATGCAGACGGGGCGGCACCTTGGTGTCGCCCCGTTTTGTTTAGTTGATGACCACAAACAGGTTAAAAAAAGATTGAATACTGTATTCACATACAGTACTGTTAATTCATACATTGGATACGCCGGCAGTGTAGTGGCGTTCAGCGATGCATCACGACTTGATAACGGATTTTCAGGAGAGAGCCATGAGCGTATTTGTTAACGGTCTGTTTGTGGGCAATGAAATATACCCTGGTGTTTATGCCGAAGCGCTGGCCGGCCCTAGCTGGATGATCCGCAAGGAAAATGCACAAGGCTGGCCATGCCGGGTGGGGGAGGTGAAGGCAGGGACACAACAGGGCGAGTTTCTGGCATGTGGCTGTCTTGGCGACGAACGAGGACGAGCTTCTTCAATGAAGACCGCGGTGCGTTTCTTGCTAAATTAATTCCCGCTAAAACACAGAACGCCCTCATTATGGGCGTTCTGGTTTCAAACGGGCGGTGGTTAAACCCAGCTGACGTTATGTTTGGGTTCATCGCCACATTGCCAGCTGACCTTCTTGGGCAGCAAAACAGTGAGCAACCGTTCGTCATGCACCGGTGCTGGCGTGTTGCGAGTCATCCACGAGACTTGAAGCCGCGGTAAGGTATCGCGCCACTGAACACGCTTGCGCATATCGATTACTTGAGGTTCGAGTCTGTTCTGGCTGACCAGATCCAGCGTCGCTGACTTGGTTCGCGCCACGACCCAAGGCACACGTACTGGTCGAGGGTCACCCTCTCGCCAACTGATAACTCGCGTCGGCAGAGCGTCTGCATTTAATTGCGCCGGTTGCAAGGTGATTTTGCTTTTGGCGATCCCTTTGATGAGCCACACAACCTTGATGCGCTCTTTGCCTTGGTCTTTCACGGCTTGTACTTCCATCATCATTCCCTCTGTCCAAAAGACTCGCCTGTTGCTGTTGTGATTATAATCCTGACTTCGCTGCGGCTGCAGGCGAGAGAAGCTGCGTGTATCCTGTCGTCCCGCAGACGCTTTTAGTATATGGGGCAATGCTGACGACAAAAGAGGGCTGGCGATATAAATTTGTTGCCTGTGCGTTGGATCAGTAGACTGGGCCACCCCTTCAGTCAGGTTTGTGACCCATGGCGCTAAAAGCGACGATTTTCAAGGCAGTTGTCAATGTGGCCGATACCGACCGCCACGTCTATCTGGAACAGGCATTAACCCTGGCCCGTCACCCTTCGGAGACGGATGCACGTATGATGGTGCGTCTGTTGGCATGGTGTTTACGGTCGGCACCAGAATTGGAATTTACTCGCGGTCTGTGCGCGGACGATGAGCCGGATCTGTGGCGCCATGAGCTGCATGGCGATATTGCCGAGTGGATTGAAGTGGGATTACCCGAGCCAAAGCGGTTGAAACGGGCCAGTAATCGGGCACAGCAGGTCTATCTGTTTGCATATGGTGCGCGCGCCGCCCAGGTGTGGTGGCAGCAGCATCAGTCCGAGGTCAGTAAATTATCCAATGTGCAGATTTATTATGTGGATGATGCACTTTTGGAGCCGCTGGCGGCATTGGCCGAGCGGAGCATGGCGATTCAGGTGACGATTAGCGAGGGCACTGTCTGGATCAGCAGTGGCGAGGTAGCGCTATGCTGGACACCAGAACGCTGGCTTTGACTCAGAAGACAGGGGCTCTGGGCGCACGATAAGCCGGGAGCTTGCATCGATGCTCATCATGCGCCGGCTGCACAAGCTGGAAGTTACCGGTTCTCGACCAACAATCTGCCTGCTGGCACCGACGTCACGAAAAGCCAACCAGGGCAGTAAAGAACAAAGCACGCGGCGCGTGCTTTGTTCTATCGGCATGAAGCGTGAGGCGCTATCACGCCTCGTCTTCTGATTGCATATCGGCCTCAAAATACCAGTAGCCGCTGTTGATCAGCATGCTCAGCCATGCAAGAACCTCAGGTTGGCTGAGGTATGCGTCTAGCTGGTTAGGCATGGTCACCGTCTGGTCACACAATAGCTTTATCAATGCAAAGGCACCGTCAGGTACGGAAAAGGCCTCACCATTGATGAAGCAGACTAACTCTTCGCCTTCGAGATAAAGTGCGCGTAACCCGCCCAGACGAACCAGACGTTCACCCGCCTCGAGCCGGTCGTAGATTTCGCCTTCGGTAAACGGCGGCTCCACGGGTTCCAGCGCGAGCTCGTGCTTGGCTTCACTCAGACTTTGTGCCAGCTGGTGGGCGAAATCATCATGAGTCAACAGCGCCTGCATCATGTCACGCAGCTGTTGTACTTCGTGATTCTGAATGCAGCCAGCCGCGGTGCTCGGCTGCAATTCGGGATCACTATATCGCTGATTACCGCCATCCTGCTGCAGTAGATAATCTGCAAAATGACTGAATAACTCTCGTTGATTGGGGGCCCTGAAACCGACGGAATAGTTTAATGCGGGCTCGAGTGCATAGCCGTCGTGGGGAAAACCGGGTGGAATATAGAGGATGTCACCGGCTTCGAGTTCGGCATCAATGATGGGAGTAAAATCTGCAACCTGCAGCAAACCTGGGTGCGGACAAACCTGCGGATGATCGCCTTTTGCGCCGACACGCCAGCGTCGGCGGCCCATCCCTTGAATGATGAATACATCATATTGATCGATATGTGGCCCAACGCCACCACCAGGGACAGAAAAGGAGATCATCAGATCATCCAGACGCCAGTTGGGCAGGCTACGGAATGGCTCCATCAGTCCGGCTGCAACGGGATGCCAATGGTCTACCGCCTGGACCAGCAGCGACCAGTCACATTCACCCAAGTGATCAAATGATTCGAACGGACCGTGCTGGACATGCCATTTGCCTTGCTGGCGACTGACCAAACGACTGTCAATCAGCTCCTCCATGGCTAACCCGGCCAATTCATCGGCACTCAGCGGATCCACAAACGGAAACAGTGCGCGCCGTAATACCACAGGCTGTTTTTGCCAGTATTTTTGTAGAAAGTCAGGCCAGTGAATGGCAACGTGATACGCCATACGCGCTCCATGATGGAATTTGGAGAAATTCATGCCGACCGTATGACGATCGGCATAAGGACGCTTACTTTACGTCGTTGATCAAGGCTTTCAGATCGTCCGTGGTACGCGGGGCGCCGCGCAGAATCTGATCGCCAATCACAAATGCCGGTGTTCCTGTCAGGCCGAGCTTTTCGGCCAGTTGTCGCGTCTCAAGCAGCTGCTTTTCAATGGTCGGGTCTTGCATCTTCTTCTCGATGGCAGGCCAGTTCAGGTCGGCTTTCTTGGCGATCACCGCGAGATCCTTGTCACTGCTCAACGCACCTTGATGAGCCATCAGGGCAGCATGAAACGCGCTGTATTTATCCGGATGCAGACTGTTGACAGCCAAAGCCGCCTTGGCGGCGATGTAAGAGGTCTCACTCAGGATGGGGAATTCCTTATATACCAAACGGACTTTCTTATTGTCGTGCAGCAGGGTGTCAATCATCGGGGTGGCGCGCTTGCAATAGCCGCAGTTGTAATCGAAAAAGACAATCACGTTCACACTGCCCTTCTCGTTGCCCGCAACAGGGTCTCGCTTATCGGCAAATAGCGCATCATGATGCGCTTTAATCAGTTGCACGTCCGCCTCTTGCTGTTGGGACTCCTGCTTGGCTCGCAGGGCATTGGACATATCGATCAACAATTCCGGATGGGCGAGCAGATAATCGTGAACAATTTTCTCGACATCCTGCCGTTCGAGCTCGGCGGCGTGAACAGGGAAGGCGAGCGGTGCGAGACAGGCGAGTGCCGGCAGAAGGCGATGGGAGATCTTCATGAGTGATTACCAAGATTAAAATGTGTGGAGACAAGACCTTATCTAGTCTGACTTTACGCATGCAAGTCAAGTTTCAGAGCGAGTAGGGCGATTATTTGCACAACAAACGCGAAGATTGCCGCAAATAGCAGCAGTTGAGATCCGACACCATTTACAAGCCGTTATGATATCGCTAGTATTCGCTCCCGTTACGGAGGGGTGGCAGAGCGGCTTAATGCAACGGTCTTGAAAACCGTCGATGGGCGACCATCCGTGGGTTCAAATCCCACCCCCTCCGCCAGATTGAGAAGGCCCACTAGTTTAGTGGGCCTTTTTCTATTGGTTGCTATTTGCCTTTGCGACTCGTCAGGGTCACCCCGCCGATTACCAGCAACACGCCTAGCCACTGCCAGCCAGATAACCATTCATCCAGCAACTCCATGCTGAAGAGAATGGTTAATATTGGCCCCAGACTACCGATGATGGCGGCTTTACTGGCTCCAATTTGCAGCATGGCTGCACTCAGGGCATAAAGGGGAAACAGTGTTGATAAGAGGGCCATGGCACAGGCATAACTCCAAACTTGCCACGGTTGCTCGATAATCAGTTGTGGACTACGCGTTAACAGGAAGTGGCAGCACATCGCAGCTGCAGAAACGAGCAATGCCAGCTCGGTGAAACGGCGGGCGCCTATCTGTTGAATGGTGGTAGGACTGAGCGTCAGGTAGAGGGCATAGGTAATGGTGCTGGCCAGCACGCATAACAGCCCCATCAAGTCAGCATGAGCCTTGCCAAGGTCAGGCAGCAAGACCAGTCCCATCCCTCCATACGTCAAGGCCAAGGCAAAAATCAGCGGAGGGTGTAGACGTTGCTTATGCAGACAGCTTGATAGCAATACCGTCAGTGTTGGGTAGAGACACAACACCATCCGTTCCAGACTGGCACTGACGGTTTCCAGTCCAATGAAGTCCAGCAGGCTGGAGAGGTAGTAGCCCAGGAGTCCTAGAATGAGCAGCCATAATCGCTGTGTTCCGTTCAACGGTGGCTCGGATGCCATGCTGCGCCAGCGAATCAGTAACAGTATCGGAACCAGCAAGCCGAGACGTAGTGTCACCATGGTGATGGCATCCACACCGTAGCGATATGCCAGTTTGGCGAAAATAGCCTTGGCGGCGAAGCCACAGGCCGCAAGCAAGGCGAGGAAAACACCCACGGCGTGTGATGGTATGTTTTTGGCAAAAGGCATGTTTTTTCCAATAGCAATGGGAGCGTGAGATCGCGGTATTGCGCCAGTAACACAAGTTACTTGTGATTATCGCACAGTGCCAGCCATGCTTACTCAGCTCCAGATAAACGGCGAGGGGGATATTTTGCAAGCATTATTGATGTCGGTGGTGTTGCTATTACAGGCGCAATCCATCGCGGATGAAACCTGGATCCGTATCCCTGTTCACATGGTTAGTGGTTCGCCTCCGGCGGCAACAATACACCTGTTATGGCAAGGGAAGACCTATCCTGCCGAAAGCGTGGTGCTGCGGGATGGGCTTTGGCTGGCTCGTTTTCATGTACAAGCCCGGGGACAGGTTCAGCTATCACTTGATGATTCGGGTTCAGCCGCAATGGTTGAGCCCAGGCTGGGCGTTGCCACTGAGGTGTCCGATGTTTCTGAAAACAATAACGACACCGTCTGTCATAGCGTCACTCAGCCTGGAGAGACGCTATGGGGTATTGGCTCACAGTTGGCCGGGCCCAACGGGGATCCTTATCTCTATATATTGGCATTGTTCGCGGCAAACCGCGAGCAACTGGACAATAACCCCGATGAGCTCAGAATTGGCGATCGACTCTATTGCCCACAACCGCAGGCGCTGCTGCAACTGGCCCGTTTGTCGCAGCAGGAGCGAAAATTGTTATATCGCCGATTAGTGGGGTATGGTCACCGGCTGTCCCGTCACTAAGTAACTTGTACCATTTCCCCGGCGGTGTTAATATGCGCGCCGTTTTACTCGAGGTGGCTGGACGGTCGCATCTAACCACCACTCAATCAAACTCGTTAAGTGAGAACTATCATGGCTTATTCTTTCGAAGCTCAACTGCGTACCGACCTGGGGAAAGGTGCGAGCCGCCGCCTGCGTCGTGACGAAAAGGTTCCGGCTGTTGTTTATGGCGCTGGTCAAGAAGCAGTATCTGTTACCGTCGATCACAACAAGATCATCGTTGCTCAAGCCAACGACGCTTTCTACAACGAAACCATCACTCTGGTTATCGACGGCAAGGAAGTTGCAGTCAAGGTTGCTGCAGTTCAACGCCACCCGGTCAAGCCGAAGGTTGTTCACCTGGACTTCGTTCGCGTTTAAGCACCATAGGTGACCAAAAGGCGCTCATCGAGCGCCTTTTTTGTTGTCAAAAATTCGCTAACCTAATGTCACCGCTGATTAATCACACAAGGTAGGCTTCCATGATCCGACTTGGCTCTCTCAATACATTGACCCTCCTGCGCCGCGATGAAAAGGGGGGGTGGCTGGATGCTGATACTTTTGGTGAGGTTTTGCTGCCGTTGCGCCAGTTACCTCGCGATGCCAAACCAGGCCAGGGCGTCAAGGTATTTGTCTTTCTCGATGGCGAAGGGGAACTCAACGTCACCGGTTTCAAACCCTATGCGCAAGTTGGAGAGTTTGTTGGCCTTAAGGTGGTTAGTGCCAATCGGTTAGGAGCATTTTTGGACTGGGGGCTAAAAAAAGATCTGTTTGTCCCTGCTCGAGAACAGTCTCAACCCATGCAGGTCGACCGTTACTACGTGGTGTATTTGTATCTTGATCAAGATGGCCGGGTTTCAGCAACCAGTAAGTTGGACCGCTTTTTGATAGAGGGCTGGCCAGAATATCAGCCAGGGGATTCCGTTGCTGTCTTGCCTGCAGAACAAACACCGCTAGGTATTAAAGCGATTGTCGATGGGAAATTCTGGGGTGTGCTTTATCGCAATGAGGTCTTCGGAAAAGTCACGCTCGGCCGTGAAGTTAAGGCCTTCATCAAACAGGTTCGTGATGATGGAAAAATTGACCTGACCCTGAACCAAGGTGGGCAAGTCGGTACGGATACAGCGGCGGAGAAGATCCTGCAACGCTTACAGAAACAGGGGGGCTTTCTACCCGTCGGCGATAAAACACAACCTGAAGTCATTAATCAGCTGTTTGCCATGAGTAAGGGGACCTTCAAAAAAGCGATCGGTGCCTTGTATAAAAAAGGGGTCATCAGGTTGGATGAGGATGGCATTCGCCTGCAGGGAAAAGAGGATTAGAATGCCGCTGGTAACCGGGAAGCCTGAGCTGGCTTCCCTCGACGCGGTGAATGTGATGATTTTGCGCTGATGTTCAGCTCTCAGTGGATATCCTGCTCCATCCAGCGCAATTGTGCATGTGCAGTATTGCCATCTTTAGGCATCAGTATTCGGCAGTAAATGATTTCAAAGTCGTCCTGATGGTTAAGTAGACCGATCAGGATCTCATACCAAGCATCCTTACTCCATTGCTCGGCATTGAAATCTACCCAATCTGCAGCTGGCTCTATCGCATCAACAGCACCGCGTTGTTCAAATTCCAATGTGATATCAACGATCGCTTCCGGTGGCAGGTGATCAGCTGCATGCTTAAGAAATAATTCATATCCCAACTCAATCAAGGTGTCAGGAGATAAAGTAGCAGACATTATTGGCTCTCTTAATCAGTATCTAGGTTGCTATTTAAACAGTAAATGATGAGGCGATCAGCAGACCGCGATCCAAAAAATCGAAATTGATTAAACCAGATGCCTATCCTGAGATTTGTTCGTGAATAAAAATCGGGCTCTGTCATTCAAAAAAAACAGATGATTCTGAATGTCTCCAGATATATAAAACAAGATGCTTATATATTTTATGGCTGCGAATTTAGAGTGTTAGTCGCAAATGGGGCTGGATTCTTGGATCATTCTTGTTAAAATTACGCTGCACTTTGGTGCGCCCTAGTCAATTTAGGGTTCTTGAGTTAATAACAACGAATGAAGGAATGACAAATGAAACATGCTCTGGTTCTGGCTGGTTTGCTGGTTGTATCTTTGACGGCCTGTGGTGAGAAAAAGGTTGATGAGGCGGCTGCCGCTCCGGCCGCTGCTTCTGCTGCTGTTGCGACCTCTGCCGCTGCTGCGACCTCAGCTGCCGAAGCCACCTCTGCGGCAGCAGCAACGTCTGCTGCAGTTGCAACTTCAGCCGCAACATCTGCAGCGACTGAGACTAAGTAATTCGTTAGCGCTGCACCAGTAAAAAGCTGCCGCTTGGCAGCTTTTTACATTTACGGCCCGTTACAAATATGAAAATGGACAGGCTATTTACTGGTGTTGTTTGCTTTGTGAGCAATCAATCTGTTTTTCACGAATTTTGCTTGCCAACTGTGATCTCCCCCCTATAATGCGCCCACATCGACGACGCGGTCGTCACGCTCTTTAACAATCAAATCAAGCAATCTGTGTGGGCACTCGCAGGATTGGCAGTCAAAAATTTT
>NZ_JBHSAF010000011.1:0-20704 GCF_042649925.1 Pseudaeromonas sharmana
GTGGTCAACGTGGCCGATGGTACCTACGTTAACGTGGGGTTTTGTACGTTCAAATTTTTCTTTAGACACGACGTTGTCCTTCCTATGTTAATACCCGCCCACCATGAGTGGGCGGAGATGATTTACTGAGATTACTTGGCCTGACGAGCTTCGATTACCGCTTGGGCAATGTTGTTCGGGGTTTCTGCGTACTTACCGAATTCCATGGAGTAGGAAGCACGGCCTTGGGTAGCAGAACGCAGGTCAGTAGCATAACCGAACATTTCGGCCAGCGGCACCATGGCGCGGACGATCTTGCCAGACGGGCCATCTTCCATGCCTTCGATGATGCCACGACGACGGTTCAAGTCGCCGATGACGTCACCCATGTAGTCTTCCGGAGTCTCAACTTCAACCTTCATCAGCGGCTCGAGCAGAACCGGCTGAGCTTGCATGAAGCCCGCCTTGAACGCCATAGAGGCCGCGATCTTGAACGCGAGTTCGGAAGAGTCGACATCGTGGTAAGAACCGAAGTGCAGACGTACACCCAGATCCACTACCGGATAACCGGCAACAGGACCAGACTTCAGCTGCTCTTGGATACCCTTATCAACACCCGGGATAAATTCGCCAGGAATGACACCACCCTTGATGTCGTTGACGAATTCGTAGCCCTTACCTTCTTCCAGTGGGTACATGTCGATAACGACGTGACCGAACTGGCCGCGACCACCAGACTGCTTGGCATGCTTACCGGTGATGTCGGTCGCCTTGGAGCGGATGGTTTCGCGGTAGGCAACTTGCGGCTTACCGACGTTGGCCTCGACCTTGAATTCACGCTTCATACGGTCAACGATGATTTCGAGGTGCAGCTCACCCATACCGGAGATGATGGTCTGCCCTGATTCTTCATCAGTATGCACGCGGAATGACGGATCTTCCTGAGCCAGACGGCCCAGTGCCAGACCCATTTTCTCTTGGTCAGCCTTGGTCTTCGGTTCAACGGCTACAGAGATAACCGGTTCCGGGAACTCCATACGCTCGAGGATGATCGGTGACGCTTCAGCACACAGAGTATCACCGGTGGTGACGTCCTTCAGACCGATAGCAGCCGCGATGTCACCAGCGCGAACTTCTTTGATCTCTTCACGCTTGTTGGCGTGCATCTGTACGATACGACCGATACGGTCACGCTTGCCCTTCACGGAGTTCAGAACGCTGTCACCAGAGTTCACAACACCTGAGTAGCAGCGGAAGAAGGTCAGGTTACCAACGAACGGGTCGGTAGCAATCTTGAACGCCAGAGCAGAGAACGGCTCATCATCGCTCGGATGACGCTCAGCCGGAGTACCGTTTTCCAATTGACCCGCGATCGCAGGTACATCCACCGGAGCCGGCAGGAATTCAACAACGGCATCCAGCATCGCCTGAACACCCTTGTTCTTGAATGCAGAACCACAGGTGACCAGAATGATTTCGTTCCGCAGAACGCGCTGACGCAGAGCAGCCTTCAGCTCAACCTCGGTCATCTCTTCACCGCCGAGGTATTTTTCCATCAGCTCTTCTGAGGCTTCGGCAGCGGCTTCGATCAGATTGTTGTGCCATTCTTCGGCTGCAGCTTGCAGCTCAGCAGGAATGTCTTCGTATTCGAAGGTAGTGCCTTGATCGGCTTCATTCCAGTTGATGGCCTTCATCTTGATCAGGTCGATGACACCCTTGAAGTTGTCTTCGGCACCGATCGGCAGTTGCAGCGGAACTGCATTGCCCTTCAGGCGGGTCTTGATTTGTTCAACAGCACGCAGGAAGTTGGCACCGGTACGGTCCATCTTGTTGATGAAGGCG
Organism: Pseudaeromonas sharmana; assembly: GCF_042649925.1. Taxonomy (NCBI): domain Bacteria; kingdom Pseudomonadati; phylum Pseudomonadota; class Gammaproteobacteria; order Aeromonadales; family Aeromonadaceae; genus Pseudaeromonas; species Pseudaeromonas sharmana. The sequence continues at coordinate 1,822 of NZ_JBHSAF010000011.1, forward strand.
ATACGCGGAACCTTGTACTTGTTTGCCTGACGCCATACGGTTTCAGACTGCGGCTGAACACCACCTACCGCACAGTAAACCATGACAGCACCGTCGAGTACGCGCATGGAGCGCTCTACTTCGATGGTGAAGTCAACGTGGCCGGGGGTGTCGATGATGTTGATGCGGTGCGGTTGGAACTGTTGTCCCATACCACTCCAGAAACAGGTGGTCGCAGCGGAGGTAATGGTGATACCACGCTCTTGCTCCTGCTCCATCCAGTCCATGGTGGCAGCGCCATCATGCACTTCACCGATCTTGTGGTTAACACCGGTGTAGAACAGGATACGTTCGGTAGTGGTAGTCTTACCAGCGTCGATGTGAGCGGAGATACCGATGTTACGGTAGCGCTCAATGGGTGTTGAACGAGCCACGATAGCTATCCTCTTACTAAGGTTGTGCCTTAGATAATGAAAATATGTGCAGACCCGAGGGCCTGCACAGTCGGATTACCAGCGGTAGTGAGCAAACGCCTTGTTCGCTTCCGCCATGCGGTGCACGTCTTCACGCTTCTTGACCGCAGCACCCTTGTTCTCAGCGGCATCCAGCAGTTCGCCAGCCAGACGCTGAGCCATAGATTTTTCACCACGTTTGCGAGCAGCTTCTACCAGCCAACGCATGGCCAGAGCATTGCGGCGGACCGGACGAACTTCAACCGGTACCTGATAAGTAGAACCACCAACACGGCGGGACTTGACTTCAACAGTCGGACGGATGTGATCCAGGGCTTCTTCGAAGATAGCCAGGTGATCTTTACCGCTCTTGGTAGCGATAATGTCCAGCGCACCGTAAACGATGCTTTCGGAGACGGACTTCTTGCCGTCAACCATTACGACGTTAATGAACTTAGCCAGCAGCTCAGATCCGAACTTGGGATCTGGCAGGATCTTACGCTGACCAACAACGCGACGTCTTGGCATTTTGTATTCCTCGTAACTTCAGGTTTTACCCAAAACTAGAAAATAAATTTCTAACGTAAAAAACGTTTGGCCTTACTTAACGGAGGAATCCATTAAGCCTTAGGCTTCTTCACGCCATACTTGGAGCGGGATTGCTTACGGTCTTTAACACCGGCACAGTCCAGCGCACCACGAACAGTGTGGTAACGAACACCCGGGAGGTCCTTAACACGACCGCCACGGATCAGCACTACGGAGTGCTCTTGCAGGTTGTGACCTTCACCGCCAATGTAGGAGGTGACTTCAAAACCGTTAGTCAGACGAACACGGCATACTTTACGCAGGGCAGAGTTCGGCTTCTTGGGGGTGGTAGTGTATACGCGAGTACACACGCCACGCTTTTGTGGGCACGCATCCAGGGCTGGAACGGTGCTTTTCACAACTTGCTTAACGCGCGGCTTGCGAACCAGCTGGTTAATAGTTGCCATCAAAAAGCTCCTAATAGCTTTACAAACATGTGAAAAATCCTCCCCGCAGACACGGGGACGCGAAATTCTATGCGCACGTGCAGATTGAGTCAAGATTTATACAGTGCCTGATCACACTATGATCAGGCTGAACGTGCGGGGTTAGATACGCAGGACAGAATTAAGGATAGACGCAAAACGCTTTACCAGCGCAGAGGCGAGCCGTTATCCACCACCAGATCAACGAAACCAGCCATATCGATGACTTGTCCAACCTGTGGGGTCAGTCCGCGAGCCAGCAGATCTTCGGCTAACACAAACAAACGACTGTTCAGCAGTCGTAATGCAGGGAGCCAATCCGGTAACGTTGTCGCAATGACGCCATCCTGCAATAGCAACAATCTGTCTTCCGTGCCCATCAGCAGCAAGCATTCCTGCAATGTCAGCTGCGACAGGGGTGAATGGCGAACCAGATGCAACATCATGGGCTCCTAAAACATCAGCTTGGCGTCACATGCCGCCAGTTTTGTCTGTAACTGTTGACGCGATAACGACTGCACCGGAATAAGCAGATGCTCTGCAGCCAAACCGCGCACGGCCATATCCTCGTCACAAACGTAAACCTGCTCAATATCATACAACTCAAACAGCTTGAAGGTTGCCGTATAGTCACGCCCCAGCACTGCCAGCGGCTGCTGCCCCACCAGAAGCTGATAGACACCATCACCGATAAAAAAAACTGCGATCTCGTCAGTCAATGCAGAACAGGCCAGCACGGCATCCAGCCCTTCACGCCCGGAAGCCGTACCATGGGGAGCGGTACGAAAAATAAACGCTGTCTGCGCCATCTGTTCTCCTCGGTTAAAACTGAACCAGCCGATCGGCGCCGAGCGCGGCTTCAGCCAACTGCCCCAGTCCGGAAAGTAAAAACGGTGCAGAGACGTTTGCCGCAGGCAGGGCGAGCTCGACGGCTTCATCAGCATCGACCACCCCTCGCCGCAAGGCAGCGGCAACGCAGACATCCAGCTCGCAGCCGTATTGCTCGGCTAACTGACGCCAGGCTGTCACCAGATTGTGCTCATCACTGGCCGGCGCCGTCAGATGATTGGCATTGAATACCCCCTCCTGGTAGAAAAAAACCTTTTGCACGTTATGGCCTCTGGCAATGACCTGACAGGCAAACTGATAAGCCTGGCTTGATGCCTCGGAACCGTAAGGCGCGCCTGTTACCAACAGTGCGAAATTCAATGCCATTCTTCACCTCAGCCTGTCACGACCAGTGCAATGGCCTCGACCTCAACCAGTACATCTTTTGGCAAACGCGCAACTTCTACGCAAGAACGTGCCGGGGCATTGGCTCCCAGGTATTTGGCATACACACCATTGAAGGCGGCAAAGTCTTCGATGTTTTTCAAAAAGCAGGTGGTCTTGACCACGCTGTCAGCGGTGGCACCGGCAGCAGTCAGGACGGCCAGCAGGTTCTGCATCACCTGCTCGGTCTGCAGCTCAATGCTGCCGGTGACCAGTTCCATCGTCTCCGGGATCAACGGGATCTGCCCCGAAGTAAACACCAGATCGCCAACCCGGGTGGCCTGAACATAAGGGCCTATGGCCGCAGGGGCCTGTGTCGTTGCAATCACCGTCTTTTCCATGCTTCGCTCCTTGCATCGGTCAATGTCGCTACTGTGCTTGAGGCATGGAGTTTTCGCTGTTCGCCAGGAACTGTCAACCCTGCAGGCGGGCAACACGACGGGCGCAGGCCACTCACCGGCACGGGTTATCCGGCACATTGACACCGGCTTGCAGTCAGACGACGCCGTGATTATTAAATCAAACTTAATAATCCGTGTAATTTGACCGCCCCTTTTTCAGGTAATCCAGCCGCTGTCGGCATCAGACATAAAAAAACCACCTGCAACGAGGTGGTTTTTTATCAAAGGCGTAAACCTATTGTTGCTGCGGATCCGGAGTCCGGATCAGGTAGTCAAATGCCCCGAGCGCTGCGGTCGCCCCACTGCCCATGGAGATGATGATCTGCTTGAACGGAATCGTTGTCGCATCGCCAGCGGCAAATACGCCTGCCATAGACGTCGCGCCACGGGCATCAATCTCGATTTCGCCACTCCGACTCAACACCAAGTCACTTCCCTTCAACCATTCCGTATTCGGTACCAGACCGATCTGGACAAAAATACCCGCCAGATCCAGACGCTTGATGTCGCCTGATGCACGATCTTTGTAAGTCATGCCAGTCACCTTGCTGCCATCACCGAGCACTTCCGTGGTTTGGGCGTTGACGATGATATCCACGTTTGGCAAGGATTTGGCTTTGCGCTGTAACACCTCATCGGCGCGCAGCGTGTCGGCAAACTCCACTACGGTGACATGCTCGACGATACCGGCCAGATCAATGGCCGCCTCGATACCGGAGTTACCGCCACCGATGACCGCAACCTTCTTGCCCTTGAAGAAAGGACCATCGCAGTGTGGGCAATAGGCCACACCCTTGGTGCGATACTCAGCCTCGCCCGGCACATTCAGCTCGCGCCAGCGCGCACCGGTGGCCAACACGACGGCACGGCTCTTCAGCTCGGCACCACTGGCTAACGTCAGATTGACATAATCACCACGCTGGATACTGGCTGCACGCTGTTCGGTGATGATGTCCACCCCGTATTGTCGAACGTGCTGCTCCAGGCTGGCCGCCAGTTTTGGCCCTTCGGTATAGGAGATGGAGATAAAGTTCTCGATACCGACGGTGTCCATCACCTGACCACCAAAACGCTCGGCAACCAGACCTGTGCGAATACCTTTGCGTGCTGCATAGATCGCCGCTGCGGCACCGGCAGGGCCCCCGCCGACGATCAGCATGTCATACGGCGCCTTCTGGCTCAGCTCGGCGGTCTTGCGCTCGGCAGCTCCGCTATCCAGCTTGCCGACGATCTCCGGTAACGTCATTCGCCCCTGGCCGAATGGCTCACCATTGAGGTAAACATTCGGCACCGCCATGATTTGACGCTCAGCGACTTCATCCTGGAACAGGGCACCATCGATCATGGTGTGGCTGATGTTCGGATTCAGCGTCGCCATCAGGTTCAGCGCCTGCACAACGTCCGGACAGTTCTGACAGGAGAGTGAAATATAAGTCTCGAAGTGGAACTCACCTTTCAAGTTCCGAATCTGCTCCAACAGGGCTGGATCCGCCTTGGAGGGGTGCCCACCGCTTTGCAGCAGAGCCAGAACCAGAGAGGTGAACTCATGCCCCATAGGAATGCCGGCGAAATGTACACGTGGCGTTTGGCCAAGCTGGCTGATGCTCAACGTTGGCTGGCGCTCGGCATGACCGGCGACAAGGGCAATTTTATTGGACATGCCGGCAATCTCTTCGGCCAACGCCAACAGCTCGGCAGACTTCGGCGTGTCATTACCGGACACGCTGATCTCAATCGGCTGCTGGATGTACTGAAGATATGATTCCAGTTGTTGTTTGAGTTGTGCGTCTAACATCATCTCATCCTATGAAATACGTGAACCGGGGATCAGGACCGGCCGCAGCCGGTCCTGCAGTAACTTAGATCTTGCCAACCAGATCCAGGGACGGAGCCAGGGTCGCCTCGCCTTCCTTCCACTTGGCCGGGCAAACTTCACCCGGGTGGGAGGCAACATACTGGGCAGCCTTGACCTTGCGCAGCAGCTCCAGCGCGTCACGGCCGATGCCGCCAGCGTTGATTTCGACGATTTGAATCTTGCCTTCCGGGTCGATGACAAAGGTGCCACGGTCAGCCAGGCCTGCTTCTTCAATCATGACACCGAAGTTACGGGTGATGGCACCAGTCGGGTCGCCGATCATCGGGTATTGGATCTTCTTGATGGTGTCAGAGGTGTCGTGCCATGCCTTGTGGGTGAAATGGGTATCGGTAGAGACAGAGTAAATTTCAACGCCGAGTTTCTGGAATTCAGCATAGTTGTCAGCCAGATCACCCAGCTCGGTCGGGCAAACGAAGGTGAAGTCAGCCGGGTAGAAGAAGACAACAGACCACTTACCCTTCAGGTCTGCATCGGAAACCTGTACAAACTTGCCATTGTGGTAAGCAGTTGCGGTGAACGGTTTAATCTCGGTATTGATGTAAGTAGACATGTTTTAGCTCCTTGATTAACAGCCATGAGTAAGTGTGGCCTTGACGTGTTAAATCCTATCGAGTCTCACCAATCAAATAAAGCAGCAATATGAGATAGCCTCAATCTGTTTTTTAGATTGGAAATAACGCTTTTGTAATTTAATGCTCACAGACTCTAAACGATCATTGCCTGACAGCGAAACCATGACGGCACCGTGTCTTGCGTTACCGCACGCTTCACATCTGCACGACCGCTCGGCAGTGCGCATCAACACCATGAAGCATCACACGCTCAATCGACAGTGTGATGACAGGTCCAGCACCAGCCGCTGAGTCACTATTGCACGAGCTAAGCATGAAAAAAGGGCCCCAGAGGGGCCCTTCACTTATCAGCATTGTCGAGTGATTCTGTTATGCCTTATTCGGCGTCGAAGCTACCCGCTGCATTCAGCAGATCCGCCAGGTTCTGCTCGGCTTCATCCGCAGTGACTTGCGGGATCGGAGCCTGGGCAGCAGCCTTACGCTTCTTGTGACGCGTTTCGTGATAGGCAAAACCCGTCCCTGCCGGGATCAGACGACCAACGATCACGTTCTCCTTCAGACCACGCAGCTCATCCTTCTTACCGGATACCGCTGCTTCAGTCAGTACGCGGGTCGTTTCCTGGAACGAGGCCGCAGAGATGAAGGATTCAGTGTTCAGGGACGCCTTGGTGATCCCCATCAGCACACGACGGTAGGTCGCAGGCAGTTTGCCTTCCGCTTCCAGCTTGCGGTTGGCGATCTTGACGCGCGCAACTTCAACCTGTTCGCCTTCGAGGAACTCGGAGTCGCCACCGTTGATGATCTCGCCCTTACGCAGCATCTGACGCACGATGACTTCGATGTGCTTGTCGTTGATCTTAACGCCTTGCAGACGGTAGACGTCCTGCACTTCGTTGACGATGTAGTTAGCCACCGGGCTGATACCGCGCAGGCGCAGGATGTCATGAGCGGATTCCGGACCATCGGCCAGGACTTCACCCTGTTGCACCTTTTCACCTTCGAAGACGTTCAGGTTACGCCACTTCGGAATCATCTCCTCATAGGCATCGCCACCATCGGTCGGCGTGATGACCAGACGGCGCTTGCCCTTGGTCTCCTTACCGAAGGAGATGGTACCGGAGATCTCGGCCAGGATAGCCGGTTCCTTCGGTTGACGTGCTTCAAACAAGTCAGCAACACGCGGCAGACCACCGGTGATGTCCTTGGTACCGCCAGTCGCTTGCGGAATACGAGCGACCGCATCACCAACGTTCACCTCGGCACCATCTTCCAGTTGCACGATTGCCTGACCTGGCAGGAAGTACTGAGCCGGCACTTCAGTCCCCGGAATCAGGACATCCTTGCCATTGGCATCAACCAGCTTAACGGTCGGACGCAGATCCTTACCGGAAGCAGAACGCTCGTTAACATCCAGCACCACGATAGAGGACAAACCAGTCAGCTCGTCGGTCTGACGGCTAACGGTGATACCGTCGATCAGATCAATGAACTTGATACGACCTGCCACTTCCGTGATGATCGGGTGGGTGTGCGGATCCCAGTTGGCGACAATTTCGCCCGCCTTCACCGATTGGCCATCCTTCACTTCCAGCACAGAGCCGTACGGCAGCTTGTGGCTTTCCTTGGTACGACCGAGGTCGTCCATGATGGTCAGCTCAGAAGAACGCGATGTGATAACCAGCTTGCCACCACTGTTCTCAACGAACTTGGCGTTTTGCAGCTTGATGGTACCCGTATTCTTCACAGTTGCGCTGCTTTCAGCCGCGGCACGTGACGCCGCACCCCCGATGTGGAAGGTACGCATGGTCAGCTGGGTACCTGGTTCACCGATGGACTGGGCGGCAATAACACCGACCGCTTCACCGGCGTTGACCAGGTGGCCTCGTGCCAGATCACGACCGTAGCAGTGGGCACAAATACCGAAATCAGTTTCACAGGTGATGGCAGAGCGGACCTTGACGCGGTCAACCGAGTTGCCTTCGAGCACGTTACACCACTGCTCATCCAGCAGGGTATTACGTGCAACCAGGACCTCATCGGTACCCGGCTTCAGTACATCTTCAGCAACCACTCGACCCAGCACGCGCTCACGCAGCGGCTCGACCACATCACCACCTTCGATCAGCGGCATCATCCACAGACCTTCGGTGGTGCCACAATCAGACTCGGTAATGACCATGTCCTGAGCAACGTCAACCAGACGACGGGTCAGATAACCAGAGTTCGCGGTCTTCAAGGCGGTATCCGCCAGACCCTTACGCGCACCGTGGGTAGAGATGAAGTACTGCAGTACGTTCAGACCTTCACGGAAGTTCGCGACGATTGGTGTTTCGATGATCGAGCCATCAGGCTTGGCCATCAAGCCCCGCATACCCGCCAACTGACGAATCTGGGCCGCAGAACCCCGCGCACCTGAGTCGGCCATCATGAACACGCTGTTGAAAGAGGCTTGCTCTTCTTCCTGCCCCAGGGTGTTGGTCGCCTTCTCCTTGGAGAGGTTCTCCATCATCGCCTTGGAAACGCGTTCGTTGGCACTTGCCCAGATGTCGATAACCTTGTTGTAGCGTTCGCCGGCAGTCACCAGACCAGACTGGAACTGCTCTTGAATTTCAGCAACTTCGGCTTCAGCGGCTTCAATAATCTGCTTCTTCGCTTCCGGAATGACCATGTCGTTGATACCGACAGAGGAACCGGACAGCGCTGCATAATGGAAACCGGTATACATCAGCTGGTCAGCAAAAATGACAGTGTCTTTCAAGCCCAGGCGACGATAGCAGGTATTCAACAGTTTGGAGATGGCCTTCTTGCCCAGCGCCTTGTTAGATACGTGCTTGAACCAGGTCTCGGGATGAGCGGCCAGATCCGCCTGCTCAGCATCAGACAACACCTTCGGCTCATCAATCAGCGCGTAATCCATCCCCTTCGGCAGGATCAGCGACAAAATGGCACGACCGACAGTGGTGTTCTTCAGCTCGACCTTGGCGGTCAGTTCACCGGCTTCACTCTTCACGTACTCGGTGATACGGCACTTGACGCGCGCATGCAGTGACGCCAGACCAGCACGGTAAACTTTCTCGGCTTCCTTGGCACTGGACAGCACCATGCCTTCGCCCTTGGCACCGACTTTGGCACGGGTCATGTAGTACAGACCCAAGACCACGTCCTGAGACGGAACTATGATCGGTTCACCGGACGCCGGAGACAGAATGTTGTTGGTAGACATCATCAGCGCACGGGCTTCCAGCTGGGCTTCCAGCGTCAGCGGTACGTGAACGGCCATTTGGTCACCGTCGAAGTCAGCGTTAAACGCGGAACAGACGAGCGGGTGCAGCTGGATAGCCTTACCTTCAATCAGCGTCGGCTCAAACGCCTGGATACCCAGACGGTGCAGCGTCGGCGCACGGTTCAGCATGACAGGGTGCTCACGAATGACTTCGTCGAGGATATCCCACACCACGGCTTCTTCGCGCTCTACCATCTTCTTGGCAGCCTTGATGGTGGTCGCCAGACCACGGGCTTCCAACTTGCCATAGATGAAAGGCTTGAACAGCTCCAGCGCCATCTTCTTCGGCAGACCGCACTGATGCAGACGCAGAGTCGGGCCTACGGTAATTACGGAACGACCTGAGTAGTCGACGCGCTTACCGAGCAGGTTTTGACGGAAACGACCCTGCTTACCCTTGATCATGTCGGCGAGCGACTTCAGCGGACGCTTGTTCGAGCCAGTGATGGCGCGCCCACGACGACCGTTATCCAGCAACGCATCCACGGATTCTTGCAACATCCGCTTTTCGTTGCGCACTATGATGTCCGGCGCAGCCAGATCCAGCAGACGCTTCAGACGGTTGTTACGGTTGATGACGCGACGGTACAGATCATTCAGGTCTGACGTGGCGAAACGGCCACCATCCAACGGCACCAGCGGACGCAGATCCGGCGGCAGTACCGGCAGCACTGTCATCACCATCCATTCCGGCTTATTGCCAGAGAACAGGAACGCTTCCATCAGCTTCAGACGCTTGGTGGTCTTCTTGCGCTTGGTCTCGGAGTTGGTTTGCTCCAGCTCCTCGCGCATCTGGTTAATTTCCTGCTCCAGCTCAATGCCACGCAGCAGCTCGAGGATCGCCTCGGCCCCCATCTTGGCTTCGAACTCATCGCCATACTCTTCCAGTGCATCCAGATACTGCTCTTCTGTCAGCATCTGACCCCGTTCGAGTGCGGTCATGCCCGCTTCGATAACGACGAAAGATTCAAAGTACAGGACGCGCTCGATATCGCGCAGCGTCATGTCCAGCAGCAAGCCAATACGTGACGGCAGTGACTTCAGGAACCAGATATGCGCCACTGGCGAGGCCAGTTCGATATGCCCCATGCGTTCACGACGCACCTTGGTTTGGGTTACTTCAACGCCGCACTTCTCGCAAATTACGCCGCGGTGTTTCAGACGCTTGTACTTACCGCACAAGCATTCGTAATCCTTTACTGGCCCGAAAATACGAGCACAGAAAAGACCATCACGTTCCGGCTTGAACGTACGATAGTTGATGGTTTCCGGCTTCTTTACTTCGCCAAAAGACCAGGAGCGGATCATGTCCGGCGAGGCCAGACCGATCTTGATACCGTCGAACTCTTCGGTCTTGCTCTGGGCTTTCAAAAACTTGAGTAAGTCTTTCACGTGTGTCTCCCGTCAGGAGTTCAATCTTGGCGCCCGCAAGCGGGCGCCCTTGTCAATCCCGGTGATAAGGCGAGGCCTTATTCCTGTTCCAGCTCGATGTTGATACCCAGAGAGCGGATTTCCTTCAGCAGTACGTTGAAGGATTCGGGCATGCCCGGCTCCATGCGGTGGTCGCCATCCACGATGTTTTTGTACATCTTGGTACGGCCGTTTACATCGTCTGACTTGACGGTCAGCATTTCCTGCAGCGTATAAGCGGCGCCATACGCTTCCAGGGCCCACACTTCCATCTCACCGAAGCGCTGACCACCGAACTGCGCCTTACCACCCAGCGGTTGCTGGGTAACCAGGCTGTAAGATCCGGTAGAACGCGCGTGCATCTTGTCGTCGACCAAGTGGTTCAGCTTCAGCATGTACATGTAGCCAACGGTAACCGGACGTTCGAACGGCATACCGGTGCGACCATCAAACAGCGTGATCTGACCAGACTCCGGAAGGTCTGCCAGCTTCAACAGCTCCTTGATTTCGCGCTCCTTGGCGCCATCAAAGACTGGTGTAGCGACAGGCATACCCTTACGCAGATTGGAGGCCAGAGTGCGAACCTCATCATCGGAGAACGTAGACAGGTCAACCTTCTGGCGCGCATCGCCCAGATCGTAAACCTGTTGCAGGAACTCGCGTTGTTTGGCCAGTTCTTGCTGCTCCTTGATCATGCGATCCAGCTTCTCACCGATCCCCTTGGCAGCAAGGCCGAGGTGAACTTCAAGAACCTGACCGATGTTCATACGTGACGGAACGCCCAACGGGTTCAGCACGATGTCGACCGGACGACCCTGATCGTCATGAGGCATATCCTCGATCGGACAGATCTTGGAAATAACCCCCTTATTACCGTGACGACCGGCCATCTTGTCGCCTGGCTGGATGCGACGCTTAACCGCCAAATAGACCTTGACGATCTTGAGCACGCCCGGAGCCAGATCATCGCCCTGGATGATCTTCTGACGCTTGGCTTCAAACTTGCGGTCAAACTCTTCACGCAGAGCTACGTACTGTTCAGCGATCTGTTCCAGTTCAACTTGCTTGGACTCGTCATCCAGCGCTTGTTCCAGCCACTTGGCGCGTTCCAGCTTGTCAATCTTGTCGGCGGAGACACCGGCATTGATCAGCACTGAGCGAGCGCGGCTGAAGATACCATCTTCAAGGATCTTGAACTCTTCGGTCAGATCCTTCTTGGCATCACGCAGCTGCATGTCTTCGATTTCCTTGGCACGCTTGTCCTTCTCTACGCCATCGCGGGTAAAGACCTGGACATCGACCACGGTACCGTAGACACCATTTGGCACACGCAGGGAGGAATCCTTCACGTCGGACGCCTTCTCACCAAAAATGGCGCGCAACAGTTTCTCTTCCGGAGTCAGCTGGGTTTCACCCTTCGGCGTCACCTTACCCACCAGAATGTCGCCACCCTGAACCTCGGCGCCTACGTAGACAATGCCTGATTCGTCCAGTTTGGAGAGCGCGGCCTCACCCACGTTCGGAATATCCGCCGTGATTTCTTCCGGGCCAAGCTTGGTATCACGCGCGATACAGGCCAGTTCCTGGATGTGGATAGTGGTCAGGCGATCTTCTTGTACAACACGCTCGGACACCAGGATGGAGTCTTCGAAGTTGTAGCCGTTCCACGGCATGAACGCGACACGCAGGTTTTGGCCCAGAGCCAGTTCACCCAAGTCGGTAGACGGACCATCAGCCAGCACATCACCGGCCATGACCAGCTCACCAGGGCGGACACATGGACGCTGATTGATACAGGTGTTCTGGTTAGAACGGGTGTACTTGGTCAGGTTATAGATGTCGATGCCAGCTTCGCCAGGCAGCAATTCATCTTCGTTAACCTTGACCACGATACGGGAAGCATCCGCGTAATCGACCAGACCCCCACGGGTTGCCACCACGGTCACGCCTGAATCGACGGCGACAGCACGCTCCATACCGGTACCCACCAGCGGCTTGTCCGCGCGCAGCGTTGGTACGGCCTGACGTTGCATGTTTGAACCCATCAGAGCACGGTTGGCGTCATCGTGTTCCAGGAACGGAATCAACGCTGCCGCCACGGAAACCACCTGCTGCGGGCTCACATCCATATACTGGATCTGGTCCGCATTCATGAAGGTAGATTCACCCTTATGACGGCATGGGATCAGTTCATCTTTCAGCTTGCCATGTTCATCAACGTTGGCGTTGGCCTGTGCGATGACGAAGTTGCCTTCCTCGATCGCAGACAGGTAATCCACCTCATCGGTGATCACCCCATCAATAACCTTGCGATATGGGGTTTCGAGGAAACCGTAATCGTTGGTACGGGAATAGACCGCCAAGGAGTTGATCAGACCGATGTTCGGACCTTCAGGCGTTTCGATCGGACACAGACGACCGTAGTGGGTCGGATGCACGTCACGCACTTCGAAGCCAGCCCGCTCGCGGGTCAAACCACCCGGGCCGAGAGCAGAAATACGACGCTTGTGCGTCACTTCGGACAGCGGGTTGTTCTGATCCATGAACTGGGACAACTGGCTGGAACCGAAGAACTCCTTCACAGCAGCGGAGATCGGCTTGGCATTGATCAGATCTTGCGGCATCAGCGCTTCAAGGTCACCCAGAGACAGACGCTCCTTGACCGCACGCTCAACACGCACCAGGCCAACACGGAACTGGTTCTCGGCCATTTCACCGACAGAGCGAATACGGCGGTTACCCAAGTGATCGATGTCGTCCACTTCATCGTTACCGTTACGGATATCGATGAGCTTCTTCATGACTTCGACGATGTCATCCTTGGTCAGGATGCCCGGGCCCAACTGATCGGCACGACCCAGACGGCTGTTGAACTTCATGCGACCAACAGTCGACAGATCGTAGCGATCTTCAGAGAAGAACAAGTTGTCGAACAGTTGTTCGGCCGCGTCGCGGGTTGGCGGTTCACCCGGGCGCATCATGCGGTAGATTTCGACCAACGCTTCAAGGCGGTTGGTTGAAGAATCAATTCGCAGCGTCTCGGACATGTAGGCGCCATGATCCAGTTCATTGGTGAACAGGACTTCAAATTGCTTGTGACCTGCCTGTGACAGGTTGGCAACCGCTTCCAGGCTCAATGCGGCGTTAGCCGGAATAATGACTTCGCCAGTATCGGCGTTGACATAATCCTTGGCTGCCACTTTGCCAACAGCATATTCAACCGGCACTTCAATCTGAGTGACGGCGGCCTTCTCAAGCTGACGGATGTGACGAGCGGTGACACGGCGTCCCTTCTCCACGACCACTTCGTTGTTGACCACAACGTCGAAAATCGCGGTTTCACCACGCAGGCGATCCGGAACTAGCTCCATCATGAGCTTGCCTTCTTTGATCTCGAAACGGATGGTTTCGAAGAAGGTATCGAGGATCTCTTCCGTGGTGAAGTTCAGTGCTCGCAGAATGATCGAAGCCGGCAATTTACGGCGACGGTCGATACGCACGAACAGGTTGTCCTTGGCATCGAATTCGAAATCCAGCCAAGAGCCACGGTAAGGAATCACGCGAGCATTGTAGAGCACCTTCCCGGAGGAGTGGGTCTTGCCCTTGTCGTGATCAAAGAAGACACCCGGGCTGCGATGCAGCTGGGAGACGATAACACGCTCGGTACCATTAACGATGAAGGTGCCGTTGTCAGTCATGAGCGGAATTTCGCCCATGTAGACTTCCTGCTCCTTGATATCCTTGACGGTACCAGCAGCTGCTTCTTTATCAAACAGCACCAGACGCAATTTCACGCGCAGCGGGGCGGAGTAGGTCACGCCTCGGATTTGGCATTCTTTTACGTCAAATACCGGCTCACCCAGACGGTAGCTCACATACTGCAGTGCTGCCGTGCCAGAATAGCTGGTGATCGGGAAAACGCTGCGGAAAGCTGCCTCAAGCCCATAAGCCCCTTCCGGGTCGGCTTCAAGGAATTGTTTGAAGGAGTCCAGCTGGATGGACAACAGATAAGGCGTATCGAGAACCTGATCGCGCTTACCGAAGTCCTTACGAATGCGTTTTTTTTCGGTATAAGAGTAAACCATAGGGTTCCTCAGCTCGCTGATAAGTGACCCACACTGTCCCCGACGAGGACAGATCTTTTTTCAACACCGCTTTGTAACCAGACCACTCGACCTGTCTGGTGCGCTGTTGGTTCGCTGATGGCATTAAACGGTGTGGAAATCCCATTAGCATACAGCGCAAAAGGGCTGGTGAACATTTATTCACCAGCCCTAGCCTGATATTACTCAGGCTGCGTAACTGTCTGACGACAGATTACTTGACCTCAACGGAAGCACCAGCAGCTTCCAGCTCTTTCTTCAGAGCTTCGGCTTCTTCCTTGGAAACGGCTTCCTTGACCGGAGTCGGAGCGGCTTCTACCAGGTCCTTGGCTTCCTTCAGGCCCAGGGAGGTAGCAGCACGGACAGCCTTGATGACGGCAACCTTGTTGGCGCCAGCAGCGGTCAGGATGACGTTGAATTCGGTTTGCTCTTCAACAGCTTCAGCAGCAGCGGCCGGGCCTGCAGCAACAGCAGCAGCAGCAGAAACACCGAACTTCTCTTCCATAGCGGTGATCAGTTCAACAACTTCCATTACGGACATGGAAGCAACGGCTTCGATGATTTGGTCTTTGGTGATAGACATGACAAAAAGTTCCTGTCGTAGAAGATTTAATGTAATAGCAATCTGTTACAAGAATTAAGCCGCTTCGGCTTCTTTCTTGTCGCGCAGAGCTGCAAAAGTACGAACCAGCTTGCCAGCTGCGGCTTCCTTCATGGTAGCCATCATTCTTGCCAGCGCTTCTTCGTAGGTCGGCAGCGTTGCCAGACGATCAATTTGAGCTGCAGGGATAAATTCACCCTGGAACGCACCACCCTTGATGGAGAACTTATCGTTCCCCTTTGCAAACTCCTTGAACAGACGAGCAGCAGCGCCCGGGTGTTCGTTGGAGAACGCGATCAGGGTCGGACCAACAAATACGTCTTTCATGCATTCGAAATCGGAACCTTCTACTGCACGGGTCAGCAGAGTGTTACGAACAACGCGCATGTAAACGCCTGCTTCACGAGCAGACTTACGCAGAGCGGTCATCTTGGCCACGGTTACGCCGCGAGAATCGGCAGCAACAGCGGACAGTGCGCCTTTGGCAGCTTCGGTGACTTCAGCGACAATCGCCTTTTTGTCTTCGAATCCTAATGCCATTGGCATAACTCCTGGAGTTTAGTCTGGGCGAACCCAGAAACTGACAACAACTCCCCTTGCGAGGGAGAACTCGGTGGCAGAATCCAGAAGAAAGTAATGCTTTCTCGCTGGTGTCCGGCACCGTCTACGCAGGAAATTAAGGTTTACACCACCTGCGGTCTTGGACGGGAGTCGAGACCCCCAACCAAATAAGGCGCGAAATTTTAACTAAAACCTCGCGCCCTGTAAACGCTCAATTAAGCAGCGTTGGTATCCAGAGTGGTCTGGTCAACAGAAACACCCGCACCCATGGTGGTAGAGAGGCTTACCTTCTTGATGAACTGACCCTTGGAGGTTGCAGGCTTGGCCTTCTTCAGGGCAGCCAGCAGCGATTCCAGGTTTTGCTTCAGTTGATCAGCAGTGAAGTCAACCTTACCGATAGTGGTGTGGATGATACCGTTCTTGTCGTTACGATAACGAACTTGACCTGCCTTGGCATTGTTAACAGCTTCAGCAACGTTCGGGGTGACAGTACCAACCTTCGGGTTCGGCATCAGGCCACGCGGACCCAGAATTTGACCCAGTTGGCCAACAACGCGCATTGCATCCGGAGAGGCAATAACCACGTCAAAGTTCATTTCACCCTTCTTGATCTGTTCAGCCAGATCTTCCATACCAACCAGGTCAGCACCGGCAGCCTTGGCGGCTTCGGCGTTAGCACCCTGAGTAAATACGGCAACGCGAACAGTACGACCGGTGCCATGCGGCAGAACGGTAGCACCACGAACGTTTTGATCAGACTTACGAGCATCAATGCCCAGGTTCACAGCTACGTCGACGCTTTCAACGAACTTGGCGGTAGCCAGTTCCTTCAGCAGGGCAACGGCTTCGGTGATGCCGTACTCTTTGGTACCATCAACCTTTTCACGGATCACGCGCATGCGCTTGGTCAGTTTAGCCATTGTCTTATTCCTCCACTACCAGGCCCATGGAACGGGCAGAACCCGCGATGCAACGGGCCATCGCTTCCAGATCAGCACCAGTCATATCTGGTTCCTTGGTCTTAGCGATTTCCAGCAGTTGAGCGTGCGTTACCTTACCAACCTTGTCCTTGTGCGGCTTGGAAGAGCCGGACTGGATGTTAGCGGCCTTCTTCAGCAGGAAGGATGCAGGCGGCGTCTTGGTTTCGAAGGTGAAGGAACGGTCGCTGTATACGGTAATCACGACCGGAGTCGGGGCACCCTTCTCCAGCTTTTCTGTACGGGCGTTGAACGCCTTACAGAATTCCATGATGTTGACACCGTGTTGACCCAGTGCCGGACCGACAGGTGGCGACGGGTTGGCCATGCCGGCCTTAACTTGCAGCTTGATATAAGCTGTGACTTTCTTAGCCATTTGAAAATTACCTCAAATATGGGTTCTAGCGCCTCGGACTCCCCATGGACTCCTCATCGGCTCCCCAAGAAAAAAGGGGCAGCAAATTGTATAGACATTCGCTCCCCCTTACAACCTCAGTGAGTAAAAATCAGGCTTTTTCTACCTGACCAAACTCGAGCTCTACCGGCGTTGACCGGCCGAAAATCAAGACTGA
Source organism: Pseudaeromonas sharmana (assembly GCF_042649925.1). Lineage (NCBI taxonomy): Bacteria > Pseudomonadati > Pseudomonadota > Gammaproteobacteria > Aeromonadales > Aeromonadaceae > Pseudaeromonas > Pseudaeromonas sharmana. The sequence goes on from NZ_JBHSAF010000011.1 coordinate 18,894, forward strand.
AACCTTCAAGCGACTCTTTTCGTAGTCCACTTCCTCAACCACACCCTGGAAGTCTGCAAATGGACCATCACTAACACGCACAACCTCGCCAGCTTCGAACAATGTCTTCGGCTTCGGCTTGTCAACCGACTCCTGCAAGCGATTGAGGATGGCATCGGCTTCCTTATCGGAAATCGGTGCAGGACGATCAGATGTCCCGCCGATGAACCCCATGACTCGCGGCACGCTGCGTACCAAGTGCCAGGACGTTTCGTCCATCACCATCTGTACCAATACGTATCCAGGGAAAAACTTGCGCTCACTCTTGCGCTTTTGACCCGCACGCATTTCAACAACTTCTTCGGTTGGAACCAGAACGTCACCGAACTTGTCTTCCATGCCATGGATCTTGATATGCTCTTTCAGCGACTTGGCTACACGCCCTTCATAACCCGAGAAGGCCTGTACCACATACCATCGCATGCGTTGTTCACTCATGGCTTAACCCTTTACACCGGTAATAAAATCAACCAACCAGATGAGCGCGCCATCCAGCAGGAACAGGAACAGCCCGACTACAGCAACAACGGCAAAAATAATCAGGGTTGTCTGAATGGTCTCCTGACGGGTTGGCCATACGACCTTACGGACTTCGATGCGGGACTCCCGTGCGAAGTCGATCAAAGACTTGCCCTTTACGGTCTGTAGTGCAACCAGACCAGCAACCACAATCGCAGCTACAACAGCCACGATACGGATGAACAATGCCTGCTCGCTGTAAACATAGTTACCTACAATAGCGGCCGCCAGGATGATGAAAACCAGGCTCCACAACAGGGTATCCTTGGCCTTGCTGGTGCCTTGGCTCTCAGTATTCACACTCATACAACCTACCTATTTAAACTTAGCTAATAAGACGCGAAAGCCCCGCCGTTGGGCGAGGTTAGCTGGCAGGGGCGGAGGGACTCGAACCCCCAACCATCGGTTTTGGAGACCGCTGTTCTACCAATTCGAACTACGCCCCTGCAAAACAAAGCCCCTATTATAGGGGCTTTGTCGGGCGTTTGTCAGCCAGATTACTCGATAACCTTGGCAACAACACCGGCGCCTACAGTACGGCCGCCTTCACGGATTGCAAAACGCAGACCGTCATCCATCGCGATCGGGTGGATCAGGGTTACTACCATCTTGATGTTATCGCCTGGCATTACCATTTCCACGCCTTCCGGCAGCTCGATGGTGCCAGTTACGTCGGTGGTACGGAAGTAGAACTGCGGACGGTAGCCCTTGAAGAACGGAGTATGACGACCACCTTCTTCCTTGGACAGCACGTACACTTCTGATTCGAACTTGGTGTGCGGAGTGATTGAACCAGGCTTGGCCAGTACTTGACCACGCTCTACGTCTTCACGCTTCACGCCACGCAGCAGAACACCTACGTTCTCACCAGCACGGCCTTCGTCCAGCAGCTTGCGGAACATTTCTACGCCAGTACAGGTGGTCTTGGTGGTTTCCTTCAGACCTACGATTTCTACTTCTTCGCCTACCTTGACGATACCGCGCTCAACACGACCGGTTACTACAGTACCACGGCCAGAGATTGAGAATACGTCTTCGATTGGCAGCAGGAACGGACGATCGATAGCACGTTCCGGTTGCGGAATGTAGCTGTCCAGGTGAGCAGCCAGTTCCAGGATCTTCTCTTCCCACTTGGCATCGCCTTGCAGAGCCAGCAGAGCAGAACCACGTACTACCGGAGTATCGTCGCCCGGGAAGTCGTATTCAGACAGCAGTTCACGAACTTCCATCTCAACCAGATCCAGCAGCTCTTC
>NZ_JBHSAF010000012.1:0-52665 GCF_042649925.1 Pseudaeromonas sharmana
GTGGTCAACGTGGCCGATGGTACCTACGTTAACGTGGGGTTTTGTACGTTCAAATTTTTCTTTAGACATGCTCGTCCCTCTAACTATCACTAAGGTAAGTGGTGGCTAGTCAACCACAGCACAAAATGCAAGTGCAGTATACAATAAAACAGGCGAGAAGAAGATTGGATCCATGCCGCGAGGGACGGAGCGGGACAGATCTGTCTGATCTGTTCGGGTTACACCCTGCGTGCTGGAGCGGGCAGCGGGAATCGAACCCGCATCATCAGCTTGGAAGGCTGAGGTAATAGCCATTATACGATGCCCGCTTTGTACTCTTAAGAACCAACGACCTCAAACCCATAAATGGTGGAGGGAGAAGGATTCGAACCTTCGAAGGCAGAGCCGTCAGATTTACAGTCTGATCCCTTTGGCCGCTCGGGAATCCCTCCGGATTGCTGGTACCGCGGTCGTATTGCGACCTGGCACGTGAGCGGTGCGCATTTTATGGGATCAATTCCTCGCCATGCAACACTCGAAGTGCTGTTTTTTTGACTCGTCGCGTTGAAAATACAAAAAACTCTGCGCAGCGCGTCTGTCAGCCGCTTGTGACCCACCCCCCCTTGGTGTAATGTCGCCGTGCTTGAATACGGAGTATTTCATGACATTAGAGACGGGCCACTTATCTCCTTATATTTCTTTCACGCGCCACCAGTGGTCTGAACTCCGCGCCGCCGTCCCTATGACGTTGACGGAGCATGATCTGGTGCAATTGCGCGGTATCCATGATGAATTGTCTCTGGATGAGGTGCGAGATATTTACCTGCCGTTATCCCGTCTGCTGAATTTGTATGTCAAAGCACGTCAACGCCGTAGCAAGGTGATTGAACAGTTCCTGGGGACAGAACCTGCTCACGTACCCTACGTCATCAGCATTGCCGGCAGTGTCGCCGTAGGCAAAAGCACCACAGCGCGGATCCTGCAGGCGTTACTGGATCGCTGGCCAGAGCATCCCAAAGTCGAGCTCGTCACGACCGATGGTTTTCTTTATCCCAACGCAGAATTGGATGCTCGTGGAATGATGAAGAAAAAGGGATTTCCACAGTCTTATGACATGCGACGACTAGTTAACTTCGTCGCAGACATCAAGGCTGGAGCTAAATCAGTCAGTGCTCCCGTATACTCCCATCACATCTATGACATTGTTCCTGATGCCGAAAAACGGGTCGAACAACCGGATATCCTGATTCTGGAAGGCTTGAATGTTCTGCAAAGCGGGATGGACTACCCTCACGACCCTCATCACGTGTTTGTATCCGACTTTGTCGATTTCGCTATCTATGTCGATGCCGACGAGCACCTGCTTAAGCAGTGGTATGTCGAGCGCTTTCTGCGGTTTCGCAAAGGGGCTTTTGCCGACCCCACTTGTTACTTTCATCACTACGCGGCATTGAGTGAAGAGGAATCCGTGAACATTGCCGGTCAAATCTGGGATGAGATCAACTATCCGAATTTGAAGACAAATATCCTCCCCACGCGCGAACGAGCCAGTTTGATACTGACCAAAGGCGGCGCTCATGCTGTCGAGCAGGTTAAATTACGCAAATAGAGCCGGTTATCCGTAAACAGGCCGGCATAGTGTCAGCCTGTTTTATACGGTTCACACCAGTGGTCGCAGCGAGATCTCTCCACCAATGAATGGCATTACCTCGCCGTCACACTCCAACAACAAAGCACCTTGCAGATCGATACCCCGGGCTACACCCGTCACCTCTCGATCCCCCAGCAACAACCGAACTGGTTGATCACGATAGATATCAAACTGATTCCAGCGCGCAACAAATGAAGTCAGTCCAGTCCGTTCAAACTGCTGTAATGCGGCGCGCAATTGCAAAATAATGTCCGCCGTTAGCTGGTTGCGAGCAACCGGTGTCGCTCGTAACGTTTGCAAGGCCGTCCAGGGCTGGCTGATTTGTTCGGCTAATTGAATTGGCATCGCCAAGTTCAGCCCAGCACCGATAACCAGTTGGCATGCCCCACCCGCCGTGGCTGCCATTTCAACCAGAATACCAGCCAGTTTCTGCCCTTGACCGTATACATCATTCGGCCACTTCAAGCCGATCCCGTCGTAGCCATGCTCACGCAGCACCTCAGCAATCACGATTCCGACGACCAGGCTCAGTCCCATGGCTGCAGCCATTCCCTGATCCAACTGCCAGTAAAGACTCATGATCAGCTGCCCGGCAAAAGGCGAGACCCATTCGCGACCACGCCGACCACGCCCCGCAGTCTGGCACTCGGCGAGCAGACACTCACCCTGCTGCCACTCGTTCAAGCGACTCATCATGTACTGGTTAGTGGAATCGATAACGGCAATACAATGAAACAGATCGACACCAGATGCCGTTAAGCGTTTCGGATCCAGAAGCTCCAGCGGATGGGCGAGCCTATAGCCTCTGCCGGTCACGCTGTAAACATCCAGTCCCAATGGCTTGAGCTGTTTAATCTGCTGACTGATGGCCGCACGGCTGATCGCCAATTGCTGCCCAATCTGTTCTCCCGAATGAAATTCACCATCCGACAACAGCTGCAATAGTTGCTGTTGCCGTGCGGTAAGGTGTCTCATCGGCTTATCTCCCGTAGACTGGTATCCCCTGTCCGGCCAATGAAACGCACTTCCGGCTCAAGCTCGATAGCAAATTGAGTCAACACCCGTTCACGAACAGTTGTCGCCAGTTGAATGACATCCTGTGCGCTCGCCCCGCCCAGATTAATTAAGACTAGAGCTTGTTGCTGATGCACCGAGGCCCTTCCGACCGTGTAGCCCTTGAGGCCTGCCTGATCGATTAGCCAACCGGCCGCAAGCTTAACCCGACCATCCGACTGAGGAAATTGTGGCATCGAAGGATAATGCCGAGCTAATCTTGCGGCGATATCCGGAGTGACAGTCGGGTTTTTGAAGAAACTGCCAGCGTTCCCAAACTCCTCAGGTTGTGGCAGTTTTTCTCGACGAACGCGACAAACTGTTTGATAAATCTGCACAGCACTGGGGTTGTCCCCCAGTTCGCGAAGCGGGCCATAACCAATCTGGGGTTGCCATGCTTTGGGAAGAAACAGTCCTACACCAATAATGATGTGGCTATGCCGCCACTGATGCTTGAAATGACTTTCGCGGTATCCAAAACCACATTCTGCAGCAGGGATACGCACTACGGTCCCCGAAGCCAGCTCCAGTGCATCGACATGACAGCAGTATTGACATAACTCCACACCATAAGCGCCGATATTTTGTACCGGAGCTGCACCTACTGTGCCTGGAATCAACGCCAAATTTTCCAAGCCAGGGATCTGACGTCGAAGCGTTTCTTCGACCAGTCCAGGCCAGCTTTCACCCGCAGCCACTTGCAAACACCAGCCGGTGTCGCACTCTTCAATTGCAATGCCCTGCAGCCGATTGAGCAGCACCAGTCCGGCATAATCTGCTGTGAAAAGCACATTGCTGCCTCCACCCAGGACCAGTCGAGGCATATTGGCCCAGCGTTGATCTTGGATAATGGCTTGCAACTGCTCCAACGAGTTAAACGCCATTCCCCAATCGGCTGTCGCCATCAGCCCAAAAGTATTGTACGAATGCAGATCAAAACGGGCTTGCGGTGTCATGGCCACTCCTGAATAAACGCGAGCTGCCAGTTTAACCGATCACGCTCTGTTCCTGAACCGGGCGCCGCATTCGCTGACGGGAGCGTGTATTACCCGCAGAGGCTGCACGCTTTCGACCTGCGACATGCCCCTTCCTGGTCGTGCGCCGACGCGAGTTATGTACGGGTTCGCGCTCGACATTAGCCAACAGACCCGCGAGCTGCTCACGGCCAAGACGAGCTTCCCGAATCAATTCTGTAAGTTGTTGCTCTAATGGCACCATAAAATCACTATATACACGCTCACGATGTTCAATTAAGGCCAGCGAACGCTCCCAATATGCCGTCATGTCCGGAAGCGTCACCTCTTGCGGCAACGCCGCAATCAACGCTCGCCCAGTCTCACTACTGCGCAGCACTTTGCCCTCGCGCTGCAAAAATCGTCGAGCGATCAATAGCTCCAGAATGCCTGCTCGTGTTGCCTCGGTCCCCAAACCATCCGTGTCACGCAAGATGGTTTTTAGATCCGGGTCCGTCACATAGCGTGCGATCCCCGTCATGGCCGCCAATAAACTGGCTTCAGTAAATGGCTTGGGAGGTTCCGTCTGTTTATCCAGGCGATGGCCTTGCTGACAGAATAACCGAGTGCCTTTGGCCAATAGCGGCAGCGAGGCGATCGCATCCGTCGATATCGGTGTCCGTGCCGGGTATAGCACGCGCCAACCACTATCGAGTATCTCTCGCCCGCGTGCGATAAACAGCCCGCCGGCGATCTGCAGTTTCAACTCCGTATCGCGATAACGTTGGGGCGGATAAAACTGCATCAAGTATTGCCGGGCAATCATGCGATAGAGTGCGATCGCCTCTGCAGACAACGACAGCACTCGCTTGGCATTCACGGTGGGGATGATGGCATGGTGTGCAGTCACTTTATGATCATTCCATGCAGCCGACTTTAGTTCGTGATTTGCCATCGCCACCGCAGGCGCCAGATCCGGAAGCAGACGGGATAGCGTTGCCAAGAGCTCATGTCGATCGTCAAATTGCCCCTGAGGTAGATGACGGCAATCCGAACGCGGATATGTAATCAACTTATGTCGTTCATAAAGCTGCTGGCAAATATCCAGCGTTTGCTGTGCCGAGAGGTTCAATTGTTTTGAGGCATCAATCTGCAGTGACGATAGATTGTAAGGAAGAGGTGGTAACTGATTACCTAACTTTTGTTGAGCTGCCACCACCTCCGCCGGTTGACCCGTTATGCGCGAGACCACATTGTCAGCCAGTGCTCTTGATAAGATCCGCCCCTCCTCATCTTGCCACGGTGAACAAGCATCAGAGGGAGACCACTTGGCCTTAAAGGCAATCGCATCAACGGTGATCTCGGCTTCGACTTCGTAATAGTCACGGCTAATAAAATTCGCAATGGCATGATCGCGACGGACGACCAGTCCAAGCACAGGCGTTTGAACACGGCCAACCGAGAGCAATCGCTCCGACCCCGTCTGCCGTGCCAACAGGGTATAAGCGCGAGTCATGTTGATGCCGTAAAGCCAGTCTGCACGTGAACGCGCTAATGCCGACTGGCTAAGCGCCGAAAACTCTTGATTCGCTCGCAACTGAGTAAGGGCACGACGAACAGCGGGCGGATTAAGATCGCTAATCAGACAACGCCAGACAGGAGGAGGACGTCGACCAGCGGGCCACAGCGCTTCGATCACTTCATCCACGAGCAACTGCCCTTCGCGGTCTGGATCTCCTGCATGCACCAATTCATCAGCCTCACGCATCAATTTGCGTAATACAGCCAATTGCCGTTGACTCGAAGGGCGAGGCTTAAGTTGCCAGCGCTGGGGAATAATCGGCAAAGTTTGCCATTGCCAGCGTTTAAACTGCGGATCGTAACACTCTGGGGAGGCCTGCTCGAATAGATGGCCAATACACCAACTGACCACATCACCGTTACCCAGGTGAATAAAGCCCTCACCCGATTGCTGCGGACCAGGCAGGGCGTCGGCAATGGCTCGACCAAGACTTGGTTTTTCTGCGATATAGAGGCGCATGGCAGGCCCAGAAGTGTGTATATAAATACAGTATTGCTTGTTTCGTCACAGCTGCCAAGAGTGAGATGGTTCAGTATTCGCCATCAATCAAAAATTCATCCAGCACATCGACCAGTTCCGCCCAACGGTCCGCAGGGATAATCGCCTCGAGATCATCGTCCTCCCCGGTCTGTTGCCAGAAATAACGCCGCAGCGCCAAGGCAAAATCGGAGTAATCGGTGGCGAGGGAAGAGAGCGGCCCCATCCAGACAATCCGACGTAGCTCGATACTCAGTTCATTGAGCTCGCGTACCAATTCATCATCACTGGCACAATCGTCAATCAGCCCCGCGAAGCGTTCTCGTGCCGAGTCAAGCTGCTCTTCATCCAGTTCGCCAGTATCTGCCAGCAGCTCGGCATAATCGCCCAGCAAGTAATCGAGTACCTCATCTCGATCATGAAACCAGAGCCATTGCGTTCCCTTGCTAGCCAATACCGAACCGCCAAATGAATCATCACAGTGACCCAGGGCCCATACGTCTTCCACTCTACCCTCCTTATAAAAAAATATGGCCACAGCAATGCCGTAGCCATCTTTAGATTAGTGATAGCAACACGCCTATCTGGCCGTCTGAACCTAGACACTATGCAACAGATTACTGACCAAAAACAGGAATACCAATGCCAGTAGCGGCGGAAGCAACAAGTCTCGATACATAACAGCCCCCAAGCATGCGAACGCCTTTTGACTATTGTCGACCGCGTTGCCGGTTGCCAGCCATGGCTGATGAAATTGTCACTCTGTGAGGCAAACGACACTCCTAACAGCAAACTGTCTCATCTACCAACAGTTTGCATTAAGTTATCTTCGATAACCTACTTAACGGAGGCGTTATGTCTGATGATCTGCGCTATGCCGCCACAGCCGTGATACTTATCGTGCTGATGCTGGTTGTATTCTGCGGCATGTTATTGCTGTAACTGTATCAGGGCACCACTTGCCGCTGAATGGGGTTGTGCAGTGAGATCAGCGTTTCTGTCGACTGGATCTCGTCGATGGTCTGTATCTTGCTGGTCAATAAAGTGTGGAGTTCATCGATCGAGCGCGTCATCACCTTGATGAAAATATTGTAATGGCCAGTGGTATAGAATGCTTCAACCACTTCATCCAGCTCATTGAGATGCTCTAGTGCCGCGTTGTAATCACGCGCACTTTTCAAATTGATACCGATAAAACAGCAGACATCGTAACCAAGCGCCCTCGGATTCACTATGGCTCGCGTGGCTGAAATGATGCCCGCCTGACGCAATTTTTCGACCCGGACATGAACCGTCGCCGCACTCACGCCGACGCGTTTGGCCAACTCTGCATAGGGTGTCCGGGCATCTTGCTGTAATGTCGCAATGATTTGCCGATCCAAATTATCAATTCTGTGATTATCGTTCACACCCAATCCTGATAAATAAATAAACCACAACGAATATAACAAAAAAATGAATGCAGTTCAGCATCAATGCGATTTGTTTGGTTAAACATTGAAAGAAAACCGTAAAAACATGAACATGGCGCATCTGGTTGATTTGGCCGTTTAGCCAATAACATCGGGCTGGTTATTTGGTTTCAGGAGCATACGGATAACCTGCGTCAATCAACCGCGAACACCCGCTCCTACCACGTTGGGTGTTGATCATTCCTCATCTGAGTCAGGACCGCTCGCGGTCCTTCTTTTTTTTCTGACATAACAGTTCCGAAAAAAAGATCGCGCACCACAGTCAGGCTGCCGCCCCCTCATCAGAGATGCTACGGCCGAGCGCTCATGGATGGGGAAGGATGTCGGCGTGTGCGACCTTGTCGATATCGCGTCATTCGGGATGGGTTACTTTGGAGCATGGCCCAGAGGCTCTCTCTGCCATAAAAAAACCCCGCCGAAGCGGGGCTGGGCAATCCGGTACTGTTATTCACCGCGAATACGTTCGATTTTCCCACCCAAGGCCAACAGCTTGCCTTCGATGTCCTCATAGCCACGATCGATGTGATAAATACGATCGACTATCGTCACCCCATGCGCGACGAAGCCAGCCAGAACCAGGCTAGCTGACGCACGCAGATCCGTCGCCATCACCTGAGCTCCGCACAGATGCTCGGTATCGCGACAAACGGCAGTATTGCCCTGCAATTCAATATCCGCGCCCATACGCACCAACTCTGGAACGTGCATGAAACGGTTCTCGAAGATGGTCTCGGTGACGACACCGGTCCCCTTGGCGACGGCATTCAGTACAGTGAATTGCGCTTGCATGTCCGTTGGGAAAGCCGGATAGGGTGCAGTGGTAATGTTCACCGGTTTCAATACGCGGTTGCGCATGTCTAGGCGAATCCAGTCCGCGCCTTTTTCGATCAGGGCGCCCGCCTCTTCCAACTTGACCAGAACGGCTTCAAGTAACGTCGGATCCGTGTTACGACAGAGAATTTCGCCACCTGAAATGGCCGCACCCACCAGGAAGGTTCCTGTCTCGATACGGTCAGGTTGCACGCGATATGCGCCACCGTGCAAGCGTTCAACACCATCAATTGTCAGTGTGTTAGTGCCAATCCCCTGAATCTTCGCTCCCAGCGCATTCAGGAAGTTCGCCAAGTCAACGACCTCCGGCTCCCGGGCTGCGTTCTCGATAACAGTCCGTCCGTCAGCCAGCACCGCAGCCATCATCAGGTTCTCTGTTCCCGTCACGGAAACCATATCCATCAGGATATGTGCTCCTTTCAAGCGGCCATCGACCCGCGCCTTGATGTAGCCCTCTTCAACAACGATCTTGGCTCCCATCAGTTCGAGGCCATGAATATGCAAGTTGACCGGGCGCGCACCAATGGCACACCCACCAGGCAACGACACATCAGCCATACCAAACCTGGCCGTCAAAGGACCGAGGGCCAGGATGGACGCGCGCATGGTCTTCACCAGTTCATACGGCGCGACATGGTGATTCACCGCCCCCGCCAGCACGGTCAGATCACCGTTGCGTTTCACGCTGGCACCGAGGATTTCCAGCAATTTTAGTGTCGTGGCAACGTCCTTCAGATCTGGAACATTGCTCAGATGAATTTCGTCGTCACACAGCAAGGTGGCAAACAATATTGGCAGCGCCGCATTCTTGGCACCAGAAATGGTGACCTCACCCTGCAGGGTGCAGCCACCTTGAATTTTGAATTTGTCCATCGAATCCGTTCCCTCAGGAGGGCATGATAAATTTCTTTTCGCGCTTCCACTCGTCAGGAGTGAAAGCCTTGATGCTCAAGGCATGGATGGCATTGGAGGCAATATGCTCCGCCAGTGGGCCATACACCGCCTGTTGCTTCTTGACTCGGCTCATGCCGGCAAACAGGTCAGACACCACTATTACCTGGTAATGGCCACCGTCACCACTGGCGTGAATTTCATCCAGCGATAATGCGGCCCGCAGGATACTCTCAATCTCGCTCGGTTGCATTAGTTGTTGCTCTCGTTCAAGGGGGGGATGGGAGCCAGCTCAAACAGCGGCTCGACAGCATAAAGCATCAGCATGCCAATCAATTGTTGAGACGCACCTTGTAACTGCAAGGTGCGTCCATTGGCTCGGCAATGCTTGGCCCAATGCACCAAAAACGCCACACCAGAGGAATCCACCGTCGTCACTGACTGTAAGTCCAGTTTATGCTGTGCAAACAGTGAGTCACGGCTGTACCACCAGACGGCGACACGATGGGCATCAATACTCCCTTCCAGTTTCATGATGTCTTGGCCGGCAGTGTCATGGGCTTGCGATTGTGCTCTTCCAGCATCTGGCTGACGGCATCAATCCCCTTGTCGCGGATCATGCCCCCCAATTCGGACTGTTTGGAGGAGAGCAAGCTGATACCTTCGGCAACCATGTCGAACGCCTTCCACTCGCCGGTCTTGGTATTCTGACGCAACTTGAAGATGACACTGATATTCGGCTTGCCCGGATCAAGTATCGAGACATTGATCGAAACCAGCTTGTCGTCGCCCAGATTGCGCGGCTTTTCTACCTGAATCTTCTGTTGATCATATTTGGCCAATGCATCGGCGTAGGTCGCCACTATGTAATCGGTGAACGCCAACGTAAAACGGTCTCGTTGGGCTGGCGTTGTGTTCTTTAACTCATTTCCAATCACTTTATATGCGGCAAACTTGTTATCAACATATGGCATCAGTTCATCGCGAATGATTTGACGCAGCAGCTCTGGATTCTTTTGAATGCCGCTCTGTTCCTGGTTGAGTCTGGCAAACGTCTTGCTGGCCGCTTCATTAATAAGCGCATAGGGATCCGCCGGGTAGGCGACGGCTTGGCTGAACACGCTCCAAAACAGAACGATGCCGGATAACAGATACTTCAGCATGTGAACCTCACTTATTACTCTGGCTATAGAGGAACTTACCAATCAGATCCTCCAGCACGATAGCGGATTTAGTGTCCTCAATCCGATCCCCGGACTTGAGTACCGTGGTTCCCATCTCTTCATCCATGAAACCCGGGGTCAAACCGATGTACTGCTCACCAAGCAAACCAGAAGTCAAAATGGACGCCGTCGTCGTGCTGGCCAGTTGGTTATAACTATCCTGAATCTGCAAGCTGACAACCGGTGCCAGTGTCTTGGTATCAATACTGATATCTGACACACGCCCGACCACGACGCCACCGATCTTGACCGGAGAGCGCACCTTCAAACCGCCAATATTGTCAAAACGGGCATACAGGGTGTAACTAGAACCCGCCTCGCCAAACGTCATGCCTGCGACCTGCAGAGCCAGCAAAACAGCGGTTACCAACCCGGCCAGCATGAAGCAGCCGACCGTGAACTCTATCTTGTTTATCTTCATCACATTCACCCAAACATGACCGCAGTCAGAATAAAATCCAGCCCGAGAACGGCCAGTGAGGAGTGGACCACTGTCCGCGTTGTCGCCTGGCTAATGCCGGCCGCTGTCGGCTTGGCATCATAACCATTGAATAACGCAATCCAGGTGACCACCAGCGCAAAAAACAGACTCTTAACGAATCCTTGCCCCACATCTTCGCCAAGATCGACGGCGGCCTGCATCCCGGACCAGAAGGTGCCTTCATCCACCCCCATCCAATCGACACCAACCAATTTACCGCCATACACCCCAACTAGGCTGAACATCAACGCCAGCAGAGGCAAGCTGATCACCCCCGCCCAAAAACGGGGGGAGACGATACGACGAAGCGGATCTACCGCCATCATCTCGAGACTGGAGAGTTGCTCGGTTGCCTTCATCAGACCAATCTCCGCTGTCAAGGCGGAGCCGGCGCGGCCGGCGAACAGCAGAGCGGCGACAACCGGCCCTAACTCCCGCAGCAAAGACAACGAGACCAGCGGCCCCAGGCTGCCCTCCGCCTTGAATTCCACCAGCACGTTATAACCTTGTAAACCGAGCACCATCCCGATAAACAATCCGGAGACCATGACAATCAACACGGACTGCACACCGACGACATACAACTGGCGAATCAGCAGTGGGAAATGACGTCGAATGGCCGGCTTGCCGATCAAGGCGTGAAACAACATGATGCCGGCGCGGCCTACTGCCTGGATACTGCGGACACCGTGCCGTCCCAAGCGACTAATTGCTTCAAATACCATTACAGCTCCTGCAGATAGTCTGCGGCGGGATAGTGAAATGGCACGGGACCATCCGGCAAGCCATGAACAAATTGCACCACTTCGGGATTTGCCTCGTCACGCAACTGCGCCGGGGTGCCATGAGCCACCACTTTGCGATTGGCGATCAGATAGACGTAATCAGCAATGCTCATCACCTCTGGCACATCGTGGGAAACAATGACCGAAGTAATATTCAACGTCTTGTTCAACTGACTGATCAGCTTCACCAGTACCGCCATGGTAATCGGATCTTGTCCGACAAACGGCTCATCATACATGATGAGCTCTGGATCAAGCGCAATGGCTCTTGCTAACGCAGCCCGGCGTGCCATGCCTCCGGATAACTCGGAAGGCATGAGGTTTGCGGCCCCTCGCAGCCCGACAGTCTCCAGCTTCATCAGTACCAGAGTACGCAGCAGCTCATCAGGGAGCTGGGTATGCTCACGTAGTGGATAAGCCACATTGTCAAACACATTCATGCCGGTAAACAGTGCTCCGCTCTGGAACAACATGCTCATGCGTTTGCGCAAGGCATACAACTGATGTCGAGACAGCGCCGGAACGTTATGCCCATCGAAAAGAATCTGCCCTTGGTCCGGCTTGATCTGTCCACCGATCAGACGCAACAAGGTCGTCTTACCAATGCCGCTCGGCCCCATAAACGCGGTTATTTTGCCTCTGGGAATCGTCAGACTGATATCATCGTAAATCAGCCGCTCACCATGGCTGAAGCTCAAGCCTTCGATGCGTACAAGTTCGTCACTCAAATGAGGCTCTCCGGCTATGTAATAGAATGCCGCATTGTATGGGGACGTGATCTAACTCGCAACCTGAAGCCTGAGCGAATTTCATGCTAATTGACGCTAACTACCTGCTTCTGCGGTGCAATTCGCTTCTGGAGGCCGACTTTCATATAATCAGCCAGTCAATAATCAGGAGTCTGTAACAATGACCAAGCTGTTCGATTATCGCCGCGCCGGCCAACGTGTTCTGGCTATCGAGATCGCCGCCCTGCAAGGACTGCAAGCATTCATCGATGAATCCTTTGTCAGAGCCTGTGAGATGATGCTGCATTGTCAGGGCAAGATCGTGGTCATGGGCATGGGCAAATCTGGGCACATAGCGCGCAAGATGGCCGCGACGTTCGCCAGCACAGGCACACCGTCGTTTTTTGTGCATCCCGGTGAAGCCAGCCACGGTGACTTAGGAATGGTCTCTTCGCAGGATGTGGTGATCGCTATCTCCAACTCAGGCGAAAGCGACGAGATCATTGCCCTGTTACCCGTGCTCAAGCGTTGGGGCAATGCCTTGATTTGTATCACTGGCAACCCAGACTCCACCATGGGGCGTGAAGCATCCGTCCACCTGTGTATCCGCGTCCCCAGCGAAGCCTGCCCGCTCGGTCTGGCCCCGACCTCCAGTACGACCGCGACACTGGTGATGGGCGATGCGTTAGCTGTCGCCTTGCTCGAGGCTCGCGGTTTTACCGCTGATGACTTTGCGCTGTCCCATCCGGGCGGGGCATTGGGACGTAAATTATTATTGCGCACCAGTGATCTGATGCACAGCGGCGACGAACTCCCTGTCGTGCCATGCCATGCCACAGTGCGCGATGCACTGCTTGAAGTCAGCCAGAAGGGGTTGGGCATGACAACCATCGTCAATCAAGATGGCACGCTGGCCGGTCTCTTTACGGATGGTGACCTTCGCCGCATCCTGGATCAACGGATTGATATCCATCAAACACGCATCGATGCCGTTATGAAGCGTGGCTGTGTTACCGTTTATGCAGAGATGCTGGCAGCCGAAGCCGTACAATTGATGCAACAACGCAAGATCAATGGCTTGGTGGTGATCGATAAGCAACAAAAGCCTGTCGGCGCCTTCAATATGCATGACGTTCTCAAGGCCGGGGTCGTCTAATGTCCATGGTTGAAACCCTGTACGGAGATGTGGAACACGCGCTAGTAGCCTGTGCCAGACGCATCAGGCTACTGGTCTGTGACGTAGATGGCGTGCTTTCCGATGGCCGTATCTACATGGGCAATCAAGGCGAAGAGCTCAAGGCGTTTCATACCAAAGATGGTTTTGGTTTGAAGGCGGTACGAGAGCTCGGCATCGAGGTTGCCATCATCACCGGGCGCAACTCACGTATCGTCAGTGATCGCATGGCCGCCCTAGGTATCGAACACTTATACCAGGGGCAAGGTGACAAACTTCCCGCTTTTGAAGACTTGCTAGACAAACTGGGGCTGGACGCGACGCAAGCGGCATATATCGGTGATGATGTGATCGATATCCCTGTCATGCAGTCATGCGCACTCGGGATTGCCGTAGCAGATGCCCATCCGCTGGTCCTCCGTGCTGCCGATTACATTACCCGCATGCGCGGTGGTGAAGGCGCCGTTCGCGAAGTCTGCGACCTGTTGCTGCAGGCCCATGACAAGCTTGAACACATCAAGGGCGCCTCGATATGAGCCGTTATAACGTTGCAATTTTTTTGTTGTTCTTGACTGCCATCGGTCTGTGGCGCTGGTTTGACAATAGTGATGCCCAAACGGCGGACGTCAACAGCCTCTATCAGCCGGCCTTCATTGCCACCGATCTGATCACGCGCCACTATGCGGCCAATGGCGCCCTGATGCAGACACTGCTCACCGATAAGGCCGAACATTATAATCAGTTGAACAGCACAGAACTTACCCGCCCCAGAATCATCACCAAAAATAGGCAGGGGGGTGATCAATGGCAACTCACGGGTGATAAAGGGGTGTTGAATGACAATGACAGCGCCCTGTTGCGCAATCATGTTGAGCTCAGGTACCTCGGCGAAAATCCGATAGTGCAACAGATGACAACCGATTATCTGGAGATGGACTTTGCCAAACAGCAAGTCCGAACCAACCTCAGCGTCGAGATTACCGGCCCCGGATTCACAAACAGGGGCACAGGACTGCTTGCTGAGCTACAAGCCGAAAAATATCAATTACTGAGTAACAGCCATGCGCGCTATTTCAATCCATCACGTTAATCTGCTGTTAGCCCTGAGCCTGCTCACCACGTCCATCGAGGCCAAGCAATCGGACTATCAACAACCCATTCAGGTTGACTCACAACGTCAGCTGGCAGAGCTGGGGAGTGACAAGGTTTCCTTCCTCGACGATGTCGTCATCACTCAAGGCAGCATCCGCATCACCGCCAGTAAAGTCGAAGTCATTCGTCACGGTCAAAAAGGTGCCGAAGAGATGATCGCCTATGGCTCACCCGCCACCTTCTACCAGATCCTCGACAATGGCAAACCTGTCGAAGCTCAGGCCAAGCAACTTAGCTACAAACTGAAAGAAAAACTGGTCATTCTCAGTGGTAAGGCGCACCTGAAGCAGGAAGATAGCCAAGTCTCTGGTGACACCATCCGTTATGACATCCAGAAGCAGCAGATGGCAGCGGAGAGTAGTGGCAAGGGGTCGCGCGTCAAGACCATCTTCCTGCCTGACCAGATTCAGGAACAGGTCAACGATCAAAAGAAGGGGCAACAGTAATGTCATGCCTGAAGGCCGTCAGCCTGAAAAAAAGCTATAAGAGCAGAACCGTTGTCACCAATGTCAGCCTGCAGGTTGAAACGGGCCAAATTGTCGGCCTGCTCGGACCAAATGGTGCGGGTAAAACAACCTCGTTTTATATGATCGTCGGCCTGGTTCCGCAGGACGGTGGCGTGGTGACAATAGATGACCTGGATCTGACGCCGCTGCCGATGCATGAGCGCGCGCGCAGCGGTATCGGTTACCTTCCGCAAGAAGCCTCCATATTCCGGCGCCTCAGCGTCGAGCAGAATCTGATGGGCGTGCTCGAACTGCGACCCGATCTGTCCAAGGAAGAGCGCCGAGACAAAATGGAGTCCTTGCTCGAAGAATTTCATATTACCCATATCCGACAGAGCCTTGGCATGAGTCTCTCCGGTGGGGAGCGGCGCCGAGTGGAAATCGCTAGAGCTTTAGCTGCAGACCCTAGATTTATCCTGCTAGATGAACCTTTTGCTGGTGTTGATCCCATCTCGGTTATTGATATCAAACGTATCATCGAACATTTACGTGATCGTGGCCTTGGGGTATTAATTACCGATCATAACGTCCGAGAAACCTTGGATGTCTGCGAAAAAGCCTATATCGTCAGCCATGGTCAACTGATTGCCGAGGGCTCTCCGAAGGAGATACTGCGTAACGAACAGGTCAAGCAGGTTTATCTGGGTGAAGGCTTCACCCTGTGACAATAACGGACGCCAAACGATTAGCCGCAAGGAATAAACAACTCAGATGAAACCGACTCTTCAATTACGCTTGGGACAATCACTGGCCATGACGCCCCAGTTGCAGCAAGCCATTCGCTTGTTGCAACTTTCGACCCTGGAGCTCCAGCAGGAGATCCAGCAGGCGTTGGATGCCAATCCCCTGCTGGAAATGGAAGAGGGTGATGGTCTCGATGCGCTGCCATCAGAGCGCGAGAGTGACGCGTCAGAACAGCACGATGAATCTATTGATCACGATGAAAGTCAGCTCAGTACCAGCGAGGCGCTGAATCAGGAAAACATGCCTGAAGAGCTACCGATGGATACGACCTGGGATGAGGTCTATACCGCCGGGACACATCAATCCAGCGGCCTACCCGTTAACGACGATGAACCCGTTTATCAGGGCGAAACGACAGAGAGCCTACAAGATTATTTGCTGTGGCAAATGCATTTGACCCCATTCAGTGAACTGGATGCGGCTATCGCGCTGGCGATCATTGATGCAATCGATGAGTCTGGCTACCTGACAGTCAGCCTCGATGACATCCGCGAATCCGTGCATAACGATGACGTTGAAGTCGAGCTGGATGAGGTCGAAGCTGTCCTTAAACGCGTCCAGCATTTTGACCCTATCGGCGTCGCGGCGCGTTCGGTCCAGGAGTGCCTGCTCATCCAGTTAGGACAGTACCCGCATAGCACCCCATGGCTGAAGGAAGCCAAGCAGATACTACAGGAACACATGGACCTGCTGGGCAACCGAGATTACCGCAATTTGGCGCGCAAAATGCAGCTCAAAGAAGCCGATCTGAAAGAGGCACTGGATCTGATTCAGCAACTGGATCCCCGCCCCGGAAATAGCGTGCTGCAGGCAGAATCATCCTATGTGATCCCCGATGTCGCCGTTAGCAAAAAGCAGGGCCGCTGGATAGTGGAGCTTAATCCAGATGCCATGCCGAAAATTCGCATCAACGAAACCTATGCCGCCATGGCCCGCCATGCCCGGAACAGCAGCGATAGCCAATTTATTCGTTCTCACCTCCAAGAAGCAAAGTGGTTCATCAAGAGCCTGGAGAGTCGGAACGAGACCTTATTGAAAGTCGCCAACTGCATCGTCCAGCACCAGCAAGATTTTTTCGAATATGGTGAAGAAGCCATGAAACCCATGGTTCTTAACGATGTAGCCGAAGCAGTAGAGATGCATGAATCGACGATTTCACGGGTGACCACACAAAAATTCATGCATACCCCTCGCGGAATCTTCGAATTGAAGTACTTTTTCTCCAGTCACGTCAATACTGATAATGGAGGGGAGTGTTCTTCGACGGCGATTCGAGCGCTCATCAAGAAGCTAGTCGCAGCGGAGAACCCGGCAAAGCCGTTAAGCGATAGCAAGATCGCGGATTTGCTGACCGAGCAAGGTATCATGGTTGCCAGAAGAACCATTGCCAAATACCGTGAGTCTTTATCCATTCCCCCGTCAAGCCAACGTAAACGCCTGCTGTAGGGCAAACAATAAGGAAGACGTTATGCAAATCAATCTGTCCGGTCATCACATCGAAATTACTGAGCCGCTGCGTGATTTCGTGAACAGCAAGTTTTCAAAACTGGAGCGCCATTTCGAACAGATTAACAATGTCCAGGTCATCCTCACGGTTGAAAAGCTCAACCAGATTGCCGAAGCCAAATTGAATGTCAACGGCGGTGAAATTTTTGCCAACTCTCAGCACGAAGACATGTATGCCGCGATTGATACGCTGATTGACAAGCTGGATCGGCAGATCATTAAGCACAAAGAAAAACTAAACAGTAAGTAACCCTAATAATGTTAATTCAGGATTTCCTCAGCAGGGACTGCACCAAAAGTGCAGTCCCTTGTTCCAGCAAAAAACGCGCCATCGAGATGATCAGCGAACTGGCAGCTCAAAGGCTTGGCCTTGACGCGCAAGACCTCTTCGAGCGACTGCTTGCCCGCGAAAGAATGGGTAGTACCGGCATTGGCGGCGCAATCGCAATTCCCCATGGCCGCATTCCGGATGGCCACCCACTGACAGGGGTTTTTTTGACATTGGAAGAACCGATTGCGTTTGATGCCATAGACAACCAGCCAATCGACATCCTGTTTGCCCTCTTGGTGCCAGAGAGCGAATGCAAAACTCATCTCAAGACCCTGTCACTGATCGCAACCCGTTTGCATGATCGCGCTTTTTGTCGTCAGCTCCGTCAGGCTGAAAACGACGAGGCGCTCTATCAACTGATAACAGCTCCATGAGGCGAGCATGAAACTGATAGTGGTCAGTGGCCGTTCTGGCTCGGGAAAAACGGTCGCGCTGCGCGTGCTTGAGGATCTTGGCTATTACTGTGTCGATAACCTTCCGGTTTCTCTATTGCCTCAGTTGGTCGATGTTGCACGTCATCAGCACAGTGAACTCGCAGTCAGCATCGATGTGCGTAATCTGCCTGCTGAGAGTTCGGAGCTGGAAGAGTTGCTCACCCGTATCCGCGAGAGCAGCGACCTCGAATTTTCCAGTATTTTCACCGATGCAGATAACGCCACGCTGATCCGTCGCTATGGTGAAAGCCGGCGACTGCACCCGCTGTCACGCCAACACCTTTCACTCGATCAAGCCATACAGCAAGAAACGCACATGCTGGCGCCGTTGTCATCAACAGCGGATTTACGCATCGATACCACGTCATTGAGCATTCATGAGCTCAGTGAACAAATTTGTGAACGGGTATTGGGCCGCAAAGAGAAAGAGCTGGTGCTGGTTTTCGAGTCATTTGGGTACAAGCACGGGACCCCTAAGGATGCAGACTTCGTTTTTGACGCCCGCTTTCTGCCAAATCCGCACTGGATCGCGGCACTTCGCCCACTGACAGGCCTGGACAGTCCAGTCCAGCACTACCTGCGCAATCAGCCAGATGTCATGCTCTATTGCCAGCATATTGAAACCCTGCTCAACCACTGGCTTCCCAATCTGGAGCGCAATAACCGTAGCTATTTGACGGTGGCCATTGGCTGTACCGGGGGCCAACACAGATCCGTTTTTATCACCGAACAGCTAGCTGCCAGTTTTCGCAATCGCAACAAGACAGTACAAGTCCGCCATAAAACGCTGGAGAAACAACATGCCGCGCATTGAAAAGCAGTTGTTGATCGTAAATAAGCTGGGCCTGCATGCTCGCGCGGCTATCAAGCTAGTGCAACTGACGGCTAGCTATCAGGCCACCGTCATGGTTAGTAACGGCGAGAAAGAGGCCAGTGCTGATAGTGTCATGGGACTATTGATGCTTGAGGCGGCACAAGGACAAGCGATTACAGTCATTTGCGAAGGCAGTGACGCCAATGCGTTAATGAGCGCAGTTGAACAACTGGTAGCAGACCGTTTTGATGAGTCTGAATAGTCGTTATCCAGTAATAAAAAAACCGCCGTTGGCGGTTTTTTTATCAGGCTTCGAGCGCATCTTTCAGTCGTTTCAGTGCATTCTTTTCCAGCTGCCGAATCCGTTCCGCTGACACGGCATAGTGATCGGCAAGCTCTTGCAGCGTCGCCTTCTCATCATCCAACCAACGCCGACGCACTATATGCTGGCTACGCTCATCCAGCGTCTTTAACGCATGGGCGAGCTTATGCTCGGCATAGTGTTCCCAATCATCACTCTCCAGCGCAGCGGCGACATCAGATGACTTATCCTCAAGATAATGCACGGGAGCAAAAGCGGTCTCCTGATCATCGTCGTCATAGCCATCAAACGCGACATCCTGACCACTCATGCGGGCTTCCATCTCCAGTACTTCTTGTGGAGAGACACCTAAATCAGCAGCGACAGTCTGCACTTCATCATGGCTAAACCAGCCAAGACGACTCTTCGCCTTACGCAGGTTGAAAAACAATTTACGTTGGGCTTTGGTGGTGGCCACTTTGACCATACGCCAGTTACGCAACACATACTCATGGATTTCGGATTTGATCCAGTGCACCGCAAACGAGACCAGTCGAACCCCAACACTCGGGTCGAAACGTTTCACGGCTTTCATCAAACCGATCGTGCCTTCCTGAATAAGATCGGCTTGCGGCAAGCCATACCCGGCATAGCTGCGTGCGATATGCACCACAAACCGCAAATGAGACATGACTAGCATGCGCGCAGCTTCAAGATCTCCCTCTTGCTGCAGTCGCTCCGCTAGCGCGCGCTCTTCCTCGGCAGTCAGCATCGGGATGCTGTTTACGGCCTGGATATAACCCTCCAGGCTGCCTTGGGGAACGAGAACCATGGATTGCTGAATAGCCGTTGTCATCATAACCCTCTTCGTCTGTTTCAGCGGCACACGTCATAGCTAAAACCAGGATCCGCCGTCTGGATCCACTTATATACATAAAAAAGGGGGAACCTTGCAAGTACCCCCGTCAAAAGACATGTCACTGTTGTTCAGTCAGTCCGACATGCGACCGGAGGCAAGCAATCTGCTCCTAGTCTAACCCTCACCCATGAGACTGACACAACTCGAAAAAAGTTCCGCATTCATCTGAAAAAAGTGTGCGGCGCATCATTTATGTCGATTATGCCGACCACATTATCCGGGCTCGATCTCGCTGATATGACGGTATACCGAAAACCACGCGGCCAGTATCCCTAACCCCATGCTGGCGAGCAGCAGAGCTCCACCCTCGACGGCAGACAGACCCATCAGCCGGAAATGGCTATCATAGAGTGCGGCCAGGATGGTTACCTGGTGCTCGCTCCACAGAATCAGCACTTCACAGAGCCACCAGGCCAGCATGCCGCCCATCAACCCGTACCAAAGCCCGAGGTACAGATAGGGTCTATAAATAAAACGATTGGTCGCCCCGACCAGCTTCATGACCTCAATTTCTGCCCGTCGGCTGAAAATATTCAAACGCAATGTGTTCGCAATCGTGAGCACCAGCCCAAAGATCAACAACACCGCCATCCCCTGAACTGAATGACGAATCAGATTGATAATACCCTGCAACCGTTCCAGCCATTGCAAATCCAGCTTGGCCTGTTCGATGACAGCATCAGTCGCGTACCTTGTTGACAGGGCTCGCGTCGCCTGTGGCGTCCGAAAATGGCTATCTGGCGTGATTTCAATTACCGCCGGTAACGGATTTTCACTCAGAGAGCGCATAGCGTCCGAAAAACCTGACAGCGAAGCAAATTCCTGCAACGCCTCGTCTGGTGAAATATAACGAACCCGCTCCACCTCTGGATCCTGCTTGATGTTGTCCACCAAGGCTAGCGCTTGAGCCTCCGCCGTCCCTTTTTTCAAATACAGGGTAATTTGAGTTCCAGACTGCCACTGCTGGCTGACCGACTCTGCGTTTTTAAGAATGACATAGAATACGGATGGCACAGCCAGGCTGATGGCGATTACGGCAATCGTCATCAATGAAGTCAGCGGTGCAAACCAAATTCCGGCAATAGCCGTTTTGGCCTCTTGTAGATGATGATACAAAAACAACGACAGTTGACGGGACATCCCGCCGGAATGACGTTTACGCCTCATGCTCCCCTCCGGCAGGCATATCAGCCAACAAGCGCCCACCCTTGAGCGTCAGAACACGGCAGCCACTGTCACGAATTAACGATTGATCGTGGGAAGCGATCAACACAGTGACACCGACATCATTGAACTCAGCGAAAAGACGCATAATGTCAGCGGCCAGCTCGGCATCCAGATTGCCCGTCGGTTCATCCGCCAGTAACAATGGCGGCGTGTTTACGATGGCCCGCGCGATCCCTACCCGCTGCTGCTCACCACCGGACAGCATCATAGGCAGATACCCCACCTTGTCATGCAAACCGACTTTATCCAGCGCGGCTGACACTCGCTTTTGTATTTCAGCAGGTGTAAAACCGTCAATGATCAATGGCAAGGCCACGTTGTCATACACCGTCTTATCCATCAACAAGCGATGATCCTGGAAAATCATGCCAATCTGACGCCTGATATAAGGGATATCTCGGCGAGCAATCCTGGTCACATCGTGGCCGTGGAAGGCAATCCGACCATCGCTTGGACGCTCCATGACACCAATCAGTTTGAGCAGTGTACTCTTGCCGGCCCCCGAGTGCCCGCTGAGGAAGGCCATTTCGCCCTTAGCCAAATGGAAACTGACCTTCTGCAAGGCTTGATGGCCGCCCGGATAGTGCTTGCTGACCTGCTCAAATCGAATCATGGTTTATGCGAGATCCTTACTGAACAACGCTTCGACAAAATCGTCGGAATCAAATGGGCGCAGATCGTCAATCCCTTCACCCACCCCTATGTAGCGAATTGGAATACCAAACCGGTCGGCAATTGCAAAAATCACTCCGCCCTTGGCTGTCCCATCCAATTTCGTCAACGCCAAACCAGAGACGCCAACCGCATCACCAAACAACTTGGCCTGACTCAGCGCATTCTGCCCGGTACCGGCATCCAGAGTCAGCATCACCTCATGCGGAGCAGAAGGATCCAGCTTTTGCATGACACGCACTATTTTCTTCAACTCTTCCATCAGGTGATTCTTGTTCTGCAAGCGGCCCGCGGTATCGGCGATCAAAACATCGATCTGGCGAGCCTTGGCAGCCTGCAAGGCATCAAAGATAACAGAGGCAGAATCGGCGCCAGTATGCTGGGCAATCACTGGAATTTGATTGCGTTGTCCCCATACTTGCAACTGCTCTACCGCCGCCGCCCGGAAAGTATCACCCGCCGCCAGCATGACGCTTTTGCCTTCAGCCTGGAAACGTTTAGCCAACTTGCCAATGGTCGTCGTCTTGCCTACGCCATTGACCCCCACCATCAGGATCACAAAAGGTGTAGGGGAGGTGATTTCCAGCGGTTTGCTTACTGGTTTCAGAATGGTCGCCATTTCCTGACGCAGTAACTCGTACAAAGCCTCTGCATCTTTGAGTTGGCGTAACGACGCTTGCTTGGTCAGGTTATTGATGATGCGTGTTGTCGTTTCAACACCCAAGTCCGCCGTAAGCAACTGGGTCTCTAACTCATCGAACAGCTCATCATCCAGCTTTTTTCCACGAAACAGGGCGACAAAGCCGGCACCTAACGACTCTCTCGTCCGCATCAGTCCCTGAACCAAGCGCCCAAAGAGACTGGCTTTCGGCGTCTTAGTGACAACGTGTGGATTTGCTTCTGCTTCTGCTTCTGCTTCTGCTTCTGCTTCTGCTTCTGCTTCTGCTTCTGCTTCTGCTTCTGCTTCTGCTTCTGCTTCTGCTTCTGCTTCTGCTTCTGCTTCTGCTTCTGCTTCTGCTTCTGCTTCTGCTTCCAGGACAGCATCACCGTCTAGCGGCATCGCAGGCAAGTCTAACTTTGCCTCGGCTGTCTCTTCTGGCGCATGAGTGAGAGCCCCCGTTGCGGGCGACGTCTCTTCGATGACGTCCGCCTCGGGTTCGGCACGCTTACCTAAACCAAGCCACGATAAAAAACCTTTCTTTGCCATTAGAACTTACTCACTTCCTGCACCGCTGATAAAATGCCGACCTGTCGATAAAGGTCGAAAATTGGGCCTTATACTACCACTATCTTGCAGTGAATAAACGCCATGCCCAGACGCGCCCCCGCTCGAACCTCAATGTCAGTCCCATCCAGTCGCAAAAGCGGTAACATTCGCTTGATCAGTGGTCAATGGAAAGGCCGCAAGCTGCCCGTATTAGAGGTGGAAGGGCTGCGTCCGACGACAGATCGAGTCAAGGAGACCCTGTTCAACTGGTTAGCCGCCGAGGTTCGTGACGCAGTTTGTCTGGATTTGTTCGCAGGCAGCGGCAGTCTGGGATTTGAAGCACTGTCGCGCTATGCCGGCCATGTCACCATGGTGGAGATGAATCGTGCTGTCAGTCAGCAACTGACGCGAAACCTGACGTCACTTGGCAGTGATAAGGCCCGTGTTGTCAATCAGGATGCGCGGTCATTCCTGGCACAACCAGCCTCTGGATATGATGTGGTGTTCCTTGATCCCCCGTTTCATCAGGGATTGCTGGAAGAGGTTTGCTCCAGGCTTGAAACGGGCGGCTGGCTCCAGGAGTCGGCGTGGATCTATCTGGAGCGCGAATTAAATGGTCCTGCTCCCGCGTTGCCAGCCAATTGGACGCTTATCAAGGATAAAAAAGCAGGGCAGGTGTGTTATCAGCTGTATCAACGAGAGGGGGCAAGTACATGACCAGGGTTTTCTTGTGGCTAGCCAAGGCCATCGTACTCGGCTTTTGGATCGGTGCCATCTATTTCACGTTCTTGCATCCACTGCCAGGTAAAATCAGTACGCTAATACCCGCATTTGCGGTACTGATGCTGCTCGTTCACGGCATACAAGCCGCAATGCTGACTCTGATCGCCAATGGCATCATGCCGCTAAAGTGGCAGCATTATGTCTCCGTATTGCTGTTTGGTTTCTTCACGATGCTGGATTTGCGCAAAGCATTGTTTCAGGCGGCCGAGCGCAAGGTTGCTGAAAAGCGAAACCCGCCCTCCACCCCAGAGTAACCGCTAGAAATGATACAGCCGGCTGCAGCCGGCTGTATCATTGCAACACCATCAACTCAACCGGCTTGGCCCTGCCATTGTTCAAAGAACAGTGTGG
Source organism: Pseudaeromonas sharmana (assembly GCF_042649925.1). Lineage (NCBI taxonomy): Bacteria > Pseudomonadati > Pseudomonadota > Gammaproteobacteria > Aeromonadales > Aeromonadaceae > Pseudaeromonas > Pseudaeromonas sharmana. Next base: position 24,228 of record NZ_JBHSAF010000012.1, read on the forward strand.
CTTCGCGCTGCGCCTCCATTAACTGTGCCGCATTCAATTGTTTGGCCATGTTGTCTCGCAACGCTTGAGCCTCGGGCAAACGACAGCCACTGGCTACGGCTAACGAACTCCACACATACGCCTGCTGGTTGTCTTGCGGGACGCCAACCCCTTGCTGATAAAGACTGGCCAGACAATATTGCGCCTGAGTATGGCCTTGTTCGGCAGCACGCGAGAAAAGTGCTGCGGCCTGGTGATAGTTCTGCGGAGCCCCGCGCCCTTCCTGGAACATCAAGCCCAGTTGATATTGGGCCTTGGCATGCCCCTGATCAACCGCCAGACGGTACCAGGTCGCCGCTTGCTGATAATCCAGATCGACAACCTTGCCGGTTTCATAAAGCTGCGCCAGATGGAATTGCGCATCCGCGTAGCCCTGTTCTGCGGACTGCCGAAACAACTCCAGCGCGCGCGCTTCATTGACCTCGCATCCCTGACCGGAAAGCGACATCTCGGCTAATTGGCAACAGCCTTGAGCATCGGACTGGGCCGCAGACTTACTAAACCAGCCGAAGGCTTCCTTATGATCCTGCTGAACGCCGAGTCCCTCCCGATAGAGAGTCCCAAGACGGTTCTGCGCTTCGGCATAGCCTTCTGCCGCCACACGACGGTAGAAGGAAAGCGCCTGCATATAATCCTGCTGGACACCTTGCCCCAGCTCATACAGGCGGCCTAATGCCAAGTAGGCCGGTTGATGTCCTTGTTCCGATGATTTACGCAACCACTGAACAGCTTGACGATAATCCTGCTGTACCCCACGCCCCATACGATAAAAGGAACCGAGCTGGTACTGCCCCTCGGCCGACTCTTGCTCCGCGGCCTTTTGATACCATGCCGCGGCCTCACGGAAGCTGCGTGTGACCCCTCGCCCGCGCTCATACAAGCGCCCAAGCGCCAATTGGGCCTTGATGTCATTTTGGTCCGCGGACTTGCGATACAACTCCGCGGCCTTCAACAGATCCTGTTCCACACCAGATCCCTGCTCGTACAGCTCTGCCAGTTCACACTGGGCTCGTGCGTCACCCGACTCAACAACTTTGCCCAACCAAAATGCAGCCTTGGTGCCATCGATGGCGCCACCCTTACCTTGGATATAGAGACTTGCCAGCTGGAACTGCGACTCAACATGCCCAGACTGGGCAGCTCGTTCGAGGTACTCAACGGCCTTCGCGACGTCAGCGGTAACACCGCGCCCTTCAGCATACGCAGAACCCAACTTGAACAGCGATTTTATGTGGCCTTGAGCCGCCGCCTGGGTGTAACAGGTCAACGCTTGTTGCTCATCCTGCTTGACGCCTCGGCCCCGCTCGTATTGCAGGCCCAGCGCATAGAGTGCAGCTGGATCGCCCTGCTCGGCCGCCTTGCGATACCAATGGAAAGCCAGTCCCTCGTCCTGCTCGACACCTGCACCGGCTTCGTAACGGCATGCCAATCGCAGTTGCGCTCCCGGGTGACCCTGCTCTGCGGCCTTGCGAACCCAGAACAGTGCATGGCCTGGATTGGAGTCGATACCTTTGCCCTGCTCATACATTACAGACATCGCATACTGAGCATCCAAATGCCCCTGCTCTGCGGCTCGACGATACCACTCGAACGCTTCACGGCTGGCCTGAGGTGAAGGAGCGCCACTGCGACCAGTCTGTGTCCAGGATACACTGCGCGTCATGCGGCGATCTTCGTTGCTATCTTCACCTTCATAGTCCACCAGATTCATATCCAGCAGACGACCCATCTGATATTGCGCATCGGCATAACCCGCATCAGCGGATTTACGGAACCATAACAGCGCCTGTTGAGTGTCTTCATTCACCCCTGTGCCATTCATGCACATGCAGGCTAGGCGATATTGTGCCTCAACCAAACCCTGTTCTGCGGCTTTAAGGTAGAGCGCTGTGGCTTGCTGATGAAACTGCGGAACGCCCAAACCATGCTCGTACATCTTTGCCAATTCGACCTGCGCCAGGGCATGGCCATGGTCAGCGCTCCGACGCAACCAGTAAAGCGCCTGTGGGTAATCAGGCTTCTCGTTATCCAACCACAACATGCCTAGACGATATTGCGCTTCGGCACTCTCTTTTTCTGCCGCATGCTGGAAGTGGCTACGCGCCTTATCAAGATCTTTGGTAACGCCGTCGCCGTCTTGATAAAGCCTTCCCAGCAGACAAAGCGCTTCGGCATGATCCTGCTGGGCGGCCCGTTCCAGCCACTGCATGGCCTGTTTGTGATCGTAAAACGGTGACTGAGTATCACGGCTGATCACCGCCATGCGAAATTGCGCCTCGATAGAGCCCGCTTCTGCTGCTCGCCGGAACCAGACAATCCCTTGCAACTCATCATGGGGCACCCCCTTGCCCTGCATATAAAGCTGGGCAAGGTTAATTTGGGCCAGGATATGGCCCTGCTCGGCCGCGCGATTTAACCAGAAAGCGCCTTGTGTCGGATCTTCCGGCACGCCACGCCCATACGCGTATGTCATGCCATAGGTATATTGGGAGTCAGCCTCACCTCGCTCGGCCGCCTGCCGTAACTGAACCAGGCCAGACTGAGTACCGCTGCCAGTACTCATGCGCCACGTGACTTCACGCTCTGCTGGTGCTCGAGCTTCTGCAGCCGCAACCGGCCGGATTTCCTGTTCCTGCGGCAACTCGGTCGAACCTCCCACATTCCAGCGTATACGGCGCGCCTTCGCTTCACCGTCAGTTTCAAGACTGCGATCTAGTTTTGTGATGCCAACAGCAGCAGAAACCTGGCGTCCGCTCTCGGTTGCACCACTCATCTGCCAAGCTACTCGAGCAGGCGGATTCTGCAGCTGATCCAAGCGACGCCTGGCTGGCGCAAAACCCTGATCGGCTGCACGGCGGAGCCAGTCCTTAGCCATGCCAAGATCTTTGTTCTGCCCCAAACCATCCGCAGCCATCACCCCCATCTGGTATTGGGCCTGTTTATCTCCTGACTGGGCCATTGGGCGCAGCAATGCCGCCGCCTCCTGATAATCGCCACGCTGAATTGCACTCAGGCCTGCTTCCAGACTGGTCTCGACAGATGTAGACGCACTCTTAGTCATAGTAATAGCCACCAAACAGGGAATGTATTCATTCCATTTTCAGGAGACGCGCCATCGGCTTGTAACAGTCATCCTGCTTCCACGTGTTCTGCCTTTGTGCCAGCGCAAAACACACAATAGTGTTACCCGGAATGCAACCAGCATGGCATTCCGGAAAACCTGCCAATGCAGACCAACATGATGAGAGGCAAATCAAGTGCATCCATGCACCATGTCTAGGCATCAGACCGGTTTAAGACCCCAAAGCACGGTCGAAAAATGGTCTATTTGAAACCTATAGTCAGATTAACGTCATATTACTATGCGTAGTTGCCTATTCCTGCAGCAATGCATCCTTTTTTTGATCTTCTCCACACTAGAACCCCCCATGCTGCGGGCAGCGTCAAAGAAAACCACCAGCATCTCCCTTCGAGACCACAAAAAAGAACCGCCGGTATTAACCGACGGTCGCTAGAACTCGATAGTTGAACAGGATTATGCCCGAGTCTGAAATAGATCAGTCAATTGCAGTGCCAGGGAAGCCAGTTGATTCTGTTGCTGCTGTAAAAGCACCCAGCGCGCCGCACATCCCTGATCAGGCTTGATCAGCTGGGTCAACGCTTCGGCACCTGCCTTGACCTGAGCATGCTCGCGTAGCGTCGCCACTTCTAGTGCTAACACACGAGCGTTGTCCTGCACAGTGGCCGCCATACCCTGCATCCGCACCAGCGCGTGTTGCATCTCTGCGACATTCTGGGCGGCAAATAGCCCTTTGCTGACCAAGCCCAGCGTTTCGCTATAGCGTTTGTATTGATCATATACCCCACTCAAATAGGGATCCGTGCCGGCCATCGGCGCAACCAGCATCTCCATCGCCATATCGCCCTGATGCATCGCCGCGATCAATTTGTCTCGCTCCTGAACCAGAGACTGGTGCTGACTCACCCAGGTCAAACGACCCAGTTCCAGCTGGGAGAGCAAGGCCTGTCGCTGGGCCGCATCCGCCTTATTGAGAACCGGAGCCTTGAGCAGCGACTTCAGCAAGGCTGCTGCCTTGCGGATCTGGTCAGGCTGTTCGCTGTTCATCATCTCATCCAGCGCACTGCGCGCTTGCCGATTCACCTCTACGGCGGTAAGGCGTCCAACATCCAGCGACACGCCGTCAGCGTGCGGAGTGGGAGAGCGAGTCTCACGCAAGCTCCAGAAAATCACGCCGACGACGAAAATAAGCAGTAACGGAATCAGTTTTGAACGCACGAAGAACCTCCACCAAAGGCAGGAAATAACGGAGAAGGGACTTACTATAGTGAGCAAAACTGTGATTGCAACGCCAAACGGCAACTAGTCGAGTCGCGCTTGATTGTAAACGCTATCGGCCGCCATGCTAGAGACGACCAACCAGCAAACGCGAAAGCTGACCGCTTATACCAATGGCGGCACCCGGCGGCTATGCCCCCAGAACAGATGTGCAAGCATGGCCAGCACGATACCCGCCAGCATCATCGCCGCCATCGGCAACGGGGATGTCGCCGGCATCAGATTGACCCCCACGCCGGCCAGGGCTCCGGCACCAAAGCGCAGCGTACCGGCAAGCGCCGAGGCGGTCCCGGCATTGGCCGGGAAGAAACTCAGTGCATGGCTAGTCGCATTGGCACCTATCAGCCCCATTTGACCGACGTAGACCACCACCGGAATGACAATCCCCCACAAACCACCCCAACCGGTCAGGGCATTGCTGACCATGAACAGGGCGGCTAACGTGGCCAGCATCAGACCAAGGCGCAACATGCGTAACAAACCCACACGCTTTACCAGGCGGCCATTGATCCAGGTCATCAGCATCAACAGCAGAACATTGAGACCAAATAGCCAGCCATAGTGATGAGCCGGCACCCCGAAATAATCAATGTAAACATAGGGAGAACCGCTAATGAAAGCGAACATGCCGGCAGAAGCAAACGTACCGGCCATCAGGCTGCCCATGGCGCGCGGATGCGCCAGCACCCGGCCATAGTTACGGAAGATACTGTGTAGATCTAGCGGTTGCCGCAGTGCCGGTTGCAAGGTTTCAGGTATCCGCAGTGCCAGTGTGATCCACAGTACCGTGCCCAACACCAGCAACACCCAGAAGATCACTCGCCAGCCCGACTGCAGCAACAGCCCGCCAATCAGGGGCGCCACCAGCGGCGCCAGCGTCATCGTCAGAATAACCAGCGTCAGTGCCCGGACAAACTCATCATCCTTGAATAGATCGCGCAACAGCGCGTTGACAACCACGGCTCCCGCCGCCCCTCCAGCCGCCTGTAGCAGGCGGAATGTCAGCAATGCGGGCAGTGTCGAGGCGAATGCACAGCCTAGCGATGCAAAGACAAACACACCGATCCCAAACAAGATAACCGGTTTGCGTCCCAGGCTGTCCGCCAACGGCCCGTAAAACAGCTGACCCAGGGCAAAACCGGCCAGGAAGGTGCTCACCGTTAATTGCACCGCCTCGGTGGTGGAACCTAAATCTTGCGCAATGGATGGAATGGCCGGCAGATACATATCGACGGCCAATGGGGTTAACCCAGAGATGGCACCGAGCAGGACAAACAATAACCATGAAGCTTGGCGCATACGACGGGCGCTCCAGATGCAAAAACCTGAGTGTAGCCAGAGTTGACCCTGATCACAAAACCTGATGACTTATGGCATGGAATAATCGGAGAATTCCATCGCGTTTATTCATCCTGCCTTCCTGATTGAAGAATATGCGGCATGGCAACCATGTGTCGGGAAATAGATGGCATTGGCACGATTTAATTAATTTGACTTTATTATTCAAACAACTATTTGAAGTCAAACCATGAAATACGCCTTATATTCCGCGACCCGATGCGAAGAGAAAATAAAGGCGTCCCGCATCATTAAGTCCATTTTCTGCCCCCTGTCATCGATGACAGGTAATTACTGAGATAGCGCCAGGCGCCAATACCGCAAGGTATGCAGATCTTTTGCACACACTCTCTTGCCGTGGGACAATAACGCGCCTTTTATATCAAGCCCCAGAGGAATTCCATGCGCGCCCCGATGATCCTGCTCCTTGGCCTGCTGACCGGCTGCACCACCCTTGTCAGCAAGGAGCAATGCCAACATCTCAACTGGTATGGCCGTGGCTATGTCGACGCCGAACGGCAACGGCCGTTGAGTTTTGGTCAGGAGTATGTGGCCGCATGCCGCAATCACGGCGTCTATCTGGATATCGCCCCCTGGCAACGCGGCTATCAGAAGAGTCTGCGTCAGAGTTGCCCGGCCTATAAGGCTCAGTCACTGGCCAAGCAGGAGCAACCCTATCAGGGGAACTGTCTGCTGAATCCGGAATTTGCCAACCACTATCGCACGGCATACCGACTGGCGCGCGAACAGGCGGCACAGCAAAAGGAACAGCAACAGCTAGAACAGTTGCGCCGCCAGATACAACAGCTGGAAGGGGCGCGTGATAGTGCTTCGCAACAGAAGCTGCAGCAATTGCGCTGGCAGGAATATCAGCTCCAAGAAGCCATGCTCGAATCCCGACCACCACTGGCGGTCGAAGCCGCTGTTCTCAACCCTGAATTGCACAGATGAGTGTCCGCTTTCTGGCGCTGCTGTTAATGCTGCTCAGCGGTTGCAGTAGCATCAGTGAATCCGAATGTCACCTCGGTGACTGGCATGGCCTCGGCTATCAAGACGGTCAGTCCGGGCAGATCCGCGAGCGCTTCCGCACCTATCAGCGCGAATGCGCCGAATATGGGATTGCAGCAGATCCGGAACGCTGGCAGCAGGGCTACGTGAAGGGGCTGGCACTCTATTGCCAGCCCGAACTGGCATACGCCAAAGGTCGCGCCGGAGCGCCTTACTATGGGGTGTGCCGCAACGACCAGCTATTTCGCGCCGACTATGACCGCGGCTATGCCGAATACCGCCAAGAGCAGCAGGTCGAGGAGAACCGACAACGTCTGATGGCGCTGTATGACGAGCAACAGCGGCTATGGGAGCAGCTGGTCAACAGCCAAAATCCTGGCCAGCGACGCAAGCTGCGTGACCATCTCGCGCAACTGGAATGGCAGCGCTGGCGGCTAGAACAGCAACAGCTGCAACTACTACAGCAAAGAACCCCTCCGCCCACGCATTGAGCTGTCACACAACTGTCATCGCTGCTTCATAGACTGCGGGCACTAACATGAGGTGCCGGAACCATGAAGATTGCCCGCTTTTCCCTGTTCAGCTCCCTGCTGTTGTTACTCCTGGCCAGCCTGTTGTGTGCGGCGCTCTGGCTCGCCACACAACAACGTCAACAGCAACAGCTTGAGCGCCAGCAGTATTCAGCTCTCAGCCAATCGATCAGCCAACAAGTCCAGCGCGAGATAAGCGACTATCTGCTAAGCGGCGACAGTAGTCGACTGAGCAGTGCTCAAGCCCAGTTACAACAGGCCCGTTCGCAATTAGAACAGCTACCGCCCGGCGATAGCGCTGCGCTGCTACAAGCCTTGCAACAGCTGCACACCAAACTCGGTGGTGAATACCTGGCTGCCGGCAAACTCTCCGGGAACGTACAACAATTGCTACAGCACGCCGAAAGCGAGCTGATGAGCCAGTTAGGCAGTCTGAACCGCTATGCGCTGCAGGCGAAGAATGAGCAGGGCGCGGCCTATCTGCGGCTGGTTGCCGGCATGGCGCAGGATGTCGCCAAACTGGCACAGTTACGAGAAAACCTGATGCAGCGTCAAGACAGCCGCCTGTTGAGCTCCATCCAGTTTCAGCTCAGTACGTTGCAACAGCAGCAGCAAGCACTGGCAGCCTTGCCCTTACTGGGCATTACTGCCGCCAGTGAAGATGAGATTCCAGCACTTGGCGAACCGGAGGTCGCCAGTGATCTCGGCGAAGAGCCCAAAGCCGAACTGGCGAGTCTCATTGCCCGTTACCCCAAGGAGCTGGAAAACACTCGCACCCTGCTGGAGCGGCAACAACAGATGAAACAACATCTCAAAGCCGATTTTGCCTCCGTCGAGACGGCGTTGGCCGCGCTTGGCCAGTTGCTGGAACAGCGCCATCAGCAACGCTTGCAGGAAATTGGCTATGGGCTGATAGCCCTGGCCGCAGTACTGGTGCTATTTGCTCTGCTCTCCTTCTGGTTTCAACAACGCCTCGTCGTCTCGCGCCTGAGCACTTTGCGTGATGCGTTCGCCCGCTTGGTTGCCACAGGACGCCCAGAGCCATTACCCGTGCAGCACCGGCAGAGTGAACTGGGCGAGATTGCCAGTAATTTTAATCAGCTCATGGCACTGCTCGAGCAACAGCAACTGCACAAGTCGCAGCAACTGGAACAGATATCCGGCACGCTGGATGGCATGGTGTCGCAGGTCAGTGATATTCGCGACCATGCCTCGGCGGCAGATCGCGAAGTGACTGCCGCAGAACAGATGATGACGCTCCTGCAACAGCTGGCGAACGAAGTACATCAAGTTGCCAGTGACATGGCGGAGCATGCCACACATAACGAACAGTCAATGTTGCACAGTCAGTCGCTGGTGCATGCATTACAGGGCGCCACACGTCAGACCGGGCAAGCCATCGAAAGCAGCCAGGTCTCGTTGCAGCAATTGGATGCCTCCATGGGCCGCGCCACGGCCATCATCGACGTGATCAGCCATATCGCCGAACAGACCAACCTGCTGGCGCTGAATGCCGCCATTGAGGCAGCGCGCGCCGGCGAGGCCGGCCGCGGCTTTGCCGTCGTAGCCGATGAGGTGCGGCATTTGTCGGCCAGTACCCAGCAATCCCTGGGCCAGATCCTGACGATATTCGAGCAGCTCAAACAGGCATCACTGCAATTAAGCCAGACCATTCATGCCATCGCAGGCGCAGCCCAGGCGCAACAACAACATGCGGATGGTTTGCTGGCCACCTCACTGGTCGTCAGGGATAACGCGCAGAGTAGTGCTGTCGTCGCGGCACAAGGTGCTGGCAATGCGCATAGTCAGCTGGAGCAACTGATGCACTTCGGGGAGATGATGCACCGCCTGCGTCAACAATCGGCACGCATGTCACAACAATCTGAGGCGGTCGCTCAAAACATTCGCGAGCAAGCACAACGCATTACCGCGACGCTGGATAGCGATATCGGCTCAGTGGCCTAATGCCGCCAGGCTATAGAGATCGAAGCGGTTGTTTTTAGTTTCAATACTGCTGCTGGGCTGGCGGTCAGCCAGCCAGCCAGCATAGTCAGGACGTTTGACGACTACACGTCGGGTCGCAACGGCCAAGGCCGCCGGCAACAGGGCATCGGCATCAAGATCCGCCCCAACCAGCGACTGAAACACCCGCATCTCTTTCTTGACCAGAGCGGACTTTTTCTTGTGAGGAAACATGGGGTCGAGATAGACCACCTCCGGCGCGAATGGCAAATTGCTCAACCCTTCGAGTGCCGGCCCGGGTAACAGCTGCAGCCGTTGTTGTAACCAGCCTCCGATTTCCTCATCGGCATAACCGCGCACCAGCCCATCTTGCAACAAGGCGGCCACGACCGGGCTGCGCTCCAGCATCAGGACCCGGCAACCAAGCGAGGCCAGTACAAACGCATCCCGCCCTAAACCGGCCGTCGCATCCACCACACTGGGGTTGGCCCCCGCCTTGAGACCAACCGCCTTGGCAATCGACTGTCCCCGCCCGCCGCCAAACTTACGCCGGTGGGCAACGGCTCCGCCCACAAAGTCAACATAGACAGCCCCCAGCGCCGGCTCATTCAGCTTGCGCAGTTCGAGACGTTCCGCGGTGTATACCAGTGCAAATGGCTCTGCTGCCGTCACGCCATTCAGCGTCACAGCCAGACGAGCCGCGGCCTCCTGATAGCGCGAATCCTCGACGCTGACTTCAATGGCATACATGGTTTCTCTCCTGAAAAAACGGCGCCCACACCGGAGCGCCGTGATTGTATCAGAGAAGCCACACAAACTCAGATGGTGGCACGTTCGCTGACCTGGAAGCGTCCGGCCATGGTCGCCAGGCGGGCGATGGTATGCTGGGTCTGGCCGACAGACTGATTCAGATCATCCAGCGCCCCTTTCATTGCCAATGCCACATCAGCAACCCCCGACGCCTCTTCGGCATGCTCGCGACCCCGCGCCGTCAACTCATGAATCGTCTCGAACAGCTTCTCGACTATGCGGCTCTGGCCCGCATTGTCACCTGCGGCTTGCTCGGCAATGCGCAACCCCTCCTCCATATTGACCATGCCTTGCTCCATCACGCTGACAGCGTCGCTGGCCTGTTGCTGCACACGGCCAATCATGCCTTCTATCTCGGCGGTGGACTGCCGCGTCCGCTCAGCCAGATGCCGTACCTCGTCGGCGACCACGGCGAAGCCGCGACCGGCCTCCCCGGCACGTGCCGCCTCGATCGCCGCATTCAACGCCAACAGATTGGTTTGTGCGGCGATGGCCTGAATGACGCCAATGATGTTACCAATCTCGCGCGTGCTGGCACCCAGGTCACTGATGGTCTGGGCGGAGGCCCCCACCGTCTCGCGGATACTGCGCGTCCGGCTGGAAACCAGGGCAAATTGCTGACGCGCTTGCTCCGCTTGCTGCGTCATCGCCTGATGCATGTCTGCTGCCGTCATGGAGGCCGAATTCAGGCGCCCCATTTGTTCCTCCAGTGAACTGAGCGTCCGTCGCATCGCGGACATAACCTGTTCGACGGCACTGGCCGAACTCTCATTGTGCTGCTGCATGCGACGATTATCCTGTTCCAGCGTCTGACTGGTGACCATGACATTGCCCAGCGTGGCATCGAGGTTATCGACCAGGCTATTCACCCACTGTGTCATGATGCCCGTCTCATCACTCACCAGCGCCCCTCTGTCCAGCCGCAGTTGCAGGTTTCCCTCGCCCTCGGCAATGCGGCGCAACATCGCGATGACTTGCCGCAGGCGGCCGGCCAGCGGGCGTGCAAACCCCTGCTTGAAGAACCAGCCGCCCACCAGCAAACCGCTCAACTGCAGTGTCAGCGCCCAGAGGGGAGCAAGCTGCAACCCGTGCGCCAGCGCCGTTGCCCCAACCCAGGCCGGCATCACACTCAGCATCACGCCTTTCACCAGGCGGAAGCTGACAGAGCGGTAGCGGTAAACCTCCTCCAGATCGGCCTCGCACATCATGCCCCATACATCGGGCGAACCCGGCAGCTGGAATGTGATCCCCTTGCCGATGACCGGTATGTGGCGGTAGTCGGAATAACCAGGATAAGTCACAAACAGATTGTGCCCATGACGCATGGTTTCGCGCACGCCGGGGTGCAACTCGCCGGTCGCCGGATCGTTGAACTTCAACTCCAGTTCGGTATGTTCGCGCACCCGCACGGTACCAAACGCGGTATGCACACCATCCTTGAGATTGTCGCCCAGGCTGAAGGTGCGATCCTCAAAGCGGGAACGGGACAGTGCCGTACCCGGAACCACAGCAGGATCCAGCACGGAGCGCACCATGAACAGATAGTTGTCGCCGGACTCATGAAAGATATGACCCGCTTCGCGCTGAATGATATCGCCAATCACATCATTCGGGACGCGGGCACACAAGGTCGCCACCCGCTTCCCCTGCTGGAATACCGGCTGATGAAACATCAGCGTCACGGCGTCATGGAAACTTGAGGTGGTGGCTCCGAGCAGGCGGGTACGCTCATCACGATATGGCCCCTGCAGCAGACGCCCCTGGGCCTGATGACGCAAGATATCCACCGAGAGCGTCTGCCAGCCGCCACCTTCGTGACGCGAACTCAGTAGCAGTTGCCCATTCAGGTCTGTCACAAACAGCTCGCTGGCATCCGCCAGCAGCCGCTGTCGTTCCCGCAGCCAAGCGGCATCCACGCTATCCAGCGCTGGAAGGGTCAACGCCATGCTTTCCAGCAGGCTCCATTGCTCCTCGGTCCACTGTTGCAACAGCGCCAGTCGGGTGGCAGCAAAACTGTTGAACGCCTGCTCCATGGCCTCAACCCGATCTCGATTCCGACGATAGGCCCAACGCATCGCCAATTTGCCGGTTTTGCCCCACACGGGCAGCCAATGCCGTTCCTGGAGGCTCAGCGCCATCAGGTCACTCTGTAATCCCATACACCATCCTTATTATCTGATTACCGACAGACGCGCTCCTGCGTCTATTGATAAAACAGCTAGCAAGGACTGTACCTAGTCTGGTGCAACATCGCGCACCGCCTTTTGTCAGCGTAGCACCAAAAAAAGGCGCAATATCAGTGCATTGCACCAATATGCCACACATGTGTGCCTGTCATATGGCCAGCATGGGGGTAGGCTCACAGGCTTGGCCGGTCTCGACGACCGGATGATGATGTCGCAAATACGACATCAGGTCGGCCCAGGCCAGGGGTTTGCTGAACAAGAAGCCCTGCGTGTATGCACAACCCTGGCTGCAGATGAAGGCCTGTTGCTCCTCGCGCTCAATCCCTTCGACCACCAATTGCATCCCCAGGTTATGCACTATGTCGATCAAGCCTTTCAGCAACAATCGGTCCTGAGTATGCCCCGGGATCTGCTGGACAAAGCTACGATCGATTTTCACCAGATCCATCGGATAGAGTCGCAGATAGTTCAACGCCGAAAAGCCCGTCCCAAAATCATCGATCGCGATCAGACACCCAGCACTGCGTAGCGCGCGAATTCGCTGCAGGTGATCCTCATGTCCCTCCATGAAAATCGACTCGGTGATTTCGAAAATGAAGGAGGAGGGAGCCAGTTCATGCTGATGCAAGACATCCAGCCAATCCCGGCCATCGGGGTTTAAGGTATTAAATTCCAGTGTCGAGCGATTGATTGAAATCTGGAGCCAGTCATACCCCATTGCCTGTAACTGTTTCAGATCCTGACAGGCGCGCGCCAACAACTTCTCGCCCATCGCCTGAATCAAGCCGCTCTGCTCTGCCAAAGGAATGAACTCTACCGGGGAGATCACCCCCCATTCTCTGTGGGTCCAGCGCGCCAGCGCCTCCAGCTTGGCGACCCGACCCAGCCGATTATCCCAGATGGGCTGATAGGCCAACTCTATTTCGTTCTTGCTAATGGCATCCATCAACTCTTTTTGCATGCGCTCTCGATGCGCAATACGATCCAGCATCTGGGCGGAGAAGCAGAAGTAATCACGCTGTTGCCGTCTGGCTTCAAACAGCGCGACATCAGCATGGCGCAGCAGTTGGTGGTGATCATCACCATCCCGCGGCCACAGCGCCCCCGCCAGCGTGCCCGACAGTCGCAGCTTCCGGGGCCCGACGTCAAAGGCACGATGCAACTCGCGCAACACCTGTTCTGACCACTCCTGCAACTGGCTTTCGCTGCTCAGGCCAGGTAGCAATAATGCAAAACCATCCCCGCCGACACGCCCGATCAGTTCACGACTCCCCACCAGCAAGCGTAAGCGTTCAGCCAGTTGCTGCAGCAGCACATCGCCCGTGTGATGATCAAACTGTGTATTGATTTGGCAGAAATTTTTTAAATCGAGGGACAGCAGCCCAAACGGCATACCATGACTGCAACACTGCTCCAGTTCAGCATAAAAACCGGGACGGTCGAGCAAACCGGTCAAGGGATCCAGCATGCGTACCCCTTGCTGTTCCAACTGGGCCGGCATTTGTTCCTGCTGGCTCAGGCCAACCAGACACAACAGCAAGGACTCTGCGGCCTGATAGCGGCAAATCGTCAGTTGCTCCGCCAATAGACGCCCGGATTTATGCCGACTATAGAGCCGCCCCTGCCACAGACCATGCTGTTCAATGCCCGCCAACACAGAATCGAGCAGCGTGGAAGTATAGATGCCTGAGCGCAGTGCAGGAGCAGGTCGCCCCACCAGCTCGCTCCGGTTAAAGCCGCATAACGCCTCAAAATGGTGGTTTACCGCCCGAATCGTTCCCTGCTCATCACACAGCACAGCGCCAATACCATACTTTGCCAGTCCACCCTCGAGCGTCTGGTCGATGTGCACTGACGGCATGGCGCCCCCTTGCCAGCGACGTATCATCTTCATCACCTGCTGTTGCAGACGCATCGTTACTCCCACATCCTTGATTCATGCTTCAGGCGGCCCCCCTGCTCGGGACGCTCACTAAAGCAAAGAGCGTGCCTCTTGCCTGACTGGAGCACCATAATCAGGCAAAAACAGGGAAATGATGCTGACAATGCCTGCGCTGAATCACGGCTGTCAACATTACTGACATCAGACTCAGCACGATGCCGTGTTTTTAACCAAATCCGTATGCCAAAACGGAAGAATAAAAGCCGCTGTCTGACTGCCGTATTTCCGCTTGCCTGTCATCGCTGACAGGCACTGAGTGTCATTCACTTTAAATGCATGTTTTATAAGCAATAATTAACATGAATCAACATTCCCCTTCCCGGAGACTATCTGTTTATGAATAACGCCACCTCTTCCAGGGCGTTATTTTGCCGACACCGACATCGTTGACAGGTGACATGACCTGGCAGCGGGACTGCCAATTGTGGCAGCAAGAGCGCCCACCCTCTGACCGCTAGTATCAGCCGACGCACAATACAGACAAGCGAGGCGGCCATGCCGGATCATGAGAACAGTGTCGCGCCACAGGAACGCATCTCCATTCGCTACCGTTCCAATCAGGGCGCAGAAGAAGCCGATGTAGAACTCCCGTTGCACCTGTTGGTGCTAGCCAATCTGACTGGCCAACCCGACCCGCAACCGCTGAGCCAACGACAACCCATGTCGATTGACAAGAACAGCTTCACGGCGGTAATGCAGCAAACCGGATTACAACTGACACTCGAGGTCCCTGACTGCATCAGCGCGCTCGACGACGCCACCCTCTCCTGTCAACTGACTTTCAGCAGCCTTGAGGACTTCACGCCAGACCGCATCGTCACCCAAATTCCAGCCTTGCAACGTCTGCTACAACTGCGCCGCGCGCTCGCGGCGATGAAAGGGCCGCTACGCAATCAGCCCGCGTTTCGACAACAGCTTTTCCGACTGCTGTCCGATCCTGGATTGCGTCAACAACTGCTGACTGAACTCACCCAGACTGATAGCGACTGAGGATAATCGTATGACAACGCAGACGACTCCACGAGCCCTGGTACCCCAGCTGCTGGCGCTGGCCTGTCCACATACAAACGAGGACCATGAGCATCAGCTCACACGTGACGGAGTGCAGGCCTTGGCCAACTGGTATGAGCACCCTCAACCCGCCGCCTCAGAGCCTGCTGCACGCCCCAACCTCGACCGAATGATAGCCGAGCTCGACAACCTGTTGAGCCGGCAGATGGATGCCATCCTGCACCACCCAGATTTCCAGGCACTGGAGGCAAGCTGGCGCGGCCTCAAGAGTCTGGTCGAACGCACCGACTTTGGAGAAAACATCCGCCTGCGCGTATTGAATGTCACGACTCAGGAGTTGAGTGAGGACTTTGACGAAGCGGCCGAGATCAGTCAAAGCTGCTATTACCGTCATGTATATGCCAGCGGGTTTGGTCAGTATGGCGGAGAGCCTGTCGCTGCGGTCATTGGCGATTTTGCCTTTACGCAGCAGGCTCCTGACATCCGCTTACTGCATCAGCTGGCGACCGTGGGGGCCATGGCGCATGCCCCCTTCATCTCCTCAGTATCCGCTCGCTTTTTCGGGCTGCAACACTTTGGCGAACTGGGCCAGATTCAGGATCTCAATGCCTTGCTGGCCGGCAACGGCTACCTGCGCTGGCATGGGCTAAGAACCACCGAGGATGCGCGTTATCTAGGGCTAACGTGCCCACGCTTCTTGCTACGCCTGCCTTATGACCCGCTGGATAACCCGACTCACAGCTTCTGTTATCAGGAGCAAACCCAAGCTAATCATCAACACTATCTGTGGGGCAATAGCGCCTATCTGCTGGCCAGCACCCTGACGCGAAGCTTTGCCCGTTACCGTTGGTGCCCCAACATCATAGGCCCACGCCATGGTGGTGAAATCAACGGCTTGCCGATTCCGCTGTTCGAATCCATGGGCCAATGGCAATCCAGGATCCCGACTGAGGTTCTGATCACCGATCGCAGAGAGTTGGAGCTGGCGGAGGCGGGATTCATTCCGCTGACACAACGCAAGGACAGTGGAAGTGCCGCCTTTTTTTCTGCCAACTCGGTACAGAAGCCGCAAGTCTATGCGCAAACCGAGAGCGGCCAGCAACAGGCGCTGAACTATCGGCTCGCCACCCAATTGCCCTATCTGATGATCATCTGCCGCCTCGCACATTACCTCAAAGTGCTGCAACGCGAACAGATCGGCGCCTGGAAAGAGCGCCAGGATCTGCAGCGGGAGTTGAATCGCTGGATCCGACAGTACATTGCCGATCAGGAGAATCCTCCCGCCGATGTGCGTAGCCGGCGTCCGTTGCGCGCCGCAGCGGTCGAAGTGCTGGAAACCCCTGGTGAGGCCGGATGGTACCAGGTCAGATTGATGGTCCGCCCCCATTTCAAATACATGGGAGCCAGCTTTGAACTCTCGCTGGTCGGTCGACTGGATCGGGAGCCCGTCGCATCATGAGTCGTTTTCTAGAGCGCCTGGAGCGACATCACATCGACGAACGCCCCTCCATTTGTCGACATCTGGTGCAACTGCTCGCCAGCCGGCCTGGTCACTGTCGCTGTAGCCCGGCATTAGGGCTGGAGCCTGCAATGTTGCTGATGCCGGCTTGTGAGGAGCGACAACAGCAATTGGCAGAGCGTATTCACCAGTGCATCGTACAGTACGAACCCCGTCTGACACGCCTCTGCGTGCAACCGTTGCCGGCGAGCGGACCCGCCATGCTGACCTTTCGTATCACGGCCGAGCTCGCTATGCCCGCGCGTCATGGCTCCTGCCAGGCATCCCCGCAGCCCCTGGTCTTCTGGCTGGACAATCTGCATCCGCTGAGCATTCGCCTATGAGCAGCCTTGATGACTACTTTCATGAAGAGTTGCTGCGCTTGCGCTATGAGGGGGCAGAGTTGGCACAGCAACGTCCTGATTTGGCACCCTTTCTCGGACTGCCGGCTCAGGATCCCGACATTGAGCGCCTGCTGGAAGGCGTCGCATTCCTGTGTGCACAGATCCGTGGACGACTCGATGATGAGTTTCCCGAATTGAGTCAGGCACTGCTTGAGCTGACCGCCCCCCAACTGCTCGCTCCGCTACCAGCAATGGGGTTGCTGCATTGTCAGCCACCCCGCGGGGCTATCATGACACCTCAACCTCTCAGTGCTGGCAGTGAATTCTTGACTGTTCCGCATCCGGATGGGGTGCAGACAACGATGCGTACTCTGCGCGATGGCTGGATCTTTCCTGCCGAACTCATCAGCAGCAATTTCACCTCCACCTCGATAACGATCATGCTTGAGCTGTTCCAATCCGCCAGTCTGAGTCTGCTGCCCTGGTCTAAGCTGACCTTCTGGCTGAGTGGAGATCCCGCTCACGGTGCCGAACTGTTTGCTCTGCTGCATAACCACCTGGCAGCCTTGACCCTGCAGACCGACAGCGGAGAAGTCGTGTGGCCAACGACAGCACTCGCGTTAGCCGACCTGTCAACACTGACGCCGCTGTGCGGTTGCGGCTTCGATGGCGGCAGCCTTGAGCTGCTGGATGACTGGCTACACTTTCCTGCCAGCCTATTGTTCTTCCATTTGAATCCCCCTGTCGACAGCAGGTCAATTCAGCTGCAGCGTTTGCAAATCCGCCTGATCTTTGACACCCAGATACCCGAAACGCTGAAACTCTACAAAAAACCTTTTCAAATCAATCTATTTCCATGTGCCAATCTGCATCGAGCTCACGCTGAGCCGATCGTTGTCGATGGCAGTAAAAGCCGCTATCCACTACTTTTGGCCTCGCTCACCCACATCCCGGAATGGATTGTTCATCTGCGTCAGGTTGTCTCGGAGGTCAATGGTCACCACCAGGTGTTATCCCCTCTCGGCACTGCAGCCACCACAGGCCACACCGGCAATTATCTGTTACGCCAGGAGCAACACTGTGGGCAGCAGATCCGCTATAGCCTGCAGCTCTCCTCGGAGCCGGAGCACGTTGCAGGCCACACCCCTGATATTCTCAGTGTCGAGATGGATGTATGCAGCACCACATGGGCCGAGCGGGTGACCGCAGACAGCGAGTTCATTCCCGGCCAGGGCAGTTTGTCCTGTCTCCGCGCTCGATTAGCCACACCATTGACCAGGACGCTGCCTCCGAGCCTTGCCCCCCATAGCTATTGGCAATGGCTTGGGCAGATGTCATCCCACCTCCATCAACCCTTGAATCACGAGGGGTTATGCCAGCTGCTTAGCTCCAGACACCGTCTTGCCAGGGTCGATGAGGCTGCACAGCGAAAACTCACTCAGCAATTGACCGCCCTGCTCGCGGTCGAACAGCACCGCGAGTACCACTGGCATACCGGGCAACCCTATCCCCGTATTCACACACGGGTAACGCTGGATCGCGCCGCATTTGGCGGCGCTGCGGAGTGCCTGCTGTTTGGTTACGTCTTGTCAGCCGTCCTCACACGGCGCAGCCCGGTTAATACACTGCACCGTCTGACCCTGACTGATCATCACACAGGAGGAGAGCTGTCATGGCCTGCCACCCTATCCACATGCTGAGCAAGGTTAGACCCTCGCTCCCCCCTGATAGATCCGAGCTGTTTGTTCAACTCGAGCACCATTATCGCCATCAGACGCAGCTGCATTGGCGGTCACCGAGTGACAATCGCTTCTGCACACATGAGGCCGTGCTGGATAACGATAACAGTATGATGCTGGCTGTTTTGGCGCTGAGTGGCAGCACATCGCCACTGCCAGGGTATTACCTGGAGGCTTGGCAAGGGGCAGGATTCAGCGACTCCGCCACGCGCATGCTGCTTGAGCTGATTCAGCGTCATCTGCTGGCACTGTTGCACCGAGGATGGCGCAAGTATCGCTACTGGCTTCCCACGCCTGAGGCCACTGAACACGCCTGGCTGCGTGTGTGGCGAGGCTGGTTGGGTATCGGCAATACAACCCTCACCGACGCTACACCATTGTGGCCTCTCGTCCGCGTCTTACTATCCGGCGCCAGTCGAGAAGCCATCCAATACTATTTGCAGCAACTTCCCGGCATGGCTCCACTGCGGCTGGAAAACGGGGCTCGCCGCCGAGTACCGCTTCCAGATGACGTTCGACTTCGATTAGGAGTAAGCCAACTGGGCCATCACGGCGTGCTGGGCGGTTATCAGTACACATCGTGTGATCACATTCGCTGTCGGCTAGTCAATCGACATGACGGTGACTGGCCCCACTGGCAAGCCCAAGGCGCCGCAGCCGAGATGATGCTGCAACAGCTGCGCCGGTTTACGCTCGGAGCACTGAGCATCGAGTGGTATCTATCACTGGCTGAGCACCATCGTCGCCAGGGGCGTTTGGGGGCACGCTGGAAGACTCGCCTGGGTTGGAATTGCCATCTGGGGCGCCCCCATAGCTTGGCTATCGTTGGCTTCAGGGACGAGGGAGCCAACCGATGAAAAACCGAATGCAGGCTCTGCGCTGCTTGCCGGTACTGTTATTGGCGTTGCTTGCAGGCTGTAGCACGCTAGACAAAATGGGACGGCTGCTGCTTAACCCCGATTTACCGCTGGGAGGCCCGGACCAGCAACCGAGTCAGCTTTTCTTATTGTTACTGGCAGAGGATGCTTCTGCAGACAACAAGACCAGCGAAGACCCTGTGCGAATGCTCGTCTTCCAACTGGCCGATGATTCCCGCCTGCTGGCGGCAACCCGTGAGGAGTTGCAATCTGATCCCAAGCAAGCCCTCGGCGTGAATTATCTGTGGCATCAGGAATACACGCTGGTGCCCGGTCAGTTCAAAGCGCTCGCCATCGGCGC
The DNA here is from genome assembly GCF_042649925.1 of Pseudaeromonas sharmana. Classification (NCBI taxonomy): domain Bacteria; kingdom Pseudomonadati; phylum Pseudomonadota; class Gammaproteobacteria; order Aeromonadales; family Aeromonadaceae; genus Pseudaeromonas; species Pseudaeromonas sharmana. The sequence goes on from NZ_JBHSAF010000012.1 coordinate 44,210, forward strand.
TGTGAATCCAGAAAGTCACTATCTCGCCGCCGTCGTCCTCAATGACCTGGCAGATGCTCATCACTGGCGTGCATCTGTGCGCATACACCCCATAGGACATCGCTACCAAATACTGCTGACCAGACAACACAAGCAACTGATTGTGAAAAAAGACGAGGAGTAAAGATGGAGCATTCCGTGGTTTGGCGTGAAGGGTTGTTTCTGCGCCCTCAGCATCTGCAGCAACAGGATCGTTACTGGCATAGCCTGTTACAACGGTATATGCAAGCCTTGTTTCCGCATGCCATCGGTGTGTTACGACTGGAGTTTAGCCCAGTCCATCTCCTTGCCGGGCATATCCAACTGACACAACTCGACGTTTGTCTACCGCAAGGCCACTGGTGTCTGGCACCGCAACGAGACGCCTTACCTGAGGCGCTCGCCCTCACCGAAGAGTGTATTGAGGGCGAGCTCCTCTATTTAAGCGTCGCCGATGAGCATGGTCACCCGATGCCCATCAACTGTATCACCCGCTCAATACCGGATGTTATGTCCCAGCATGCCATGGCCGCAGACATTGAGCTTGCGCAGCTACGTCCTCGGTTGTACTGGCAGCACCAGGTTAAAGATATCGCCGACGCGCTTCCAGTTGCCCGGATTAAACGGCTGCATGCAAACGGCCACATTGAACTAGACACCGAGTATCTCCCCTGCACCATGACACTTAGCGGTTCAAAAGGGCTGGAGGTTCTGTTACATGGTGTCTTGCAGTTACTCCGGCAGAAACAGCGACAACTGACAACACCAGAACCAAGGCTACTCACCGCTCACCACTGTGCTCATCGCACCCTGCAGTTGATATGGCTAAGCCGCAATATCACGCGTCTAAACCATCTGTTAACCCTGGGTCATAGCCAGCCTGAGGCGATCTTCGATTATTTACTGGAGCAGGAAGCCGAGCTCTGTGCCTTGGCGCCCTCTCCCTCTCCCGCCCCCTGCCTCGATCCTGTGCGTTATTGCCATACCGAGCAGGACCGGTGCTTTAAAGCCGTGATCGCCCGGATGGTCGAACGGTTAACTCCATTCGGCCTGGACGGGTTACACCCAATCACAGTTCAGTCCTCAGGGCCCGGCCAGTATCGCGCCACTTTACAGCCTGCGGACATCGCCACGCCTTACCGTCTCTGGCTTGGCCTCAAGGCGAATTCGGGTGACCCCCTCGCTTCGCAGTTGATTCAACAACAACTCAAGATTGCGTTTCCCGGCACCATGCCAGATTTGTTGACGCTGCAGTTACCTGGGTTGGCACTGCGCATGGTTTCAGCTCCGCCAGCTGGGTGGCCAACCGACTACCTCTGCATCGAAATTGTGCTGAATGAGGATCAACTTCGACAGCTAGAACAAGAGCAGGTTTTGCTCATCCAACTGACGGGGGAGCTCCCGGCCCTGACACTACAACTGTGGATACAGATACTATGAGCGGCACATCACACCCTACGAGCCCATTGCAGAGCGCCCTGCTGGACAATCGACTGCTATGGCATGCCCACTCTTTTTTGCGATTGTTATGCCAGCAACAGCACCTGACCGTCCCAGAGGATCTTTTCAGCTTTCAGCAGACGCTGATTCAACAACTTCAGCAACTTGGCGCTCGCCTCATCGCGGATGGGTATTCCGAATCTGACTGTGATGGCTGGCGTTACATGCTTTGTTGCGCACTGGATGAAGCCATCATGAGTCGCAGCTGGGAGCTGCCCTCGCCGTGGCCGCAGATGACGTTGATGCTCTATTTTTATCAGGAAGGCAAAGCGGGCAGCCGACTCTATGAGCGTTTGGACGGGTGGCTTCGCCAACCAGCGCCTCCGCGGGAGCTACTGCAAGGCATCCATCTGTGTCTGAGCCTGGGCTATGAAGGACGATATCGCATTGAAGCCGGTGGTGCAAAAATCCATCGCCAATGGCGCGAACAGTTATTTCATTTTTTATATGGCCATCCGCAGCCCAAAGTCTTGTCATTTCCCGCATTGATTCACCTGATGCCACAACCACAACCCGGAACCTCCTTCGCGCCGCGCCGAGGGCTGTACTGGCTCTGGCTGCTGTTGTTCACCATCGCACTCTACTTGTTCTACCAATCTCAGCTCAACGACCTGGCGCATCAGTGGATACGCTGAATCTGTACTTTCACTCTTTGCATGAGGTGCCATAGCGATGCAGATGGCCACGACGAATCCGATCAACCCGCATTTGGCCGGTGAAAGCTCCCCTCGCACCGGGCTATTAGTTCAACTATCCCAGTGTTATCCGGATGGCGATCTTTTGCTCTTGCACTTCTCGGCGCTAACTCGTCAGCTGACCGCCATCGGGACTCGCGGCATCTCATTTACGCTCAGCGCAGAGGATACGCTAACGACAAACCCGTTTTCATTGCTGTTGCCTTCCGGAAATACCCGTAGTCATGCCTCCTTGCTACGTAGCGGCTTGATGCAGATAGACTGGCTGAAGGCTTGGTGGCATGCGCTGGATCCCCTGTTGGCCATTCACATCGGCATCCTAGACGAGGAGCATCTGCTACTGATGGCTGGCCGCCCCAAAGCTCTCCGTCTGTGGCAACAGGATCCCCGCATTCAGAGTCTGGCGCGACACTATCTCAGGGCCGCCACCTTCAGACCCATGATAACCGATGCAGATGAGTGCCAAGTCCACTTGCAACGCTTAACCGGCCAGTCATCCGCCGTCACTCAGTTACGCCATGAGTTGCAGTTGGCCAGTCGCCATCGACTGACGGTATTACTACAAGGTGAAACAGGCACGGGAAAAGAGATAGCAGCACGCCTGATCCATGATCTCTCGTCACGTCACGCCGCCCCATTCCTCGCCATCAACTGTGCGGCCATCCCGGAGAATCTGGTAGAGAGCGAACTCTTTGGTCATGTAAAGGGGGCATTTTCCGGCGCGATCCGCGACCAAACCGGACTGCTGGAACAGGCCAACGGCGGTACGCTATTCCTTGATGAAATCGGTGATATGCCGCTGGGGATGCAGATAAAACTGCTCAGAGTCCTTGAAACTCGTCAACTACGGGCCCTCGGGGCGAGGCATGAAATTACAATTGATCTCCGTTTGGTTGCCGCAAGCCACAAATCACTGCCGGAGATGGTGAACAATGGCTCCTTCAGAGCGGACCTGTTTCATCGATTGAGTCAGTGTCAAATACAGTTGCCCGCATTGCGATATCGGCGCGAAGATCTGCCGGCGCTCTGCCGGCAATTCACACAAGAACATAGCTCTGGGCGACAGCAACGCACGCTGGATGCCGGACTGCAACAAGCCTTAGGCCGCTATCCTTTCCCTGGCAACATTCGCGAGCTCCGTAACTTGATCGCCATCGCCTGCGCGATGACTCCCGATAGCACTCCCTTGTCGCTACAGTATTTACCCGAAACGTGGCGCCAAAAGCTCGAGTGTCATGCTCAATCAGACCCGTATGGTCACATAAAAGACATCCGTCTCGCCGTGCAACAATTCGAGGCCGCGGTCATTGACGCCCGTTTGCACCGTTTTACCGGTAATCGGCAGTTGGTGGCCGCCAGTCTTGGGCTGCCCAAACGCACACTGGATAACAAGTGCCGCAAGTTGGGGCTCAAATAATGTTGGCCTGGTTTTTACCTATTTGGCTCTCTTCCGGGCTCAGCATTAATCAGTGTGCCAACGTTCCGGACCCCCAGCAGCGTCTTGACTGCTATGACCAGCAATCGAAACCACTAGAGTCTCCACCTGCGAATACACGTGAGGAAACAATCCCTTACGGCTTCCGCTTGCACAACGGGGACGGTTTTAGCCTGCATGTACAATGCCGTGGCCTGTTAACCTACCTCTGGCTGGAGCTTCCGGAACCGGTCACCGACACACCACAACTGCTGCTAGATGGTATCCCGACAAAAGCGCACTGGTTTATTCAACATAGCGGACAACGCCTGGAATCAGGACGCGGGTTACCTGCCATCAACCGACTGAAACAGTGGCAGCAGCATCACACCTTGACGCTGATTGGGCAGCCTCCCTTGTCGCTGCATCCGTTGGCGACGGCACTGATTCCCATCCGTCGGAGGTGTCATTGGTAATGTCATTACGTCATCAAAGTTGGCTCGAGCAACTGGATCAGCTGATGCCGACATCTCCCCACAATCGGGCATTTGATTCCGATGATCCCCGTTGGCAAGCCATCGAAGGGGCGCTTTTGCAACTGGAGTCACCTTACTGGTGTTCAGCGCACGCAGACAAGCTACTACCCACACTCAAACAGCTAGTGATAGAAAGCCCCCACCAGATACCGCGTTCAGCACTATTACGCGTGCTAACCCTCTCCTCTGAACCGGAGGACTGGCAACTGGCAGTGCAATTACTCATTCGCTGGTTACAAGGGACGGAGGCATCACAACACTGGCTGCAACCAGGAAAAAAAGCGTTCCTGATAGCCTTGCTAAAGCGACTCGAGCTAAGCCGGACTCAATTACCGGCAGAGATGAAATGGCAGGCACAGTGGCAAGCATTACGACAACTTCTGCCCGAAGATTGCCGCGGAGGCGATGATTGCCTGCCCCAAACGGCTATTGATGCTGCTGAGCAGCCTGCTCCGACGCATCGCGAGGCAACTGACAACACTATCATGTCACGATTAGTCGAATCGCAAGCCCAACAAAAAGATGTGCAGCTACAGCAGGCATTGCTACTGACACAACATCACCCGGGCCAACCGATTGGCTACCGCTTGAGGCGGCATGCGATCTGGAGTCACATACAGAACCTCCCAGAACATGATGCCAGAGGCAGGACGGCTCTCTGGGCGCCGACTCCAGATCAGTGCCGAGACTATCAAACAGAACCTGCCTCGATCGACAGATTGTTAACGTTGGAACTCAGCCTAGAGCAAGCGCCTTTTTGGCTGCATGGTCATTACCTGGCGGCCCAACTCGCTTCGGAGATTGGGTTTAACGCGGTGGCTGATGCCATCCGTGATGAGCTTATGCAATTTTTGACACGACTAGCTGGGGTCCGATGCCTGACCTTTCAGGACGGTCGACCACTTCTGCAGCGGGAGAGTGAACAGTGGTTAACGCCTTCTGCGCCATTAGCCGCATCGGAATGCTGGCACCAACTGAATGAACAGGAGTTGTTGCCCTGCCTAGAGAGGCAACTAGCGCAGGGGCTACAGCGCCGGGAACAGGATCTTATCCTATTGCAGTTTCTGGAACACAGTCGAGGGGCGTTTCCCAACGTCACCCAACACCTTTCCCGCTTATTGCACACACAACTGCAGCAGCAGCCACTCGAGTCATGGGAACCGCATATTTTCGAACGCCTTAATCGATTGGTTTATCGATCAGAATCAGACAAGGAAGCCCGATGACACCCAATCTAAAACGCTTATGCTTGACACGATTCGTTCCTGTCTCGGGACGGCTCTGGATTGCAATCACGTCTATTTGCTTACTGACGTTAATCGCACTTTGGCAGTTGAACCCTCCAGCATGGTGCATTTGGCTCTGGTGGTCAGCACTCGCTTTACTATGGTTCATCGGTTGCCGAATAGTGCTACGGCGAGGTAGTGACTCGATAACTACGGCCAGAACAGTGCCTAGCTGGGTATTATTACACCAAGGATCTTCTGATGCCTTCAGTTGGTTGCAGGCTCACGGCTTCACCACGTCAGCCTCATCGGTAATCTCCGCAACCAGCGTATGGCAGCATGAGAAATACCGCAACGTATGCATCAAGGTCTGTCTGCTGGAAGGTCTATTCTCGAACACTGCCGGCACAGAAGAGTCGGCAGCCTTGACCGCCGCCATAGAGTCGGGGCAGATCGGTCTGATACTGATGGTTCACTGGCCTGAATCAATTTCGTCCTTGCCGCATGAGCAAGACTTCATTGGAGTACCGCTTGCGAGACTGATGCCCTATATCAAGAATGAAACACCGCTTTACCTGATCTGGCATGGCGGTACGACGATACCGGGTATGGACTCATGGAACCGCCGACTCTCGACTGCACCAGAGCAGCAGCCTCTCGGCATTCACTTTGGTCTGCGGCGATCGCCCGAAGAGCAACTCGCTGAGTTTTGGGCCGAATGGCGCACAGCTGAAGCTGAGGTGCTATCGCAACAGCTGTCTCAACATAATTGCCTGTCGACTCGACAGCAACTTGACTGGCATATCACACTGGAACAGCTGAGCCAACACACGCAGCAGTACGTGTCCATCCTCAGAGCGCGAGTATCCGGCGCCCGCCTGACAGGCTGCTATTTCAGCACTCTGGTTGACCCGCCCATATCAGGCATACCCCTTTCGCCTTGCTGGCTAGCCAGCATGCTGCAACAGACACAACAAGGTTTCATGCTAAACCCGAGACAAAACGCCCCACGGCGCCTGGTTGGACTGACCACTGCGACGCTTGTCGTCGCTTTGTGTTGGCACCACTGGCATCAGGTATGGACAGAGGATGAGGAATTACTCAAACACTGGATGATAAAACAACACGAGAAAGAAGATGGCACTTCACAAGCGCTCGATCAGATGTTGTCTCGACTCGAAATGTTAATGCCAGCACTTGGCGACGCAGATCACGTCTGGCAATGGGGTCTATACAGAGGTCATCTGGTTAATCGTCAAACACTTTATTTTCAAAGTCTTATCCGCGAAATGCAACCATGGTTGATGCAATTTCTGACTGCGCAGCTCGAGCAACAGGCTATGGGCAGTTTGGAGCATTACGATACCCTTCGCGCCATTCGTGCTCTTGATTCACCCCAACCCTCACAGCACTCTTTTCTTTTTCACTTCTTAGACCAAAAACTAGGCTCGACTGCGGCTCGTTTAAGGCCTCATCTCATCACACTTTTGCATAACTATAATTGGCAAAATGCCCGGCAAGAGGGCGAAACAAACGCGGTCGAACGCTACGCTGTCTTTGCATCCGAGATCCGTAACGCCCAACGCTATTGGCAAACATGCACCACAGCTGAGTGCTACTACACATTGTTGCGCCAGCAGTTGAACTGGCAACTCAACCAACTCATACCTTTGTGGAAGTTGCTGGGGCCACATGCGCAACAGCTATTCATCCCGCCACAAACATCGCCCGTTATCCCCCGGCTGTTCATGCCTGATGGTGCCAAGCAGTTTATGACTGCAACGTCACAATGGGCTGAATGGCAGTCACAACATGCTTGGCTCATCTCACCGTTACCCGCCATCGCAGCAAGCGACATAGCGTCAACGCAAGGCCTACAGCAAATACGAAATCTCTACCAACGGGAGTATATCGATACCTGGTTGATGGCATTAGGTGAACTGCATATTGCAGCAGAAAACATGCCACAGCTGGTCAATCGCTACCAACATGCAGCCGATGGAATACGCGAGATTCAGTCGCTTATAGACACTCACGTCAATGTAATCCCACCACTCTTAATGCCCATTAAAATAGACCCGGAGGGGAGCAACACTATGGTTCATCCGTCCCGATTGATCACAATCCAACCAGAGAATCAGTGGCAGGATCTCGAAAGATTATTCCATCGTATTGAACTCAATCTTGCCTTGTTATGGCAGCGTAAATTCAGCATAGAAAACGAGCACCAGCTAAGTGCTGAACTCGAACAACTGGAACAAACCCAACTTGGACTCACCAGCTGGCAACAAGAACTTGTGAATACAACGTATCGCGAAGTCAATCGACTTGCGGTTGATGAGTTGGAGCGAGATTGGCAAGAAGAGATCAAGGAACCCTTTACTCAACTTATCGAGCAAAAATATCCATTCAACCCTCGAGCCCGAGATGAAGCAGGACTTGGTGATGTGGAAGCATTCCTCGCCCCCGGGGGTAAAATTGATCGCTTTTTTAACGATAAAATTGAACAGTCACCACTAATGAAGCAGGCATTGTCTTCCCCGCATAACCAAGCTGACGGGTTGGTTGAATTCAAAGAGCGACTCTTACAATTGCAAAATGCGCTCTTCGATGACGAGGGACACCTAGATCTGCGAGCCAGCATAGAACCGCTACGCATATCACCCAGCACGAGGCGGGTAATCATCAATCTGGCAGGGCAAATCATCGATGTACGTCATGGGCTGTTCCCACGCATGGATGTGCACTGGCCAAATGATGTGAATCCGGATGGTACCAGTCAAATTACCTGGATTGGTCTGGATGGTACCGAGAGAAGACAGACCGTCACAGGCGTGTGGAGTTTTTGGCGGTTATTATCAAGCGCAAAAGGCCACCAACGGCTTGAGGATGAGCAGCTAGATTTTAGCCATGGACCTAACATCATGAGCATCAAGGCCAAATTCGGCAGAAACACTTCGTTGAACTCGCTGCTGCAGTCATTGGACTCGTTTCAATTACCAGCCCAGTTGGTAATCAGAGATAACGAGTAATCCCAGTCCCATGGGTCATAGAGATCCTGCGTACT
>NZ_JBHSAF010000013.1:0-630 GCF_042649925.1 Pseudaeromonas sharmana
CGACGATGAGCCGACCGCGGTGGATGACAGCAACAGCGTGGCTGAAGATGCCGATAACCTGACCATCACGGGCACAGTGCTGGCCAATGATACCCAGGGCGCCGATGGTGCCACGGTCACGCCACAGACGGTTGAGAACGATCTCGGCTCGCTGGTACTCAATGCCGATGGCAGTTACAGCTTCACGCTGAACAATGCCAATCCTGCCGTCCAGGCCCTGACCGATGGTGAGAGTCTGACCCAGACCATCAGTTATCTCCTTACCGATGGCGACGGCGATACCAGTAGCGCCAATCTGACCATCACCATTACCGGCACCGACGATGGTGTCGTGGTCACCGATTTGACTCCGGCGGCCAGTGGCGGTGAAGGCGTCGTGGATGAGGATGACCTGGCCACCGGCTCCGACAGCAGCAAGGAGTCGCTGAGCGTGGACGGTGACTTTACCGTCAGCGCCCCGGATGGGTTATCGAGCATTACCGTCGGCGGCACCGTGATCACGCTGGCCAGTCTGCAGGGAGTCAGTGCCGACAGTCCGATCCTGGTGACGACCGGCCTGGGCAACCAGCTGGCGATCACCGGTTTCAGCAACGGGGTGGTGAGTTACACCTACACGCTGCTGCAGAGCGA